>CALKTD010000010.1 GCA_937997345.1 uncultured Atopobium sp. | reverse complement strand
TAACGATCCAATTAACGTTTCAAATGGGGTGGGAAAAGGGGCTCGAACCCTCGACCTACGGAGCCACAGTCCGTCGCTCTGCCAACTGAGCTACTCCCACCATTTGGCCACCTCATGAAACGCGGCTAAATCATTATTACAGAATCAGAAAAAGATGCAAGCGAGAAACGCAGATTTTTCAAACTCTTTTTTGATTTTCTTAGAAATCTGCTGGTTTACCGGGTTTCTCGCCAAACAAAATGCGGAGAAGAACGAACTTCTCCGCATCTAATTGTATGCGCTATTTAAGCTGCTACATAACGTTACAAACCTAGAGCTCGCAGCCGTGCCTAAAACCCGTGGGCTGTGAGTGCTGTGTCCAGGCGATCCAGTGCTTCTTCAATCTCCACACGAGGAGCTGCCAAATTCCAACGCTTGAATCCTTGAGCAGCCTCGCCAAAGAAGACACCATCGGTGAAAAAGACCTGAGCCTCAAACTGCAAAAGGTGGTCGAGCTCTTCTGGCGTAAGGTCAAGATCTCTGAAATCAAGCCACTGAAGGTAAGTTCCGGTGATGGGAGCAAGTTTTACACGAGAATGCTTAGTAGCAAAGAAGTCCAGGACCAGCTTCTGGTTATCGTCAACAGCCTTGATACAAGCGTCCAGCCATGCCCCACCCTTGCTGTAAGCAAGCTCACAGGCCTTGAAGCTGATTGGATTACAGGAAGTGGTCTCTCGTGCCTGCAGGCGCTTCTCAAGGCGGCTGCGTAGCTCTGGGTTACTCACAACGATGTTGCTGAACTGTGTGCCAGCCAGATTAAAGCTCTTTGACACAGAAGTGCAGGTAATGGTTCGTGCCGCAACCTCGTCGGAGAGCGTTTCAAAGACGATATGCGTAGAGCCTGGCATGATGAGGTCGTGGTGGATTTCATCTGCAACCACAATAAGGTTATGCTTAACCGCAATCTCTGCGATACGCGTGAGCTCTTCTTTAGTCCACACGCGACCACTTGGATTGTGAGGCGAGCACAGAATGACCATGGTGTTCTTTGGCTCTGCAGCAAGCTTTTCAAACAGATCAAAGTCAATGTCGTAATGAGGACCCTCTGACAGGACAAGCGGACACTCTACCAGTGCACGGTTATTCTCCTCAACTGCCATGTAGAACGGATGGTAGACAGGAGTAAACAAAATGACACCCTCGTCTGGCTTGGTGAACTCAGCAACAGACGCAAAAAGCGCAGGTACTACGCCAGAAGAGTTAAGCAACCACTCTGGCCTTACGTCCCAGTTGTGGCGAGTCTTCATCCACTTGCACACAGCCTGCTTCATCTGATTGGTTGGCACGGAATAGCCAAGGATTGCGTCATTGATGTATTCCTTGAGGCCCTCGACAATTTCTGGGGCTGTGTGATATTCCATGTCAGCAACAGAAAAAGGCGGAATTCCAGGAGCTACATCGGGATTCACGTCATACATGACGTTCCACTTTCTAGAACCAGTACCAGCGCGATCAACGCGAGATTCAAAATCGTAAGACATGCTGTCTCCATTTCCGTGAGCTTATATCCAGTGTAGCCACTTTTAGTGTAGCTACTTTTCTTTACCTTTGTCATTTATCTGATAAGAAAACCTTTGATGGCGCAACGTATTTGCAAACCTTATTGCTATAATAAACGACGCAATACGTCTCCTTAGCTCAGCTGGATAGAGCGTCGGTCTTCTAAACCGCAGGTCGCGCGTTCGAATCGCGCAGGAGGCACCAGAAACTACAGGTAGATGGCTTGCCGTCTACCTTTTTTGTTAAAACTTTTATCGGCTGCCTCCATTTTGCCTCCAAACTGTATGGCTACTGTAAAAGAAATTGCGATTCTGTGTCCGATTAACTGACAACGGGCGATTTGTGCATAAACAATGGCTAATATGCAGAAAAACTAATCAAGAAATTGATACGTCTAACTAGAGATACTGTTTTGGGTAAAAAATCCTTTTAGTTGGAGTTTATTTTTGGACTTCGGAGTTTTGGCGCTTACGTTTTCCCAGTTCAGAAATTTTGTGATAATTTCTGAAATTTTGTCCACGTAAAATTGCTGGTAGATAGCTTGCATAGAAACCAAGCATTTTTGGATACTCCAACTAAACGCATTTTTTACCATTTTGCCGCCGAATGGCACTCTATCGCTAAAAATCCCACTCTTACGCACAAAAATACCCGTTCAATTCCACGAAATAGAATCGAACGGGTACTTGGTCAACAAAAATGTGGTGCTGTGTTGGGTGTGCATACGTTGAGTGTACACACGCAATTGCACTTGCGCTCAGCGTGCAATTATGTGCACTGCCATAAGCACAACTACGCTCCGGATTACAGCAGGTACTCTGCAATCTGGACAGCGTTAGTTGCAGCGCCCTTTCTAATCTGGTCGCCACAGCAGAAGAACGTAAGCGCGTTAGTGTCCTTATCAGCAGAAAGATCCTTGCGAATGCGACCAACGTAGATGAGGTCCTGGTCGGAAGTATCAAGAGGCATTGGGTACTGAAGCTCTGCTGGATTATCCACAACCTTGATGCCTGGAGCATTCTTAAGAATTGCGCGAGCCTCATCCGGACTCAAAGGACGCTCAAACTCAACAGTGATGGACTCAGAGTGTGAGCGCATCGTTGGAACTCGGACGCAGGTACAGTTAACGCGCAGCTCAGGAAGGTGCATAATCTTGCGGCCCTCGTTTTGCATCTTCATTTCCTCAGAGGTGTATCCAACCTCGTCAAAGCCGCCAATCTGTGGAATCAGGTTGACTGCCAGCTGGTATGCAAAAGGAGCGGTCTCGGTTACTTCCCTACCTGCAACAACGTCTGCCATCTGATTCTTTAAGCTGGTGAGACCAGGAAGGCCAGCGCCTGATGCGGCCTGATAGGTAGAAGCAATAATACGCTTTGCACCTGCTGCCTTATGCAAAGGATACAGAGGTACCAAGCCAATAATGGTTGCACAGTTTGGATTAGAGATGATGCCGTTGTGGTTCTTGATGTCCTCAGCGTTAATCTCTGGAATTACCAGCGGAACGTTCGGGTCCATTCTGAATGCATGGGAGTTGTCAACACAGACGCAGCCACGCTTAACTGCCTCAGGGAGCAGTTCTTTTGCCTGCTCGTCACCAGCTGCGCCAAGAACAATATCTACGCCTTCAAAAGCATCTGAAGTTGCTTCTCGGATTACAACCTGCTGACCAGCAAATTCGATAGTTTTACCGGCGCTTCGAGCGGATGCCAGAAGCACCAACTCCTTGATAGGAAAATTACGCTCTTCAAGGCACTGCATCATCTGGGCACCAACAACGCCGGTAGCACCAAGAATTGCAACGACCTTACCGTTTGGATCAAAAGTCATAGTTACCTCGAAACCATTTCGTCACGAACAAATCCGTTATAAATGACGCCAATTGTGCGATCAAAGTCGGCATTATCGACGCCCACAATAATACTAATCTCTTCCGAGCTCTGCGTAATCATGCGAATGTTGACGCCAGCGTTGCCCAGCGCGCCAAAGATCTTACCAGAGGTACCGGAACGTCTAAACATATTACGACCAACAACAGAAACAAGAGCTAAACGGTCTACCATCGTAATGTCATCAGGCTCAATCTCGCGACGAATATCGCTAATGATGGAATAAACCGTATCCTTTACGTCGGAGGCATTTACCACGATACCAAACGAATCAACGCCTGTTGGAATGTGCTCAACAGAGACGCCGTAGCGCTCAACAATATTGAGTGCACGGCTGATGACGCCAACTTCGTTGGACATGTGAGCCTTCTTGACGTGAATAGCCAGGAAGTCCTTCTTACCTGCAATACCTGTAATCAAATGCTCGTTTGTATCGCCATCTGCGGTCTCACGGATAACCGTACCTGTATCTTCTGGACGGTTAGTATTCTTAATCTGAATTGGAATGTTTGCCTCGCGAACGGGGAAAATTGCCTCTTCCTGAAGAACGGAAGCGCCCATGTAAGAAAGCTCGCGCATCTCGTCAAAGGTAATGCGGCCAATAGCGCGTGGATTCTGAACAATGCGAGGATCCGCAGAAAGGAAGCCAGAAACGTCAGTCCAGTTCTCATACAAATCAGCATCTAGGCAGCGAGCAACAATGGCACCGGTAATATCTCCGCCACCGCGCTGGAACAGCTTAATTGCGCCGTCAACGGTAGCACCATAGAAGCCAGGCAGCACAAACGAGCCGCTGCGAGTAACAACCTCTTTGAGTCTAGAAGCAGTGCGCTCCATATCAATGGTGCCATCATGATGGAACAGCATAACGTCAGCAGCATCAACAAATGGCAGTCCAAGATACTCAGCAAGAATCTGGCAGGTAAACCACTCGCCTCTACTTACTACATACTCTGGCGAGAAGGACTTGATGTTTGAAGCAAACTTCTCAAACTCTTCGGCGACAGGCCATGCAACTCCTAGCTTGTCAGCAATCTCCACAAAGCGAGCTTCGATATCTGCAAGCAAAGAAGTGCAGTCAACGTGATACTCAATATGAGCATTTACCAGCAGCAGAAGGTCGGTAATCTTATTGTCGGTTGAATGACGCTTTCCCGCTGCAGACGAGACAATAAAGCGTCTATCAGGGTCAGCCTCAACAATAGCTTTAATTTTTTTGAACTGCTCTGCAGAAGCAACACTTGAGCCGCCAAATTTTGCAATTTTGATCATTTCTAATTCCTCTTTTCAAGTGCAGCCATAAAGGTTGTAGGATCTTGCGAAAGTGCGTTGGTTAAACGTTCGCGGGCCTTCTCGGCACTTAGATTTTTAACCAACTGAGCACCCGGCTCCCAGAACGTACCGCCTGAAATATTGGCCTGTGTCCTAAACACATAGTCGGAAACAAGTAGCTCTGGATTATACGAAAGATCAGACGAGAAGGTCTGCTGGATTCCAGCTGGAGCGCTGGAACAGTCAATAATATCCTGCACGACGGCATTTGCCGTTGGATCGCCACCAGCGCCTTGACCATAAAACTTGAGCTCACCAATGGTGTTTCCCACAGCGGTAGCAACGTTAAAGTTAGTTGGAACGTTGGCCTCAATGGTTGAAAGCGGCACAGCAACTGGCTCAACTGCTACCGCATACGATAATCCATTGGAGACACCTCGTCCAAAAAGCTTGATAGTCATATCGTGACTGCCAAACATGGCAAGATCGCGCTTAGTTAAGTTTCTGATACCAGACATAGGAATCTGGTCTGTGCAGATTACGTCGAAGGCAATGGATGCAGAAATCATTGTCTTAGAGCGAACATCAATACCGTCGATATCGCTTGACGGGTCTCGCTCAGCGTAACCCAATTCCTGAGCCTTGCTCAAAACCTCGGCAAAGTCCGTTCCGTCTTTGAGCATGGAATAGACAATGTAGTTGGTGGTTCCATTCATGATTCCCCAGAACGCAGAAATCTCGTCAATACGACGAACTTTCTGAATTCCAGCAATCCAAGGAATACCGCCACACACGCAAGCTTCAATCTTAAAGTTGACTCCCGCTTCAGCGGCAAGGGTCATAAACTTCTCAAAATGAGCAGATACCACGGCTTTATTTGAGGTGACTACATTTTTCTTAGCAGCCAGCGCAGCTTTGATGTATTCATAGGCTGGCGAGAGGCCACCCATGCACTCAACAACTGTATCGAGCGCAGGGTCAGACAAGAGCGCATCAAAATCAGACATTGCACGAGGGTCAACGTGCTCTTTACCAGCTCTAACCAAGATGGACGTCAGATTAACGTCAGAAACGCGCTCATCAAGAATGCGCGCAACTGAAGCACCAACCGTTCCAAATCCAAGTAGGGCAACGTTTTGCATATAACTCCAAATCTAGCAGTCGTTTTACGAGAAAACCAATTGCCAGCAAAGGTAATTGCGGAGCAAGGACAACCGCACGCAAAGGTGACTGCACTGATAACAATCTCATAGACAAAAACTACCAAAAACCTAGACAGAATCTAATCGACAGTTTTTCTCGTCTTCATAATGCTATGAACAATTCTATGTTACAAGCGACATTTACTTCTCACTGTTAAAATAATAGAAACGCAACACGCGGCTCGCGCAATTTGCGCACGCACAACACATGACGCGCAAAACGCGGAACGTTCTAAAGATTGGTGGTTTCATGGCCGTCGCATATCACAGCACAAGAAGCTCTGACCATACCGTCTTGGCTAAACAGGCCATTTTGCAGGGAATTGCTCCCGACGGCGGCCTTTACATACAAGATTCTATTGACGAGAAACCCCTCGATCTTGCAAAGGTTTGTTCGCAGGGCTTTAAGTCTATAGCTTTCGACGTGCTTTCCGCTCTGCTGGATGACTACTCTGCTGAAGAGTTGACTCGCTGTATTGAGGGCGCATATGGCTCTCAGTGGGATACCCAGGCAATCACGCCTGTCTCTGCCATTGGAGAAGACTGGCTATTGGAGCTCTTCCACGGTCCAACCTCTGCCTTCAAAGACGTTGCACTTCAGATGCTCCCCCGCTTGATGAGCGTTGCTCGCGAGGACGCGGACGCGGCTGGCTCCGCAGGCAATGCTGGCACAGCTGATGCCGCCGATACACCTGGCAAGAACATCATGATTGTAACCGCAACTTCTGGAGACACTGGCAAAGCTGCACTTGAAGGCTTCAAGGATGTTCCTGGCATGGGCATTACCGTCTTTTATCCAGAAGGCAAAGTTTCTGATATTCAACGCCTGCAGATGGTAACTCAAAAAGGCTCTAACGTGGCTGTTTGCGCTGTTAAAGGCAATTTTGACGACGCTCAAAACGCCGCTAAGGCAATCTTTGCTAACAAGGAGTTGGCACATGAGTTGGCCGGTAAGGGAACCGTACTTTCCAGCGCAAACTCAATCAATATTGGTCGTTTGGCTCCACAGGTAACCTACTACTTTGACGCCTATGCCCAGCTTGTTGCCAAGGGCGCCATCACCCAGGGTCAAAAGATTACTTTCTGTGTTCCAACTGGTAACTTTGGCGACGTCCTTGCAGGTTACTTTGCAAAAGAAATGGGACTTCCTGTCGATCGCCTCATTGTGGCTTCTAACAGCAATAAGGTGCTGACCGATTTCTTGGAAACAGGCATCTACGATCGTAGACGTGCATTTGAAAAGACTATCTCGCCATCGATGGACATTCTGGTTTCATCAAACCTTGAACGACTCCTCTATCTTGCATCTAGCAAAGACACCGAGCTTGTCAGCTATCTGATGAACCAGCTAGTAACCAAGGGTATCTACACGGTACCTGCTCAGGTGATGGACGCCATTCGCGAAACCTTTGACGCTGGCTTTGCCACCGATGACCAGACGCGTAAGACTATCCGTTCTACCTGGGAGAATTGTCGTGTGCTGATTGATCCTCACACAGCCGTCGCAAAGCACGTGCTTGACAGGGTTTCTCGCCAGGCGGGTAACGTGCGCGTTTGTCTGTCCACTGCAAGCCCGTATAAGTTCTCGTCCGACGTGCTTGCCGCGCTGGGCCACTCGACCGCTGGCCTGGACGACTTTGCGTGCATGCATACGCTCGCCGAAATCACGTGCACTAATCCGCCAATCCAGCTTTCATCGCTGAATGATAACGTTATCATTCATACTGACGTTCGCGAGAAGGAACAGCTTGCTTCATACGTTTCTGAAGCATGCGGGCGTATTTTTTGCTTGTTAGACTCTGAGAAAGCAGGTTCTACATGCTCGACAACACCATCTTGACCGTTTCTGTACCTGCTACCTCTGCAAACATTGGCGTCGGCTACGATACACTGGGCCTTGCATTTAACCTGCGCGCAAAAATTACGTTTAGGGAATCTCCTACGCTCATCATTGACGGCTGTCCCGAGCAGTTCAGAAACGACGACAACCTTGTATGGACGTCTTATGTTCGAGCCTGCGAAAAGCTGGGCGAAGAGCCTACTCCTAAGCACATCACCATTGACTCTCCTATTCCGCTTTCTGGCGGTCTAGGCTCAAGCTCTACCTGCGTTATTGCAGGCATTGCGGCCGCAATGACCGAGTCTCACAGCGGCTGGGATCCTGAACGCGCGCTCGACTTTGCCTGCCATTTTGAGGGCCATCCCGATAACGTTGCTCCTGCAATTTACGGTGGCCTGACCTCGTCATTTGTTGAGGGTGGGCATACCATTTGCACTCGAAGGCTGGTAGCACGCGGACTTTCTTTTGTTGCGATTGCGCCTCCTTACACCGTCAACACTGAGGATGCCCGCAAGGTAGTTCCGCAGGAAGTCTCACTTGAAACGGCCGTTTACCAGATGGGACGTACCGTTGCTGTTACTCACGCACTTGAAACAGGAAACGGTGGACTGTTAGCAGCGGCATGCAACGATAAGCTGCACGAGCCGTATCGCAAAGAGCTCATCCCTGATTTCGAGGAGCTCAAGCAAGTTGCAAAGCTTGCTCGAGCATGCACGTTTGTCATTTCTGGTTCGGGCGCCACTATGGTTGCAATCTGCGATTCCCCCGTTACTGCGCGAGCGGTTGCCGAGAATGCCAAGCAAGTCAGAGGCGATCTCTGGATTCAGATTCTTGAGCCAGCGCTTCTGGGTACCGTCCTCACCTTGGACGATGGTCAGCAACACCACAACACTTTCGACGAAATCTAACGTAGCGTTTGCGAGCACCACGCGGCGGGTGGCTACGAACGCAGTTACGAGCGCGGTTCGGGCGCGTACACAAGTGCGGGTACAGGCGCGGTTACGAGCGCGGTTCGAATGCTCGGGTAGAACTACGGTTACGAGTGTTCGGGTTTCTCGGCCGCTGAGCAGCGCGTTTTTCTCGCCAAGTACCTATATCTAGTCCAAAACCGATGCTATTATGTGCGCCACACTGCTGAATGTAGATTTTTGAAGCTCAATTAATCCAAAAGTACACTAATTATGTGTCGAGAAACCCAATTTTGATCCAAAACCCGGCTCCTACGTTGTGTGGGAGCCGAGTTGTTGTTTAAGTCACGTTTTCCGCAGTCACGCGTTCATCGCTGTGGCACGTCAACCGATGAGACGCATTTAGCGCAGTGGTGCGTTTACTGTAAGCTGCGATTATGCGCCAAGGTAAGCCTTACGAACGTCATCGTCGTGGAGAAGCTCCTGGCCAGTTCCGTGCTTAGCAACCTTACCAAGCTCAAGAACGTATGCACGGTCAGCAACCTTAAGTGCCATATTAGCGTTCTGCTCGACCAGCAAAATAGTGGTTCCCGCATCGCCAAGTTGACGAATGATCTGGAAGATCTCCTCAATCAGAATAGGCGCCAGACCCATGGAAGGCTCGTCGAGCATCAAAAGCTTTGGCCTGCTCATCAGAGCACGACCCATGGCAAGCATCTGTTGCTCGCCGCCAGACAGCGTTCCTGCCAGCTGATTCTTGCGCTCACGAAGACGTGGAAAATGCTCGTAGACCATCTTGACGGTCTTAGCGTTCTGGGAATCGGGCTGCGTATAGCCGCCCATCTCGAGGTTTTCAGCAACACTCATGCGAGAAAACACACGGCGACCCTCAGGACACAGTGCCAGGCCAGCCTCAACAATCTTGTGAGCGCGCTGACCTACAAGGTTTTTCTCGCCAAGTGTAATGGTGCCAGAATCTGGCTTTACCAGGCCAGCAATGGTGTTCAGTGTAGTTGATTTACCTGCACCATTTGCGCCAATAAGGGTAACAATCTCGCCCTCATGGATGTCAAAAGAAATGCCCTGAACTGCATGGATAGCGCCATAGGAAACATTAAGATCCTTGACGGACAGCAGGGTCTTTCCTGCGCCAGCTGCCTGGGTATTTGTAGTATCAGTGGCCATTAGCGCACCTCCTGCTTTCCAAGATATGCCTCGATAACGCGAGGATTGTTCTGAACCTCTTCTGGCGTTCCTTTTGCAATGATGTTGCCGTGGTCAAGAACAGCCAAACCCTCGCAGATACCCATAACAAACTTCATGTCGTGCTCAATGAGAAGAACGGCAATCTTGAAGTCGTCGCGAATCTTAAGGACGTTCTCCATAAGCTCGTCAGTCTCTGCTGGGTTCATACCAGCAGCTGGCTCGTCGAGCAACAAAATCTTAGGCTGCGTTGCCAGAGCGCGAAGAATCTCAAGCTTACGCTGAGCACCATAAGGCAGGTTGCCTGCAAGGGTATTTGCAAGATTCTCCATGCCAAAAATGCGCAGCAGCTCGCGAGCGTTATCAGCGCTCTCTTTTTCCTGCTTCCAGTGAGATGGAAGGCGGAAGACATCCTCAAAGAAGTGAGATGTCATGTGACTACCCTGGCCAACCTGGATATTCTCCATAACAGTCATGTTGTTGAACAGGCGAATGTTCTGGAAGGTTCGAGCAATACCCATATGATTTGCCTCAACAACGCTCTTACCAGCAAGATCATAGCCGTCAATCATGACAGAACCGCGTGTTGGCTTATAGACACAGGTAAGCAAGTTGAAGACAGTTGTTTTACCTGCACCGTTTGGACCAATAATGCCAGAAATCTCGGTAGGACCAAGAGCAATGTTGAAGTCATTAACAGCAGTCAAACCGCCAAAATCAATGCCCAAGTGCTCAGCTTGAAGAACTGGAATTGCACCAAGGTCTCGCTCAGGAATGAGGTTAGGAGACTCTTGTCTAATAAGTTTTGTAGCGCTTTTAGTTGCCATTACTCTTACGCCTCCTTCGAATCAGTTGAGGCTTCTACCTGCACGTCTGTCTGCTCATCCGAGTCATCTTTGTTCCAAGGGAAATCCCTGTTCATGACTCGCTCGATGATGCGAGACAGCGAGAAATCATAAGAGCCAAACAGACCCTCTGGCCTAAAGATCATGACCAGAATCAATACGATTGCATAGGCAACCATACGGTAGTCAGCAAAGGCTCGAAGAGCCTCTGGAAGCACGGTCAGGACAGTTGCAGACACAACAGAACCAAACATAGAACCCATGCCGCCCAAAACAACCATAACCAAAATCTCAACAGACTTCATGAAGCCAAACTTAGCTGGTGCCATAACGCCGATGCAGCCTGCGTAGAGGCCGCCAGCAATTCCAGCAAGGAATGCGGAGAAAACAAAAGCGAGGGTCTTGTAGTAGGTGGTGTTAACGCCTGATGCCTCTGCAGCAATCTCGTTATCACGAATGGCGAGAATAGCGCGGCCATGCCTAGACTTCATCAGAGTGTGAATAGCAAAGATAGCAAGTGAAACCACAATGGCAGTATTCAGATAACCCGTATAAGCAGGAATACCAGTCAGACCCGATGCGCCACCAGTAAGTTTAAAGCCAAGAGCAGAGTCAATGTTTACCAGGACAACACGAATGATCTCTGCAAAACCCAGAGTAATGATGGCCAGGTAATCACCGCGAAGACGAAGCGCTGGAATACCAATAACTACACCCATCAGAGCGGCGCAAATGCCGCCAAACAAAAGGCCCACAACAAAAAGAATAACTGCAGGTGTAGAGCCTGAGGCCATGGACTGAGCGTCCAGACCAAAGAGTGGCATCATACGAATGATAAAGATAGCGCAGGCATAACCACCAATGGACATGAAGCCAGCGTGACCCAGAGGAAGCTGTCCCAGATAACCGGTAACAATGTTCAGAGAAACAGTCATCAAAACATAAACGCCAATTTGTTCAAAAACAACGGTCTGATAGCGAGAAATAAGACCCTCTCCTACCAGTAAATTTCCGCCAAAGACAAAGAGCGCAACAAGAATTGCATTGATGGCATAGCGAGCGGGCATAGTAAGCTCACGACGCTGACCATCTTTTCCTCCAAAACCAGTGACAATTACTGGATTGTGGTTATTATCGCGTGGATACATTTTAGTCATGTGAGCCTCCTTACACTTTCTCGGTAACTGGTCGACCAAGCAAACCAGTTGGTTTAACAATAAGAACAAGAATCAAGAGTAAGAAGACTACTGCATCCTGCCAGACAGATAGACCAAAGGCAGCGACAAAGACCTCGGAGAAGCCAACAATAAGACCGCCAATAACTGCTCCAGGAATGGATCCAATACCGCCGAGAACTGCTGCAACAAATGCTTTGGTGCCCAGCATGACGCCCATGGTAGGAGAAACCTGCTGGTATGCCATAGAGTACAGAATAGCTGCAATACCAGCCAGTGCAGAACCAACTGCAAAGGTAAAGCTAATAGTGCTATTGACGTTGACACCCATCAAGCGGGCAGCGCCCATATCCTCGGAAACAGCACGCATTGCCTTACCAAGACGAGTCTTCTGAACCAAAAGAGTCAGAACAACGGTTGCCACAATAGTGACAGCAACAGTCAGAAGAGCGGTGCCAGAAAGCGTTGAGCCAAATACCTGCACGGTTCCCAGATCAATGATGCTTGGAACAACCTTAGCGTCAGCACCAAGAAGCAGCTGAACGCCATTCTCAAGCAGGTAAGAAACACCAATTGCAGTAATCAGAATAGAAAGCCTTGGAGCCTCTCTCAATGGTGCGTAAGCAACCTTATCGATAAGGACGCCAAGCACAACACAGCCAAAAATGGCGAGAAGAACGGCGATTGCAGGATTGAGTCCTAACTGAACAAGTGCAATCCATGCAACGTAGGAGCCAAACATGATGATGTCACCATGCGCAAAGTTAAGAAGCAAGATGATGCCGTACACCATTGTGTAACCAAGCGCCACCAGTGCGTAAATACTGCCCAATTGAAGTCCATTGAGCACCTGAGTCAAAAACATCTGAGGTTCTCTTTTCTATGAAGGATTGATCGTGTCATAGATGGACTCTTTGCCATCTTTAAAGGTAATGATCAAGGTGGACTTCACTGGGTCACCTGTTCCCTGATATGAAAGGGTTCCAGTAACACCTTCGACCACACCAGATGCAATAGCGTCAATGATTGCCTGCCTATGCTCATTGGAGTTGTAGGTATAACCGCGTTTCTCGGCAACCTTAAGAGCAGAGCAAAGAATCATTGCTGCGTCATAGCCCAAAGAGCAGAAGTTAGTTGGAGCCTCACCGTATTCCTCGGTGTAAGCCTTAACAAAATGCTGAACTTTTTCATCTGGGTTTGAAGCAACAAATGCAGAGCAATAGAAGCATCCTTCAAGGTCATCAGCAGAAGCATAATCCTGCTCGCCGCCAATAATGCCTGCCCAACCATCTGCGCCCATAAAAGGCTTCTTGCAGCCAAGCTGACGAGCCTGTGTCACAATCTTGCCGTTATCCTGGTAATAGTTTGGAGCCAAGATGGCATCAGGATCAAGTCCAATAATGCTGGTAAGCTGAGCGTTAAAGTCAACAGCTCCCGTTGGGTAACCCTGTTGAGACACAACTTCAATGCCTAGTTCACGAGCCCTCTGAACAAAAGCGTTATTTACGCCAATCTCATAATCGCCGCCAGAATTGAAGATAGTTCCCACACGCTGGTAACCCTGCTTTTTAGCAAACTCTGCAAGAACAACACCTTGGAATGGGTCGGTAACAGTAGCGCGGAACATATTATCTCCGTGGGTTACGACATCTTCTGCAGTTGCAGATGCCGTTACGCAAGGAATGTTGTCCAGAACCGATTTCTGTGCCAAAGCAATGGTTGGCGTTGAGGTAACGTCTCCAAGGATTGCACAGACATTCTCATCAAGAAGTTTGTTGTAAACAAGAATGGCTTCAGTTGCATCGCCTTTCTCGTCCTCAACAATAGGAACAATCTGGCGTCCGTTTACGCCTCCCTTTTTGTTAAACTCCTTGAGGTACAAAAGAACGCCACTGCGCACAGCAAGGCCATACTGAGCAACGTCGCCGGTATACGGTCCCATCACGCCAACGTAAATGGAGTTAGGGTCTTGGTTCTTTGGCGAACAGCCTGCTAGAGCAAACGACCCCGCAATGGTCCCGGCCACCTCCAAAAAGCGTCGTCGCGTAAGCTTATGTGCCATATTCATCTCCTTTTCTCCATAGCGTTGAATATGTGACACAACACAATATGGCTGCAGTTCTTAAAAAAGAACCACAGCCAAAAAATGTTATCTAACTTGAAATAATTTTAGAGAAACCGGATGTTTCTACGAGTCCCGGACTTGCGTGACGATTGCGCAGTTGCCTTCTGACTGCCCTGCAGCAGGCCTACGTGCGCTCCTTACGCCTCACGTACCAGCGGAAGCTCACCTGCAAAGTGACGAGGTTTGTAAGAGACCTTATCGGAGCTGGTCTTCTCGCCAAGATCAAGCGAAGAAATCTTCTTCATCTTGCTGGTGCCACCCTCAATGAGGCGAAGCAACTCGCGCGTTGGTCTCTCGTCAGCCGCCTGAAGCTCAGCCGCCATCTCACGCTCAACCGCGTCAAAGATGTCCTGAACATGTGACGACGTATCATTTGTGGCCTTGACCAGCGGCATTGCGGTTGATTGTGCAATCACACCAGCGTAGTTTGGCTCGCGAGAAGGACGCATATGAGCTGCGGTAACCTTGTGAGATGCGGCAGGTTTTACACCCGACAACTCCACTGGGCTTGCAACTTCAGCCTCAACAGCAACCTGACCAATGAGCGGCAGCTGCACGAGATGATACTTGCGCATCTGCTGCTGATCATGGCGAGCCAGATGCTCGTCCATTGCAGCCAGCGCAAGCGTCCACTCATCAGCATGCTCAAGCTCGTCAATCGTACGCTTCTCAGGGAAAACTCCCTGGTCAACGTAAGAGATGCGGCTAGAAATATCAGCAGCATGGTTGGTAAAGTCTTCAGGAATAGCCTCGGCGCCAATCTCAGCAATACCAAAATCGCGCGTAATGGACTCTTCGCCTACAGCCTTAGTCCACCAAGCTGTACCAACATCACCAACTGTTCCGTCAGCACGCTCGATAATAGGCAGGCCATCCATAGGATCTTGTCCCAGGCGCTCTAGAAGTACCGCCGCAGCACCCTTTGCGCGTGCAACAGTGCGCTCACGCCAGCTCAAAAGCTTGGTGTAGTTCTCTGCAATCTGGGCGTAGTCGTTTGTAGAGTGTGCAGGAGCCTTCTTTGCACGAACTGGAAGAACGCCCTCAGTAGCCGTACTTACAGCCTGCGACTTCTTTGCAGGTAGCTCAGTAGACTGAACGCGGATGGAACCAGTCATATCCCACTGAGAAGCCCTCATGTGCTTTGGCTTGTACGCAGCAATCGAGCGTCTTGAAGAGTCCAGCGGGATCACAATGCTCTCTTCTGGCGAGAAGTTCGATGCAGCTGAGACTTGCTTTGAAGATAGAGCCTCATCTGAGCTCTGGAACGTTTCAGCTGATTGGTTCTTTGCTTCTACCTCATCGGTTTTCTCGCCACGATTTATCGAGCGAGAGACTACCAAGGCCGCACCAGAAATGACTGCAACCGCAGCAAGTCCCACTCCGATGCCCGTAAAGATTGCACCAAGAGGCGTTTGACGAATTTCATTAGCGGTAAGGGCATACGCAGATGCTGGCTCTGCTACCAGAACCAGTCCACTGAGCAGGCCGGCGACTACTGCCGGATTCCTACCTTCTGTCATACAAACTCCCCCCTACAAACACTAAGAAGATGTATGAAGACACACGCTAAATTTGCATATGCTACTAAACCCAATACGGGCGACGTGAGCAACGGGTGGGCTTCATTTCATCTTTGTGTAATCCGCTGCAACACATAATTGTGCTGTTAGAAATAACTATAGCGTAATTCATTATTTTTTACAGCGTTTTTAAAACTTTTTCATAATTCTTTGGCAGTTATTCAACAAAATTGGCGAGAAAAAAGAAGTGCCTCCCAGCAATAACTGGAAAGCACTTCTTACGTCATCTTTAAATCTGACTAATTCTGTGGATAGTCAGACTGTGCAGCCTTCTTTGCAGATCTAATCAGGAAGTCCTGGTTATTATCGGTCTGCTTAAGACCACTGATAAGAGCAGTAGTTGCACGCTCGGTGTTATTAAAGCCTGCAAGAATACGGCGAACGCCCCAAACCATAGGCTGAAGCTCTGGCTTAATAAGCAGATCCTCATTACGAGTACCAGAAGAAACAGGATCAATAGCTGGGAAGATACGGCGATCTGCCAGGTCTCGATCAAGCTTGAGCTCCATGTTACCGGTGCCCTTGAACTCCTCGAAGATAACCTCATCCATCTTGGAGCCTGTATCTACCAGGGCAGATGCAATGATAGTAAGTGAGCCGCCGTTCTCGATGTTTCGAGCTGCACCCAAGAACTTCTTTGGTGGGTACAGAGCTGCAGAGTCAACACCACCAGAAAGAATACGGCCAGAAGCAGGAATAGCCAGGTTGTACGCACGAGCAAGACGTGTGATGGAATCCAAGATAACCACAACGTCCTGGCCCATCTCAACCAGACGCTTTGCTCGCTCAATGACAAGCTCGGAGACAACCGTGTGATTCTCTGCTGGCATATCAAAAGTTGAAGCAACAACGGTACCCTTGATGGAGCGTTCCATATCCGTAACTTCCTCAGGGCGCTCGTCTACCAAGAGGCAGAAGAGGTGAACCTCAGGATTGTTAGTGGTAATAGACTGACAAATGCGCTTCAAAATGGTGGTCTTACCTGCTTTTGGAGGCGAGACAATCAAACCGCGCTGACCCTTACCAATAGGAGCCACCAAATCAATTGCACGACCCGTAATAGAGTCTTTACCGTGCTCCATAGTAAGAGGCTGATCTGGGAAAATCGGAGTCAGATCTTTGAAGCGAGGGCGGTCCTTAAGACCCTCAACTTCCCCACCGTTAACCTGGGTAACCTTGAGCAGTGGTGGATACTTACTGTTTACACGAGCAGGTCCAACCATGCCCAAGACGCTATCGCCCGGACGCAAGCCAAGATTTCTAATAATCTGCTGGTGAACAAAGGCGTCGTCATCGCCTTCCATGTAATTGCCTGTACGAATCCAGCCGTAGCCTTCATTGCTAATCTGAAGAATACCCTCAACGGTCTTAAAACCCTCAGCAGCTGCAGATGCGGCGTATACAAGCTCAATCAAATCAGACTTATGAACGCCTGCGTACTCAATGCCCAGCTCAGTTGCTTTAGCACGAAGCTCAGAAAGCTTCATCTCTTGCAGTGCCTCTTTGGAAAGCGAAGGCTCGCTCGCCTGACCCTGCTTGCGATTCTTGTTGCGCTGGTTATTTTGTCTACGATCGCGAGAAGGACGCTCCTGGTTGTTGGTGTGTGCGTTTTCTTGTGTCTTCTCGCCCTCCTGAGCCGCTTCTTTTGGCTCAGCATTACGATGCCGACGACGCGCTGCACCCGTACGAGAACGTCCTGGACGCTCTGCTGGAGCTACCTCGGAATCTGCCTCTGCACCAGAAGTCTGCTCCTGAGCTGCACCATCCTGCTGCTCAACACTACCCTGCTCTTCAGCAAAGTTCTTCTGAGCCGCATTGTCATTCTGGCCAGCTGCACCCTCTGCCTCTGCTTTAGTGAAGGCAGGAGCAGGAGTTACCTCCGCAGAAGGCTGAGTTGCGTCCTGAACAATCTTGGTAAGGCGATCAGTGTCTACAACGTCAGAAGAAACCTTGCCGCCTGCCTGGACCTGAGCCAGGACCTCTGCCTGAAGAGCCTCAAGAGTCTGCTCCTGTAAAGCACGCTCCTCCATCTCTTCTTTGCTTGGACGGCCACGACGACGTTTAGGAGGCTCTGCAATGCCAGCTGCATTTAAAGCCTCAGCCATAACTGCCTCTACTGCACGACGAGCCTCGGTCTCTTTTTTAGTTGGACGACCGCGACGACGCTTTGCAGCAGATGAATTAGAGGCCTTTTCTTCAGTTGTCTCAGAATTGGTATTTTCTGAAGTTGAATTTTCTGAATTACTATTTTCACTCTTACGAGGTCTACCACGTCTACGTGGTGCTGGAGTATTTTCTACATTATTTAAAGAATCATTTTGGACCGAAGATGTTTCGTCCGACATGTACAAACCTCTCTGTTTGCTCATCAAAATAATCTGTAAAAATACGTGAGAAATATGATGAAAGGATAACAAACAAAATCAAATAGGTGCAAATCCAAAAGGAATATACCACGAAAATGCCCGCCTTATGATGAAAAAAATAAAATTCACCATAAAACGGGCAAATGGGGATTTATAACCACTAACCCTTAAACCTCGAGAAACCCATCTTCTAGATTTCTTTAATCTGCATAAATCATTTAAACAGCTGTACGGCTCTTTCTTTTAACAATAATGTCTTCAATTTGCTGAACAATTTCTTTGATATACGTCTTGCCTTGAGGCGTGAGCTTAACCATAGTTACTCTTCTTGAAAGAGCATCGTCATGTTTACGCTGTACCAGGCCACTTTCTGCCAAAGCAGTAAGAGACATAGAAACCGTTGGCTGCAAAAGACCAAGCGCGTCAACAATCTCTGTAATAGAAAGAGCGTCTTTAGGAGAATCTAGAATTGCAAGAAGCACCATATCTGCTGCCCTGCAATACAGAGCTCCCATAGCGTCAACATACATGACTATACGCTCAAACGAAGTACGTGAAAGCGCCTGGCCGGGTGCAATACGAACACAAGTAAGCTTGGACAGCTCCTCAACTGCTTCTACACCCTTTTCTGTGATGATACACACTACGTTGCGTCGATCAATGGCGCCTTCATCTCTCTTGATGAAACCAAGCCTTGCCAGGTGCGAGGTACGATGAGTAATCGTAGGACGAAGAGCACTCTGATACTCGGCAATTTCTGAAGTCTTAACAGGGGCGCCCTTCACATTGAGGCGACACAAAATAGCAAACTCTTCAAACGTGAGTCGTCTGTTAGCAGGCACCACTCTTCTAACCAAGTTGTAAGACCTGCGAATGGACATGTACTCGCGAAGTTCCATAGAGACCTCCACTCTTATGCCCGAACCATTTACTATTTGCTCGCATGATGAGTATACCCCTAAAAAACACGTGTTAACGTGGGGACAAAACAATAGTTAGTCAAAAATATGTTAGAAAATGGTGCTTATATGACATCAAAATAGGCTTTTATATGCTGCAATATAAAATTTGAGTAATAAAAATTAATTTTATTATCTCTTTTATACATTAAAAAAGTTTTTACATAACGCAGAAATGTGTAAATTATCTGGAGGAATTCACTAAAGATACCGTGCAGGTATTCAATACTTGCACGGTATCATGACAAAACAACATAGTTAGCTATCATTTACATTGCTTCAGGAGCAGAAACGCCAATCAGATTAAGGGCAATTGCAAGTACGCGACGAGTTGCATCACACGCAGCAAGACGAGCCTTAGAAAGCTCTGCGTCCAGTGGGCGTCCTTCGGAAGGAAGTACCTGGCAAACGGTATAGAATGCGTGGAACTGACCAGCAAGCTCTTCAATATAGTGCGTAATGCGGAATGGCGCCCTATCGCGAGCACAACCCTCAACAAGACCTGGGAACTCAAAGAGCTTTCGAGCAAGTGCCTGCTCAGCAGCATCAGAGAGCAGTCCAAGATCAACGTCAGAACCAATAGCCTTATCTACAACGGCGTCCATACCAAGTGCCTTTGCCTCATCAAGGTCAACACCAGCAGCGCGGCGCAAAATAGAACAAATACGAGCGTGAGCATACTGAACATAATACACAGGATTAGAACTATCCTGACGCTTTACCTGCTCAATGTCAAAGTCAATCATCTGGTTGGAAGACTTTGAAACAAGGGTATAGCGTGTTGCATCAACACCAACCTCGGCGAGAAGCTCGTCAAAATGGATACCAGTTCCCTTGCGCTTAGACATTCTGACGGCAACACCATTTCTGAGCAGGTTAACAAGCTGACCAAGCAAAACCTCAAACTGAGTTGGGTAGCCAAGGGCTGTTGCGGCAGAACGAACACGCTGAATATATCCGTGGTGATCTGCTCCCCAAATATCAATAACGTGGTCGACACGCTGGAACTTATTCCAATGGTAGGCAACGTCAGAAGCAAAATAGGTATACTCACCATTTGTTTTGATGAGTACACGGTCCTTATCGTCACCAAAATCAGTAGAGCGGAAGAACAGTGCGCCCTCGTCAGAACGGTACAGGTAGCCAAGCTTATCCAGAGCATCAAGCGCGCGGTCAACAGCGTCTTTGCCCTGATCATCCTTAACGTACAGAGAGCGCTCAGAGAACCAAACATCAAAGTCAGCGCGGGCGTTGTGGCAGGTATTTTTGATGGACTCAAGCATCATCTTGTAGCCGCGCTCGCGGAACTCTGCCATGCGCTCATCTTCAGATTTGTCTGCCCAGACCTCTCCGTCATTTTTGAGGAAGAAAAGTCCCAGGTCAACAATGTAATCTCCAGCGTATGCATTGCCGCCAAGAGAGTTAATGAACTCGTCAGTAAACGGATGCTGCTCTGGATGAGCGTCATCTTCATCTGCGACGTAAGCGTTGCGATCTTCTGCAAGCACTTGCGCAGCTGCATCAGCGTCAATGCCGCGCTTCTGCATAATGTCAATGAGCTGCAGGTAACGCTTGGAAATAGAGTGACCAAATACGTCCATCTGAGAGCCATGATCGTTGACGTAGTACTCGCGCTCAACCTCATAGCCTGCGAAGGCAAGAATGCGGCTCAGAGAATCTCCCAGCGCTGCCCAGCGGCCATGACCAATATGCAGAGGGCCAACAGGGTTTGCAGAAACGTACTCTACCTGGACCTTTTGACCAGCGCCAAAAGAAGAACGACCAAAATCTACATCCTGCTTGCGAACGGTGTTAAAAATCTCATTGCCCGCAGCGGTTGACAGATAAAAGTTTACAAAGCCAGGACCTGCAACCTCAACACGCTCAATCTGAGCATCTTTGGCAATATGAGCTACAAGAGCTGCAGCGATATCACGAGGAGCTTTGTGTGCCAGCTTTGCAGAACGCATTGCAACTGTAGAAGACCAGTCTCCATTTGATGGGTCCTGTGGGCGCTCAAGTCCCACATCATCAATCTGGAATTCAGGCAACTCACCCGCAGCCTGGGCGTCTGCCAAGGCTTGACGTACGAGTTCCTCGATCTTCTCGCGCATGGTTCTCCTTTAAATTCAGTGCACGTGTGCAGCGTAATTACGTAGTCAGTTGTGTAGCTTCTAGAGGACTACTCAGTTTCCTCGGAAGATTTTACCTGATGTTGAGCAGCAAGTTCGTGACGCAAATTGGCCAGACCACGCTCAAGACCCACTGGATAAATCTGAGGGTTCAAGAAGCGCGTATACGCCGCGTCCAAGCGCATGAGTGCTGCATGACAGCGATCGCGAGCAACCTCAATAGACTCGCTCTCCCCTACGCGCTTGCCACCTTCTACCAGTCTTACCATCAGCTCGCGAGAAGTTCCTTCAAGCCTGTGAGTTGAATACGGGTCAATGATGTCGACAACAGTTGCCTTAGACTCTGGACTCTTGGTGACCAGGTAATCTGGGTCAAAAATCATGTCGCCAGCAGGACAGCCGTTTGCATCGTAGAAACGACGAATGTGCTGAATGCCTGGAACGGTACGCTTGTAGGCCATCTCAGACAGCTTAATAACAGGAGTCCAAGGCTCAGCAGCAGACTGACGACGAGCGGTGAGCTTGTAAACGCCGCCAAGCGAAGGCTGGGGGTCGCAGGTTGCAAGCTTAGTGCCAACGCCAAAGGCATCAATAGGTGCACCCTGAGCAAATAGTGACTGGATGGTGTACTCATCCAGATCATTTGAAACAGAAATCTTGATGTAAGGAAGGCCAGCTTCGTCGAAAGCCTTACGAGCTTCCTTAGAGAGGCGTGCAAGGTCTCCGGAGTCAATGCGGACAGCACTTAAGCACTCACCACGCTCTTCCATCTCTTTTGCCACAATAATGGCGTTCTTAATGCCCTCATGAACGTCATAGGTATCAAGCAGAAGTGAGCAGTTAGTTGGGCTAGACTTTGCAAACGCTCTAAAAGCATCAAGCTCAGTGTCAAACGACATTACCCAAGAATGTGCGTGGGTACCAAAAACAGGAATGCCGTAGATTTTGCCAGCAAGGACATTTGAAGTGCTTGAAGCACCTGCAATATAGGAAGCGCGAGCAACTGCCAAGCCTCCATCTGGACCTTGCGCACGACGCAGTCCAAAGTCAGAGACGGGATTGCCCTGAGCAGCCTTGATAACGCGAGCGCACTTAGTTGCCGCCAAAGTCTGGAAGTTGACCAGGTTAAGCAGGGCGGTCTCAATGAGCTGACAGTCAACAATGGAACCCTCAACGCGGACCATAGGCTCACGTGGGAAAACAAGCTCTCCCTCTGGGATTGCATCAATAGTCACATTGAGTTTGTGGTTGCGCAAAAACTCAAGGAACGCTGGCTTAAAGAGGCGACCGCCACCAGGAGAGTTAATGCTTGCCAGGTAATCAATATCGTCATCTTCAAAGATAAAGTTCTCAACTAAGTCAGCAATTTGACCAGTACCACAAGAAATTGCAAATCCACCATTAAAGGGGTTCTCGCGAAAGAATGCGGTAAAGCACGCCTCTGCATCAACAAAACCAGCTTCCCAATAACCTTGAGCCATCGTGAGCTCATACAAGTCTGTATTAAGGCTAACGTCTGAGGGTTTGGTACGATCAGTGAGTGACATATTTGCTCTTTTCGATTGGTCAAAAACTGACGGTGAGACGATATATCTAGAGTAGCAGTTCTACAAAATAAATTGGCTTACAACAAAGATAACTGCAAGAATTACCACAGTTCCAATAACAATTTTTTGCCCCAGAGGCATTCTGATGTCTTCGTCGTCTTCATCTGGCTCCATGAGAGCGCGACCCTTTGCGCGCTGCTCCTGAATGCGACGAATCTGCTCGGCCTCCTGCTGTGCCGCCTGACGTGCAGCACGCTGCTGAGCTGCAACAAGCTGAGCGTCTTCAGCAGCGGCTGCCTCTGCTTGCGCTTGCGCTTCTACTTGGACCGCACGGGTCTTCTCGGCACGAAGCACCTCAAGCTCGGCGCGCTCTTTCTCTGCACGAAGAGCCTCGAGCTCCCTGCGCTCTTTCTCTGCACGAAGAGCCTCAAGCTCAGCGCGCTCCGCGTCCGTGAGTGCAGCCGCCTGTGGCGTTGGGGTGGTTTGGAGCTCTTCGGGTTTCTCGACAGACATGGTTACTCCTCGGTTTGCGTATCGGGGATGCTGGTGATGGTGCGGGCTGAAACGTCGGCGGCGTTGCTGCGAGCCGAGCGAAGCTTGAGCGCAGGGCCTTCAACGCCCGTTGCGTCAAAAGCTGGCACAAAACTTTCGGAGACGGTTCCGCCCTCCTGCCACCACAGGTTTTCAAAGCCCAGGTCATCCGCGTGACAGAGCACTAACTCGTACTCCTCGTCAGAAAGCGTTCCAGAAAGCGGACCGCCAGCTGCACGCATGCGCTCGTTGGGCGTGTACTGGTTCATAATTGAGACGTCTACATCATTATGACAAAGATTCCAGACGCAGTTGAGCACCTCGCAGGAATCATCCGCGTGCGTAGGCATGACCAGGTGGCGCACAATGATACCCCGCAGCATGCGGCCGTCATCATCCAGCTTGCGCCCGCCACGACTCATCACCGAGTCATGCATAACCTCAAGTGCTGTCATGGACATCTCTGGATAATCCGCTGCGTACGAGAGCTCCTTTGCCAGCGCAGGGTCTGCATACTTGACATCAGTCAGCCAGATGTCAATGACGCTCGAGACTTTCTGGACGACCTCTGGCAACTCATATCCCGAGGTATTGCACACAATTGGGAGCGTCAGGCCCGCTTCTTTTGCCAGCGTCACCGCTTCAATTATGTGTGGCGAGAAGTGCAAAGGAGTTACAAGGTTAATGTTGAGCGCGCCTTGAGCTTGCAGCTCAAGCATCATCTGTGCAAGGCGTTCGGTTGTGACTGGCTTGCCAAAACCCTCCTGCGAGATTTGATGGTTCTGACAGAACACGCATCTGAGCGGGCAACCTGTGAAGAAAATTGCGCCTGATCCGGCCTCGCCCGAAATGGGAGGCTCCTCCCAGAAGTGCAGCGCTGAACGAGCCACACGAATGGTGCTTGAAGCTCCACAAAGGCCCGCTTTACCAGCATTTCTTTGAGCATGGCAACGCCTTGGGCAGAGTTCACAGACGTCGTAGGCAGAAAACGTAAGGGTATTAGGTGATGGTGCACTACCCAAGGGTTTCTCGCCTCCCGTCGTATCTGCCCAGGCAGATGGTGGTATAAAAAACGCGCAGGGTCTCTGCGCGCGTCAAAGTCATGGTGGAGATAAAGGGATTCGAACCCTCGGCCTCTGCCTTGCGAAGGCAGCGCTCTCCCAACTGAGCTATATCCCCGTTGCGGTACTTATTGTGGCAATCAGGGGCAGGTATGTCAATGATTATGCGAGCGGAATGAGTAGCTGTAGGCTTGCGAGGAGGCGCGTGGCGTTTCCGCGAACCGTTGGGATACTTCCGTGGGCCGCCGGGGTACTTACGTGGGCCGTCGGCGCTCCCCTAGACCATCGCGACTCTTCCGCGGACCATCAGAGCTCTTCCGAAGACTGACGAGGCAGAAAAATATCCTTCCCCGCAGTCATCTATGAACCCACCTTCATAAGGTGGGCGCCGCGCTCGGGCGTTCCAGCTTCCTTAACAACGAAGGATGCCTGTACTGAACACGAGATTAGGCTCCCTGAAAAAACTTGTCGGTTCACCCAGTTTAGACTGCGGGAAAAGGACAATTCTTACTATAAAGAGATTATAAAAAAGATTAAAGTCTTGACTTGTTTTTTAATGAGCAGCACAATTAAATGGTATGGATTTTAGCAGTTAAATACTGTTTTTTATTGGAGGGTATGCGGCTTGAACCTCTGGGTAACCATGTTTTGTGTTTTCCTCTCGGCTGGTCTTGGTTCAGCTCTGATTACCCCTGCCGTTCGTCAACTGGCTTGGAAGCTTGGAGTTGTCGATAAACCCTCTGCTCGTCGAGTAAATAAAAAACCTATTCCTCGCATGGGCGGCGTTGCAATTTTCTTTGGGTTAGCTGTTGCCATGCTGGTGCGTTATGGTGTTGAAGCAATCCTTGGACATGCCGAGATCAATCTTTCTTCTCACTATTATCTCAACGTCAACTTCTGGATTGTTGGCGCTGCATTTGTGGTTATTTTCTTGACCGGCCTGCTTGACGACATTTTTTCTCTCAAGCCTATTCAGAAACTCGCTGGTCAGATAATTGCAGCAAGCATCGCGGCTGCGGGCGGTCTGATCATTGGTAACGTTGTTGACCCGTTTTCCGCGTACGGCTTTGTGGATCTTGGATGGCTCGCCTATCCAGCAACTGTCATTTACCTGGTTGCCTACGCCAACATTATTAACCTTATTGACGGACTTGATGGTCTTTCTTCTGGTATTACCTGCATTGCCTCTACCACTATGTTTGTGCTTTCCATTTGGGCAGGTCGCTTTGACGCAGCTCTTTTAAGTGCAGCAATTGCAGGCACCTCGCTTGGATTTTTAGTTCACAACTCGTACCCCGCAACTATTTTCATGGGCGATTCTGGCTCGCTGACCTTGGGATTTGCACTGGGAACAATTTCGCTTTTATCCGTTACTCGTTGGGCTGGACTCACAACCATCATTGTTCCTCTCGTTGTTGCAGGTATTCCGATCATCGATACCTTCTCCGCGATTGTTCGCCGCACCCGCGCGCACGTCAGTTTTGCTACCGCCGACCGCGGACACATCCATCACCGTTTAATGGCTCACGGCTACAACCAGCGCCAAGCAGTTCTTTTGATGTACGGCTGGACTGCTCTTCTGTGCGTTGGCTCGCTCATTATGACTCAGGTCAACACAATGCCTCGCATTGCAATTTTTATCCTGCTGCTTACGATGTCCGCGCTCTTTGCAAAATATCTACACCTCTTTGAACCAGTTTTGCTGCACCACACAGATCCAAAGACTGGCGAGGACGAGCTCATTACGCCTAAAGATCCTGACTTCGACGAAGAGATTAAGCAGCTCCACGAAGAAGAGCACGAGCACTTTGAAGAGCTTATCCATAGAGATCACAAGAGCGAATAAGCTGGGGAAACGGCTGCTCACAAACCAGCCTTCCGTGCGCCCACGGTTCCATTCACGGCTGCGACTGCGACTGCACGGGTTTCTCGGTCTCCAAGCTGCACGTTTTTCTCGCCAAGTGCGCAAATGACACGCTCTTCTCTCTAAGGACGACTTTCCAACATCGCGCGCCTGAAAAGTACAAAGAATCTGTATTTTAGATACAGATTCTTTGACAAAATCAGGCAAATCCACAGTTTCTTTTACATTTTTAGGCAAAAATTACAGATTCTTTGCAGAAATCAGGCGCGTGAAAGATAGGCGCTTCAGGCCTAAATTTTGAGCCTAAAAAGCGCATCATGTCTGAGTAAATTTACTCAGACATGTTGAGAAAAACCGGCAAATAGCTCAGATATGGTGCGCTTTTCCGGCAAGCAGTTCAGACATGACGAGAAAAACCGGCTCGCTGGAACTTCGACCACGTCGTGACTCAACCGGACACCGGAACCTGACTGCATACCGATAATCCCACCGCACGTTAAGACCCCAACCGAGTTTCTCGCCAAAAGAAAACCCCGCACATCCAAGATGTACGGGGTGTAGCTATCTAGCTGCGAAGAAATCACTTAGTGCGTGCGGGATCACTCAGCCGTAGCCGCTTGACCGAAGCTGTTTAGCTGAAGTTACTCAGCGAGAGCCTTCTTAGCGATCTCTGCAAGATCTGCGAAGCCCTGCTCGTCAGAGTAAGCAATCTCTGCGAGAACCTTGCGGTCAAGCTCAACACCAGCAAGCTTGAGGCCGTGCATGAACTTGCTGTAAGAAAGGTCATTGATGCGTGCTGCAGCGTTGATACGCTGAATCCACAGCGCGCGGAAATCACGCTTCTTGTTACGACGGTCACGGTAAGCATACTGACCAGAATGCTGTGCCTGCTCCTTCATACCACGGAAGGTACGAGAGGAAGTTCCGTAATAACCCTTTGTGCGCTCGACGAGCGTCTGACGCTTCTTGCGACCAGCAACTGCGCGCTTAACTCTTGCCATATCTAATCACTCCTTGTTATTTGATCTGGTGGGTGGCGCGCTTAGTTCTTAGCGCCCATACGCTGAGAAACTACTGCTGCATCGCCAGCGGAAAGAACAGCTTCTTTACGGAAGCCACGGATACGCTTCTGGGACTTCTTGGTAAGAATGTGGCTCTTAAAAGCCTTAGCACGCATAATCTTGCCAGTACCGGTGCGGCGGAAACGCTTAGCCGAACCCTTGTGCGTCTTCATCTTAGGCATACTACTTCTCCTCCTGTGTGGTGCCATCCTCAGCACCCTCGGGCTTCTCGTCAAACGCTCCCTTGATTGGAGCAACGAGCATGTGCATGTTACGGCCTTCAATGAGCGGTTTTTGCTCAATTGTGGCAAAAGGCTTCAAATCTTCAGCAAGGCGATCAAGTACAATACGGCCCTGCTCTGGGTGAGCCATCTCGCGTCCACGGAACATGATGGTGATCTTGACGCGTGCTCCCTTCTTGAGGAAGCGCAGTACGTGACCCTTCTTGGTCTCGTAATCGCCTACATCAATCTTTGGGCGGAACTTCATCTCTTTGACTTCGATCTTGACCTGGTTCTTGCGAGCTGCCTTGGCCTTGCGAGCCTGCTCATACTTGAACTTACTGTAATCAAGAATCTTGCATACAGGAGGCTCGGCATTTGGAGCAATCTCTACGAGATCAAGACCGTGCTCACGAGCTCTCTTCATTGCATCATTGACGCCAAAAAGACCTAGCTGACTACCATCAGCGTCAATAAGACGGCACGTGCGAGCAGTGATTTCCTCATTGATGCGAGGACCATCGTTCTTGGCTATCTTGTACACCTTCCCTCTTGGACAATTACTTGTCCGCCAATAAAAAACCCAGTGCACAAGCAACTGGGAGACAATACGCACAGGTGACGTGCGAAGGTTAAATTGTCTGACCAGACAGCTGCTTTTGCGCTGTGTAGGTGGGGACTCACGTTCAATCCCACTTCGAAAGTACCTTGTAAGGTTACCTCTAACAAGAAAACATTACAAGTACCAAGTTAGATATGACGAGAAATTCACATCTATCTTAAACTTTTAGCTGGTGCCCGAGGTGGGACTTGAACCCACACGAGTTTCCTCAAAGGTTTTTGAGACCTCCGCGTCTGCCATTCCGCCACTCGGGCTAAAAAGTTTGCATAGGTACTATACCGCACCTATGCAAATCTGTCTTGCCAAATTGTCAAAGTTGTAGTTGATTTAATCCTGCAAGAAAGGGTTAGTTGCTATCTCTACCTCAAGAGACGTTTGATTTCCATGTCCTGACAAAATAATGGAGGTTGGATCAAGCTCTGTCTTGATGCGGTTCAAAGAAGACTTGAGTGTTTCAAAGTCGCCGCCTGGAAGATCCGTTCTTCCTGCAGATCCTTGGAAGAGAGTATCGCCAACAAAAACAGCACCAGTGGCTGTCCCCTCTCCCACCAAAATAATGCCGCCAGGAGTATGACCAGGGGTTTCCATAATTTTGAACTGTGCTGTTCCAATGGTCAGAATATCTCCCTCGTGGAGAAAACCGTCTGGCTCTGGAGCATCATCATAAATCTCGTTTGAGTTATGAGCTCTCTGTGCAAGCTCATTATCTACCTCGTTGATTAGGTACTGAGCACCAGGCGCAGCAAGCTTCAAAGCCTTAACGCCACCAACATGGTCAGCATGACCATGAGTAGCAACAATGTACTTGAGCTCAAGGTTTAAGAGCTGTGCGGCAATCTCTGCACCCGATGCGCCAGCGTCGATAATCATACATTCATTGCCAGAAACATAGATATAGCAGTTGGTCTCAAGAGGACCTACTTTAAAGACACCAATCTGATCTTTTGCGTGATGGCAACCACCGTGACCGTGATGGCCG
The DNA here is from genome assembly GCA_937997345.1 of uncultured Atopobium sp. GTDB lineage: Bacteria > Actinomycetota > Coriobacteriia > Coriobacteriales > Atopobiaceae > Lancefieldella. The sequence continues at coordinate 130,898 of CALKTD010000010.1, read as the reverse complement.
CAGCACCCACCGTGACCATGCTCACCGTGGCCATGCTCGCCATGATGGCCGCAGCAGCCACCGTGTCCACCGTGTTCTTCCTCGTGATTATGGCCGCAAGAGCAGCCCTCATTTTGATTAGCCATAAACTCTCCTTCTCATCTGATTAGCGCCTTCACCTGGCATAATACGACGAGCGTCGTAGACAGAAGGCACGCGAGTTACAAATGCAAATAAGGTATCAAGCAAGCTGGTATCAGAGATAGAAACCAAGAAGCGCATACGCACTACACCCTGCTCGCCCACTTGTGTAGCAGCAGAAAGAATGTTTGCACCAGCATCAGACAGCGCAACCGTGACGTCCTTAAGAAGGCCCATACGGTCCGTTGCTTCAACGACAATCTCTACCCTAAATTCAGTAGCGCCGCTGGCGTCCCAAGAAACAGGGATAATGCGCTTTGGATCATTGAGCAGGTCTTTAACGTTAGGGCAATTGGCGCGGTGAACAGAAACACCGCGACCGCGTGTAATGAAGCCCACAATATCGTCACCCGCAACAGGATTGCAGCAATGAGCAAGATGAACAAGCAAATCTGGATCGCCATTTACCACAACACCGCAATTAGACTTCTTGGGACGACTTCCCTTGGCAGTGCGAGAAATAACGTAGGAGCGAACCAGAGGCTGATCGTTTGCAATTGCCTTGTTCTTCTCCTGCAGACGTGCAGCGTTACGCTCTTGCTCAGTAACAACCTCGGGGTTTTTCTCCTCTAAGATTTCACTCACGCGATTAACAACCTGCTTAGTAGACTGATTACCTGCACCAATTCCCGCAAACAGGTCATCTACGCTGCGATAATCAAACTGCTCGGTGAGCTGATCAAGCGCCTTAACGGTTCGCGTAGCGCTGATGCCATAGCCACGCTTGCGCAGCTCTTTTGCAAGCTCAGAACGACCGCGTTCGGCATCGTCAGACTTGTTCTCTTGCGAGAAATACTTGCGAATCTTTGCACGTGCAGACGGCGTCTTTACCAGCGTCATCCAGTCGCGAGAAGGACGAGCATTCTTGTTAGTCAAGATCTCAATGCGATCGCCCATCTGAAGCGTATGCGTCAACGGAACTACAGAGCCATTGACACGTGCACCAACACAGTGATTACCAACCTCAGTGTGGACAGCGTAAGCAAAGTCCAGAGGTGTTGAATTAACGCGCAAGCTCATGACCTCACCCTTTGGCGTGAAAACAAAAATCTCATGCTCAAAGAGGTCTACGCGCAGGTTATCCAAGAACTCGTGAGGATCATCAATATCGTCTTCAACAGCCCAGTCAAGACTGCGGCGAATCCAGTTGATAGTTGAATCAATAAGCTTATCTTCAGAGGACATCTTGCCCTTTGAATTACCCTGCTCCTTATACAGCCAGTGAGCAGCAATACCGTACTCAGATGCCTCGTGCATCTCGGCAGTTCTAATCTGAATCTCAATAGGGCGTCCATCAGGGCCAATAACTGTTGTGTGCAAAGACTGATAGAGATTTGCCTTTGGCGTTGCAATATAGTCCTTAAAACGACCAGGCATTGGATGCCATAGCGCATGGATGGCGCCAAGTGCAGAGTAGCAATCGCCTACAGAGTTTGTAATAACGCGCAGAGCGATAAGATCGTAGATGTTGGAGAACTCTCTGCCCTTACGAACCATCTTTTGATAGATGGACCACAGGTGCTTAGGGCGGCCCGTAATCTGAAAGTCAGTAAGACCAGCAGCATTAAGCTCATCAGTCAGAGTCTTTTTAGCGTTGTTGAGGTCATTCTCTCTCTGTGCACGAGAGTCAGAAACCATGCGAGCAACGCGCTGGTACTCTTCTGGCTCAAGCCAAAAGAAAGACAAGTCCTCAAGCTCCCACTTAACCGAAGAGATACCCAAGCGGTCAGCAAGTGGTGCATACACGTCCATGGTTTCTCGCGCCTTAAACAGACGACGGTCCGGTGAAAGTGCCGCCAGCGTACGCATGTTATGAAGGCGATCGGCAAGCTTGATGATAACAACGCGGATGTCTTTTGACATGGCAAGGAACATTTTGCGCAGGTTAAGTGCTTGTTTCTCGTCCATTGAGCTGACTTCGATGGACGTAAGTTTTGTGACGCCGTCAACAAGCTCGGCCACTGACTCACCAAAGCGAGAAGAAATTTCATCTAATGAGGCAGACGTATCTTCTACGGTATCGTGCATAAGGGCAGCGCAGATGGTGTCTTCATCCATGTGAAGATCATGAGCAAGAATAAGGGCCACTTCAACTGGGTGGTTAATATAAGGCTCGCCAGAACGACGACGCTGATCTTTGTGATAGTCAGCAGCAAAGGCATATGCAGCGGCAATCTTTGCCTGAGCCTCCTCAGGTAAATATGTGCGCACGGCTCCCTCAAGCAGACGGTAATTATCCGCACCTGGCGCCTTAGTCTCTTTTTTGGTCCTCTCGTCACTCATCAGAGGACTCCCTTCCCCCATCAAACGTTGAACCAATTTCTGGAACAATGGGTTTTGTTATAGCATCTGCCAGCTCATCTGGTGAAGCAGAAAGTACCCACTGAGCAAATGATTCAAACTCAGCGTGCGCTTTAAGCCCCTCAGCGTAGCGTGCAGACTCCAGCAAGTCCATGTGCGAAGCTTGACTATTGACGGAAATTGTTCGCGTTTGATCAAATCCCTCAATGCTAATAAACCCTAGCTCAGCAAAAACGTCAAGTGCAACACAAACGGTTTGCTCGTCAGCCTTAGATCGTGGGTCAATTTCTAGCGCCATCTGAGCAATATCTTCATCGGTAAGCGCTGAGTCAGCTGTCTGAGCACCAAGCTTTGGCTGCAATGCCGTAAGCGCACGGTAGACAGCTACCAGGGCTTCTCGCTGTGGCGCATGAGAAGAAAGAATACGCTCGTTAACGCGCATGTCATGTGCGTCAAATAGCATCTGGATTACAGAAAGTTTACCGTCTCTACCTGCGCGTCCACTCATCTGATTGAAGGCAACGCGACCAAATGGTAGGTGATACAGAATAACCTGGCGAATATCAGAGATATTGACGCCTTCACCAAATGCACTGGTAGCAATGACGCAGCAAACGTCGCCACGTCTAAAGGCGCGCTCAACGTTCTTGCGTATCTGAGGCGTCAAACCTGCGTGGTAAAACGCAATCTTGTGACCAAGTTCTGGAATACGATGACGCAGCATACGCGTCAGTGCCTGCGCCTGCTCCCTTGAATTGACGTAAACGATTGTTTTTGTGCCATCTGACACAAGAGAAAGCAGCGCACATTCCCTATCCTTAACACCGCGAAGATCCTTGAGTTCAAGGTTAGTACGAGCCGTTTTATCTTTGTATACATGCTCTGCTTCAATAGAGAGAAGCTCGCAGATATTCTGAGCTGCCTGCGTGGTAGCCGTAGCTGTTGTGGCAAGTACCTGTGGACTTCCCAACATCGTAAGTACCTGGGACATCTGAGCGTAGGCAAGCCTTCCCTCAGAAGCATTCATGCCCACGTGATGTGCCTCGTCAAACACCACAAACGATATGTTTTGCGACATAGCAAACTGATTGGCATGGAGTGAGAAGAACTCTGGCGTAGTCAACACAATATCAAGATCATTGTTTGCCATGCGAGCAAACAGTTCTTCTCGGCTGGAAAAGTCTGTTTCTCCATTGAGTACCTCGACAGAAATTCCCAAAGGCTCAAAGGTATTTTTTATGCTTTGAACCTGGTCGTTGATTAGGGCGCGCAGCGGATAGACAAACACGCTCATCTTGTGTTGCAGAAGTGCCACGCGAGCGGCATAAACCTGGAAGATAAGCGATTTACCTCTACCTGTTGCCATAATAGAAAGGCAAGACGCTCCTTGAGAGAGAACCTCTAACGTTTTCTTTTGTAGAGGCAGGAGTTCTCTTGAACCAATCATGGACGCAACCAAGGTCTGAGTGAGCTCCTCAGAAGAAAGACTCTCCAGATCATGGCGCTTTTGCTTTGCCTGTTCTTGGGAGGCTGCATCAGCCTCTGTTGTATCTTTGGTAACCACAAGCGGCAAGTCAGCTGCACTGCCAAGAAGATCTGCTTCAATGGGGCCATCATCTTCATCAGTAAAGTCTCTGTAGAGAATATCTCTGACCATGAGCTTTGGCTTAGTTCTGCCCTGCCAAGTCTCGTTAACTGCTTCAAAAATCAAATCAACAGCACCGTCATACTCAGCTGCCGCCTCAACATGAGGCGTTCTAAACATGATGGATGAAATTGAAGAGATACCGTTTGAAGCCATAAAACAAAGATGAGCTCCGCCCGCACCAACGCGTGAGCGATTCTTCATCACTACACCCTTAACGCCAAAGAGCGGCTTTTTATTGCCTTGACCAAAAGGTTGCAGAGCCTCAAGCGCATCAATGGAGTTGATGGTAATCTCGTCAAGGTTTACTAGTGCTGTTACTTCTCCTGAAGCCTCGAATTCTTCTTCTGGAAGCCCTGCCATGACCTCTGATAAACGCTTTCTAAAAGCATCAATCTTTGCTGTTTCTACCGTTACGCCAATGGCTCCTTGATGACCACCAAAACGGACCGTAAGGTCTGCACATTGCTCAACGGCATGGAACAAATCAACGGAGCCAACAGAGCGGCCAGAACCACGAGCCACGCCGTCTTGGATGGTAAACAGAATACAAGGTACGTGATAGCGATTAACAATTCTTGAAGCAACAATGCCCTTAACACCCTCGTGCCAGCCTTCTTTGGCAAGCACAATAGCACGACCGCCATCGTAGATTTCTTTTGCCTGCCTAAGCGCCTCATCTGTGAGCTTTCCCTCAATGGCGCGACGTTCAGCATTAATCTCTTCTAGCTTGCCCGCAAGAATAGTTGCCTCTTCAACGTCTTCTGTAAGAAGAAGATCAAGCGCAATATCGGTGGTTCCCATACGACCTGCTGCGTTCAGACGCGGAATGATGGAAAATGGCAAGGTATCTGCAGAAATCTGGGCAATATCCTGACCAGCAACAGCAGCAAGAGCCACCAGACCCGGACGAAGACCTTTCTGCAGGCGTTTGACACCTTCAGAAACAAGTGCACGATTCTCTTTATTGAGCATCATCATGTCAGACAGCGTGCCCAACATAGCAACATCAATGTAATCAAGCCAAAGCTGAGGCTGATTTTGAAGCTCTCCTAAAACTTGTACTAACTTCAAGGCAACACCTGCACCAGCAAGTTCTCTAGAGGGGCAATCCTCGACAAGCTTTGGATCAGTGACCGGGACACCTTGCGGCACTAAATCTGCAGGCTCATGGTGATCTGTAACAACAACATCAATCTCCTGCTGCAGCAGCCACGCAACCTCCTGAGCAGCAGCAATGCCATTGTCTACCGTAATAATTAAATCTGGCTTTCTATCCTGCAAAACTCTTGCAAGAGCCTCTTTAGAAAGTCCGTATCCCTCACCAAAACGATGCGGAATATACGGCAAAACATCTGCTCCCAATCGACGTAAAGCCAGCGTGAGCAAACACGTTGAGCTCATTCCATCAACATCAAAATCACCAAAAACGGCAATCTTTTGATGCTCAACAATTGCCTTATGAACACGGGCAGCAACCTCAGCCATTCCAGGAATACACTGTGGATCAAGCCAGTCTCTTTGCAAAGATGGCGAGAGAAACTCTTGAGCTGCGGCTACATCAGTAAATCCACGTGCTACCAGCACACGAGCAACAAGTGAAGTAACGTGCAATTCTTTTTCAAACAGCGACTCTAGATATACGTCTTGTGTAAGGACACTCCAACGAGTGCTTTTCTCGATGCCAGGCATCATATCCTCTTTTCTGTGGCGGCAGAGCCAGCCAAGGGCACCTTGGGCACCCGCAAATGTTTATCTCTTTCATTCTACCCGTGTCACCGGACAAAAAATGACTAGCCCACAAATTAGTGAGCTAGTCATAAAAAAATTTAAATCAAAGTTGCTTACGTAGGTCTATCAAGATTACTTACGCAGACCTATCAATAAGACGGGCTTCTCGCCAAAAGAGCTTAGAAATCAACCACGCCGTCAGAGTTTTCCCACTCCTCAACAAAATCGCTGTAGGCACCTGCGAGAATTGCTTCTCGTGCCTGACGCATCAGCTCAAGCAAGAAGTAAATATTGTGCATAGAAAGCAGCTGTCCGCCCAGCATCTCGTGCTGTTTTACCAAGTGATTGATGTATGCACGAGAATATCCGCCCGTACAAACAGGGCAGGTGCACTTGGCATCAATAGGACCCGCATCTGCAAAGTACTTAGCGTTCTTAAGGTTCATGCGGCCCTCGTGAGAAAACGCGGTACCCATACGAGCAGTGCGCGTTGGAAGCACGCAGTCAAACATATCAATGCCACAGGCGACGCCGCGGATAAGTGTGGACGGATTGCCAACGCCCATCAGGTAGCGAGGCTTATTACGTGGCATGTAATCAGCGCAAAGTGGAGCCAAAGTCTCAAACATGACCTCGTGAGGCTCTCCAACAGAATAGCCACCAATGCCATAACCAGGGAAATCGCCAATCGACTCAAGGTGCTCAATGGAGCGCTTGCGCAAATCAAGATGCATGCCACCCTGAACAATGCCAAAGAGCGCCTGATCAGGACGGGTATGAGCCTTGAAGCACCTCTCGGCCCATGCACTTGAAAGCTCAACACCACGCTCAACTTTTTTGCGCTCGGCAGGATAGCCTACGCACTGATCAAGCTGCATAACAATATCTGCGCCAAGGTTCTGCGCAATCTGCATATTAGTTTCTGGCGTCCAGTACGACCATGCACCGTCATAATCTACCGCGCGGAATTTAACACCCTCATCGGAGAGCTTCATGAACTCCTCGTGACTAAAGACCTGAAATCCGCCGGAATCCGTCAGAATTGGTCCATGCCACTGCATAAAGTCATGCAAGCCACCCATCTGTGCAACCAGCTCATCTCCTGGGCGCTGAGACAGATGGTACGTATTTGCCAGAATAATTTTGGCGCCAAGGTCACGAACGGTATCGGTCATCAAACCTTTAACGGTTGCCTTAGTACCAACCGGCATAAAAATAGGCGTTGGAATATCACCATGAGGCGTATGGAAGATGCCGGCGCGTGCGTGCGTCTTAGGATCTTCGGCGAGAAGTTCGTAGGTAAACCAAGAATCTTCTTTTTTCTCTGCCCAATTTTCTGTGTGTACGCAGGAAATGTTGGTGGTAAAACCCTGTGCTTTTTTGGAGCCGTCTGGCATGTAACCTCGATTACAACGTGCGGAGAGCATCAACCAAAGCTGTCTTGCCCTCTGTTTTCTGGTCCTTCATTTTTATCACACGTGCAGGACACCCCGCTACCACAGCGTTTGCTGGAACGTCCTCAACTACCACAGCACCTGCTGCAACAACAGCACCCTCTCCAACACGAATGCCCTCGATAACCACAGCATTTGCGCCGATAAGAACGTTATCTTCAACGATAACTGGAGTAGCAGATGCAGGCTCAACAACACCAGCAAGAACAGTGCCGGCACCAATGTGGCAGTTCTTACCAACGGTTGCACGTCCACCCAGAACAGCACCCATGTCAATCATGGTGCCCTCTCCAATTACGGCGCCAATGTTAATAACAGCGCCCATCATAATGACGGCATTGTTACCAATCTCAACGCGTTCACGAATCAGTGCACCTGGCTCAATACGTGCATTTACGTCCTTCATGTTAAGCAGAAGAACGCCGGAGTTTCGACGGTCATTCTCGATATCAAAATACTCAAATGCGTCTTCATTCTGCTCAACAACACTCTTGAGCTCGGACCAATCGCCAAAGACTACCTTTGAGGTGCCCTCACCGTACACGCGAGAAGAGCCGTAAGACACAGAAGCACCCTCGCGCTCTTTGACATACAACTTAACAGGGGTCTTCTTCTCTGAAGTGGCAATGTAATTAATAATTTCCTGGGCGTCCATGCGCGTCCTTTCTCAAACAAACAGGTGCTGACCTATAGAGGCCAACACATGCGGTTATCCAAAAATCAACTCTTCAAAGGTATAAAAACCTGGAGCTTTTGTAAGTAATTTCTGGGCACACGCAACGGCTCCGTTGACAAAAATCTGACGTGATGTTGCGCGATGTGTCAGACAGACTTCCTCATCCTGCCCAAAGAAGTGCACCTCATGAGTGCCGGCAACTGTACCGCCTCTGAGTGCAAACACGCCAATCTCATCTTTGGTGCGAGCTCCGCAGAAGCCCTCGCGACCAGAAACAACCGGACGAGTTCCCTCTGGGTCAATAGCGGCTAGCAACAGTTTTGCTGTACCAGATGGAGCGTCAACCTTCTGGTTATGGTGCGTCTCCACAATCTCGGTATCCCAGCCGTCAAGCGCCTCAGCAGCCATAGCAACCGCACGCCTCAACACGGCAACGCCAACCGAATAGTTTGCCGCATGAATCACCGGTACGCTCTCCCCCAACTGCTTTAGCTCCAAGAGTTGCTCTGACGAGAAACCCGTGGTGCCAGAAACCAGCGCACACCCACGCTCACGCACAAAGCCGACAACAGCCTCAAAAGCAGCAACGCCAGAGAAATCCACAACCACATCAGGCGTCTGCTCAACGGTGCTCAACTGATTGATATTCTCGTGACCAAACGCACCAAGCACCTCAAAGCCGTGAGCAATCAGGGTCTGCTCGATGAGCTTTCCCATCTTGCCGGTACCAATCACTACTGCACTAGGCATCAAGAAGACCAGCCTTTCTCAGAGCGTTCTCAAGCACCTCTGCATGCTCTTCTGTCATCTTCCACAGAGGCAGACGATAATTTTCTTCCATAAGTCCCATACGAGCCAGCGCGGCTTTTACTGGAATTGGATTGACCTCGCAGAAGAGGGCGTGTACCAGGTCAAGATACTGAAGCTGAAGCTCGCGAGCAAGGGAGACCTCTCCGCGGTGCCATGCAACTACTAGGTCATGAACCATCTTTGGATCAAGGTTAGACCAAACAGAAATAACACCAGAAGCGCCAAGAGAAAGCAGCGGCACAATCATGTCGTCATTTCCAGACCACATAGTAAAGTCATCGCTCAAATAACGAGCAACCTTTGTTGCGTATGAAATATCTCCAGAAGCCTCTTTAATGCCCCATGCATTTGGATGTGCCGCAAGCCTCTGAACGTTACGCTCAGAAATTGAGCAGCCCGTTCTACCAGGAATGTTATACAAAATACAAGGAACATCAACACGGTCGAGTACATACGAGAAGTGCTGGTAGATGCCCTCTTCGTTACTCTTGTTGTAGTAAGGAGTAATCAGCAGCAGACCATCAACACCCGCCTTCTCTAGAGCCTCTGCTTTGCGCAAAGACTCAGCAGAAGAGTTGGAGCCAGCACCGCCAATAACAGGAACTTTGCCCTGAGCTCGAGCAAGAATCGCCTTGACTACCTCGATATCTTCCTCGTCTGTCATGGTTGAGGACTCGCCAGTAGTGCCAAGGGCTAAAATACCGTCAATTCCCTGCTCAATTTGGAAGTCTACAAAGTGTTCTAGAGCCTCAAAATCAACATTTCCCTGAGCATCAAATGGGGTTACTAAAGCGGTGATTGCACCAGTCAAATTCTTCATGTCCATAGTTTTTCTCGCCCTCTAACGTGTGGTGTTTGTAGTTGTTTGTTGTGCAAGATCAGAAAAATCGGAGCCATCAAATGCAAGCGTTGCAAAGTAATCGGCCTCTGTCTCAGCGCGGCGAATAAGCTGCACGGATCCATCTTCTAGAAGCAGCAGCTCAGCGGAGCGCAGACGGCCGTTGTAGTTATAGCCCATCGAGAAACCATGAGCACCTGTATCGTGAATGAACAAGAGGTCACCCACAGCTACCTCTGGGAGCTGGCGGTTCTTTGCAAACTGATCGTTATTCTCGCAAAGTCCGCCCACAACGTTGTAGATATGTGTTGCAGGGACATCCTCTTTGTCCATAACAGTGATGTGATGGTAGGCGTCATAGATTGCAGGACGCATAAGGTTTGCCGCACACGCGTCTACGCCTAGGTAGTGGCGGTACGTCTCTTTTTGGTGCAAAACGCGAGTAACAAGCGCACCGGCGGGGCCCAAAAGCCAACGACCAAGCTCAGTGTAAATGGCAACGTCTCCCATACCCGCAGGAACTAAGACCTCTTCAAAGGCGTGCTTTACACCCTGACCAATGGCCAAGACGTCAGGCTCAACTTGGTCTGGCTCATACGCCACACCAATGCCACCAGAAAGATCAATAAATCCAATATGGATATCAAGTTCTTTGTGCAACTTAACAGCCAGCTTAAAGAGGACGCGCGCGAGGTTTGGATAGTAATCTTCCTCTTGAGCATTACTTGCCAGGAAGGCATGGAGGCCAAACTCAGTGACGCCTTTGGTCTTAAGGTATGCAAACGTCTGGAAAAGCTGCTCTTCTGTCATGCCAAACTTAGCATCATCGGGATTTCCAATAATGCCGTTTTGCGACTCAAACACACCGCCTGGATTGAGGCGTGCGCACATGACCTGAGGCATATTGCATCCCACCGCTTCTTCAAGCGTTGCAAGCATATCGCCACCAGCGTCTAAGTTAATAATGGCTCCCAGCTCATGAGCTCGAGCAAAGTCAAGCACCATAGTGTCGTTTGACGAGAGCATAATGTTTTGACCAGTAACTCCACAGGCTTTTGCAAGGGTAAGCTCGGTTGCATTTGCACAGTCACAGCCACAACCAAGCTCCGCAAGCAGTCTCACAATGTATGGATTTGGCGTAGCCTTCACCGCAAAGTACTCTTTAAAGCCAGTGTTCCAGCTAAAAGCCTCTTGTAACAGCTTTGCGCGGCGAACAATCTCTGCCTTGTTATACAGGTAGAATGGCGTTGGATACGTCTTAGTGATTGCCTCTAGGGCATCTACAGAAACAAACGGTTTCTTACTCAAAGCTCCCCCTCAAATTGGGGGCGCAATACACCGTCAAAGTAGCACCCCCGAAATCTCGGACAGTCTTGCATGTATTTCATACAAGCCCACCTGACAACCACGCCTGATTGCCAAGTTCGGCGAACCTCGCCTCCTTCTGGGGTCACTGCCTGCCGACTAACCCAGAACCCATCGTGCTCGCTCCTCTATTGACAGTAAAACCCTACCACAGAAAGCTCTGTATTTGGGCTAGTTTTGTTCTTCTCGCAAAGTATTAACAAAAGTCTTAAGGCGAGAAAGACCTTCTGCCAGATTCTTGTCAGAAGCGGCATAACTAATACGCACATAGCCCTCAGCGCCAAAGAAAACGCCAGGTACCAACGCTACACCAAACTCCTTGATTGCTCGCTCACAAAACGTCTCAGAATCAAGGGCAAATTCCTTGATTGATGGAAATGCGTAAAAGGCACCTTCTGGCTCTTCCACGGGTAGCTTCATATCTTGAAGTGCAGAAAGTACAATCTGCCTGCGCTTTTGATAATTTGTGCGCATAGGCGTGACATCGTAAGAAAGTGCATAGAGAGCAGCTGGCTGCAAAAATGAAGGAACAGAAGACACCAGCTGGGCGTGGACCTTTCCAATATCTGTCGCAAGCTCATCAGAGGTAGCAACCCAACCAAGTCTCCAACCCGTCATTGCCCATGGCTTTGAGAAACTATTTGTCACAATACAGCGATCAGCTAAGTCTGGATAAAGCTCCGCAAAACGAGGAACATTCTGAACATACGTAAGCTCTCTATAAACGTCATCGCATAAAACATAAAAGCCGTGTTTGCGGGCAAGTTCTGCTACCACATCAAGTGACTCTTTTGTATAAACACATCCCGTAGGATTGTTAGGAGAAGTCAGCACAATAAGCTTTGTCTTCTCTGAAATCTTTGACTTAAGTTGCTCAGCATCAATTTTGAAATGATTGGCGCTGGTATCAAGCGGCACAACTACACCACGATTAAGCTGGCAAAGGGTCCTGTATACCAAATACGCTGGCTCAGGGATGATAACTTCATCGCCTGGATTCATCAGCGTTAACATGGCAGCAGAAATAGCCTCTGTTGCTCCTACGGTAACTACAATGCCGTCTGGGCCTACCTTCATACCACGAGCAGACTCCCAATCGGCAATAGCTCTTCTGAGCTCAGGGGTACCAATGTTAGGTGGATAGTGAGTGTTTCCAACTGCAAGTTCTCTGTCTACTAAGTTGCAAATAGGGGCTGGAGTGTCTTCTCCTGGCTCTCCAATAGTTAAAGAAATACATCCTGGTGTTGCAGCAGCAAGTGCCGAGAAACGCCTGATTCCAGAGGGTTTGAAAAGCTCTAGTGTTGTATTTCTTGATAGCGACATACAAACTCCTCAACGCACTTTCAATCCATAATAGTTATCATTTAAATCATACGACACTTGATTGATACGAGGTTCGCATGAAAAGAGTTTTGTCTCTTGGCCTTAAGTTTATTACTGGCCTTCTAAAAAGGGTTCTTGCACCACTTTTCAAATTTGTAGGCGGGCTTTTTGTTCTAGCTTTACTGGTTCTTGGTGGATATGTCCTCTACCTGCAGCTTACTTACTACCGTATTCCTGACAATACTCCCGTATCCAATCAAGGCGCCTCTCCTGAGGCTACAACCGTACAGGTAGGCCAAACCTACACAGCTTCGACCTACAATATTGGCTTTGGTGCTTATACCCCTGATTACACCTTCTTTATGGATGAAGGCATCATGCAGGATGGTACACGCACCGTGGGAACTCACGGACGCGCGGTAAGCAGAAACTCCGTTCTTTACACTACAAACGGTGCCCTGAACACCGTTTCTTCTCTGAATGGCGGTACAACTCCTGACTTTATTCTCTTCCAAGAGATTGATACCTCATCCGATAGAAGTTGGCATGTGAATCAAGTTTCTGAAGCAGAGAGCCGCTTTGGATCCTACGCATCATATTTTGCGCAGAACTTCCACACCGCGTTTCTCGCCTATCCACTCACTGAATTTCACGGTACTTCTAACTCGGGAATTCTTACGCTTTCAAACGTACTTGCTTCAAGCGCAACTCGTCGTACCTACCCCATTAATGAGTCATTCCCAACAAAATTCTTTGACCTAGACCGTTGCTTTATGATTACACGCTACCCTACCAGCGATGGTCATGAGCTGGTACTTATTAACAGCCACATGTCTGCTTATGACAAAGGTGGCACCAGTCGCGCGCAGCAGCTTGCACTTCTGACCAAAATAATGTCTGAGGAGCGCGATAAGGGTAATTACGTTATTGCAGGCGGCGACTGGAACCATGCCATTTTGGGCTCGCTTACACTCTATCCTTCTGTTCAGCAGGTACCAGACTGGGTAGCAGAACTCAAAGAGTCTGACTTGCCAGAAGGCTTTAGCGTTGTGGCCCCAGACAACCTTACCAACGTTCCTACCTGCCGCGGAGATGACATTCCATACGAGAAGGACAAGACATACACCACCACAGTTGATGGCTGGATTGTCTCGGACAATGTTGTTGCAACCGCCAGAAACATTGACACGCAATTTGCTTACTCGGACCACAACCCGGTTCTGTTGTCATTTACCCTAAAGAGTAAAGAATAATTTTTGTTTTGTTGTAACCACAACAAAAGCCATATGGAAGTCCTGTCACACTTTGGGTATAAAGTAAGCCATAGTAGACTTTCTAATCCTATCCGAGAGGAGCCCGTATGGCACAGGTTCTTGATTTAAGCAAATCCGTTTATGAGATTTGCACTAAGTATCCCGTCATTAAAGGCCTCATGGCAGAAAACGGCTTTGCCGAGATTACCGAGCCAGGCCGTCTGCAGACCATGGGACGTTTTATGACCATCCCTAAAGGTTGCGACCACAAAGGCGTAGACCTTGAGGAGCTCAAAGCAATCTTCCGCTCTCACGGCTTTACCATTCTTGGTGATGAGGAGCCTGCAGCAGCAGAAACCCCAGCTGACGAGAAACCCGCAGAGGCAGAGAACGCACCTATCGCGCAGACTCCTGAGGAGCGCAAAGCTCTTATCGTCCAGTACCTTGAGCGCCTTAACGACGGTGAGGACATCGAGGCTGTTCGCGAGGATTTTGCTCGTAACTTCAAAGATGTCTCTGGATCTGAGATTTCTACCGCTGAGCAGGAACTTATTGCTGGCGGCGTTCCTATGGAGAAGGTCCTGAAGCTCTGCGACGTTCATGCTGCCCTCTTTGAAGGCAAGGTTTCCTGCGCACCAACAGGTGCTGTTGAAGAGACCCCTGGCCATCCTGTTTGGACCATGCGTCAAGAAAACGACCGCATTCTTGCCTTTATCCACGACCGCGTTGCTCCAGATGTAAAGCGTGCTCGTACGCTTACTGAGTCTTCCAGCAACGAAGAGTGCGCTGGCGTTGCAGCAATTCTGAAGGCTGATATGGACGCCTTTGATGAGGTCTTTGTTCACTACAAGCGCAAGGAAGAGCTGCTCTTCCCTCACCTAGAGCGCCACGATATCACCGGTCCTTCAAAGGTTATGTGGGGTAAGGACGACGAGGTACGAAACGCTGTTAACGGTGCAGAGGCTCTGCTCGAGACTGCATACGGCCAGTATGATGCAGGCCTTATGGCAGGCGTTGCTGACTATCTGGATGAGGCTATTGAGGGCACTGAGTCCATGGCTTCCAAGGAAGAGAACGTCCTTATTCCGCTTTCCCTTGAGCACTTAACCGCCACCCAGTGGACCCAGATTGCCGCTGAGGAGAACGAGTTTGGTCACGCATTTGGCGTCAATCCTCCTTCATGGCACGCAGATCCTCTTGAGCTTGCAAACGACAAGCTTAAAGAGATGGAAGCCGCAGGTGCTATGGGCGAGAATAACGCTGAGGCAGAAGAGGAAGTAATCTCTACTGACGGCAAAGTTAAGCTCTCTACCGGCGAGTTCACCATTCCTCAGCTTGAGGCTGTCTTTGCAACCATTCCGCTTGACATTACCTTTGTTGATGCAGATGACAAGACACGTTACTTCAGCCACGGCGACACCCGCGCCTTCCCTCGTCCAAAGAGTTGCCTTGGTCGTGACGTCTACGATTGTCATCCACCAAAGAGCCAAGAAGCAGTTCGCCGTATCCTCACTGAGTTCAAGAGCGGCAAGCGTGATTGCTCTGAGTTCTGGTTTGAGGTTAAGGACAAGTTCCTCTATGTCCGTTACTTTGCTGTCCGCGATGAAGAGGGTAACTACCTTGGCGCTCTTGAGACCACTCAGGACATCGGACCAATCCGCGCTCTTGAGGGAGAAAACCGCAGAGGCTCTGACAGCTAAGGTCATATGCACGCAAAACGGTGCATGTAAAAAGCGTAAGTAAGAACGCACACGAGAAAACTGTTGAGGTCCTTTAAAAATTTTGTACGACTCGGTAGGCGATGTGTCCTTTTTACGGCACATCGCCTACACTATTTCTGGCCAAAAGAGAGGAGCCTCAGTGCTACAACGTTTACTAGGCACTAAGTATGCATATGCCATCGTTGCAACTTGTATTGTCATCATGTTTTTGCCGTGCGCCATTATCCTTACGTGCTTTGGCATCTTTATCACACCAGTTTCACAATATTTTGGCGTTCCCCGCGTTGCCTTCTCTGCGGTCTTCTCAGTACTCTGCATTGCCATGACAGTAGCCTTGCCGTTCATAGGTAAGTTCTATAAAACGCATGACACGCGCCTGGTACTCTCTGCAAGCGTCATCATCTGCGCAATCTCATACGGAGCTATGTCAGCAGCTCAAGAGATGTGGCATTTTTATCTTTGCGCAGTGGGACTTGGCATTGGTGTACCTGCGCTCATGTTCTTGTGCGTCCCCGCCCTTATCAACGATTGGTTTGACCAGCGCGTTGGTACTTTTATGGGACTCTGCTTTGCGTTTACCGGCATTGGTGGCACAGTCTTTAATCCTATTGGATCTGCCATTATCTCGTCTGGTCCTGAAGGATGGCGTGCTTGCTATCTGATTTTTGCCCTGGTCATGCTTGTAGGAACACTCCCCTTTACCCTTTTTGTAGCACGCAAGAAACCCCAAGACCTTGGCCTTACACCTCTTACCTTCTCCTCTACTGACGAGAAAAACGTTGAAGTTGCAGAGACTTCTTCAACCGACATCTCCGCTGATGACGCAATGAAATATCCAGAGTTTTATATGATTGCAGCGTTTTATGCACTCATTACCCTTAACCAGCAAATCTCTCAGTACTTCCCTAGCTATGCCGCAACGTTTGCAGAAACCGCTCCTGCTATTGCTGCGGCTACAGGCCTTCTTGCTGGAGCAACTATGCTTGGACAAGCAATTGGAAAGGTACTTCTAGGCGCATTAAGCGATATTTCGGTAAAACTTGCCTGCTTTGTAGGAATTTTCTCGGGCGTTGTTGGCTTACTTTTGCTGGGAGTTAAACTTCCGGTGTTGCCGCTCTTGCTGGCAGGAACCTTCTTGTTTGGAATTGCCTACGCCCTTACAACGGTCGGCTCACCACTTTTGGTACGCACAGTATTTGGCAAAAAAGATTCCACTCTCATTTACTCAAGAATTGCAGGTGTCAGCTCCTTTGTCTCTGCCTGTGCGCTCATTATTTGGAGCCTAATTGTAGACGGCTCAGCCCACGGTTTCTTAGTGCTCTTTGGCATTGGTATTGTACTAATGAGTGGCTGCCTTGCGCTTGCGCTCACCGCACTTAAGCGCGCTGACAAACGAGTATAAGGTTATCTGGCTCTCTTGGGTCTGCCTCTGGATCCAAAGGAACAACCTCTACCTCTTCAAACACAGTGTGCGCAACATCCATGAGTACTTCAAGTTGATGTGCGTCCTCTCCTACCTGTGCAGAAACTACATTTGTGAGATATCTTCCACCAGGAGTAAGACAGTGTGCTACTTGGCTCATCCACTCAACAGTCATCATAGCTGCAGGTGGAACTTCTCCGCTAAAGCAGTCATTCAAGATAGCGTCATAGCGTTTGTTATCAGATGCTGATAGAGTCTTTATATGCTCAATTCCATCAGCTACCTGTACCTGAAGCCTACCATTACTCTCCCTAATAGCTTCATCCACAAAGAAATAGCTGCGAGCAAGGTCTGCAATTTTAGGATCAAGCTCCAGCGCGTCACAAGAAACCTCTGAATGATGAGCAACTAAATACCGAGGATATGAGCAACCACCAGCACCAATCATTAAGACTGAATGCACGGGGCAGGCAGCTTCAAACAGCAAGTCATACAACTTGAGATAAGGAAATACCAGCTGATTCTTTCTAGAATCTATATAAGTTGCGCTCTCATAGGCGCCGCCCTGCCACAGCACACGTATTTCTCCACCTTCACCATCTGAAATAGGAAATATCAACGCGGGACCATTCAGTGCCTGAGGTTCAACGTAAATACCTGCACAAGTTAGGAGCTCCATATCATGAGCAGTAAGCTGTTTTTCTGACATGGAACTCCTTCAGGTAATGTGTTCTATGCAATGTACGTAAGTATAGCTAGTACACGGGTTTTCTCGCCAGGTACTACCTCAGCTCAAACGAATCGGCATCGGTGATGCAGACGCAGGTGTCATAGAACGCCTTGAGAGCCTGGTACCCTAAAAGCGTGTCTTTGGTGCCCGCGGTCTCGTACACGGAGTGCATAGCAAGCTGTGGCAGACCCACGTCAACGGCATGCATGCTGGCCTGAATGTTGGAGAGGTTGCCCAGAGTTGATCCGCCTGGCATGTCGCTCCTGTTAGCAAAGATCTGGTAAGGAACGTTTTGCTGCTTCCAAATTGCCTCGACAATGGCGCGGCTAAACGCATCGGTGCAGTACGACTGGCGTGCTGCTTCCTTGATAACCATGCCGCCATTGAGATACGGCTTGTTGGCCGCATCGTGCTTCTCGGGATAATTGGGGTGCACCGCATGAGCATTGTCGCAGCTTACCAGTAAAGATGCCGAGAGTGCTCGGTAGTAATCTTCCTGTGTAAAGCCAAGCGTGGCGTTTACGCGTTGCAAAGTGTCTTTAAGGAACGTGGACTTTGCGCCCTGCTTGGTATTTGAACCAACTTCCTCGTTATCAAAGCAGGTGTACACAGAGATGTCCTGCTCATTTGAAGACGCAAGGAAAGCCTTAAGCGCTACAAAGGCGCACTGAAGATCATCCAAGTGACCAGCGGAAACAAACTCCTTCTTAGCACCCCAAATACGGCCACCCGTGTGATCAACTAAGAACAAATCACGAGAAAGAATATCTTCTTGAGACACACCTGCCGCATCTGCTACCAGGGCGTTAAAAGCGCCGGGATTAAGCTCTCCAGCACTAAAGAGTGGCATCAAATCTTTAGCACGATTAAACTCTGGCGAGAGACCATTTTTGTGCTCGAGGTGAATAGCCAAGCTTGGAATCATGACAACGTCATCTTCGATGTTGACCAGCCTGGACTCTACCTTGTTTCCCACCTTGACCAGCACGCGTCCAGCAATACCTAAAGGACGATCAAACCATGTGTGATCAAGCATGCCGCCGTATGCCTCGGTGTTCAGACGAAGCGAGTTGCCGTCACCGGTAAGCTCTGGCTGAGCTTTTACCTTGTAGGTTGGAGAATCGCCGTGGGCAACAGCAAGCTGGAAGTGATAAGGAGCATCAACGCTTGAGGTTTGGGGTTCACGGTACTTCTCGCCAACTTTCCAGGCAACAATTGAAGAATTGTTGCGCGTGGTAAAGTAAGAGCCGCCAGGCTGAACATCCCAAGAAGAACCCTCGGAGAGATAGATAAAACCGCTCTCTAGCAGGTACTCTCTGATGGTTTGTGTGGTATGAAACATAGAAGGGCTCTGCTTAATGAAAGCAATGAGCTCCTCAGAAAGAGCAAGTGACTCATTCAAATCAGACATCCGTAAAACCTTTCATAGAACTGTGTTGCATTCAACAGCCTAGCACGCATTTTTGGTGAGGCGCACACTTTCTAAAAAATGACGCAAAGAATACGCGCTTCAGGGTAGATACTTATATGTTGAACTAATTCTCACCCACCAAAGCGAGAGTGTATGGATATCAATCAAGCTATTGAGCACGCTAATGCGTTTGTCATACCTGGCCTTCTTGTTGATGATCAGTCCATCATCGGCGAGGTCAACAAAAACTGTGATGCCATTAAAACGCTGCTTGATGCCTGGAAAGAAGCTCCTTTAGGCCAAGAGCCTGTAGAGTTTTCTGTCATCCAGCAGCTTGCTGATAGAACGCGCTCACTCTGCGATACCTACGGCGTGGAGAGACTCAGAAACCATCGAGGTGTTGGACTTTCTCGCGGTCTTTCAAACGATGATCTTGCGGCTGCCGTTGCAAAGATGCAGCGTCGTCGTCCTAAGGCTGTCTTTAAAACCGCAGGCCCCCTTCTTAACGACTTGCAAATTGCGTATGTCGAGAAGAGCGTTTCTGGCACGGTGCTGGGCATTGATATTGAGACCACGTCGCGCTTCCCTGAGCTGGGTTACATTGTTAACGTGGGCTTTGAGTTCTGGAATCTTGGTCGCAACACCGTTCCAGTAGAGCCTCACACTGCCTACTTTGGCATCCCAGAGATGTACAAAGAAAAAGGTGTCCCTCTTGCCGATATTCACCAGATTACCTGGAAAGATGTTGAGGGCAAAAAATCATTTAGAGACGATAAGAAAGCTCAAGAGGCTCTGCTGGCAACTATGAAAAAGATTCCTTTTATGGCCCACAACGCTGCCTTTGAGGATTCTTGGTTCATGTTCAACATTGATGGCTATGCAGAAGCTAGAAAAGCGGGCAAGATTATTGTTATTGACTCCCGTGATATCTGCCGTCGTTTGGACCCAGAAATTAGGTCTCTTCCCCGTGAGTCTTCCCCTGCCGCACTTGAGAACTGGGCGCGTCGTAGGCACACACTTGCAGCGGACGAGAAGGAACGTCACTTGGGACTCGAAGACGTAGACCTTATGATTCGTACCGTTCAAGCAGAGTTTGCAGACCACAATATGTTTGAAGACTAGGCAACGTTGTCGGTCATATGTGTTCAAGCGTTATACTAAAGAGTGCATAAACTAGATTTTCTCGCTAGAAAATAACTGCCAAGGAGGAGTTTTGTCAGAGAAGCAGGTAAGAGTACGTTTTGCGCCATCCCCAACAGGCAAACTGCACATCGGAGGTGCACGTACTGCTATCTATAACTGGGCTTTTGCTCGTGCAAACGGTGGCAAGTTTATTCTTCGTATTGATGACACAGATCCTACGCGTTCAACTGAAGAGAACACTCAGATTATTCTACGCGCTATGAAGTGGCTTGGCCTTGATTGGGACGAGGGCCCAGATAAGGGCGGCGATTGCGGTCCTTATAGCCAGACCGAGCGTCTTGATTTGTATCGTGAGGCAGCAAATAAACTGCTGGCAGAGGGCAAGGCATACCCTTGCTTCTGCACATCAGAGAAGCTTGCTGAAGACAAGAAGGCTGCTGAAGAGCGCCACGACCCCTTCCAAGGCTATCAGCGGACCTGCAGAAACATTGATCCTGTAGAGGCTCAGCGCCGCATTGATGCTGGCGAACCTTATACCATCCGCATCAAGGTTCCTCTGGACCGCGGCGATGTCATTGTCCACGACGCTGTTCACGGTGACGTAACCTTTAACGCTCGCGAGCTTGATGACTTTATTATCTTCCGCTCTGACGGCACCCCAACCTATAACTTTGCTACCGTTGTTGATGACGCTGGTATGGGCATTACCCACATCATTCGCGGCGATGACCATCTGTCAAACACCCCTCGCCAGATTATGGTGTACGAGGCTCTGGGCGCACCCGTTCCAACTTTCGCACACATCTCCATGATTTTGGGCCCTGACGGCAAGAAGCTCTCCAAGCGCCATGGCGCAACCTCTGTTGAGGAGTATCGTGACCAGGGCTATCTTGCAGATGCCTTTGTCAACTACCTGGCTCTTCTCGGCTGGTCACTTGATGGCGAGACAACCATTGTTCCTCGTGACGTTTTGGCATCTCAGTTCTCTCTGGACCACGTTTCCAAGAACCCTGCTAAGTCCGATCCAGAGCGTCTGAACTGGATTAATGCAACGTATCTTGCCACTATGGACAACCAGACCTTTGCAAAGACTGTTCTGATTCCAGAGCTTGTAGGCGCAGATCTAGAGCCTGTTCAGGGCAATACAACTGATGCGGAAGAGATTTACGCAACTCGTCCAAGCTGGTATGACCTGCTCTCCGAGATTCTTCGTCCTCGTACCACAGTAAGCCCAGACGTCATTGAGAAGTCCCGCTTCCTGTATGAAGGCGCAAACGTCACCCTTGATCAGAAGAGCGTTGAGAAGGGTCTTACCAAAGACGCTGCTCAGAGTGCTACCGTCCTTGCGGCTGCAAAGACTGCTCTTGAGGGCGTTTCTGAGGACGAGTGGAAGGCTGTAGCAATTGACGCTGCCCTTGAGGTGCTTCCAGAGCAGCTTGACCTTAAGAAACGCATTGTTTTCCAGTCCATTCGTGTTGCTGAGTGCGGCAACATGGTCTCCCCTCCTCTTGGAGAGTCTATGGAGCTTCTTGGACGTGAGGTTTGCCTTGCTCGCCTTGACCGCGCTCTGGAGCTTTGCAAATAACGCGTGAATGCGTGCCTGCCGCGTATTCTTCCAAGCGTAAGTGGGTATCAAAAGTAAAACCACACAAGAGCTGTAAAACAGATGGTTTTGCAGCTCTTTTATCGTTACCGTTTGTTTAGTTTTGGAGTAACTATGATTTCTATGTCTGCGTTTGAGGTCCTAGGCCCCATTATGGTGGGTCCTTCTTCCTCGCACACAGCAGGAGCCTTGCGCATTGCTCTGGTTGCACGCTCGCTTGCACCAAAGCAGCTGGAGCGCGTTGAGTTTTGGCTCTACAACTCCTTCTCTCATACCCACCTTGGTCACGGCACCGATTACGCTCTGATTGCAGGCATCTTAGGCCTTGCTCCAGACGATACGCGCGTCCGTGAAGCACTTACCCTGGCAGAAGAAGCACGCCTCAACTACAAAGTTATTGAAAAAGGCGACGATGAGACTCTGCACCCAAACACCGTAGAAATTCATCTCTACGGTGCAGATAACGTTCATGTTTCTGTTATGGGCGAGTCCGTAGGTGGCGGTCGTATTCGTATTTCTGGTGTTAACGGCGTGCGCATTCGCATGTCTGGTGATATGCCCACTATCTTTGTTTCACATCGCGATAAGCCCGGTGTTCTTGCAGCTCTCACTACTATTTTGGCCACGCAAAACATCAATGTTGCAACTATGCGCACCTTCCGCTCAGAGCGTGGCGGCTTTGCCCACACTGTCTTTGAGATTGACGAGCCTATTGAGCAGAAAGTCCTAGATCTCTTCCAGCTGGCACCTCACGTTTCGTATGCCGCTCAGGTTTCCATTCCAGGAGCAGCTCCACAAGTCACAAACGACGTGCTTTCAGGAGCCTTTGACAACGGCGCAGATCTTCTCGCCAGGTGCTCCAAGACGGGAGCCTCTATTGGCCAGATTATGCGCCAGCGCGAGAAGGACCTGCGACCAGATGCCAACGTAGACGCTGAGATGGCTCATGTTCTTGAGATTATGCGCGATGAGGTTCACGACACTATCAAGACGCCTCGTCAGTCCATTGGCGGCCTGCTCAACGGTCAGGCCAAAACCGTAGCAAACACCCCAACAGCAATCTCAAGTGCGCTTATGGGCACCACGCAAACACGAGCCGTTGCCTACGCTATGGCCGTGCTTGAGCGCTCAGCAACCATGGGCGTCATTGTTGCCGCTCCTACTGCAGGAGCTTCTGGCGTTGTACCAGGATCGCTTGTCTCGGTAGCAGAAGAGATTGGCGCCACCGACGAGCAAGTTATTTCTGCGCTTTGGAATGCAAGCGCTATTGGAGCCATTCTGACCACCAACGCAAGTGTTTCTGGCGCTGAGGGCGGCTGTCAAGCAGAGGTTGGATCTGCTGCTGCCATGAGCGCATCTGCACTGACCGAGCTCTTGGGTGGCACTCCTCAACAGTGCTTGGACGCTGCTTCTATTGCCATCTCTAACCTTCTAGGACTAGTCTGTGACCCTGTCAGAGGACTAGTTGAGTATCCTTGCCAAGATAGAAACGCTATTGGTGTAGCCGCTGCCGTAAGCTCTTCTCAGCTTGCTCTTGCGGGCGTTGGTAACCCAATTCCGTTTGATGAGGTTGCACACGCTATGGCAGAAGTTGGCGCCGCGCTCCCTGTTTCTCTCAGAGAAACAGCTAAAGGTGGCCTTGCTGCAACTCCAAGCGCTCCTACCGCATGCGCAAGTTGCACCGGCTGTACCCCTCTTGACCAGGCACTTATTGATGCAGAACGCATGCTCAGCTCAAATACTAGAGACGTTCCTTGCGCTTAGAGATGCGTTTTATATAATATTTTTTGCTGCAAACAGAATTTCTTGAAATTATTGCTTGCATCTCTGACGAGTCTCCTTTATAGTTATTTCTCGCGCTGATGCGCACGGATGACATCTTGGGATATCGTCTAGTGGTAGGACAGCGGATTCTGGTTCCGTCAACGGGAGTTCGACTCTCTCTATCCCAGCCATGTCCTTCCAAACATATATGGCCCGTTCGTCTAGCGGTTCAGGACGCCGCCCTCTCAAGGCGGAGATCACCAGTTCGAATCTGGTACGGGCTACCAAATGTTCAAGGACTTCTTCGGAAGTCCTTTTTGTTTATCTCAACACCACTTTTGCTTCTATCGTAAAATAGACCAGTCTGTTCAAAGTGGCTGTCACGCCCAGTCGTGTGACCCAGAAGTATAAGAATTTTTACTAACACCTTGATTGGATCAGGATGTGGCTTGAGTTCTTCCAAAGTGTAGTTGTCATTATTGCCCTGCTCTACGTGCCGGGCGTCATTTTGTTGCATGCTTCCGGCATGCCAAAGTCCTGGGCACTTGTTAGTGCTCCTTTGGTCAGCTGCGCCCTCTTCTTTATTGAGGGAGAAATCTTCAGCGCACTTAACATTCCCATCCCTTTGGCTGTAATGATTCTTGTTCCGCTGCTTATCACGGTTCTAGTCAATGGTTACGTTTTTTATGTTGCTCCCAAACACAAAGAACACCACAGAGGCGAGAAACCCAGCACATCCAAGACGTCACAAGCGCTCAAGCCATCAACTTACCATGCACCAGCGTTTATCTGTGAAGAACTTCCCTTCTGGATGCCTCTTCTGTACATAGGAATTGGCCTTCTTACCGTAGGATTTCTTTTCTTACCCACCCTTCCGTCTGCCAGCTCCTTTGTACAGGGCTGGGATATTGTGCATCACTTAGATGTCACACAGGCAATGATTGAGTCTCAAAAGTACTCATCTATTCACTATGACTTCTACAGTACCGTAGAAGCTTCAATTACCCCTTGGGAACCGGGAGCTTCGGGATTTTATCCTTCTGGCTGGAACATCATTGTTGCTTTAACAACACAGCTTGTTTCTACAACAGTTCCTATTGCAGGAAATGCACTCAACTTTGTTAGTGCAGCCATTGTCTTTCCGCTCTCAATCTGCTCGCTAATTGCCAAAGTTCTTCCCAAGCATCGCATTGCGCTTATCAGCGGAGCCTTTGTCTGCTTGACATTTTTTGTCTTCCCCTGGTCGCTTTTAATCTACGGACCAATTTTTCCTAACACGGTAGCCTTCTGTGTAATGCCTTCTATTTGGTGGGTCTTTATGCAGATGACACGCTCAAAGACTCCAAAACACGATCTTATCTGGCTTATTGTCATATTTATTCTTGGCTGCATTACCCTCTTTATCTTGCATCCTTCCACGATTTTCTCGTCAATTGTTGTGCTTTTGCCTTGGAGTTTTGCACGCATTGGAGAGTCAAACCGCAGAGTTGTTCTCTTTGGAAAACAAATCAAGCCTGTCACGCTGGCATACGCATTCTTTATTTTTGCGCTGGTCATATGGTCTGTTTTCTATTACGTTTTGATTATTCGAGGCGTGGCTCTCAACTTCTGGTGGAGCGCTTACTCAAGCTTGCAAGATGCTATTTTACACGCCCTTGGTATGGATTTTATTGGACAGTCATACGCAGGTGGAGAGCTTGTTTCTCCACAGCCCGTACTTTCTATTTGCGTGCTTGTGGGTGCCGTCTGGACGTTTAAGCACAAGCAGGCTCGCTGGATGGTATCTGCCTTTATGTACCTGTCCATACTCTGCATTTTTATTATTACGTTTGACGTTCCTTTGAAGGGATATCTCTCGGGATTTTGGTATACCGACCCATTCCGCATTGCGGCGAGCTGTGTCATTATGGCAATTCCACTAGCAGCGCTTGGCTTGGCAACCCTTGCCGAGGCTGCTCTGGAAGCGTTTGCCTCCTGGCGAGAAAAAGTTGCCCAGCGCCAAAGCAAGAATCAAGCTCAAGCTAAGGCCCGGACCTGCGTCTTTTGTACAGTTTGGGCCAAACCTCTGATTGCGGGAGCGGTCATTGCGTGTGTAGTTGTACTCAATTATGTGGTTCCTATGCCAAACCTTAAATCAGAAGAGCCAATTCCCGCTGCTATTGCCTTTAAACAAGCTTCCGAGAAGGCCTATGGTGATCACTACATTTTGACCTCGGAGGAATTGGAGTTTTTACGTCGCGTGGAACTTACCGTTCCTGCAGGCGCTATTATTGCAAACCTACCTCAAGATGGCAGTCTCTGGGCGTATGGCACTAACGACTTACATGTGCTCTGGCGCTTCCCTAACGGCTATGACGCCTCAGAGCGTCCTGCAAGCGCAATTCTTCGCAAGCGCCTTAATCGCATTGCGAGCGACCCTGAGGTGCTTCAGACGACACACGATCTTAACGTACAGTACGTCCTTATTCTGAACAACGTTGTTGATTACTCCAACGCTGTAACCAGCACCTACAAACCTGGAACTTTTAGGGGCATCACGCAAATAACAGACACCACCCCGGGTTTTGAGGTGGTGCTGAAAGAAGGTTCTATGAGGTTGTACAAAATTACCTTGTAAAAACGTTATGCTTGAAGTGCGGAAACTACATCCTTAAGCTCCTGAACACGATCAGTTGCTTCCCACGTGAAGTCTGGGTCTTTGCGGCCAAAGTGACCGTATGCTGCTGTCTTAGAGAAGATAGGACGGCGCAGCTTAAGATCTCTGATAATGGCACCAGGGCGAAGATCAAAGACCTTCTCGATAGCCTGCTCAATAACAGCATCGTCAACAATGCCAGTGCCAAAAGTATCAACCATGATAGACAGTGGATGAGAAACACCAATAGCGTAAGCAAGCTGGACTTCACACTTCTTTGCAAGACCAGCTGCAACCACGTTCTTGGCAACCCAGCGGGCAGCATATGCTGCTGAACGGTCAACCTTGGTGCAGTCCTTACCAGAGAAGGCGCCGCCGCCATGACGTCCCATGCCGCCGTAGGTGTCAACAATAATCTTTCTGCCAGTAAGTCCTGTGTCTCCCATAGGTCCGCCAACAACAAAACGACCAGTTGGATTGACGTAAATATCAGCGTTGTCCCAAGCAATGTTGACCTCGCTCATAACAGGTGCAATAACGTGGTCGATCATATCCTGCTTGATGACGGACATATCTTCAATCTCTGGGGCATGCTGCGTGGAAACAACAATGGCTGTAACCTCAACGGGTTTCTCGTCCTCATAGCGAACGGTAACCTGAGTTTTGCCGTCTGGGCGCAAATACTCGACCGCGCCAGACTTACGTACCTCTGAGAGGCGCTGAGCCAGACGCTGAGCCAGGTAAGCTGGCATGGGCATTAGAACATCGGTCTCGTCAGAAGCAAAGCCAAACATCATGCCCTGATCGCCTGCGCCGATAAGATCAAGCGGATCGGTGGTGCGTCCTGCCTGCGTGTCATAGGACTGATCAACGCCCTGGGCAATATCTGGGCTCTGCTCGTGGATGAGACTCAAAACACCGCAGGTCTCACAGTCAAAACCATACTTAGCACGGTCGTAGCCAATATTTCTAAGCGTATTACGAACAATCTCCTGGACATCAATGTAGGATTGAGTGCGAATCTCTCCTGCTACCACAATAGTTCCTGTGGTAGCAAAGGTCTCACATGCACAACGAACGTTATCCAAGCAAGCTGGAACCCCACTTGGAGAAACGTATCCACGCTCTTCAAGCTCTGCCTCTTTTGCCAGGATTGCATCAAGAATTGCGTCAGAAATCTGATCGCAAACCTTGTCTGGATGTCCCTCAGTAACACTTTCTGAGGTAAACAAATAGTTTTTGTGTGCCATGAACTATCCTTTCACGCATGGCTTTTCTGCTTATGCAGAATATTTGCGTTCTTCTACGCGCAACCACTCTTACTATACCCATGGTTAACTCTTTTGAGCAGTAGCTCCTAAGAAAATTTGAAAAAAGAGCGCCACAGAGGCGCTCTTTAAACAACATAGTTAAACTGGCATTATGCAAAAGGCATAATTACTTGTCCGCTCCAACGCCAACAAGCGTAAGCTCAAGAAGATTTTGTGCAAGCTCCTCAGAATCACTCACACCACGACGCTCTCCCATAAGACCAATAGCTGAGAGAACTAATGCTCCTGTAATTGAGCAGGCAGCAAGCCTTGAGTTAACGTCTTGACGAATAAAACCGCGTTCTTTTCCCGTTTCTAGCTGATTGGCGAGAAGGACAACTACACGAGAAAGCGGTCCTTCAATGTTGGTAATAAGTGCCTGTTCAGAGCTAGCAAGCTTATTAATCAGTGCCAAAACCAAAGGCGAGTCAGGCAAAATATGAGCGGCAAGCTGGGCAATAATTGCATGAAGCGTTTCTTTAGAGGCGGGTTTATTGCCAATGGTGTGCGCAATATCTTTTGCAAGTTCATCTACACTTTCATCAAAAATTGCCTGCAAAAGAGCCTCTCTATCAGAAAAGTAGTAATACAGCGCACCTTTTGAAAGACGGGCACGATCTGAAATCTCACTCATTTTAAAATTGGTATTTCCACGCACAAGCATCAACTTAGTTGTCTCATGCATAATGCGCTGACGCGTAGCAGCGCTCTTTTTAGTGCGAGCTTCAGCTCTTACGTGTGATACAGATGCAGCTACTGTGCCCACAACTTCTTGTGTGTGGTTATGCGCGTGAGCAAGATAGGTCATTACATCGGCTACAACATCTGTGTTTTTCTCGCTCATAAATCCACCATTACATCAGATACCAGCAAAAACAAAAATTTAATTCCTATGTATCACTATAACGTTTGTGTGAAAAAACAAAAAATATCAAGTTAATTATAATTCTAGATACAAGAAATGCTATGCTACTTTCTCGATTTTTGAATAGTGTTCAAAAATCTGAGAACAAGAGGTTTGCCCGTACAAGCACCTAGAAAACGCTTGTAAATCTCTGTAAGGAGTACTCATGAACGTGGCTTGGAATATATTCCTACACGACATAAAACGTATCCTAAAAAATCCCATAGCCGTCCTTGTAACTATTGGTGTTTGTATAATCCCCTCTCTCTATGCGTGGTTCAATATTGCCGCAAACTGGGACCCCTATAAAAACACACAAACAATGCCTATTGCTGTAGTTTCTGAAGACGTAGGCGCTGAAGTAGGCAGCCAAGGACACATTAATGCAGGAAACTTAGTGGTAGACAAGCTTAAAGACAATAATCAGCTGCAGTGGACTTTTGTTTCAAAGGAAGAAGCATTAGATGGAGTGTATTCAGGTCGTTTTTATGCAGCTATAGTTATTCCTTCAAACTTTACGCAAAGTCTGGCAAGTGTTATTTCTGGAAATCTTGAACATCCTCAGATTGAATATTTTGTAAACGAGAAACTCAATCCAGTTGCGCCCAAGGTAATGAACTCGGGAGCAAAGACTATTGAAACACAGATAAATGAGCAATTCTTATCAAAAGTTGCTGAAGTAATTTCTGAGCATATTGTTGACCTTGCTGGAACTATCTCTTCACAAGTAACTTCTTCTGAAACTGGACTTGCTGGCGATTTTGCTCAGACAAGCAATAACTTAAACGAAATTTCTTCTAACCTTGCACAAACAAGCACCGCTCTTGCAGATGCTCAAACAACCCTTGCACATACACAATCAACACTTGATATTCTCATTAAGGCATCTGACAGTTCTCATCAAACGCTCGCTGACATTACAAGTCAGCTGACTCAAGCAAGAAATAATACTACTACCCTTGCATCAAAACTCTCTAGTGCACTTGCCGTTGGTTCAACACAGCTCACCAATGCATCAAATAGAGCAAACACTGCAGTAGGTGCCATAACAGGACGTGTATCTACCGCCTTAAGCACGGCAGAAGGAAGCGTTACCTCAGCTCAGTCTCTAGTTCAATCACATCAACAACTCCTCCAGGAACTTTCAGCCTTAAGACCGCTAGTTCCTACGTTCCAACAAGGTCAATTTGATTCCGTGATATCTACCCTCACAACGCAAGTATCCAATGAACAAGCCGCTCTTGTACGAGTCCAAGTTGCAGTTAGTGATCTTGAAGCAAACAACAACTCACTTTCTTCTGTATCCAACTCACTAAATAGCACTATTACTACAAGTGTCTCTGCAGTAGCTGACGCGCAAAATACTCTTGCTACAACAACCATCCCTGGCCTCAATGCCGCCTATGACTCATTCTGGGGAGCTGCAAACACGCTCTCTAGCACCACCGCAAGCATTAAACCTACGCTTCTTCAAATAAAAGCTATTCTTTCCCAATTAGAGAACGCCCTTGCACAAGCTCAAGACGCTTCTCAACTAACACAGAATTCGCTCTCCAATAGCGCTCAAACGTTTAGCAATCTTGCCGCAGATGCAAGTCTTATTCAGAGTTCAGAGTTTATGAAACTTTTGCAAGACACCATGGCTCTGAAACCAGGTGATATTGCAGCGTACATGGCAAAACCAGTAACTCTTACCAATCAAGTTGTCTATCCAGTTGCCAACTATGGATCAAGCGTTGCTCCGTTTTATACCAATCTTGCCCTATGGGTAGGCGGCTTTGTTCTCATTGCCATTTATAAGCTTGAAGTTGCGGACAAAGAAATAGGTATTGTTACGCCTTGGCAAGCATACTTTGGACGTTGGATTCTTTTCATGATTCTTGGCATATTCCAAGCACTTATTTGCACTATAGGAGACTTAGCTATGGGAATTCAATGTGTCAGTCCTGCGGGCTTTATCTTTGCAGGAATTATTGAATCCATCGTATATGTCAACATTATTTACGCATTCTCCATCGCTTTTAAGCACATTGGTAAAGGCCTCTGCGTGCTTCTTGTCATTTTGCAAATTCCTGGCACTTCCGGTCTCTACCCTATTGAAATGATGCCTGGATTCTTCCAAGCTATTCATCCATGGCTTCCGTTCACCTATGGAATTGCAGCCATGCGCGAGTCTATTGGTGGATACTTTGAGACCGCCTATGCAACGCAGCTAGCACTTCTCGCATGCTTTATTATTCCGGCCCTCATCATTGGAGTGGTCCTGCGTCGACACCTGCTTAATATCAATGTGCTCTTTGACAAGAAACTCTCTGAAACTGGCTTTATGATTCACGAGCAGAAGCCACTCACAAAAAGACATCTTTCTCTATCCACTATTACATCGGCACTTGCTCAGTCCGACATTACGACTGTCCAAGTACAGAAAAATGGCGAGAAATTCCGTACAAAATATCCCGTGCTTAAACGTGTAGGAATTGTATACCTATTAGCACTTCCCCTTATTTTGACTGTTGTTATGTTTGGAGCCTCTCAAAAGCTCTCGTGGCTTATTGTCTGGGTCATTTCAATTGTTATTGGCCTTGCCTATCTGATTGTTATTGAATATATCAATGAGAGCATAAATTATAAAAATTCGATGTCTGAGCTTTCTAAAAACGAGATGCTTGCACTCTTACAGGAAGAATATAACCCTGAAAACAACGCTCAAAAAAGTTCTATAAATTCTTCTATTGCAGATGACAGCTCATCTATAAGTAACCCCGACACATCAGCTACTTCAAAGCAGGGTGAGTAACGTGAAAAAAATTTGGGCTATTTTTCTTGCTGATTTTAAAGCTGTTGCACACAACACCATTGCTCTTATTGTATGTGTAGGGTTGGTAATACTGCCATCTTTATATGCATGGCTTAATATTGAGGGTAGTTGGGATCCATACGGACACACCAATGAAATAAAAATTGCTGTTGCTAACAATGACGCAGGATATCAAAGCGATCTTATTCCTATACGCGTCAATATTGGTGAACGTATGGTTTCTAAACTTAGTGAAAGTACCACTATTCACTACGTTATTACTTCAAAAGAAGACGCTGAACACGGTGTGCGGTCCGGCATATATTACGCAGCGCTCCTCATTCCAGAAAATTTCTCGCAAGAGTTACTTGTTTCACTTTCTGGCCGAGAAAATGGTGCAAGTATTACCTATCTAAGTAATCAAAAGCTGGGAGCAATCGCACCTATTGTTACCGATAAAGCTGCAGAATCTGCACGTACAGAGATTGAACGATCTTTTGCGGAGTCAGTTACTGAAGTAGGCGCAGGTCTTATTAGTGAACTCACTAATAACGCGGATGATTCTGATATTTCTTCTGTAGTAACCAAGCTTGATGAGACTCTTGTTCGTGGATCTAAAGAGCTCAGAATTGCTGCTAATCATATTGGTGTATATCAGGGACTTATTGATTCAGCTCAACAAATTATTGAGAGCACATCTGATTTGTCCTCAAACAACACGCTCTCCTCAGCACAAGAAACGCTTCTACAAGCAGCTGATGGAACGCAACACATGAATGACGTAGCAACAAGCGCTACTCAAGCAGTAGATAGTGCACTTACTCAAACTTCTGCAAGCTTTGATACACTTAATACTTCTATTAATGATGCGCTTGATAATGCTTCAACAACTGCAGGCCATGCCGCTTCTAATATTCAAGATGCTGCAAGTAGAATCGAGCAAGTAAAGAGTGGTTATGAATCGCTTCTTACTTCTCTTCAGTCAGTTAAAGCAGCCCTTCCAGCAAACCTACAGGGACTTCTTGATGCTCCAATTGCCAGGCTTCAGGGAAGCATTGCCACCCTTCAAAATCTTCAAGATGAGCTAACAAATGCTGCCCAAAGTATTAATGATGGTATATCTGTCTCTGCAACACAAAGAGATCAAATCAATGCGCTCCTATCACAAGCATCTTTTGACTTGAGTACTACACGTTCAGACCTCCAAGCAGCTCTTAAAACAAGCCTCACATCAATCTCTACATCTCTAACTGATGTTTCTAATGACACTTCTGCTCTTTCTGAATCTTTAACTCAAACACTTCAAGACATTCAAAACGTCGCAAATTCAACAGCAAATAACCTCTCAGTATTCTCCAGCACTCTTTCTAAATCTAAAAATCAGCTTACTGATCTTGCCGATAAGCTTGATTTAATGCACGCTCGACTCTCTGAGGCACTTTCCAGCAAAGATATAAATACTATCAGGCAGATTCTATCTGCAAGTTCATCTGATCTTGCAGAATTTATTGCTGCGCCTACAACACTCAAGCGAAC
Source organism: uncultured Atopobium sp. (assembly GCA_937997345.1). Taxonomy (GTDB): domain Bacteria; phylum Actinomycetota; class Coriobacteriia; order Coriobacteriales; family Atopobiaceae; genus Lancefieldella. The sequence continues at coordinate 98,345 of CALKTD010000010.1, read as the reverse complement.
CGCCGTATACCCTATTGAAAACAACGGCTCGGCCATGGCAGGTTTCTACACCACACTTTCTTTATGGGTAGGTGGCATCATTTTAGTTGCCATGCTTAACACAGGGATTACTGAGAGTCTCCTTAAGAAAACTGACGCAAAACCACGTCATGCATATCTTGGAAGATTGCTTACCTTTAGCGTGCTAGGCTTCTTACAGTCCACGTTAGTTGGACTGGGTGACCTTTTCTATCTGCAGATTCAATGTGTTGACCCTGTATGTTTTATGATAAGTGTTTGGTTTACTTCACTTGTATTTGTCAACATCATGTATGCGTTTACCTATGCGTTTGGTGATATTGGAAAAGCAATTTGTGTCTTCTTACTTGTTATCCAAGTTGCAGGCGCAGGCGGAAGCTTCCCCATCCAAATGCTTCCTGAATCTTTTCAAGTTATAAATCCACTTCTTCCCTTTGTTCATGCCATTGCAGCAATGCACGAAAACATAGCAGGATACTATGGCGACGTATGGATTTCTGAACTTGGTGCATTATCTATTTTTCTTGCAGCCTCTCTTATGCTTGGCCTTGTTCTTAGAAAGCCAACTGCAAAACTTAATGCCTGGATTATAGAAAAACTTGAGGATACCAAGATTATGTAACCGAAGGAATTTTCTCAATCTATATGCTTTATAAGCGCAATACTTATTTAGCTAATTGGGCGAGAAGGGCAAGCAGCTCTTCTCGCCTGTTTTCTACCGTTCCAATAAGATATGTCTCAAAAAGCTTATGCTGATATGAACCAACAATAGGACCAGGAGTAATTAAGAGTGCCTGCATAATATCGCCTCCCGAAATACACAAGTCCTGAGGTCTTTGAGCAATACCTTTCTTAGCTTCGTTCTTCAATAAGCTAAACATACGCTCTAAAGTAACAGCATATCCGCGATATGGAACCGCTTTTGCCAAGGCATCGGCCTGTTTTAACGTCAAAAGATCATACGCAAGAGCAATGCCATCTGACTTACTTGCCTCAGCCAGCAAAGCAACCATGTGTCTAAGTGACGACGTGGTAATCTCTACGTCAAAATCATGTAATGCCACAAGAGCACAAACCTCATTACTCAAATGTTGCGATAAAGCTAATCGTTTGAGCAGTGCCTTTGCAACAACTGCACCTTTTTCTGGGTGCCCGTAAAAATGACCTCTACCATCCGCATCAGTAGTAAACATTTCTGGCTTTGCAATATCATGTAAAAGCGCCGCCCACCTGAGCGCAGGCGTTGCAGTACCTGCAGTAAAGGCTTCTGTTGCAGAACACACCCGAGCAGTATGTTCAAGCACATCATAAGCATGATACGGACTTCTTTGATCAAAGTTTTGAAGTGGTAAGAGCTCTGGAATTGCTACCGCTAAAACAGGAAATCCCAGCTTGATAGCATGGGCAATATGGCCAGCCTCAACAATTTGAGCCACTTCCGAGCCAATGCGCTCAAATGCAACCTGAGAGAGTAGCGGCGCACACTCAGTAAGTGCCTGATGTGTTTTCTCCTCAATTGAAAACGAGAGTCTGCATGCAAACCGCAATGCTCGAAGCATGCGAAGCGCGTCCTCTGTAAAGCGAACCTTAGGCTCCCCAACAGCGCGAATTACACGTGAAGATAAATCTTCTTGACCGCCATAAAGATCAAGCAATCTCCTCTTTGGGTGATATGCCATTGCATTAATAGTGAAGTCTCTACGAGCAAGATCTTCCTCTATACGAGAGACAAACTGCACGGAATCAGGACGACGACCATCAAGATATTCTCCGTCACAGCGATACGTTGTGACCTCAATAGGGTGCTTCTCGACAACAGCAGTAACAGTTCCATATGCAATACCTGTTTCATGCACAGAAATGTCTGCAGCCTCAAAAGCCGCTTTGCTCTGCTGCCACGTTGCCGATGTTGTAATGTCAATATCATGGGCAAATGAGTCGCGTAGGGCGTCTCGTACCCAGCCGCCTACAATCCACGCCTCAAATCCGGCATCTTCAAGAACTTCTAATGCACGCAACGCGTAGGTGGGAACTTGTAAATTCACGGGGCGAGAAAGGCATGGTGAAGAGCTGTTTTTCTGTATGCTCATGGCCATTCCTTCCGCAGTTGTTGATGGGAAAAGTATACATCCTTCACACGTCATTCACATCCTTCCTGCGGTTTTAAAATGACAAACGTTTGTTCTAGATTTTTTCTTTACTTCTTCCCCGTTCGTGATAGTCTAAGTATACGAACAGACGTTCTATTTTCAAGTAGAAAGTTGCTGCCATGGATACTCTTGATAAACTCACCATACTTGCAGATGCAGCCAAATTTGATGCGGCGTGCACTTCTTCTGGTGTAGACAGAGATCCGTAGGCAGGAAAGGTAGGAATGGCCTCAGCGGCCGGCTGTTGCCACTCATTTACCCCTGATGGTCGCTGCATTACGCTGCTAAAAGTTTTACTTTCTAATGCTTGTTGTTATGACTGTGCTTACTGCGTCAATAGATCTTCTGCACAAACCAAGCGGGCTACCTTTACACCACAGGAATTAGCAGAGCTTACCGTAGATTTCTATAAAAGAAATTACATAGAGGGGCTCTTTCTTTCCTCAGGTGTTATAGGATCGCCCGACCACACCACAGAACTCATGATTGAATGCCTCTCCTACCTTAGGAATGAGTTGCTATTTAACGGCTATGTTCATGCAAAAGTAATTCCCGGAACAGATCCAGATCTTATTGATGCTATTGGCCGCTTAGCAGATAGACTCTCCGTCAATCTGGAATTACCTAGCTCAACCTCACTTACTAAACTTTGTCCTCACAAAAATGCAGAAACGGTTACTAAACCCATGTCTTTCATTCACCGCCTACGCGTCTCTGAAGAAAGGCAATTGCTTGAAGCTAAAAATGCATCAACAGGCATTGTGAAGTCTGCTGGAAAATCTAAGGGCATTGTTATTCCTACTCAGAAGCAGATCATAAAAGAAGGTTTAGCTCTTCGTTCAAACTGCTTGAAGAATACCTTTATGCGCTCATCATGGGTGTCTTCAGGCAAGAGGTTCTTCTCGCTTGCCGGGCAATCAACGCAAATTATCATTGGAGCTTCTCCAGAATCAGACAATCAAATATTGCACTTATCGCAAGCGCTTTATCAACAATTTGAATTGAAACGAGTATTCTTCTCTGCCTATATTCCTGTTATAGAAGACCATCGTCTTCCTGAGTTGGACACTCCTGTTCCCCTGCGTAGAGAACACCGTCTTTACCAGGCTGATTGGCTTATGCGCTACTATGCGTTTTCTCCTGATGAGCTAGTTTCTCCAGAAGCACCTTGGCTTGATTTAGAAATTGATCCAAAGCTTGGATGGGCGCTGGCACATCTTAATCAATTTCCTGTAGAGATTATGGATGCACCACTAGAAATACTTTTACGAGTGCCCGGTATTGGCCCTACCGGCGCACGAAGAATTATTGCTGCAAGAAGACGATCTCGCCTCACTTTTGATGATCTTAAACGGCTGGGAATACAGCTCAAACGATCTCATCACTTTCTCACCTGCTGTGGCGTAAGAGATGCCTCAGCTCCACTTGACCAAGAACTGATTAAACAGAGGGTAATTGCTGATGCCAAAGCAAGTTCGTACAACAAAACAAGACGCCGTATTGAGTCCTCTCAACTCAGGCTCTTCTGATCAGAGCGTAGAGTTTGTCTCGCTTGTTCAGAGGCTTACAAGACTCTCCAAGCCTCAGAAGGTTGTTATCACCTGTAATCCAAGCTTAGAAGGCGTTGTAGGGGCTGTAGGGCTCACTTATCTCTCACATGCTAACCCAGCACACGTACGTCTTGTTAGAGAAAACTTTTGTCAGCCTAGTCTTGGGGAGCATGTTCTCTGTGGACCAGACCCTTCTGATGACTCAGTAGTAGCCTTGGCTAAACGAGTTCTAACTGGACTAGAGAAGAAAGTAGGCACAAGAGAAATAACACGTCGCATTGTTTTGGCATGTGCTTCAGATGCTCATACGATGCCGGAGATTGTGCATCGATACATTCGTCTTGCATTCTCCTATGGTGTAGGAGCCCTTGAAGATATTGCAGACCCAACCGTGGCAGAGTTTAATGCGCTGGCTAGGCAGGTAGAAACTGAACGAGAGCATACGCGGCAATTTGTGCGGTTTTCTCGCATGTCAGATGGCTCTTTTATGTCGGTGTTTCAACCAAATGCCAATGTAGTTCCACTGACCTGTAATTACTTTGTCAAACGGATGAGCGCAGAGCGGTTTTTTATTGTTAACCCAGCTCACCGTATAGTCAGTTTTTATGCGCCAGAAATGAAGACCTTTGGAATTATTCAGCTCGACGACACCCCTTTGGAAGAGCTGCTTTCTAGAACAGACCTTGCAACTGATGAGAAATACGTGCAAGCCATGTGGAGACGCTTCTACGAAGGAGTTGGCCTAGAAGGTCGTGGACCAGCAGAAAGAGGATATGACCTACGTGCTCATTGGATGCCAAAGCGCATATGGCAAGGGTTGCCCGAGCTCACTGCAAGCACAAATGCAGAAGCAGCACGCAGTCAAGGTGTACCCGCTCGCTATCAGGGACGAGAAAACAGAAAGGATGTGCATAACATTGGGCAGAAACAGACGACCCATAAAAAGCTAACCTCGGGACTATAAGTCGGCTGCTCAAGGTATTACTCAATATAAAAAGCGCCCAGCAAAGCTGGACGCTTATCAGTTCAAATGTATAACCTAAGACTTAGTCAAGATCGTTGAAGTCACCAACTGCAGGTGCAGGTGCAGAAATCTGAGTCTGCTGAGCTGCAGGCTGAGCAGCATTCTGGGAACCAGTTGGAGCATTGTTGGTAAGAACAGACTCTGGGAAGACAGAGTCTGCATCATCCAGGAAGTGCTGGAGAAGCTTGCGGTACTCAGCGCGGAAGTCCTCACGGGACTGCTTGAGGCGATCAATCTCATCAAGCTCAGTCTGCTTCTCTGCAAGAGCCTGACGGATAACCTCACGAGCCTTCTGGTCTGCCTCGTTGCGAATGCGCTCTGCGTTTGCGCGAGCGTCTGCAACAAGCTTATCTGCGCTCTGCTGAGCAACAATGAGGACCTGAGAAATCTGATGCTCAGATGCAGCAATAGCTGCAGCATTTGTCTCCTCAACAGAAGGAACGCTTGCGTTCTCCTCAAAGTTTGCAACCTGCGCCTGTGCTGCAGCAAGCTGCTGCTCAGCGCTGGTCAGACGGCCCTTAAGGTCAGCAATCTTTTGAAGCATTGCGTCAACCTCAGAAGAGAGCTGCTCAAGAAATGCGTCAACTTCCTCTGGATTGTAGCCGGTCTCAGCAGGAGAGAATGTCTGCTGCTCGATGTCTGCTGGTGTGATTGCCATCTTTGTTCCCTTTCAGTCTGCGAGTAGACGTACCACACATCATAACTACTCAGTTTGTAATTAAAGACAAACTAGTTTCTTATATTAGTATAAAGCCCAGCGTCGAAATGGCAAAACGTCCCACAAGATTAAGCACAAAAAGCGCAACAATTGGTGAGAGATCAACGCCAGAAATTGGAGGAATTACATTCCTAAACACACTGAGATATGGCTCAACAATTTTACCAATTGCCTCAAGAATGTTCTTAACCGAATCATTTGAGACAGTAATCCAAGAGGACAGGCACCATACCACAATGCAGAAGCTGTACATCCTCAACAAAGTATAGAGCGCATTCAAGACATAATACGAAAACACAAAAAACCTCCAGTTACCTGGTAATCTCGCCCTCATCAGCAAGCTTATCAAGATCAGCCTGCGTCAAAGAAACACCATGAGGAAGTACAACAAAGACGCGGTCAGCAACTTCTTCAACAGCGCCGTCAAGTCCATAAGAAAGACCAAAACTGAAGTCCAAAATTCTCTTGGCAACCTCAATGTTGGTGTTCTTAAAGATAAGGACAACTGGCTGACCAGTACGAACGCGGCGAACCACCGACTGAACATCGTCATAAGAAACAGGACGAAGAACGTATGGTGGCAGCTGTCCAGAATAGCTTGTACGGCTCACAGGACGAAGACCAATATCACCAGGAGTTGGCAAATTTGGACTCACGGTGTGCTCATAAGAAGGAGTGTATCCAGAAGGCTCCTGACGAGATGCATACGCAGAAGCGCGAGAGCGCATATCCTGCTGAGGATTATAAGAAGCAGCTGGATTAGTGCTAATTGGCTTACCAGAGCGCGTGTAAACAGAAACGCTCTCTGCTTCTGGCCTGGATGGATTGCCCAGTAGTCTGTTGGAAGAACTTTGCTGTGCACGATCATCGTACGAACGAGGAGAAGCTCCGTCTACCTCGTCATAGCCCTCATCGCCATAACATTCATCGTCGTAGTACTCATCGTCCTGACCACCACGAAGCTTTGCTCTTAGCGTATCAAGAATGCTCATCATTGTGCCTTTCTGTAACGCACGTAACTTCTTACTACTGTATCAAAAACTTGCAACTATTTTAGTGCCCACTCAACGTATAGGCTGGGTCAAACAACACTCGACCCAGGCGAATAGTCGTAGAACCCTCTTCAATGGCATACGTAAAGTCATCACTCATGCCGCAAGAAAGAACATCTAACTTCAAACCAACTTGTTGGCTCAAGCGATCACGTAATTCTCGAAGTCCTGAGAATGTTCTCTTGGCGCGCTCTGGATCATCTTTTGGTGCCATAGTCATCAGACCCACAACAGAAATGTGAGGAAGCTCAACAATTTTTTGAATAGACTCAGACACCTCTTCTGGCGAGAAACCCGATTTTGAGGCTTCAGCGGAGACGTTTACCTCAAGTAGAACAGACTCCTCAGTACCCTTTACCTCAGCACGCTTTGAAACCGCCTCTGCAAGATGCTCGGAAGAAATTGAATGAATGTAGCGAACCTTGCCAACTACCTGGTTAATCTTGTTCTTCTGAAGATTGCCAATCATGTCAAAAGTTATCTTAGACGCAAAAGAAGTTTCAGATAAACACGTCAGTTTATGTGTCATCTCTTGTGGGCGATTCTCGCCAAAAACCCTATAACCCGCCTTATGAGCTGCAAGGACAGCCTCAACAGGAACAGTTTTGGAGACAGCCACAATTTCAATCTCAGAGGCGCTTCTGCCGGACTTTTTTGCAGCATCCGCTACAAGCGACTCAATCTGAGCTCTACGAGCCTTTATAAACTCAAGATATTCATCTGAATCGTACGTCATAGCCATCATCTCTTACGGTGAATACATCAATATCTTTGTAATGTTTAACGACTTTTGTCATAGGCCTAAACGCCTTCTCCGATAGCGCTAAACGTCTTCTACCCTACTTTATGGCCATGTAAGCAACAGCTGCATGTCTTCCGCACTTGCCATGCTCTGCTCGATACGAGAAGAACCGCTCAGTTGTAGAGGCGGTCGAGTCAGTAACCTCTTCAATAGCAGACGCACTTACACCAGCATCTACCAGTGCAGCTCTAACAGCATATCCAAGATCTAAGTACCTCTCGCCAGATGCATGGTCTACAACGGCGGAGCCAAATTCTTGCGAGAACATCTGAATAAGCTCAGGAGAAACCTCGTAGTCAGCACTGCCAATGTGCGGGCCAATATAGGCTTTGACCTCGGAAGGCTTGGCGCCAGTTGCCTGACAAAGCGCCTCTGTTGCGCACTCAGAAATGCGAGCAATTGTGCCTTTCCAGCCAGAATGTGCCACCGCAAATCCACCTGGAGCTACAAGAATTACGGGCACACAATCGGCAAACGCCAACAATACGGGCGTGTTTTTAACCGTACATACTATGCCGTCTGCACCAGCTTCTGCCTCAGCTTGAGCCTGTTCAAAAGCCTCTGGTGTATGGGAAGTCAGACAAACTACCTTGCTTCCATGCACCTGATGAGGAATAAGGAGTCGCGAGAAGTGCTCGCCTGCTCCAAGAGCCTCTAGAACCAACCGCTTGTTCTGTTGGACATGCTGCAGATTGTCTCCACATCTACTGCCCAGATTGAGGGAAGCAAACTCCCCTTCTGAAAAACCACCAGTACGCTCGGTAAATGCAAGCGTGACCCCACATGGAACCTCAGGATCCATGAGCAGGGTCACGCCGTGTAAGCACTGTCTTTTCAGCGCACACATACTTAAATGCGGCTACGCTTAAGGAAGTCTGGAATATCAAACTCTTTCTCATTTGAAGTGCCAGTGTTGCGAACAGGCTGTGGCTGAGCAGCTACAGGACGAGTTGGCTGTGGCTGAGCAGGACGGCTTGGACGGCTTGCGCTCTGGGTGTTCAGAGTTGGAAGCTGCTGCTGAACATTAGAGTCGTTGAAACCAGTTGCAATAACGGTTACGCGGACCTGATCGCCCAAGGACTCATCAACAACGGTACCAAAGATGATGTTTGCATCAGGATCAACGTTCTTAGCAACCAGGTCAGCTGCCTCATTAATCTCCTGAATACCAAGGTCTTTGTTGCCAGCAATGGAAAGGAGAACGCGGGTTGCACCCTCAATGGAGCTCTCAAGCAAGCGGCTTGAAATTGCCTCAGTTGCAGCATCAGCAGCGCGGTTATCACCAGCAGCAATACCAATGCCCATCATTGCGCTACCTGCGCCCTTCATGATGGTGCAGACGTCTGCAAAGTCGAGGTTAATCAGGCCAGGAACAGTGATGAGGTCGGTAATACCCTGGGTACCCTGGCATAGAACATCGTCAGCCATGCGGAATGCCTCAAGCATGGTGGTCTTCTTCTCAGAAAGATCAAGCAGACGATCGTTTGGAATAACAATGAGAGTATCAACATTCTCGGAAAGAGTCTTGATTCCGTCAGCCGCAGAACCATAACGACGACGACCCTCGAAGGAGAATGGCTTAGTAACAACGCCAACGGTCAGTGCGCCAACGTCATTCTTTGCAATATCAGCAACAACTGGAGCAGCGCCGGTACCAGTACCGCCACCCTCACCAGCAGTGATGAAGACCATATCAGCGCCAGCAAGTGCAGCCTTGATCTCGTCGCGGCTATCCTCTGCTGCCTCTTTGCCAACCTCAGGATTAGCACCAGCACCAAGACCCTTGGTGATGTCAGTACCGATGTGAACCTTAATGTCAGCATCAGAGATTGCAAGAGCTTGTGCATCAGTGTTTACAGCAACGAACTCAACGCCACGGATGCCTTCTTCAATCATGCGGTTGACAGCGTTAGTTCCGCCGCCACCAACGCCAACAACCTTGATAACAGCAAGATAGTTGTTAAGGGTATCGGTGTCCTTAATCATGTCTTCCTCCTTGAGGCACGCTTGTGCCCGTTTGTCCCGGAGCGCGACTGCGCTTAGGCTACGTTTATGCGCTCGCAGAACCGCTGTATAAAACCCTAAACCTCAAGTTAAGGCTTACGCTTCATGCAAAGCGGGGTATATTTGCACAACTGACCCATGCAAGTCAAATAATATGTAGAAATTGTGAAGAAAGCTGGTAAACGGTAGGAAACTATTCCCTAACGGCACACGTTGTTTGCACGTTTACCTACGAAACACCAGAGCCAGATTGAACGTTTCCAGTAGAAACTCGCCTATAGGTTGGGCTTGCAGGTGTTCTTACGTTCAAGTAGGTAAGCTCTCCTGGGAACTGCTTAAGCATTGCCAGAATCACTTTTTCTTTATCTGCAATCTGTGTTGGAGAACCCAGGGCAACCTGCACGCCATTGGTAAGCGTGACAGAAATCGCATCAACGCTACTAGCTGAGTAACTCACAATCTGTGACGTAAGCTCTGACGAGAACGTAGACTGATACTGCATAACCGCTTGAATTTCTGCGTCTGTTGCTGTGGTACCCGCTACAGGAGAAACTGTTGCAGGAACATCGGTAATCAGTAGCTCACCTTCTGAGGTTGCCTTCTCAAGCGCAACGGTAGCGGTAGTTTTTCCTTCTGGCACGTTAAGCTGATCTGCCTCAAGCCAAACGTTATTCTCGCCCAAATACCATGCAACAGGGCCAGAAGAAAGTGCCACTATAGCCGTGACCTTACGCTCTGTGATGGTAATACGCAGTGTATTGGGGAACTGCCTCTCATACGTTACAGAGGCTACCCAAGGGTCCTTCTGGAGTTCCTCGGTAATAAGAGACTCATCCATATTAAGCAGCGTTGTTCCTTCTTCTACTGCAATGAGCTTTTGAATTTGCTCGTTAGAGACGTGCTCTGTTGGCTCAACCTGAATGTTGGTAATAGCAAAGACTGAGGAAGAACGTAGGACGAGAAAAGCAATGCTAGCGAGAAGGGCAAGGCTAAGCAAAACAATAAAGGCCGTGCGTACTGCCTTAAACGATACTTTTCTGCTGTGTTTAATACGCTCAGCACGGGCTTGAGCTGCAGTTTTTGTAGCATTATTTGGCTTTTTAGTAGAAACCTTTTTAGCAGAAGGCTTGGCATCAGAAGCTGTAGCCTCAACCTTTGGCTTAGGCTTAAAGGCCTTGCTCATAAAAGAAGGCTTGGTTGCCCCAGTCGTCTGAGTAGTACCAGACGATAAGAGCTCTCTCTTTGTGCCTTTACGGCGCGTTGTTTGCTTTGAAGTATCTTCTGCCATATCTTCCCTATGCCCCAAAACCCAGAAGTTTAACCTCTGGCTGAAGATCAATATCAAACTTTTCTTGTACTGCGTCGTGTGCTCTGCGCATGAGCGCAATGACATCTGAGGCGGTGGCGTTACCGGTATTCACGATAAAGTTTGCATGAATATCAGAAATCTGTGCGCCGCCTTCAGTAACTCCTTTAAGACCACACTCTTCAATAAGCGCGCCGGCAGATCTGCTGCCTGGGTTCTTAAAAACAGAACCGCAACAAAGCTGACCAGTTGGCTGAGTGTTTCTTCTGCGCTGCAGAAGCGTGTCCATGCCAAGAGCAACTTTAGGACGATTAGACGCTGTCAACGCAAACGTTGCCTCAAGAATAATCTCATCTGGAGCAAACGTGGTATAGCGATAACCCCATTCAATCTCAGAGGCGTCGTAGCGCACTAGACCCTTACCAGGCTTAAGTACCACGCAATCACGGACGGCTTTACCAATCCAATCATGCCTGGTACCTGCATTCATTGAAAGAGCGCCACCGATAGTTCCAGGGATACCAGCACACATCTCAAGGCCGGAAAGACCTGCTTTCATAGCCTCGTTGCAAACGCGTGCCGTAAGCGCACCCGCACCTGCGGTAATGAAGTTATTCTCGCCAACTGAAATGGTAGAAAGCTCATCATCGAGTACAATAACGCAGCCGTTGTAACCCTTATCGGAGACAAGAATGTTTGAACCCTTGCCCAGAAGCACCCAATCAACTCTATTGGCTGCAAGCACTTCAAGCACACGCACCAGCGCCACGTGGCTGTGAACAGCGGCAAAAAGTGACGCCTTACCACCAATCCTAAAAGAGGTATGGTGGCTCAACGGCTCATCTTGTTTAATTGTTGCATCAAGGGCCCCAGAAAGGCTTACATAGGCGTTAAACAAGCTCACGATAGAGCTCCTAGTGGTTCTGAAGACGCTCTTTGAGTGCGCGGATAAACATTGGTCCAATCTGAGTGACGTCACCTGCACCCTGAGTAATCAGCAGATCTCCTGGCTGAACCGTATCAAGAAGATCTGCGATAAGATCTCGGCGAGAAGGAATATAGCGTACGTCAGGAACAGTATTGGCAGCCTGAACTCTTGAAGAGACAGTCTTGCCCGAGACTCCTGGAATAGGCAGCTCTCCTGCAGAGAAGACGTCCATGACGCGCAAAATGTCAATGCCGTCAAACGCATGGGCAAACGAATCTGCTAAGTCCTGCGTTCTGCTATAGCGGTGTGGCTGGAAAACAACAACAACGCGCTTGAAACCAAGAGGAAGAGCTGCAGACATGGTTGCTGCAATCTCGGTTGGATGATGGCCGTAATCGTCTACGACGGTAATACCGTTGATGTCACCTACGTGTGTAAAGCGACGGCGTGCGCCCTTGAACTGAGAAAGCGCCGCTGCGGCCTCCTCAAGATCAAAACCAAGTGCATCGGCAACGGCAATTGCTGCTGTTGCGTTAGCAACATTGTGCTTACCTGGGTTTGCAGGAAGCACCACAGAGATGGTCTGACCAGATGGAGTCTTGATAGTCAGAGGATTCTCGATACCAGCTTTTCTCTCCTCCTGTGTGCAAACAAAATCGCAGCTTGGGTCAAAGCCGTACGTGACCACGTGCCTACCAGTTGACTGAGCAAGCTCAACGTAATGAGGATTATCGCCGTTAATAACGACAGTTTCTTCCTTATCAAGCAAGCTCATAAACTCACAGAAGGTCTTCTCGATATTCTCTAGAGAGCCGTAGTGGTCAAGGTGATCTGCCTCAATATTAGTGACAACCACCACGTTAGGGTTGAGGAACATAAACGAACCGTCAGACTCGTCCGCCTCACAGACAAAGTACTGACCGTTGCCGTTTTTGCCGTTGGTGTCGTAGCCCTCAACAACGCCACCAATCAAAAATGAAGGGTCAGCGCCAAGCTTATCCAGCATGGTAGCAACCATAGAAGACGTGGTGGTCTTGCCGTGAGTGCCCGCAACAGCAATGGTCTTACGGCCGCGTGACAGATACGACAGCATCTTTGCGCGGGGCCAAATAGGAATGGAAAGCTCACGCGCACGAATAACCTCTGGGTTTGTCTCTGGAATGGCTGTAGAGGTGACAATGACATCAGGCATCACAGCGTCAATGGTAGCTGCAGTGTGACCGATGCTTACCTGAATACCTGCATCTTCAAGCTCTCTAACATAGTGCGAGCTCTTTAGATCGGAGCCAGTAACGGTGCAGCCACGCTCATGTAAAACAAGAGCAATTCCGCTCATGCCTGCGCCACCAATTCCAATAAAATGTGCACGCGAGATGGTCTTCTCGCCCATGGAATCTGCCATAAGAGAGCCTTTCCAAGTATTGTTATCATTTGAGTCTTGGACATACCAAGACATATTTACTCTAACGCAAAACCGAATGTTTTATGCGCCACAAACGACACTTTCCACAGCGTCAGCCACAAGAGATGCGGCGCTGCGCTGGTCAAGTGTTGCGGCTGCCTTGGAGAGTTTTTTGCGCTGGTCTGCGTTATCTACCAGATCAAACAGAGCTGTCGAGAAGGTCGTAGTGCCCACCTGGTTATCTGGTACCAGAATAGCTGCTCCTGCATCCGACAACAGATGCGCATTAGTAGTCTGGTGATCTGCTGTTGCCAGAGGGTACGGCACCAAAATGCTGGGGAGCTCAAGCGCTGCAATCTCAGCCACAGAAGATGCTCCGGAGCGAGAAACCACCAGGTCAGCCGCAGCAAGTGTGGCGCCCATGTTGGAGATGTAGGGTTTAACCTCCCAGCGAGCAGCCTCCTCATCAGAAAGCTTCATAAGCGAGACAACCTCGTCGTAGAGCTTCTGACCTGTTGACTGGATGATACGAAGGTTAGGACGAGCAAGAAGTTCCTGCTTAAGTGCAGCAAAAGTCTCGTTGATGCTACGTGCACCCAAGCTACCACCAAAGATAAGCAGTAATGTTTGGTTGTCTGCGATACCCAGCTCTTGCCTCGAGGCGGCTCTATCAGCAGAAAGGACACTCTTACGTACAGGATTGCCGGTAACCACAATGGTGTCTTGAGTCTTTACGTGCCCCTCAAAAGCCTTACGAGCCTCTGGGAACGCAATACACACCTTATCTGCTTTACCAGCAGAAACACGGTTAGCAAGACCGGTTACCGAGTTCTGCTCGTGAATCAAATACGGGATATGGAGCTTTGCGCAAAGCTGAAGCAAAGGCAGCTCAACATAGGCACCAAAACCAATAGCAACATCAGGAGCACCCTGCTCTTTGAAGCGCTTGTGCAGCTGCATCTTTGCGCGCTCAAGATTGTATGCCGCACTAATGAGCGTCCAAGGACGTCTGCGATCAAAGCCATTTACATGGATAGGTACCAGCTCAAATCCCGCCTCAGGCACCAGCGTACCTTCAAGCTTGTTGGGCTGACCAAAAAACGTAACCTGGTGGCCGCGCTCATGAAGCTCCTCAGCTAAAGCCAGGGCAGGGTTAATGTGTCCTGCGGTTCCACCTGCAGCAATTGCAACAGAGAGTTTCTTCTGTTCTGTCATGCAATCCATCTCCTAGAAATCAGCTATCGACGAGGCCTGTTGTTACTTCCACGAAGTCTGTCCGATGCAGAAGGTCCCAAATCAATTCTGCGCCTTCCAGAGGCATCTGTCGTAATACGGCCTTGAGTGGCGTTGTCATCTCTTGAGCGCAAAACGCCTCGTGATGGGCGCGCGGAACTTTGTGCGCTGCTCTTGGGGCGAGAAGAGCGTGGGAGTGGCATGCCTACTCCTATCCCACCATCAACCATGGTAAGACCAGCAAAACCTGGGGCATCAAAGATATCCTGCTCTTCAGCTATACTCCAAGAAGCGCGCTGCCTATCGTACTCAGTTTCTGGAAGCCTTGACTGCCTTGAAACAGACATCAAAAGACCAACCATCAAGATACTAGACATGATGGTTGAACCGCCGTATGAGATAAACGGCAGAGGCTTACCAGAAAGAGGCAAAAGGCCCAAAACGCCACCGATGTTAACAAAGGCCTGAATAATAAACATAGAGGTACAACCTGCGGCTATGAGCCTACCGGTCAAATCTGGTGCATAGCGAGCAATCTTAAAGCCTGCCCACACCAGGGCGCCAAATACAGCCAAAAGGCCCAAAACGCCAATAAAGCCCAGCTCTTCTCCAATGACCGCAAAAATAAAGTCATTGTGAGCCATAGGCAGATAGGAATATTTCTGGCGAGAAAAACCAAAACCAACACCAAAAATACCGCCAGAGCCAAAAGCATAAAAGCCCTGAGCAAGCTGATAACCTGCACCGTAATAATCGGCCCAAGGGTTGAGCATAGTCACAACGCGGGCACGAGAATAATCATCTTTAAGAGATAAGAACGCAAAGCCAATAAAGCCAGCAACAGCAATAGTTGCCAGAACTCTACGGTCAACATCAGCGAGGTAGCCAATGACCAAAAGTGTTCCCACAATAATCAGTGTGGAGCCCTTGTCTGGCTGAGCCAAGATAAGAAGCAGTGGCGCAAGTGCAGCAATAGCAAACTTTTTAAAGAACTCCATCTGATCTATGGTCTGATCAATAAAGTACTGCTGAGCCAAGTACGAGACAGAAATTAAGATGGTAATCTTTGCAAACTCAGACGGCTGGAAAGAAAACGGTCCAATTGAAATCCAACGGGTTGCGCCATATGCATCAGCGCCGGCAATAGGGGTAAAAATAATTGCCAGCATTCCAATGGTCACAGTCCAGATAGGTACCTGGAAGTTTCTAACTACTGCGCGGTAGTCGATGTGAGAAACAATAAACGCTAACACAACTCCCGCCGCAGCAAAGCCAAGCTGACGCTGCACGTAGTAGAAGGGGTTATAGCCCATATCCTCAGAAGTCATTGCAGAAATCGAGGATGCAGAATAAATCATTACTAGGCCAAAGCACACCAAAATAGCCGTTGACACCAAAAGCACCAGACGAGGCTGCATAAAACGCTCTGGAATAGCACCAAAGCGGCCTTTGGCCTGCGAACGCTCGGAAGATCTCTGGCGAGAAGAACGTGGTTGCTGCGCGCGCTCCCCTGTTCTGTTTCTGCTGGTAGCCATTATCGACCGCTCTCTTTTTGAGCAAGTTCTGCCACCAGCTGTTTAAAGACACGGCCACGCTGAGCCATGCCCGTGAACTCGTCAAATGAGGAACATGCTGGTGAGAGAAGCACCACAGAACCTGGACAAGCAAGCTCTACCGCACGGTCAAAAGCTTCATGCATATGAGGCTCTTCTACCACTTCTGCACGTCCGCCAGAAACGCGACGAAGCGCCTCTGCAAAGCGAGGACCAGCCTCTCCAAAGCAGATTACATATGCGCAGGTAGCAGACACCTTCTGAGCAAACTCATCAAGTTCCGTGCCCTTATCGTGACCGCCAAGAAGCAAAATAACGTCTTTACCTGGGAATGAAGTCAGTGACTTTTCAACCGAATCGGTATTGGTTGCCTTGGAGTCATTGATATATAGCACACCATTAACCGTATCAACAGGCTCAATTCTGTGCTCAAGCGGCATAAAGTCCAACAGGGCATGCCTTATAGAAACAACATCAAGTCCCAAGAATAAGCCACAGGCAGCGGCTGCAAGAGCGTTGAGCGCATTATGCGCTCCCTTGATGTGAAGTGCGTCTGTAGCTACAAGCTCTATCTCTTTACCAGACAGCCTTACAACCAGCGCACCATCGCGTACAAAAGCGGCGTTTTGCGTACCAGGGTCTGTCTGAGCAAGATGGCATACAGGAATGCCACGAGACTCTAGGCGAGAAGACACGTCCAGGCAGAACTCGTCCAAATCAGACACAATTGCCAGGTCGTTTGCATCAAGATTGGCAAAAATCTTCTCTTTAGCTGCAGCGTATGCCTCAAGCGAACCATGCCACTCAAGGTGGTCAGGCGTAATGTTTAAAAGCATAGCAACATGAGGGTGCAATTTTTGAGTAGTTGCAAGCTGGAAGCTTGAAAGCTCTGCTACAAACCAGCTCTCAGGCTTTCTCTTTGCAAGCTGATCAGTAATAGTAAATCCAATATTGCCAACAGCACTTGCATCAAGGCCTGCATACTGCAGGATAGAGGTAGTCAAACTTGTGGTGGTAGTTTTACCGTTTGTGCCAGTAATGCCAATCCACTGTGAAGGGCTTTCTTGATAGGCAAACTCTGGCTCGCCCATAATCTGCTTAGAGGCTGCTTTTGCACTCAAGAACAGCTCAGAAGTATCGGGAATACCAGGAGAGGCAATAGTTAGGTCAAAGGTGCCCTCAACCTGATCAGAGCCGCATTGAACCTGTACCCCTAAGCTTGCAAGCTCTTGGACCTTCTCACCAACAGTAGCATCTGCGCCGCCCACAAGAGTTACGGAAGACACACGACCCTCTGGCTGCTGCAGCAAATACGTACAGACAGAGACGCCGGTCTTACCAAAACCAAGAACACAAACATTTCCGAGTGTTTCTAGAAGCGACACGCAAGCGATCCTTTCTAAGAGCAATACCTTTAATGAAGCTGGAAGTACAGAGCAAAGCCCAGAGCAGCAAATACGCCAGAAATAATCCAGAATCTAAAGACTACTTTTGTCTCGTTCCAGCCAAGCTTCTCAAAGTGGTGATGCAGTGGAGCCATCAAGAATACACGCTTTTTAGTTGCCTTATAGCTGACAACCTGAATGATAACGGACAGCGCCTCAATGATAAAAAGACCACCCATGACCAGGGAAACTACTTCTGTCTTAGTAAGGACAGCCAGAGCTGCAAAGGCAGCACCCCAGGCAAGAGAGCCCGTGTCACCCATAAAAATGCTTGCAGGATAGCTGTTAAACCACAAAAAACCAATACAAGCACCTGCGATCGATGCGGCAAAAACAGCAAGGCTACTCTCACCATAGCGGAAAGCTACCGCAGCCATAAAAATCATGACAACCATAACGCAGCCACCAGCCAGGCCATCAAGGCCGTCGGTCAGGTTAACAGCGTTGGAGAGACCTGCCATAAGTAGAAAGACAAAGAAGAGATACAGCCAAGGGATAGAAATTACGTTTCCGCCTAAATTGACGGTAGTAGTGAGGATGCCCAGGTTGATATCAAGGCCACCTGGGAACGCAATAATCGGAGTAATACCCCAAATATTGACAGCTGCCAGGCAAAATGCAACAGAAATGGTAATAAGTCCAGCCATCTTCTGAGATGCGGTGAGACCAAGGCTTCTGCCATGAGCAACGGACTCAATATCGTCCAGAAGACCAAGCGAGCCTGTGAGGAGCATAGCTGCCATAGCAAGAATAAGGTCGGTGTTCCACTGAGCAAGCGCAACACAGGTCAGCACAATGCTTACCAGCATAACAACGCCACCCATAGTAGGAGTACCCTGCTTAATCAGATGCTGCTGAGGACCGTCAGCGCGAACCTGCTGGCCCACTCCCTCTTTCTTCATCAGTTTGATAAAGAGTGGCATTAAGATCAAAGTGATGATGCAGGAGACACCAAGCGCTACAAACACCTGGTATGTTGGGTAAATAGTCTGGTAAAACATTACTCGGTAACTCCTTTTACAAAAATATCAAGCTGGGCAGACCTAGATGCCTTGGCGAGAAGAACGTCTCCTTGCGCAAGCACTGGTCCGAGCACGGTAAGTGCTTCGTTGACATCGCTGAACTGTTCAATTTTATCTTCCGAGAAACCCATAACGCGCGCAGCTTCAACCATTTCACGCGCGGCTCCCGTGCCTACAAAGGCAACAAGATCTGGGCTCTTAGCAGCAATATAGGCGCCCACATAACCGTGGAGGCGCTTCTCCTCTGGTCCAAGCTCGCCAATCTCTCCGATAAGAGCAATGCGGCGGCCCTCTGCAGGCATCTGCATCAAAACGTCAAGCGCTGCAGCTGTTGAATTAGGACTAGCGTTGTAAGAGTCATCAATAATCTTGGCACCGCAGGTTGCGTCAAGCACCGAAAGACGCATACGAGTGGCAGGCATCTGCTCAATAGCCTCTGCAGCAGCGTCAAGGTCAAGACCAAGCGTTTCTATAGCTTCAAGCGCCAAAAGAAGGTCGTCTACCACAACACGACCAGGTACCTCAAGAGTTACCGTGCGCGACCAGCCAGATGCAGCGCTAAGAGTGGCGGTTGGAAGGCCTTCCTCGTCAAGAGTGACCTGCTTCGCACTCATGACGTCATCCTCTGTTGCGCCCACCGTTTTACAAATAACGTGAGCGGGGCGAGCAAACGCATCTGCAATGAACTTGGTGTAGTCCCCTGCCGAAGCCTGAATAAGCGTAGGTTCAATTGAGCCAAATGCACGCATGCCCGATACAATCTCTGCCTTGGCGCGCGCAATGTTTTCTCGACTGCCGAGAAGACCAATGTGGCTGGTACCAACGTTGGTAATGACTGCCACTGTTGGACGAGCAACCGAGGTGAGCCTGGTAATCTCGCCGGCGTGATTCATGCCCAGCTCAAGAACAAGCACCTCGGTGTCTTCCGGAGTGGAAAGTACTGTGAGAGGCAGACCAATGAGGTTATTGTGATTGCCGGCGGTCGCGTGTACGCGACGGGTAGCACTAATGCCGCGACGAAGCATTTCCTTGGTAGTAGTTTTACCAACTGATCCAGTTACACCAACAACCAGCCAGTTTGGATGGGCTTCTCGCCAAGCAGCAGCAAGGGCTAGAAGGAACGCTTCACAGTCATCGTCAGCGGCTTCAAGAACGCTGACTCCTATGGCGGCCAGGTTGTCGAGCAAATTGTCTGCTACAGGCTCAGATGCCACAACAACAGCAGCGCCCACCTGGGCAGCTGATAAGAGATAGGAGTTTCCATTGACCTTCTCGCCAGCAAAGGCCACAAAGAGCGAGTCTTCCTGGACCTCGCGAGAGTCAATGACGACCGAGCCCGCAACATCGCGGGTTCCGCGATGGAGCAGTCGTGCATGAGTGGCTGCGACTATCTGTTCAACCGAAAGCTTAACCATGAGCTCTCCTAGTTATTGATTGGTTGAATATTAAGGCGTGTAGCTGCGTCTTTTGCAAATTGCGAAAAAACCACAGCGGCAGATTGCGATGCAAGCTGGTGGGTATCGTTAAGTCCAACGTAAACCATCAAATCAGATTCTGATGGATTCACGATACCGCAGAAGGAAGCAACAAAACCGGAATTCTCGCCGTACGAGCCGGTTTCTTCCACAACCTGCTGGCCCGTACCTGTTTTACCAGCAACGGTATAGCCATAGATACCTGCACGAACACCGGTACCCTCTTTGACAACGGTGGTCATCATGTCAAGCTCGGCCGAAGCTGTGGAAGCAGAAATAACGTCTTTAGTAGGCCAGGTAACCTCTTGTCCACCCTTAGAAACCATAAAGTGTGGAGTCACCATAGTTCCCTTATTGGCAACAGCAGTATATGCACGAATGACCTGGATAAATGGGATTGCAAGACCCTGACCAAACGCCATGTTTCCGCCTGTTGGACCTTCATATTCGTCCAGAGAGCGGACTATTCCTGTGGCTTCACCAGGGAAGTCAATGCCTGTGGTGTGACCTATACCGAACTTATCAATTCCTGCTGCAAAGCGCTCGTCGCCTATAAGCTGTGTCTCGAGGAAAGCCATACCAACGTTAGAAGAACGTCTAAGCATCTCTCTTACGCTCATGTCCATGGCGCTAGTACGCCAGTCATCATCGGTAACCTTGTTATCTCCAACTTTAAGCTCGGTTGGGATGTTGAAGGTTGAATCTGGACCAAAGAGGTTGTTATCTACACCAATTGAGGTGGTAATTACCTTAAATACCGAGCCAGGCTCATAGATACTTGAGACTAACTTGAGGTTGAGGGATTCGTAGTCAACGCCGTTATCGCTCTTAAAATCTGGAAGAGGGTACGAAGCGGCGGCATAGATTTCTCCGGTACGAGGATTCATGGCCATGATTGAGCCGCCCTGCTGGGCCTCAAAGTCTTTAACTGCTGCAGTAAGCTGCTCTTCTGCCTTCTTCTGGAGCTCAATATCAATGGAAAGAACAATGTCCTGTCCATTTTGTGCCTCAGTAATATTTGAAGTACCGCCAGCAATTGGCGTACCACCAGCGCCGGTCTCAACGATCATGTGGCCATTAGTACCTGCAAGAATATCGTTGTAGTAATACTCAAGGCCAGAAGCGCCTTCGTTATCCGCGTTTACAAAGCCCAGGATCTGAACGCCAACGTTGCCATAAGGATAGACGCGCTTGGTGTTGTTAACAAAATAGACGCCCTTGAGGTTCTTCTCGTCAAGTGCTTTTTCAATCTTAGAAGCAGTATCAGTGTCAACACGACGACGTACATAGACAAATGTGGTGTCTTGCTGCAGATCCCCAAGATAGTCTGAAGGGCTTCCGCCTAAAAACGAGGCAAAAACCTGGGCTACGGAGCTTGCATCTTTAATCTCTGAAGGATTGGCGTAGATATCTTTGCAGTCAACGCTCATGGCTAAGACGTTGCCATTGCGATCGTAAATGGTGCCGCGGCGAGCGTGTAAGACAATATCGTTGGTGCGGTTATTCTCGGCGCCCTTTGCAAGATCTGCTGCCGTAAAGATTTGCAGCCAAGCAAGTCTAAGAACAACAATTGCCACCATAATGGCCATAGCAGCTGCTACGCGACGGAGTCTACCTTCAGGGCCAACATCATCCGAGCCACCGCTGCTACCACGATGACCACGAAAATGCACACGAGAGGCCTCGTCGTACGAGGCCTCAGGAGTTTTTCTGCGCGATGCGCGAGTATGTCGATTCTGCGTACTCACAACGTATATTTTACGCCTAAGCGTTGTTGCTTACATCTACAACAGGACGATTTGTCTCAAGAGTCATACCGTAATTCTGAGTAGCAATACGCTCAATGCGTGTAGTGCTTGCAAGCAGGGAGCGAGAAACGCGCAGGGAATCGTTAGTTGCAGTTGTTGCGCGCATTTCATTTCTGATGACGTTATTAGCCTGAAGAGTTGAAACCGTAGCGGTAGAGATACCAATACGGACAACACCAAGTGTCAGGAAGAGTGCTGCAGCAACAGCAATAAGCTTGACACGCTGGATGAACTGGCTGCTTACGCCACGGCGAGCATCAGCATCAAGGCCGCCACCAGGGACAACCTCAAAAGATGTGCGAGTGCTCTGTTCAGGAGCGTACTCATGCTCAAACTGAGTTGTGCGTGCTACAGCTTCTGATCCGTAACGTGCCATTAAACTTCAATCCCTTCAAAAACTTCTTAACAACAAGCAACAAGTGCTATGGGGTACTTCATTTCTCTGGGTCGCGTTTAACCGCTACCCTCATCAGGGCACTTCTCGCCCTTGGGTTGCGCTCTATCTCTTCTGGAGTGGCCACAAGAGGTTTGCGCGTAATCACGTCAACTATCGGCACTTGACCGCACATACAAACCGGAAGGTCTGGCGGGCAGATACAACCTTGACTGAGCTCGGAGAACACGTGCTTGACAATGCGATCTTCAAGCGAGTGGTACGAGATAACGCAAATCCTGCCTCCTGAATTAGCCCAGGCAATTGCAGAACGAAGTCCGCGCTCCAAAACCTCAAGTTCGTGGTTCACTTCAATACGAAGTGCTTGGAACGTCTTTCTGGCAGGATGTCCGCCGTGACGACGCGCTGCTGCGGGAATTGCCGCCTTGATTACCTCAACAAGCTCAAGCGTCGTTTGAATGGGACGCTTTTCTCGCGTTTGTACAATGCGTCGTGCAATGCGTGAGGCAAATTTCTCGTCTCCGTAAATTCGAAGGATTCGGGCGAGGTCGGCTTCGTTGTAGGTGTTGATGACCTCTTGTGCAGTTGGAGTTTGTTTGCCCGGGTCCATTCGCATATCCAACGGGGCATCTTCGTGGTACGAAAAGCCTCGCTCTGGGATATCAAGCTGAGGAGAAGAAACACCAATGTCAAAGAGAAAACAGTCAACTCCGGGGACTTCTGCAGAGACGAGAAGTTCATCGAGGTCGCCAAAATTTCCCTTAAGCGGTAAAAACTCCGCGTTTGGTACTTCTTGCTTCAGGCGAGCAGCTGCTGCTTGATGAGCCATTGCGTCCTGGTCAATTCCAATGGAAAGACCGTCTGGAGCAATCAGCTTTGCCATCTCTACGGTGTGGCCCGCTCCTCCCAAGGTGCAGTCGCAAACAACTTCACCTGGCTTGGGGTCCAGCTCGCGCAGCACTTCTGCAAGCATTACTGGTTGGTGCCGATATTCGACTTTCAAGTTACCGTCTTCTACCTTCACGATCTTCTCGCCTCACTAGGCGCCAAAGATGAGATCCTCGAGCGTTGCAACGCGGTCATCTGCCGAGAAGAGGCTGTTCCACTTGTTGGTGTTCCAAATCTCAAAGTGGTCGCCGTTACCGACAATAGTGACGTCGCGGTCAAGCTGGAGCTTCTCCCTAGCCTGTGGATCGGACTCGTCAATCTTTCCCAGAGCAACACGGCCGGCCGAGTCAATGTCGACGGTTGTTGCTGCTGCGTTCAGCATGCGAAGTGCTGTGACGTCGTCACGGTTCCTTGGGTTGAGGTTCAGACTTGCAATCCAAGCCTCATACGCCTCAGGTGAGTAGCCGTAAAGCGCGTCCTGTCGACGGAGCAAGATGACAACATCGCCAAGCTGCTTGCGCTGAGGTGCAGGAAGAGTCACGCGAATCTTGGAGTCCAGCGAACGCTGATACTGACCAGTAAGCATGTCTCCCCCTTTCACGTTGGCGCCCCTTGCCGCGCGGGCTGTGTTTGTGTTGTGTGTGCGCGGCAACGCTTGGGCATAGTCCGTCGATTGAACGTGGAATAAATATAACTCATTTCGACACTTACACACACTAGAAAACACTTTCCAACACCAAGTATTTTTCTTATGGTTTAGCTGGGGTTTAACGAAGATATGAGATATGACATTTTGACCACAATATGTAGTGTTTAAAAAAATCCGAACTACAAAAGGACGGATTTTCTTAGTCTTGGATACGATTTATTAAATTTTTTATGAAGTGAAAATTTTTGAGAAAATTGTGGTGAACTCGTGACAAAAATCACACGTTACTCAAACAAAATCCCCACCTTGCTTTTACGCAGTCACCACTTTGCCTCACGATTGCATTAAGCGCGTTTATTTGTCCGCGTGAACGTGGGCTCTTGGGTGAGCCTCAAGGTACACGTCTCTAATGTGCGACCTATCTACGTGCGTATAGAGCTGCGTGGTTGAAATATCAACGTGTCCTAAAAGCTCCTGCACCGAGCGAAGATCAGCGCCACCCTCTAGAAGGTGTGTGGCAAAACTGTGGCGCAGTGTGTGAGGATGCAAACCTTCAATCCCCACTACCCTGCCGTAATTTGCCACCAGTTTATGTACCGACTGGCGAGAAATGCGTCCGCCTCTGGCGTTTACAAACACCTCAGACACCTGGCCGTGCTTAAGCAAAAGTGAACGAGCTTCATAAAGGTATGTTTTAAGTGCACGATGCGCAGAGCCTAACACGGGGACTACGCGCTCTTTGGAACCCTTACCAAAAACACGCAAGAGTTCATCTTCTAGAAGGACACCTCGAACCTCAAGATCGCAAAGCTCAGACACACGAAGCCCACACCCATACAGCAACTCAAGTATGGCTCTATCTCGAATGCCTAGGGGCGAATTAGGAAATGGCTGATCAAGCAGCTCTTCTGCCTTCTCTTGAGAGATAACATCAGGAAGCCTTTGAATTCTTGCTGCGGTAGGTAAATCTTCAGCTGGAGATGACTCACAAATTTGCTCAACAGCCATAAACTTGTGGAAGTTTCTAAGTGCCGCAGTGTGGCGCTCAACCGAAGCTGGAGCCATACCTAAATCTCTAAGAGAGCCTATGTACTCTTCAACATCGGAGCGAGTCACCTGGTTGGGCAAAGTAATCTTTTTGCCATTCAGCCAAAGCAAATAACCCTCTAAATCTCTGGTATAGGCATCAAGCGTATTTACAGAAAGGCCTCGCTCAACGGCAACATACGCTAAAAACTCTGTACGCGCCTGAGCGAGGTCCATAAGTATTCTTCCCTATTAAAAATTCTGCTTAGAGAGCCTGGTTTACATCATGACGGTCAACACCCTCATGATGAGCGATTGCTGCACGTGCAAACTCACGGAACAAAGGTGCAGGATGAGTTGGACGGCTCTTGAACTCTGGGTGTGCCTGGCTTGCAACAAACCAAGGGTGAACAGACTCTGGAAGCTCAATCATCTCTACGAGGCGATCGTCTGGAGAAACACCAGAAACGACCAGACCAGCCTCAACAAGCTGATTACGGAATACGTTGCTTACCTCATAGCGGTGACGATGACGCTCGTAAACCAAGTTGTTGCCATATGCCTCGTGTGCAAGAGTTCCTTCAACAACCTTGCAAGGATAAGAACCAAGGCGCATGGTACCGCCCTTGTCAGTAATATCCTCCTGATCAGGCATAAGATCGATGACAGGATATGGAGTATCTGGACCAAACTCTGCTGAATTTGCACCCTCCATGCCGCAGACGTCACGAGCAAACTCAGTAACAGCCATCTGCATACCAAGGCAAACACCAAGGTAAGGAATCTTGAGCTCACGGGCACGACGAATAGCAACCATCTTACCCTCTACACCGCGAAGACCAAAGCCACCAGGAACCAAAATGCCATCTGCACCAGTAAGCTCCTGCTCTACGTCTTCTTCTGTCAGCTCTTCACCATTTACCAGGCGGATATCAACGTGTCTGCCATAGAAAATACCAGAGTGGTGAAGTGCCTCAATAACAGAAAGGTAGGCATCAGGCAGCTGTGTATACTTGCCGACAACATAAATTCTTGTTGTGTCTTCAAGCGCATTTGCCTTATGCATAGCGGTAGTAAATGCTTCCCAACTGCCAAGATCACTTGGACGGACTTCAAGACCAAGGCGCTCAAGTACCTTCTTGTCAAATCCCTGTGCTGCCAGATGTGCTGGAACATCGTAAATTGAAAGTAAATCGTTGTTTTCAAAAACACAATCTGCATCAACGTCGCAGAAATTAGCGATTTTCTCGCGAATAGATTCATCCACAGAATGGCTAGAACGGCACACGATAAAGTCTGGCTGAATACCAAGGGAACGAAGCTCTTTTACGGAGTGCTGCGTAGGCTTAGTCTTGACCTCATGAGCAGCAGCAATATAAGGAACAAGGCTCACGTGAATAATAGCAACGTTGCTTGCGCCACGCTCTTTTCTAAACTGGCGAATTGCCTCAACAAAAGGCTGAGACTCAATATCACCAATAGTGCCACCAAGCTCTGTGATGACTATATCAGCATTAGTAACCTCTTCAATGCGAGCAAAACGAGCCTTAATTGCATCAGTTACATGAGGAATTACCTGAACTGTTCCGCCAAGGAAGTCTCCAGCGCGCTCTCGCTGAATCAAAGACTGATAAATGAGGCCAGTGGTGAAGTTAGACTCCCTGGTAAGATTCTCGTCAATAAAGCGCTCATAATGACCAAGGTCAAGGTCAGTCTCTTTACCGTCCTCAGTGACAAAAACCTCACCATGCTGGAAAGGACTCATAGTGCCTGGATCAACATTGAGATATGGGTCAGCTTTTTGCATCATGACCTTATAGCCACGAGCCTTAAGAAGTCGGCCGAGAGATGCAGCAGTGATTCCTTTTCCAAGAGAGGAAACAACGCCACCTGTTACAAATATGTGCTTGGTCATGGATTACTCCCGTAGGTAAGATTAGCCAATTACATTTCTACGGGTCTTTATATTATTCCGCTTTAAGGCCCATAGTGCCGAGAAATTTAATCTCCAAACAAATACATTGTTATGTCCATGTAGTTCTGAAAAATCTAGCGGACTTCTGACAGCAGCTCATGCGCGTGAGCCAAAGAAGCCTCAGTTATAGAGCCTGAAAGCATGCGTGCAATCTCTTCTTCTCTCTGAGTACCAGAAACCTCTGTAAGAGAAGTTATAGGAAGCGCGTTATGTTCTTCTGTCTTTGAGACTACATAATGTTTAGAGGCCATAACAGCAACCTGTGGCAGGTGAGTTACCACAATCACCTGATGTGTTTTAGCAAGCTGCGCTAAAACCTCTGCAAGAGCAACGGCAGTAGCTCCACCAACGCCAGCGTCAACCTCATCAAATACAAGCGTATCGCAAACGTCAGACTCTCCTAGAACCACTTTGCATGCAAGCATGACGCGAGAAACCTCACCACCAGAGGCAATCTTTCTAAGCGGACGAGCAGTCATCTGAGCTGAAGGCTTATACATAAGCTCAATCTTTGTAGAGCCAACTTTATTCCACTGCTCAAAAGGAAGATCTTCAAAGTTCAATTCAATCTGAGCTGAACCCATCTGCAGATGACTCATTTGCTTAGTAACAGCATCACAAAGTTTTGGAGCTGCAGCAACACGAACCTTTTTAAGTGCCTGAGCCCTTACGGTAAGAGTCTCTTTTGCCCTATCTACCCCTGCCTGTGCCTCACGGACAAGCTTTTCTGTGTCTCTTGTAACCTCAAGAAGATTTTGAGCTACCTGGTATTTTTTAAATACGTCTTTCATGCCAGGACCATACGTTCTCATAAGACCCTGAAGACGAGCCATACGACTTTGCATCTCTTCAAGTGCTTCTTCATCAAAATCGAGAGATCCAACATAGCTTCTGAGCTCTGAAGAAACATCCTCAATCTCTATAAGTGCACCTGAAAGAGACTCTGCATAATTACCTAGCGTAGCATCAAACGTTGAAGCACTCTGAAGCATCTGAACTGCATCAGAGAGAGAATCAATGATACCCTCATCACTTGAGAGCAACTCATGTGTTCCTCCTGCAGCTTGAAGGAGAGCCTCTGCGTGTTCAAACCGAGGAAGTTGCTCTTCTAGGTCTTCTAACTCCCCTTCTTTAGGAGAGACTTCATCAATTCTTTGGACAAGAAATGCCGCTTCATCAATCTTTGAATTGCTAGACTGGCTTACTTCAATAACTCGTTGAAGTTCAGCGACTGCAGCATGGTAAGCATGAAGAGCGTCTACATACTCTGTCTGGCAAGATTGAATATCTGATCCAATCCATGCGTCTAGCATGCTGACATGGTTCTTTACGTCAAGCAGCCTTTGATGTTCATGTTGACCACACAGATCAATTGATGTTCCAATGCCTCCAGCCAGCTCTTTAACTGATGCCATGTGGCCATTAATCTCTACCCTGCCTCTACCATCAGCAGAGACTTTTCTAGAGACAACAATGCCCTCTTGATCTTCTGGTGAGGTAAAAAAGCGTGCCTCAACCCTAAGAGCGTCTGTTCCTTCTCTTACTGCAGAAGCATCCGCACGCTCTCCTACTAAGAGCTTAATGGAAGATAAAAGAGCGGTTTTACCAGCACCTGTCTCTCCTGTTAAAACAGTTAAACCTGAGGCGGGTGCAAGAGAAGCGTCTTCAATAAGTGCAACATTTTGCACACGAAGTTCATCAAGCATCTATGACCTGCTTACTGACCAGTTTTACCGTAAAATACGCGAGAAACTGAACGATAGAAACTATCAGCGCTTCTATCAAGTAGAATGATATCTCCTGGTCCACGGCTAATACGAGCCTTGGTAGCCACACCCTCTTCAGGATGCTTAATGTTTTGCCCGTCAGAGAAGAAGTGACATGGTGCAGGCCTATCTTTTGACATAGTGATTTCAACCACGTCAGAAGGAGAAGTAAGGAATGCACGAGCCAAAATAGTATGTGGTGCAATTGGCACGCAAACCATTCCCGAGAACTCTGGTGTAACAATAGGACCACCAGCAGCTAGTGCATAGCCGGTGGATCCAGTTGCCGTACTAACAACAAAACCATCACCGCGAAGCTTATCAATATGGTTGCCAGATACAGAAACCGTAAACTCAACCATATCGCCTGCTCCACCTCTGGAAACTGCAAAATCATTGAGCGAGAAGGTCTTCTCGACGTAAGTTTCTCCAGATGGAAGCTCATATTCTGTTTCTATTGCAAGTGTTGCTCTTCTAGATACGTGGAGCTCTCCAGCAAGAGCATCCGCCACCATCCCAATCATGTGATTAGGGGTTGCACTGGTTAAAAAGCCAAGATGTCCATATGAAATACCCAAAATAGGAATTTCTGAATACTCAACAATTTTGGCAGCCCTCAAAAGCGTTCCATCTCCACCAAAAGAGATAACAAGCTGGCAATCAGAACAGTCTATAACTTTATCTGGGAATAGCTTTTTATCGTGTGCCCACTGGACATCACAGCCCTGTTCAAAGAGCCATTCTTCAAGTTCACGTGCACCAGAAACAGCAACTTCTCTTGAATAATTTGGAACAAGAAGCACCTTCACGCAAACCACTCTCCCGATTTTGCTTGATTGCACAACTGAAACAGTTAACACGTCTGATTCGATGTACTTAGTATACCTAAAAAACTACGAACAATACTACAAAATAGAACATTAGTTCTATTTCACTATTTCTACAGAATGACTCGATACCACTGAAGCAAGATCTAAATCATGCGAACCTGCTCCAAGCTGCCCAAACAGTAAATATTCCACGTTACCCTTAGCGCCGTGAATAGGACTTTCACACGCGCCCAAAGGACCCATATGAGCTTCCTTAAACGCATCGGAAACCTTTTGCAGCGTTTGCAGACGCACGGAGGCACCAGTCACAATACCACCCTCACCCACTTCTTCCCTCTTAGCTTCAAACTGCGGTTTGACCAGCGTAACAAAAACTCCATCAGGAGCTAGAACATCTAAAACAGAAGGAAGAATTGACAAGATTGACGTAAACGATACGTCACACACAGCAACATCAAAAACGTGCGAGTAGCCCATTTCTGGCAGGGACGTAATATTTGTACGTTCAAGCAGTTCAACCCTATTGTCGTTTCTCAACGACCAATCAAACTGCGCATAGCCAACATCAACCGAGGTGACCAAAGCAGCTCCACGTTGAAGCAGGCAATCGGTAAAACCGCCAGTTGAACAGCCAATATCTAAACATTTTTTCTGTTGAACCGTAAAATCAAAAACTTCAAAGGCACGCTCAAGCTTAAGTCCGCCTCGGCTCACATACGGAATAGCGCCTTTTACGTGCAGAAATAATCCCTCAGAAACAAGCTCTCCTGCTGAAGTTAATCTTCTGTCGCGCGTAGAAACATCACCCGCAAGAATTGCACGTAATGCAGCTTGAGTGTCCTTGAAAAATCCTTGCCTAACCAGCTCTTTATCGAGCCTTTGGCGAGAAATGCGATGGGCCACTAGTGCTCATCGCTTTCTGAAACCGCGTCATCAGACGACGTTTCATCTGCAGCTGAAGCCTCAACCTGCTCAGAAGAAGTCTGTTCATCAGTGACAGCCGCTGTGCCGCTTACGTCAGCTGTATCCCCTGTTGCCTGAGCCTGAATCAGACGCTCTTCCTCTTCTGGCGTAAACTCTGTGGTGTCAACCATGTTGACAGCCTTTGAACCTAAGGCAATGGCCTCGTCAAAGAGGTCAAGGGAGTGTTCCAACGAGACGCTCTTATCGCGAACTTGATCAACAATTGAATCAAGCCTTGCGGTTATCTGGTCAAAGCTCTGATATTCAGAGGTATCGATTTTTGCCATGGCTACTCTGCATCTTCCACAGAGCTTACTGGCTCTTCTTCAGAATTGTCTTGCTCAACAGACTGCTTATGACACAGAGAATAAATGTCTTCTCCAACCTCAACATCGTCAACAATACGGCCGAGAACACCGTTAATAAAACGAGGAGAATCGTCACCACAATAGGCGCGAGCAAGGTCAACTACCTCGTTAATAGCAACAGCAACGTCAACCTCTGGAACCTCCAGAATCTCGTAGAGAGAAATTCTTAGAAGATTGCGGTCAACAGAAGGCATGCGATCTATTGCCCAATCTTTTGAGTAAGCAGCAATGATGTCATCAAGATCATCTCTGATGCCATCTGCTCCTACTGCCAGTGACTGCGCATACTCGTCAAGAGGTCCCTCGGAAAGTGTGTAGTCTCCGTCGAGGACCTCAAGAACGCTGCGATTAGTGGCTTCAGCCTGGAACAAAAGCTGTAGTGCTTGGCTACGGGCGCGGGTACGTCCAAAAAACTTAACGCTCAAGCCTACTCCTTAGGAAAAACAAGGCTGTCAATGTAAACATCAACGGAAGCAATACTGACGCCAATCTGCTCATTTACGGCAGTTGCAACAGCAAGTCTTACCTCAGAAGCAAGCTTTGTGAAAGGATAGCCATAGAAAACGGTAAGGTGAACTCCAAGATGAAGCTGACCGTTCTCTACGCCTGCCTCAACAGCCTTCTCTGGTGCAAGACTTCTGCTGGTAAAAACGTTAATAAGGTTGGATGCCAGTGTATCGTTTCCGCCAACGGAGGCAACACCTTCAACACTTCCAGCTGCGCCGGAGACAACCGTTGAAATTACATCTTTTGAGATGCCGATGCCTGCTATACGAAGCTCTGTTTCAGCCATGTCTACCCCCTAAAAAAGACAAACTGTCTTTGAAATAATTACTCAATACCTGTTGGGCGCTTATGCACCCAAAGCATATGCGTTAAACGCGAGAAACAAACTTGCCGTCGCGGGTGTCAACCTTAATGCGCTCGCCCTGGTTCAGATACATTGGAACCTGAAGCGTTGCACCAGTCTCAATAGTTGCTGGCTTGGTACCGCCCTGAACGGTGTCTCCCTTGAAGCCTGGGTCAGTCTCAGTAATTTCTGCCTCAATAAACATTGGAGGCTCAACACCAAGAAGCTCAGTGTCTGCATAGAGAAGCTGTGCGTTATCGTTCTCCTTGAACCAGACGCTCTTCTCGCCAATGAAATCAGCAGGGACAGCTACCTGATCGTAAGTCTCGTTGTCCATGAAGTAGAAGGACTCACCGTCATTGTAGAGGTACTGCATCTCTTTGGTGAGCAGAAGAACGTTCTCAAACTTGGTACCAGCGTTGCAGGTCTGATCAATAACGCGGCCAGAGCGAAGGTCACGAATCTTATAGCGGACAAAAGCGCCGCCCTTACCTGGCTTTACGTGCTGGAACTCAACGATGGTGTAGTACTTATCGTTAATTTTAAGGCCAAGGCCGTTCTTGAAATCTGCGGTGCTGATAGTTGCCACGTCTAACTCTTTTCACTCGATAAAGTCGCGAGAAGAACGTGAATTTTCAAACTACCCGCGACGCGTATATGCATGTTGGATTTTATCAGTTTCACGCCTTCCGTGCTGGCGGCTCTTGTGAAAATGCAAAATTTGCTTACTTCTTTTTAATAAAACTCTCTTTAATAAGGCGAGGGAGCTGTGGAATTGCCATAAGTCCGTGCTTAAAGACAAACCAGAAGTTTGGAGAACGCACGAGTTTCTCCTCCCCTATATAGGCGCGAATTGCCCGCAGTGTTGCTTTATTGTCTCGCGTAGAAAACGAGTAGTTACCATTGCTTTTAGTAAAAATAGCAAAGCGAGAAATGCTTTTGGTGCGTCCCATAACCGAAGCTGCCACATGGTCTATCTGGTCCCAGGGAATCTGAATGTAATCTTCAGGATTTTTTTGGTTGTAGAACTCAAAGGCCTTATTGCCAATAAGGATATCGCCATACGTAGCAAGCCCATGGAATGACGTTGCCTTTGCGGTGAAATCAACTGTGCTGTTCTGAGACTGAGCCATACAATCCTTTCAAAAATGGGTCGCACCCATTATAGAGCGCGACCCATATTCGTGTGACTTTGAGTACTAGTGCGTACTTTTACTCATTACATAAAGCCAAGAAGTCGTCCAACAATACCAACGGCAAAGAGAGCCAAGATGATGACAATTGGAGAGACCTTCTTCTTAAGCAGTGAGCAGCAGAGCAGCGTCAGGCCGACAGCGGCAAGTCCAGGAATAAGCGAGTCAAGGTTGGACTGAAGGGTAGTTACCTTCACTGGATCAAGACCGTTTGGTCCAAGAGCAGCGTAAAGCTTCAGTGCTTGATGCATTCCCTCTACTCCTGAAGGAAGGGTTGTCCAGTCAATGTAGGCGCCTGCCTGCTGTGGAATGGTTGAAACCACAGGGGTGAATGAAATTGAAACCCAACGCTGTACCAGGGCGCCAATGATAAACATACCAAGAATAGAAGCACCCTCAGTAATCTTGCCTAGCATGCCACCAGAAAGATCGGAAGAAATTGAAGCACCTGCCTTATAACCAAACTCCTGGGTGTACCACAGGAAGATAAGACGGATGACGTTCCACAGAACAAAGAAGAGAATGGGGCCAAGAGCGGAGCCACCAAGAGCAATAGATGCACCAAGTGCTCCAAGAATTGGACGGACGGTAAACCAGAAGACTGGATCACCAACACCGGCCAGAGGACCCATCATACCTACCTTGACACCCTGAATTGCAACGTCATCAATAGGCTCACCGTTAGCGCGACCCTCCTCCAGTGCAAGGGTTACGCCCATGACTGGTGCAGAAACGTAAGGGTGAGTATTGTAGAACTCAAGGTGACGCTTAAGAGCGGCTACCTGATCTTCTTTGTTTGGATAAAGCTTCTTGATGGCTGGAATCATTGAGAACGCCCAACCACCGTTCTGCATACGCTCGTAGTTCCAAGAACCCTGAAGGAACTGGTGACGAAGAGCAACAGACATACGGTCTTTCTTAGAAAGCTGAATCTTATTCTCCATTGTTATCACACTCCTTCAGAATTAGTAGTTATCAATGATGTCGCCAAGTGGATCGCCCGATCCACCACCTGAGCCGCCGCCCTGTTTAGCAAGGTCCTTAAGACCAATGTAGAGAATAGCAAGGCAGACACCGATGACACCAAGAGCAATAAGGGTAAGCTGGTTAATAGCTGCAAAGACAAAGCCAAGTGCAAAGAATGGCCAAACCTCACGAGTAGCCATCATGTTGATAACCATTGCATAACCAACAGCAGCAACCATGCCGCCGCCAACTGCCATACCGCCAGTGAGCCACTTAGGCATTGCGTTCAGAGCGTCAGTAACAATAGCTGGGTCAACAAAGCAAAGGGCAGCTGCAGGAACGGCAATACGTGCACCCTGCAAAAAGATAGCTACAACCTGCCAACGCTCAATTGCAGCAAAATCGCCCTTCTCGGCAGCTGCATCCATAGCATGAACAATACCAGTTGCAATGGTACGAGCAATCATGGTAAGGAACAGGCCAGCAACGGACAGAGGAATTGCAAGTGCAATAGAAGTGTTGATAGCAGCAGTGGTGTCAGTATCTCCACCATTCAGTGCCAAAACCATGATAATTGCGGATGCAACAGAAGCCAGAGCAGCGTCTGGAGCAATTGCAGCACCAATGTTTGCCCAACCAAGAGCGATCATCTGAAGCGAGCCTCCGAGGATAATTCCCTCAGCAGGGTGGCCAGTTACCAGGCCAATCAATGAGCAAGCAACCAGGGGCTGGTGGAACTCCCACTGGTCAAGGACACCTTCCATGCCAGCGAGCAGAGCAACGAATACGACAAGCAATATAGTGATAGGCGTCATTTCTACCTCCTTCTAGTTACTTACGAGCAACAAGCTCGGACTTGGCTTTCTTTAACATTGCTTCAAAGTTCTCTGCGCTGTCAGCAGGAACCTTACGCACATCAAACTTGGTGCCATGGTCACGAATGGCCTCAAGAGTCTTCACGTCATCCTCATCCATTGCAACTGCGCTGGTAACAACAACCTTACCAACAGAGTGAGCAATAGAACCAAGATTTGCTTCCTCAATTTCAACGCCACCCTCCAGAGCACGGAGCATGTCCTGAGGAGTCTCAAACAGAAGCATTGCCTTGGTGTTACCAAAACGAGTGTCATGAGCTATCTCAATAATCTTCTTAATAGGAACAACGTGAACATGTACTCCTGGAGGAGCTGCCTGAACAATCATGGTCTTGCGAAGCTCATCTTGAGCAACACCATCAGAGCAGACAATAATGCGGTCTGGCTTGGTCATCTTTGTCCACGTAGTTGCAACCTGACCATGCAGAAGACGGGTGTCAATACGTGCAAGCACAATCTTGAGCTTGCCGTCGCCAATAACGGTACCTGCAGGAATTGCTCCCTGAGGTGCTGCAGGAGCGGCAGGAACATCAGTAGGTGTTGCCTCTTGTGGCTCAAGCTCTTCTGGCTTAATCTTCACGCCCATACGAGCTTCAGAGTAAATCTCTTTTGCTACCTCGGCGGCGGTATCGACACCAAGGCGAGAACCATATGCCGCAATAAGCATTGGGAGGTTAAGTCCAGTAACGGCAACCCAATCCTCTTTACCCTCTTCCTCAAGAACACGAGAAATCTGGTTAAAGGGGGTGCCACCCCATAGATCAACCAAGAACAAAACGTGCTCTTGATCTTCAAGCGTGGCAATTGCGTCGAGAATCTTCTGATGCAGGTCATCTGGGCCCATATCAGGAGTAAGCGTTACAGCTACAACGCCTTCCTGTGGTCCAAAAATCATGCTGCCAGAATCTTTAATACCCTCGGCAAATTTGCCATGGCTGGCTAGAACGATACTAACCACTTCTACCTCCTTCTTCTCCGCCTAATAAAACAAATAAAACTGTAAACATAACAATGAAAATAACAATTACTTTTCTGATTTTATTACATATGTCTGAGGCGTGCCTTCATTAATCCAATTCTTTTTATTTTTATTTGCCAGCAGTTCTTTTAGGGCGAGAAGATCTTCTCGCCAAAAGATTTTAGGAAGCACAAAAAACGACCAGAAGCAAAAGCTTCTGGCCGTAAAAATTCTCATGTGAGTAGGTTATTGCTTAGCAGCCAACAGACACAAGGTCGTGTGTGGACTGAGTAAAGACATCGTAGCCGTCCTCAGTAACAACGCCAAAGTCCTCAAGGCGAATACCAAACTTACCAGGCAGGTAAATGCCAGGCTCATCGGTAACAACAGAACCTGCTGCAATAACCTTGTTCCAGCGAGGGTTGAAGAATGGACGCTCGTGAATCTCAACGCCAACACCGTGGCCAAGGCCGTGGCCAAAGTACTCACCGTAGCCAGCCTCAGAGATAACCTTAACTGCAAGGTTATGAATATCAGAACCAGTTACACCTGCATGAATAGCTGCTGCGCAAGTTTCATTTGCCTTGCGGACAACGTCAAAGACGTGCTGCTGCTCCTCGGAAGGTGCGCCAACAACAACAGTACGGGTCATATCTGAGTGGTAATCCAGATAACCTGCGCCATAGTCCATAACAATCATGTCGCCTGTCTGAACTACGCGCTCACCTGGCTGTGCGTGAGGATTAGCACCATTAGGACCAGAAGCAATAATAGAGTCGAAGGAGAGAGCATCGGCACCGTTGGAGAGCATGTAGTTCTCAAGCTCTGCGCGGATTTGCTGCTCAGTGAGACCTGGCTTAATGTACTCGCAGATGTGGAGGAACGCCTTGTCAGTAATTGACTGAGCGTGCTTCATAAGCTCAATCTCAGCTGGGTCTTTAACAATACGCAGCTCAGCAATATCACCATGCATGCGTGGAAGCAAAGCAGCAACAGAACGATCACGCAATGCCTGCTCAAGACCATCAAAGAACGCAAGATCAACGGTGTCCTCAATAGCAACTACGCGAGCACGAGCCTCAGCAATATGAGCGGCAACCCACTCGGTAGGAGTAGTGACTTCCTGGTCAAACTTCCATGGAGAATCAGCACCAAGGCGCTCCAGGAATGTGTTGTAGTAACGAGAGTCAGTGTGCATGAAGAGCTCATCCTGCGTAATAAATGCAGTATGTGCCTGCTCAAAGTCAAAGGTACGCTCAGCGTCAGTCAACCAACGAAGGTCTGGGTTGTGACGTAGAACAACAGCGTCGTAACCCCTCTGAGCCATTACCTCGCGAAAGCGCGCAACGCGCTTTGCTGCTGCCTGTAAATCTGCCATTTCAAATCCCTTCTCGAGATGTTTACAACAAAGAGTTGCACCTTGTGGAGTCGCCTCAGCAAACAGGCTCCTTACTGCAAGATGCGGCACTTTAATGCGAAGCGTGAGCCTCACACCATGCGCGGGCATGTTCGGCGAGAAGTTCCTCGTCGACCGAAGCTAATCTTACCCTTCCAATAGACATTGGAATCGGTAACATAAAACGATTAGTAGAACGGAAACATTCCTGTTTGAGCGCTTCGATAAGCTGCTCAGAAGTAATGTCACAGGTAACAAAGCCAATATTCAAGCGCTCAAGAATCTCGTCTTGGGCAAGCATATCGTCAAAAGAAAGCGCTTCTTTAGCTACTGCAATTCTTGCCGAGAAACGCAGTGCGTCTGCATAAAGTGCAGAAAGAGGCTGATCAGCTGGGATGAGCGGGCGAAGTGCCTCCACAAAAACCCAACCGTAAGGAACAGACTGCTGAATAGCAATAGCGGAAGAATCAGAGAGGCGGCCACGGGTCTTAGTAGACTCTGCCAGCTGCTCTGCAACTATATCGGCAACTCCAGAGGAGAGGTTATCTGCTCTATCCCAAATGCGGCCAAACTCCGCCTCGTTATCAGACATAGCCGTTGCAACCATACATACCTGGGCAACCTTAGCGTTGTCATCGCAGAGATCCATGACCTCAAGATCTGCAAAGCAGAAACGAGCACAAGGCTTAGTGGTAACAAGGCGCTGATGTTCAGCGTCAGTATCAAGCGCGCGAGGAGTAATAGACGAGACAATAACTGCTGCTAAATCAAGTGGAACAGTAGCAAGGGAAACTCCCCCACACCACTTGTTTGCCACGTGGTTAGCAAGAGAAATGACGCCCTCGTGTCCCACGGCAACTACCAGATCATCAGCTGTCAGGTGCATGTCTGCCAGAGCAGACAATACCTGTGCCTCAGTTGCCACGGTAGTTGCAGCCTTACCATCTTCTACATCTACACGTGTGACGAGAAAACCAATGGTGGTGAGGTCTCTACTCAGAAGCTCAGCAAGGTCTTCGTCTGCCTGATTGCTGACAAGAAAAGCACAGCGATGGGGTCTTCCCACTGCGGTTCTGAGCTCAGTACCAAAGTTTGAAAGAACGCCCGCACCAGAACGAAGTGCAATAGAGCCACCAGGAATAGAAACCCACTGTTTAATCTGAACAGGTGGCAATTCCTCTTCAAGCTCAGCCTGAACATTGTCACTCATAGAAGACCTCTTTCCCAAAGCAGCTTGCCAGATTCAATGGCTACCTGCTCAAATGTTTTCTCACGAATATCAATAGTAATATCAGCAGCGGCCTCATAACGCGGGCGCAGGCGTCTATAAAGCTGAGTAGCGTTTTCAAAGCTTCCCAGATCAGGGCGCCTATCCGTGCGCTGAATTTGACGAAGCGAGTCAGAAAGATCGCCGTCGAGAAACACAATGACTCCCATCTCACGCATAAGCGCAAGATTGACGTCCTTCTCGACAATTCCACCGCCACAGCTTACGAGCAGTGACTTCTTAGACTTAAGCATGTGCAAAACCTCAGTTTCTGCCTGCCTAAAAAGCTCTTCACCGTCATCTTCGTAGATTTCTGCCAGTGATTTACCTGCTATACGCTCTGCTAGGCGATCGGTGTCAACATAACGACGGTGAAACAGCTCGCCCAAATTACGTGCGAGTGTAGACTTTCCGGCACCCAGAAAGCCTACAAAAAAGATATGATCACAGCCCTCATGTACAACGTATCTTGAATCGCGAAGCTCCATACTCCTCCAGCCTTTCAAGATGATTCTATCATCGAGTTGGAGTAAGTAAACTAAAGCCGTCTTGTTATGACGTAAAAGTTACATTTTTTAAAATGCGGCGCTCTACGTGACGAATGATATTGGTGTACCAAAGATCCTCATTGGACTGCGGCTTTACCAAAATAGTTGAAACACCAGCCAAATTACCTGCAATAACATCAGTAAAAATCTGGTCTCCCACCATCACAGTTTGCTCTTTAGTTGCCGAGAAACGCTTCATAGCAGCAGTTAGCGCGCGAGGAAGCGGCTTACACGCAAAGCCCTCTCCTTCAATTCCCAGCTCGTGAGCGCTACGCTGGACCTCATTGAGGTGAATGTTATTGGAGATGAGGCAGAGCGTTAATCCAGCCGCATGAGCCTTCTCAAACCAAGCAGAAATCTCTGGCGGCACCATCTTGGTGTCTCGGGGCACACAGGTATTATCGCGATCTAAGAGCACAAGTTTAATCCCCTGCTGAACCAAATCCTCTATTGAGATGTATTCAACAGCAGAAACGTATTGTGTTGCTTTGGTCAAACTCATGCCACACCAACTATTGCTTGCTTGCGGCTTCACGCTCGCGTGCGTTTTCGATAGCTTGCTGATGCTCGTCATACGTCTCTGAGAAGACGTGCTCATCCGAGGTAATCCAGAAGTAGTAATAATTGGTTGCAGCTGGATCCATAGCCGCCTTAATAGAGGCATAACCTGGGGAGCAAATAGGCGTTGGTGTAAGTCCCTTAAACGCATAGGTGTTGTAAGGGTCAGATGTCATAGTGCTCAGGTCATCTGCAGTTGCTTCTCTACCCAAAGAATAAGCAAGAGTTGCATCACTTTGCAGGTACATATCGTCGTACAGACGGTTATAGAAGACAGAAGCAACCTTAGGACGATCATCGTCAGTTAGGGCTTCTCGCTCAATAATCGATGCCATGATAATGATTTGCTCGTTAGTAAGATTCAAGTTGTAACGCTTGTTGAGCGTAATGCGAGCGGCATCAAGGTTAAGATCAGCTGTCTCTGTCTTAAACTGATCAAGCATGGCACGGATGACCGTATCAGC
Organism: uncultured Atopobium sp.; assembly: GCA_937997345.1. Classification (GTDB taxonomy): domain Bacteria; phylum Actinomycetota; class Coriobacteriia; order Coriobacteriales; family Atopobiaceae; genus Lancefieldella. The sequence continues at coordinate 58,921 of CALKTD010000010.1, read as the reverse complement.
GGTTACATTGCTTTCTGTAAAGGTATAGGTCTTGGGGAACAAGTAGCCCTCAAGAGAATCATTAGCATCTACCGCACCTGCAAGGAACGGATAGTCGGCAACATAATTGGATGCTTTTGCCTGATTCAAGAAATCATCGCGAGAAATACCAAAGTAGTCCTGAACCAAATCCGCAACCTGAGAAACGGTATAACCTTCTGGTACGACAAAGCCACTACCAGGAGCATTAGGGCCAGAAATAAGCAGATGAACGATGTCTGCTGGCTTGGTACCAGTGGTAATAACATAGATACCACTCTTGATTTTCTGCTCAGCATCCTGACGCTTTACCTGGTTTAAGAACTCGCTCTTAGTTGCAATAATCTTGTTCTCAAAAAGAATCTTTGCGACTTCCTGCGCACCAGCACCATCTGGAATAGTAATGGTAACTTGCTGACCTGCGGTAATTTCTTGCGTATCGGAATTAGCACGAGAAAGCTCTGGAAGCGCCACTTTCCATACAAAGATGCCAAGGGCTGCAACCATGATAAAAGCGATAAGCGCCGCAAAAATACGAGAACGCTTTGAAGCCTTCTTATCTCTATGCTTTACCTGCTTGTTCTTTGCCATATGAGTGACTTGAGCGCTTCTTGAAGAAAGCTTGCCACCGGTAAGTGCAGGCAGCGATCCTGTAGCCTCAACTGAAGGCTGCGTGATCTGTTCCTGCTGAGTCTGCTCTTCCTGAGCCTGTCCCTCTGGAACAGGAGAAGAAAAATGTGCGCCCTGACGACGCGGAGAAGAACCATTGGATAGGGTGGGCATTTAGTCTCCCTTATTCATCTGTGCATCAAGCCATGATTGCAAAAAGAGCGAAGCTGCAACCATGTCAACTTTTCCACGCATGGCTTTCTCAGATAAACCTTGCGCTCGAAGAATCTTCTTTGCTTCCGCAGAAGAAAGCCTTTCGTCTGTAAATTCTAATGGAAGTTGGCAGTTCTTCGCAATTTGCTCAGCTTGAGCGGTAATTTTTTGGGCCTGTGGTCCATCTTCGCCGGCGAGCGTTTTAGGACGACCGCACAAAAGCAGCTCTGGCTCCCAATCTTCAAGCACAGCTTTAAACGTACGTGCATGTGAGAGCACTTCTTGCGCAGGTAGCACACAAACAGGTGACGCAATAGCACCATCGGGGTCACTTACAGCAACCCCGATGCGAACTTCACCAATATCTAGAGCTAAAACGCGCAAACGCTAAGCACCAAGCTTTGTTTTTGCAGCTTCAAGCGCATCATCAATTCCTGCAGCATTTGAGCCACCTGCCTGCGCCATTGCTGGCTTACCGCCACCACGGCCACCAACAAGCTCTGCAATCTCTTTTACAATGTCTCCTGCCGAGAAACCCGCTACAACTGCAGAATCAGTGGCACCTGCAAGCAGGGAAACCTTACCGTCAGCGGTTGCGGATGCAATGACGCAAGCAACAGGCTGGCCGTCAGATGCATCGCGGATACCGTCCCATGCGGAGCGGAGCTCTTTGCCAGAAAGGCCCTCAAGCTTAGCAATTACGCAGCTATAGCCATTAAGCTGAACAGCAGACTTAAGTGCTTCTGCTACCTGGTTGCTGCCTGCTCCGGTAAGAGCGGCCTCAAGCTTATGGTTTGCAGTGCGAAGATCTTGCTGCAGCTGCTCAACGCGGTCTGCAACAGCAGAAGGACGAACCTTCAGAGCTGCGGCAACCTCATCAAGTTGAGCCAGGCGCTCATCAACGTACTCGATAGCGCCCATAGAAGTTACAGCCTCAATACGCCTTGAGTTAGAACCAACGGAGCTCTCAGAAATAATCTTGAAGAGGCCAAGGTCTGCAGTGTTACGTGCATGGGTACCACCGCAGAGCTCACGAGAGAATGGAGTGTCTTCTGCACCAGCAGAGACAACGCGTACGACATCACCGTACTTCTCGCCAAAGAGTGCAACAGCACCAGCGGCCTTTGCATCCTCAATGCTCATAATCTGAGTAACAACAGGCTTAGCGGCAAAAATCTCTGCGTTTACCATGCCCTCAATGCGATCAAGCTCATCTTTGGTAAGAGCCTCAAAGTGCGTAAAGTCAAAGCGCATACGATCTGGAGCAACAAGAGAACCAGCCTGGTTCACGTGGTCACCCAAAACTTTCTTAAGTGCAGCGTCAAGCAGGTGAGTTGCCGTGTGGTTGCGGCGTATTAGCTCACGACGACCAGCGTCGATAGTTGCGGTGACAGAGTCACCAACAGAGATGGTGCCCTCCTCTACCACGCCAACGTGGGACTCAAGGCCGCCGTCACGGTGCTTGGTATCAGTAACGTGAACGTAGAGACCAGCAGCTGTCAGCTTGCCGGTATCACCAACCTGGCCGCCCATCTCTGCATAGAAAGGCGTGCGGTCAAGTACAACCTCAACCTCAGAGCCAGCAGAAGCGGACTCAACCTCCTGTCCATCCTGAACAAGAGCAACAACACGAACGCCAGAGAGCTCGTTGTTGTCATAGCCGTCAAAGACGGTCTCATCAAGGCGGTCAGAGAGTGCAACCCAAATGCTCTGAGCGTTACCCCAGGCATCGCGGTTAGCAGACTTACGAGCGCGCTCACGCTGCTCAGTCATTGCAGCATCAAAGGCGTCCATGTCAACAACGTGACCTGCATTTACAGCAATCTCACGAGTAAGATCAATAGGGAATCCGTAGGTATCGTGCAGAAGGAATGCAACCTCACCGGAAAGCTGTGCGCCATCCTCTAGCTGCTCAAGCTCTGCAGTGAGTTTAGACTCACCTGCGTCAAGCGTAGCGCCAAAGCGCTCCTCTTCTGCAGTCAGAATGCCGTCGATAAGAGCGCTCTTCTCGACAAGCTCTGGGTATTCTGCGCCAAGTAGCACAGCAACCTCATGTGCATACTCTGCCATGAAGGTGCCCTGAATGCCCAGTAAGCGGCCGTGGTAGACAGCGCGACGGAGCAGGCGGCGAAGAATGTAGCTTCTACCCTCGTTACCAGGGAGAATGCCGTCACCAATCATAAAGGTAACTGCACGAGAGTGGTCTGCAAGGATACGCAGACTGCGGTCAATCTCATCAGTTGAGTGATACTTCTTACCAGAGAGTTTCTCGCCCAAAGAGATGAGGGTACGCATGATGTCACCCTCGTAGTTGGTGCCCTCATGCTGCATGATAGCTGCGATACGCTCAAGGCCCATGCCGGTATCGATGTTGCGATGAGGAAGCTCAGGCAGAGAACCATCTTCCTGGCGGTCAAACTGAGTAAAGACGAGGTTCCAGAACTCAAGGTAACGGTCACCGTCGTCTCCAGGAGCTTCTCCCTCAAACTCAGGACCCTGGTCAAAGTAAATCTCAGAGCAAGGACCACAAGGACCAGTTGGACCAGCTGCCCAGAAGTTGTCCTCCTCACCCAGACGGGTGATGTGATCTTCTGCTACGCCAAGAGACTTCCAGATCTCAATTGCCTCATCGTCGTCAGTAAAAACAGTAAAGTACAGGCGATCAAGTGGCAGACCAAGGTGCTCTGGAGAAGAAATAAACTCCATTGCCCAGGTGCATGCATCGCGCTTGGTGTAACCACCAAAGGAGAAGTTACCCAGCATCTCAAAGAATGAGAGGTGGCGTGAGTCACCAATGTTGTCAATATCGTTAGTACGAAGGCACTTCTGGCAGGAAGTTGCGCCAATCTCCTTCATAGTCTTGATGCCCTGGTAATATTCCTTGAACTGGTTCATGCCAGCATTAGCAAGAAGCAGCGAAGGATCAGAAGGCACCAGAGATGAAGAAGGATAGCGCTTGCAACCCTTGCTCTCAAAGAAGCTTAGGAAGTCCTCGCGAATCTCTGCTGTTGTCATTGTTTTATAGTCAGCCATAAAGTACTTCTCCGTATTCAAATAACTACTCTTTTGTACTGTCTGAGTCTACCGCATCTGACGATGGTTTATCTGGTTCCTTAGTAACTTCTTGAGTATTCCTAAAAAGTAACTGAGAAAAATCATGACCAAGAATCTTGGGTGCGGGAGCTGAAGACTTGCTGCGCACATGAGCTGTAGTGTCTTGATCAACAAGACGCGACTCCTCAAAGAACTTTGGGTCATCTAGGGCATCATACTCTGGCAGAATAGCGCCAGACTCATCCACATACTGCGTCGAGTTAAAAAGCGCGCCATTTGGCGAGACGATCTGTCTGCCCGAATACTTCTCAAAGAAGTACACAAAGATGCCCCTCAGTGCTGCTGTCAAAGGTATGGCAAGAATAGTTCCAACTACTCCGCCAAGAGCGCTGCCAATGACAATACCAACGAGCGAAAGACCTGGGTGAACTTTAACGCTAGTTGCCATAACCAAAGGTGAAAGCACGTTATCAACAACGTTTTGTGCAACCATCAAGATAACGATAGTCCATACGGTCATGACAGGGTCTACCAGGATGCTCAAAATAAGAGCAATACCTGCCGAGAAAACCGGTCCAACTACAGGAATAATATGGAAGATTCCTGTAACCATGCCAATAAGAGCGGCATAAGGGTTGCCTAAAATCAGACACCCAAAGTACACAAGAATGCCATTAACCGCAGAGGTAATGATAGTGCCTCGCATATATCCACTGGTAGATCTACTTAAGATTGCAAGAATAAGTCTGAACTCATTCTCTTTTTGAGGACCAGCAATAATAGCCATCTCACGAACAATAACTGGATAATCTTTAGCCAACCAATAGGCAAGCACTAGGCCTAAGAAGAAGACCATGAGTTGGTTTGCCATAGAAGAGATGTTGCCTAAAGCAGATGTGGAAAGCCAACTCAAAATACCAGAAGCAACTGATATTCCAATACTTGATGCCTGTTCAATTGCAAGTTCTACTGTCTGTCTAACAGCAGGGTTACTTTGAGTGTCAAAGTTCTGCCAAAACTCCCTTGCCATAGATCCAATTTGGCTTGCATACAAAGGAGCATTTTTCAGCAGCGTAGTAAGTTCAAGCACCAACGGTTGAGCAATGAGGATAAGAAATCCTACCAGCACAATGAGCGTAAGAACAAGCGCGATAAGAGCGGAAATGCCACGAGGCACTCCCCTGTCTTCAAGCCAATTGGTAACAGGGCTACAGACAAACGCAACAATTGCGCCAATGGCGAGCAGCTCAACAGCCTGTCCCAGGATGCCAAGGACATACAGTGCAATTGCAAACAATGCGGCCAGACCAATGATTGTCCACACCATTAAGCCACGTTGTTTCCATTTTTGAGCAGAATCGGAGAAGTTTTGATGCTTTTGATCCATTAACGGTTCACGCTTTCTGGGTCAATCTTTTCTTGGATACGCTTTAAGGTGCGACGAAGCAGCCTTGAAACCTGTACCTGAGAGATATTAAGTTTCTCCGCAATCTCTACCTGAGTAAGACCTTCAACAAAACGCATACGAATAATCTCTTGCTCTCGTGGCGAGAAGTCTCTAATGGCCTCTTCAAGAACAATGCGGTCATCAGAACCAGCAAGATCCTCATCTTCAGTCACATACTGATCAATGATTGAAGGAGTCTCGTCGCCATCAGCACCAGAGCCGCCTCCCTCAAGAGGAACAGAGCTATAAGCGCTAGAAGACTCCATAGCCTCAAGAACCTCTTCAACGTTAGTATCAAGGCGCTGGGCGATCTCTTCAATTGAAGGGCTTCTTTGCAGCTCTTTAGTCAAATCATCAGTGACCTGATTAATCTTGGACGAAAGCTCCTGCAAACGACGAGGGACACGTACTGACCAGCCTTTATCGCGGAAGTGACGCTTGATTTCTCCCATGATGGTTGGCGTTGCATATGTTGTAAATTCAAGACCACGATCAGGCTCAAACCTATCAATTGCCTTGATAAGTCCAATGGTTCCCACCTGAATCAAATCATCAAGGGGTTCTCCACGGTTTTTAAACTTGGAAGCCAAAAAACGCACGAGGTTTAAGTGACTCACAATAAGCTGGTCTCTTACCTCAGGGTCTTTTGTTTCTTTATATTGGGCAAAGAGCTTTCGTGTTCTATCTTTATCCCAGGCCGGGGCACCTTTAGAAGCACGGCGAGCAGCTCTTCTTGCGGCTTTCTGCTCTTCTGCAGATGCCTGTACTGCCTCGTTAGCTTCAGGTTTAGGCATGTGCACCGCCAGAAATCTTTACAAGATGAAGCGTATAACCGTCATCGCTAAGCGCAAACTCATCACAAATAGCGGAGAGCAATAGTTCTACAAGCTCTAGTGGCTGAGAATTATCTTCCTCAGACTCAACTGGATCCTCATCACCCAAGTCAAAATCAATAGCCATAGTATTGTCTTCGAGGGTAAACGTAATATCTACAGAGTCTTTCTGAGTGCCACAAGCAAAGACAAATCCTTCTTCTGCGGCCATTTTGACATCTTCAAGCTCATCAACGTTCATCTTGCACAAAACAGCAAGATTAGCAGCCATCATTCTGACTGAACGAGCAAATGTTGGATCTGCAGGAGCGGAAAGTTCAACAATTTTTTGTGCCATTACAATCTACTCCTCAGACTTCTGAGAAGACTCAGAACCGTACTCAATATAGAACTGCTCAGTGCGAGCTGGTTTAGAATGCTTTGTCTTGTCCTGAGAAAGCAGAGGAAGTTCCTCAAGATACTCTTGAGCACGCTGTGCACTCTGTTGTGCGGAAGCAGTCGCACCGCTCAGGTGAGCCTGAGCTACCTCAGCAAGCTTGGAAGGATTCAAAGATCCGCCAAGACCAGTTCCTAGCTTTGAAACAGACTCAACAACGCCTGTTACCGCATCGCTTGCAGCCTTACTGACTGTTGCAGTTACTGCAGATGCAGCACCGGAAACGGTTGCTACATCACCAAGAACCACATTGAGGCTCTCAAGAGAGGTATTAGCATTCTCTGCAGCCTCATCAACCTTCTGCATAAGTGCAGGTAGCTGCTTAATAGTTGGATCAAGCTCATCAACCATGCCATCAATCTTTGAAATAACAGGTTGAATCTGCTCAATAGTGTTGTTAGCTGAGAGTGTAATCTCAGTAATTGACTTTCTTGTTGTTCTTAGGGTCAGAGCAACCTCGACAATGGCCCAAACACCAGCTACGGCTAAGACTACAAGGGCAATCTGTAGGTAATCCATCTATGCCATCCCTCAAAGCTAACGGTTACAGTTCTTTCTATTCTACCCGAGGAGCGTCCTCTTGATGCTCCCACTTAGGTAATTCAAAATCCTAAGCTTTCTCGTGACGATCACGCTCTGTAGCTGCAATTCTCCACGCTTCCCAACCTCTTGGAGATGGCGAGAAGAACGCACCACGTTCAAGTCCTTCTGGAAGATAACGCTGTTCAATCCATCCCCCAGGATAATTGTGAGGATAGAGGTAATTGCCATACTCTTCAGAACCAGGACGCGTACGGTCTCTTAAGTAACTTGGAACTTCTCGCCTTGGACCTGTTCTAACCTCATGAAGGGCGGCATCAATACCTGCTTCTGCAGCATTAGATTTTGGAGCAAGCGCCATATAAATAACTGCTTGCGCAAGGTTAATTCTACACTCAGGGTATCCAATGACCTCGGCTGACCTAAATGCTGCATGTGCAATGAGCAGCGCCTGTGGATCTGCGTTACCAATATCTTCTGAGGCCAAAATCATAATGCGTCGCGCAATAAATTTAGGATCTTCACCTGCATCAATCATGCGCGCAAGCCAATAGAGTGCGGCATCTGGGTCTGAGCCACGCATGGACTTAATAAACGCAGAGATAATGTCATAGTGCATATCTCCTGCTTTATCGTAGGGAAGTCCGCGACGAGGATTTGCCTCAAGAACGTTTTGCTTGGTAATAACAAGCGGCTCAGATGCCTTACTATCAGCAGATTCTGGAACATCAACCATCTGAGAAGCAAGCTCAAGAGAAGTTAGGGCTGCGCGACCATCTCCGCCTGCAAGCGTCACAATCTCTTTGCGAGCATCTTCATCCAGAACAAATGCGCTTGCTAGACCATCTTCTGACTCAAGTGCTCGCTGAATGAGCTCATCGATTGCCTCATCTGACAATGCATGCAGCTCCACTACACGAGAGCGAGAAATCAGGGCGCTGTTAACCTCAAAGTAAGGATTTTCTGTAGTAGCGCCAATAAGTACAACTATTCTGTCTTCTACTGCATGAAGCAAGGCATCTTGCTGAGAGCGCGTAAAACGATGAATCTCATCAATAAACAGAATAGTTCTTCTACCTGCTGTTAAAAGCCTTGATTCTGCTGCCTCAATCTCTCTGCGAAGATCTTTAACAGTGCCCGTAATTGCAGATACTTCTACAAATTCTGAGTGTGTTGTATGTGCAATAATGCGTGCAAGCGTGGTCTTACCAGTGCCAGCTGGACCATACAGCAAGACGGACGAGAGCGTATCGTGCTCAATAGCTTTACGCAGCCAGGAGCCCTGACCAACCGCATCTTCTTGACCAACATATCCATCAAGCGTGGTAGGACGCATGCGAGCAGCAAGTGGTGCATTAGCTTTTTTAGCGGCACGTTCCATGCCAGAAAATAAAGTATCCATGCAGCTATTTTACCCCGTCTCAAACATAAAAGCTTGGCGAGAAACCTGCTCAACACAAATGCTCTTTAAGTGACCCAACTATTGCACTTTAGCCGAAACACTAGTCTTACGCACGTACCCCTTCTGCAAAGTAGCTTCTCTTTGGAAAGAGCTCCTGAGCTTCTGGAAAAAGTGCTTCACAGGTAGCCACAAAGTAGTCATCGGTCATTGCGGAAATAAAATCAACAACAGTACGATGCACGTCACTCTTCCAGTCATACGTATGGCCGTACCTAGAAAGGTGCCTACTCACCGGCTCAATATGATGCTTAAAGATTGCAAGGCTCTGATCGCCAGATTTAAGCGAAGATAATTCGTACTCATACAATTTCTCAAACAGGCGCTTAATGTCTTCAGAGAAATCACCATTGGCTTCTGATGCACCATAAATCTTCTGGTAATTCTCGCGCTTTGCTCGTTTCATCTCTTTAAAGGCGTCTTCAGAAAGAGAAATCTGAGGCTTACCAAAGCTGTTCTGAACAATATCTGCAACAAAAGCAGAAGTGGCCCATGCGTTATAGGCGCCGCCAAGACCATCATCAAATGTTTCTTCTGTAGCAGCGCCTGCACGAAGCGCATCCTGTCTGTCTTTTCCAACATACGCAATAATGTCAGAGATGCGCATGACGCAACCTTCAAGCGTCATAGGACGCAGGTGTGCAATAGCCTGAGGACCTCTTTCCCAGCAATCTTCTACCACCTTATCAAACTCATCAAAAGTTGAAAGATCACTCATTTGAAGTATCTGCTGTTCAAACTCACCGTTATGGCAAATTACTCCGTCAAGCGTCTGTAAAGAGAGGTTTCTTGCATAGAGGCCGTCAAGCACGCGCACGCTCTGTACGTTGTGGAAAAACCAACGTCCCGTTTGCTCGTGATAAATATCATTGAGGAAATACTCCCCTGCATGACCAAAAGGAGTATGTCCCACGTCATGACCAAGAGCAATTGCCTCGATCAAATCAAGGTTGAGGCCAAGGGCACGTCCAATATCTTTAGCAACCCTACAAACAAGCTGCTCATGAAGACCGCGGCGCGTAATGTCATCATGCGAACGAAACGAGAAGACCTGTGTTTTGCCGTTTAGTCTGTTATATGCAGGAGTATGCATGATCTTCTCGACATCTCGCATGAAAGCCGGACGCAAAAGAGATGCCTGATCATGGGTGGTATCTCGGCGAATGATATCTTCATTTTTGCATGCGTAAGGACTTAAGGTGCCCTTAGCAATTTGCTCAGCTACAAGGGCTTGAGTTTCTTCTGTAAGTTGCCCGGTCAAATGAGGTGCATAAGGATTAGTAATATTCATGTGTATCCTCTCTAGATGTTTTTCACCTCTAGTGTAGAAGTTTCACCGGACAAAAACTCGTGTTGAATTTTAAGAGAGCTTCTAGGGAGACTTGACGTCTAAAAAAGACTATCTTGAGTTGGTTGTTTTAAGGCTTCAAACAGATTTTTTGCCAACAGTGCGGCTCCCTTTGAATTTGGATGCACATCGTCAGCAAAATATTTCTTCTCCTGCGGCAACAGTTTTTCTCCAGAGATGCACTGCAAACCAAACTTACCAGCAACTTCTTCAATTATTTGAGGAACCTCAGCATAACAAGAATAAGGGTGCGTGGGATACGCGTCCTCAAAATAAGGAGTAGACGTCAAAACAACCACACGCGTATCCGCATACATCTGAGAAATTTGCCAGAGCGAATTTTGAATGTCGTATGTTACCTGTGATTTTGAGCATTTCTCGTATCGATAATTTGCTCCTAGTGCAACAACAACTAAAGAAGCATCCTCAATGAACGTATACGAGCCAGGCTGATAAACTTGTCCACCAATTCCCTGGTTAACTACATCAAGCTTCATGCGTTTAGCAAGGCTGCGCGGCCAAGTTTTATCTGGTCGCTCCACAACAAAACCCTGCGCAATGGAATCGCCAAACACCACCAGCTTCTTCTTAGGCTCATCGGGCGAGAAAAACGTGCCGTTGCCACGGAGATTTTTAACGGAAGCACTCTGTAAACAAGGCAAGTAAACACAAACGTGATGCGTGTCGTTAAAACCTGGAAGTCTAGCAAGATTATCTTCGGAGGTTTCTGTTTCTAGGTGCATAGAAAGTGTATGCTCACCTGCATCATCAAGTGAAAAGTTCTTGTAAGGTTTACCGTCAACCGTTACAAATACGGAACTAAGCTTTTTCAAATACGTTGTTTTAAGTAACTGTAAAACAGAGGCGGTACCCGTAGGAAGTTCATCAATTTTTAAATCAAGTACCACTTCTAAGCTGTCCGTGGTAAAGGAAACTAAAATATTTGAAGTACAAGCAGCCATCTGTTTAAAAAGACCAGGGTGCCAAGAAGAACAAGAGCCAATGACTCTAAGCTGATTGGGAGAAATACGCAGCGGATGAACCCATCCGTGAACAAGTTTCTCTGACCATGGTGCACCAAGTAAAAACTTGGATGCTGGAGAACTAATGCTCCACTCTCCCACTTCCATAGGCACCTCCAATCACAAGTTAAATTACTATAGTTATATACTACGAGATTAATTAAACAGTATTATAATTTTTAGCATCAAATGAACTACTCTTGTTGTCCAAAAGGAGGCAACAGATATGTTTAACGATAAGATTTTTAATTTTTCAGAACAGTTTTCTAGAAAAACAGTTCGTATTGTAATATTGGTCAGTTTTCTGACTTATCAGGGAATGCGGCTACTGTGGAAACAAGGATTTATTCCACCATTGCTGTTTTTTGTGACATCAATTCTGCTTGAGGTTATCGATTTTTATGTCTTTTTTAAAAGCGGTATCAAAAAATGGGTAAGAATTTTGTTCTTAGTTTCCCTCATACTTGCGCTTATATTTGAGATAAGCCACATCATTTATTTTCTTTAACCGGTGAATAAAACCCTCTTCTGCCTGCACAGAAGAGGGTTTTTCATATGCATTATATGAAGCTTACTTAACTACTCAGTAGCAGGTACTTTTTCTGAAGTCTGCACCTCGGCGTCATCATTTTTCTTTGCCAACTTCTTATCAAGCCAACCAGTAAACGCAGGAGCTACAAGTGCAGTAATAACTACTGCCGCCGCAAGCTGAGCATTTGCATTTGCAACAACCTGAGCTGTATACGTTGGATCAACGGCAGCAACTGCAGCAGGTGTGGTTGTTGCGGTTCCTGCAATAGTCGCGCTAGCAAGGCTTGCCTTACCAGAACCACCAAGAAGACGCTCAACAAGCATAGTAAGGATACCCGTGATAATACAGAGAACTGCTAAGAGAATGCCTGATGGACCACCAGTAATAAGATTCTCAACACTCATGCCACAACCAAGAGCAAAGCCAACAACGGCAATACAAGGGTTAATGCCAGGAACCAAAAGTCCCCTGATAAAAGGGCTGAGGTTACCAAGAACAACGCCAAGAACCAGAGGAAGTAGCGTACCAATAAGTGCGGTAGGAGATATTGCTGCAACACCCGCTGCGCCTAGAGCAATCATGGTAACTGCAGGACCAGCAACAAGAGATAAAACTGCAGCCGCACCCTGCTCATCAGGAGTTCCATACTCAGCAGTAATACCAATGTACAGAGCAACGTTACAGAAAGTAATGCCACCAATGATAGAAAGTGCATTAAGACCAAAGAAATTATCGTCCATAAATTTAGCAACAAATAGACCAAAGGCAATAGCAATGGCAAGTTTAGGAATAAGAATGGTCAGACCAGTTTTCAGAACCTTGGGAACTGTTTTAAGATCAATAGAAGCACCCACAAACAGCAAAACAATGCCAACAATTGCAGGAGCACCCTTAGCAACAGCTGTAGTAAAACTACCAATTTCTAGAACCTGAGGGAAAAAAGAGTGGAGTAGTAGGCCCACAGAAAGTGGATAAAGCATAATATCGCCGGGGAACCTGGGGACGCCAATCTTACGAGTTGTCTTTTGCTGTTCAGCTGCCATTATCAGCTCCTTTGCCCTAGTTGGTCAAAAAATAGTTGACCTACTTTATCAGCACAAAGAATTATTTTTAAAAAGTACTGTACAAATTAACAATTTAGCTACAAATGCGAAAAGACCTTACAAACTGCAAGGCTTCTCGCGAAATGAGTGTATTTGAGCTATTAAAGACGACTCAGCGTCTAAAACTTAGAGTTTGCCACCCTCGACGACCATGGTATTCGGATCTACTTCATCGCCATAAATTGGAGCAAGCGTCTCTTCATAAGCCTTGTGGAAGAAGTTCTCTTCTGCAAGAGGGCCAGTGATCTCGTTGTTGATAAACTCCAACACCGAGGAGTTACCCTTATGAACTGCAGCGGCAATGGTATCAGAGTCACCCAGATCATCGATGCCAACAACAAAGCCAGGGTTAGACTTAATCCATGCAAGTACCTCGGTATTATCGGTTGAGAAAGCATCGCCGCGGCCGTCGAGCAGTGCGTTATACGCATCAGCATAGCTATCAAATTTGACCAGCTCAACCTTAGGCGCGTTCTTAGCAAACCAAACCTCAGCTGTGGTTCCCTTAGAAACAATAAGCTTCTTTCCATCAAGCTGAGAAACATCAGTAATTGGTGCAGAAGCGGGAGAAACAACGCCCAACTTAATCTTCATGTATGGCAGAGAGAAATCAACCTTTTCTTTACGGTCATCAGTTACCGTAAAGTTTGCCAGCATAATATCTGCCTTATTTGACTGCAAGAAAGGCACGCGATTTTGTCCATCCGTGGAAATGTAGTTGATCTTAACGCCCATGTCCTTTGCAAGGCGCTCTGCAAAAACAATGTCGTAACCAGCGTAATTACCGTTTGCATCAACGTAACCAAAAGGAGCTTTATCGCTGAAGACACCGATATTTACCGTGCCTGCCTTCTTGATGTCATCAAGGGTTCTAAACTTTGAGTCTGTATCAGAAGATCCACCCTGAGCTCCGTCAGAATCCTTTTTCTTGCAAGCTGCCAGAAGAGCTACAGCAGAAAGTGCGCTTGCACCAAGGAAAGCACGGCGAGAAAGAGAAGCGGAAGTATTTTCAAAGAAGTTCATTTCAAATCCTAACAAATTGTATCTATTACTACATCATCTACGTGCAAAAACACGTTGTTTACTTATGTACACGTTCAAATTCAAAGGTACGCAAAAACTCTTGTGCCCTCTCTGTTTTAGGTGCCGAGAAAAACTCTTGTGCATCGGACGACTCTTCTACGATGTGTCCCTGATCAATCAAGATGACTCGATCAGCAACTGCTTGAGCAAAGCGCATCTCGTGAGTTACCACCAGCATGGTCATTCCCTGCTCTGCTAGCTCCATAACTACCTGCAAAACCTCGTGAACCATCTCGGGGTCAAGAGCTGCAGTAATCTCGTCCAGCAAAAGAACTTCAGGGTTAGTCATAAGAGCACGAACAATTGCCACGCGCTGCTTTTGACCACCGGAAAGAGCTGATGGGTAGGAGTCTTTCTTCTCCCACAGTCCCACACGACGCAGCAGTTCTTCTGCCTGTGCCAAAACCTCATTCTCTGAGCGCTTCTGCACTACCAGAGGGACCAGGGTTACGTTTTTCAAAACCGTCATGTTTGGGAATAAGTCATAGCTCTGAAAAACCATTCCAATACCAGCTGCGGTGCTTTCCCTCTTCTGGCCAGAAATAACCTGATTGTGGAGAAGAACTTCTCCCCCTTGGATGTCTTCCAAGCCAACGATAGCGCGAAGCAGCGTAGACTTACCGCAGCCAGAAGGACCTAACACTACCACTACCTCGCCTTTATTGATGGAGAGCGAGATCTTATCAAGCACGGGTTTCTGACTTGAGGGATATACCTTAGTGAGGTCCTTAACTGCTAAAACGGTGTTACTCATGTGAGGCGCTCCTCTCAAGCCTACGTGAAAGATACGAAAGTGGGAAGCAGGCAGCAAAATACAGGAAGAAAATAGCTCCGTAAATCCAAAGTGCTCCGTCAGTTGGGAACTTAAAGCGATAAAAATCGGTGATCTGACTACCAACTCTAAGCAGCTCAACCACGCTAATCAGATTACAAAGTGACGTTGTCTTAATCATGCGTGTAATCAGGTTAATGGCTGGTGGCAAAAGGCGTTTGAAAGCCTGAGGCAAAATGACCTTAATAAACGTCTGCTGGCGAGAAAGGCCAAGTACAAACGCGCTGTCATACTGAGACGCTGGAATTGACTCCAACGCTCCTCGTACCAGGTCCCCAAGCTCGGCGGCTCCCCAGAAGGTAAAAACTACAATTGAAGCTTCAATGCCATCAAAGTTGACATCAAACCATTCAGAAGTACCAAAGAACACCACAAAGAGCAGCACCAGCTGAGGCATAACACGAACAATCTCAAGGTAAACACGAAGAATTGCGCGAACAACCTTGTTGTTGGATGTCATAAAAAGTCCAACGAGAATACCAAGAGGAATAGAAAGCGCCACGGAGATAAGGCCAATGTGCACCGTTGTTGCAAGACCTCCAAGAAGGCGCGTTATCACTCCTTCCTGCAACAAAATATTATCGACGGGCATAGTCAAGCCTCCTCTCTAGCCAGCTGCCAAACAAAGAAATAGGAACGAGGATAATCACATAAGAAACAACCAGCATAAAGAGGGCTTCTGTAGTGTCGTACTGCATGCCGATAATGTCTTTGGTTACATACATCAAATCTGCCAAAGCAATGCCAGAAACAACAGAAGATTCCTTAATCAAGAAAATGACGTTAGCAACGAGGCCAGAAATTGCTACAGAAAGTGCCTGTGGAAGAATTACATGCTGGAGTGCTTGAAACTTTGAGAGGCCCAAAACCTGTGCAGATTCAAACTGAATAGCTGCAACTGATTCAAAACCTGCACGAAACACTTCTGCCATATAGGAGCCACCAAGAAACGTTAATCCCACGACAGCAGCTATCTCTGCATCCATTTTGAGACCAACTTTAGTTAGGCCAAAGTAGATAAGAAACAGCTGAATAAGCAGGGGAGTTCCTCTGGAAAGCTCAACATAAACGGCATTAAGCTGACTCAAAACAGGAATTTTTGTCAGCGAAATCTGAGCACTTATCAAACCAACGATAAGCGAGAAGAAAACTCCAAAGAAAGAGATAGTAAGTGTTATTTTTGCAGCTTCTGCATACAGTGGGAGGTGTTCCCCTATGAAGCTCCAATCCATGCGAATAAATCCTCTCGGGATGTGCGAATACTCACACAAGAGTTACAAAATAGCTTTACGCCCGAGTCTGTACCAGGAAAATTTTGCTCAGCGACAATTACACCCTGGTCGTATGTAACCCGGGCACCAGACACATCGCGGTGCATGCACAAAGTGCAGTGTATGTCGTAGCCATAATTCGCATGCGTATAATCCTAGTCGCAACTAGGATATTGTCAACTCACAATTGGTAAATTTTTTGATAATGGAAAATTCCTCCACCAAATCCTCAACTGACATACGTGCGTTAGCGGGACTTGTAGAAGGTAGTTGACGTGCAGAAATACCAGTTTGTTGCTCAGTATAACGCCTGTAAAATTTTGTTGCGGTGCCGCCTAGCGTAAAAATAGCGCAGATTGATGAATCTTGAATAAGAGCGCCAATATTGTGTGGAATCGGATTTGCAATAGAAGCATCACTAGCACCCTTAATATCACAAGCCTTAAGAACATCACAGAGAGCAAAATGATGTCTTTTACAGAAGTCAATCTTTTCAGGTTTGGACGTGAGGGGTTTCTCGCCATATAACGCGGCAACTACGCGCCAGAATCTATTCTGAGGATTGCCAAAGTAAAAGCCAATTTCTCGAGACTTGGGACTAGGCATAGATCCCAAAAGCAGCACGCGAGAATCAGGAAAGATGATAGGGTCAAGCGTGTTCTCTACATGCGCAAGCACTGTTTTTGTACTATCGCCGGCAGGCTGTGGCATCTTCACAGCCACAACTACTCACCTTCTTGCAGCGGCTCAACAAACTCCTGCAAATCATCAAGGCGCAGTACAGTTACTTGGCCGTAGCCGGCTCCACCTGTAGTGCCTGTGTCAATTCCCCACTTATCGCCATCTGACTGAACCCATTGCGCAAGGCCATCAGGAGTAGTGGCGCTGCGATTCAAGTTTTTTGCACCAAAACTTGCTAACAAAGGAGTGGGTGTATGGCCACAAATTACAACGGGATACGCTGCTTCTGATGTACGGAAATCCGTAGGATATTGCCAGAACTCTTCACGAATCCACAAAAGATCATTTTCAGATTGCTTGCTTAAATACTGTTCCAAAGAAGTCTTATCCCAGGCGGTTGGCAAGGGAACCCCATTAGACTTTACTCCCGCATGTACCAGAACAAAATCTCTACCCTGGACCTCAACTGTGGTGTACAAAGGAAGCGCCTGCAGCCAGTCAATCAGCTCACTATATTCTTCTTCAGAAAGCGTCTTGAGCTCAGCAAGCGTTGCCTCTCCTCCGTTAATCTGCCACATAAACTGAGCTTCAACGTCAGCTTCTGGGTCCAACGCTTGCAACGCAAGTTGCTCATGATTGCCCATTAAAACTGTACAGTTAGGAAGCTCGCGAATTGTCTTAATAGTGGCAAGCGAGCTAGGACCACGGTCAATCATGTCACCAAGACAATAGAACACGTCTGACTCAGTTGGATTAACACGCTCTAGAGCACGCCTTAGCGGCTCCACATGACCGTGAATATCAGAAAAAACGTACGTTGCCACAAAAACCTATTCTGTCGAACCTTCATCTGCAAGCGTCTGACCATCAAAGTTCAGATTTTGTGTAAGCTCTTTTGCAGTATCAAGATTAAAGTCTGGCGAGAAGAAAACGTCAAGTGCATACGGTACATTTGCCAGCGCATGATCATATAAATCCCAGAAGCTATCTTTGCGAACCTCTCCCGTAAAAGGATCAGTCCACTCATTTCCCGCTCTGTTATCAAAATCAGAATCAGAAGATTCCCTTGCCCCGTGAGAGAGTGCCTCAATCAAAGAAAACCTATTCGTACCAAAGGTACGCTCAAGATGACCAAGTAGCTTTCTCTTCTTACCTGTCGGCGAATACGCTAGATGCTGGATAATCCTAAAATCAACAGCAGCTGACGAGAAAATCCTGGTATCGGTAGGTTTTTCATACGTCCATAGCAACGCAAAGAAAAACACTCTATCCAAAACGTAAAGCGTATGCAGCGATGCCTTCAAAACCTCGCTATAAGGCCTATAGGTAGCTACCGTTTTACCAAGATGGGCGTAAAGAATTGCCTCATCAAGGTCCTTCTCGATTTCTGCATGTACTTGATTTTTAGCAGATTCATCCAAGCCCTCTACACCTTGAGAGGTGAGCATGTTTTGCCAGTAATAGACAAAAGGATGAGCAGTGGAATCAAGCATATAGTGGCAGAGGAATCCCGCAATATAGGCGCGAGCAACCGCAACGTCTTTAAGTGGCAGAGGCGCAATTGCGTCTCGCATAGAAAGAAGAAGTTCGGGCGTTTTTTCTTTATGCATGATCGATGCATATTTAGCGTAGCGATGCAGCAGCGGATCTGCTGCTAAATAAAACAGCGGATCTGGACCTTGGTTGCCCAACAGAAAAGCTTCTCGCTCTTCCATCGTAGAAAAACCAAGTTTGCCTGCAGCTATATCAAAGGCATCCTTACCAAAGAAGTCATGAGTCAAAATTGCGGGCATGTCCATTCCTTTCAGATTGCTACCATCCATTTTACCCAGCAATGGCACAGTACGTTAGAGAGAATATAAAACAGAATGTAGTCACTATTGTGAGCAAGTTACCTCTAAGCTCTCTTCAGCTACCGTCTGCCGATTAATAAGCCTTACCCCCTGTAGTAATACTTAAATATTTGATATCTTTAAACATACTTGGGGGAGATATTTTCTGTCTGAGCCATCTAGCTTGTATTGCGACTACAAGCTGGGAAAGTAAGGATCTAAGGAGTGAGGCATTCTTTACGGCACAGTAAAGAAAAAACCTGCAAAGACAGAGAATATCTAATTGAGGGGAGCAATCATGGCATGCTGCTATGAGAAGCTTATCTCTGCAGGTAACAAGAGTCTCTGCAGAGCCAAAACATCACGTTCTTCTAACATGAAGAAGCGTGAGTAACATGAGCACGGCAAGAAAGATTAAACTCTATAGGATGCTTACGGCCCTTGCCTATGGCGACGCCTATGGCATGCCAACAGAGATGATGTCACCACACCAAATCGATTTTGCATTTCCTGATGGAGTTCAAAGTCTTTCAAATCCACCTAAAAATGACTTTTTTGGAAGACCTTTTACCGCAGGTCAGACTACAGATGACACAGCAAATGCAATCATTTTGACTAAAAACATCATTGATAACCAGGGAGTTTTTAACCAATCCCGCTACTTTGATGCACTAGAAAATTATGTGGCAACAGAGCCAAACGCTGCTCAGGTAGTTGGCCCTTCCACAAGAGTTGCGTTAGCCAATCGACTTTCTGGCCACTCGCTTAAAACGTGTGGTCGCCTTGGAACTACTAACGGATGTGCCATGAAATGTGCGCCGATGGCTTCAATTGTTAGCTGGAAAGACAAACATGCGCTCATTAACAGCGTTACTGATCTTGCGCTTCCCACTCATGGAACTAACGTAGCTATCATGGGCGCAGCAATGATTGTTGCCGCCATAAGCAGAGGTCTTTCTGAAAACTCGTTTACAGTAGAGGACGCTCTTGAAACTGCTTTAAGTTACGGACACCGAGCTCTCTACACAAAAATTGGTACACAAATGCCTATGCCCAGCATGTATCAAAAGTGTATCATGGCGCTGGAGTTTTGCGAGGGTGCCAAAAACCTAGAGGCTCCCCTAGCAGCATCAAGAGACATCTACGACTACTGCGGCTGTGGTTATGAAACCATAGAGACAATACCTGCAGTTCTTGCGGTAGTTAAGCTCTCTCAAGGAAAAGTCTCTAAAGCAGCGAGAATAGCTGCGGAGATGGGTGGAGACACGGACACCATTGGGTCTATTGCCTGCGCTATTTGTTCACAGATTCACTATGACGTTTTGCCTGATGAGGTACATCTACTCGAGCGCATCAATGGATACCAGTTTGAAAAACTTGCAAACGATTTGGAAAATGCCACTTCCCTACCGTATGATGTAGCTATCTAGTTTGCGCTCTTTGCGCCAAAGCATACGTTTCTTGTAGGAGGCGCCATGAGCTCCTGTGCTCTTATCGATTTGCATGTTCATCTTGATGGATCAATTCCACTATCTGCCGCAGCCCAACTTGCAGCAGATGCGGGACTTGATTTCTCTTTGGCTGAACTCAAAGAAAAGATGCAAGTCCCAGCTCATTGCCAGGATCTTAACCAGTATCTTGCAACATTTGAGCTGCCGCTCAAGCTTATGCAGTCAGCACAGGGCATTCGTACGGTTGCAAAGGCATTCCACGAGCAGCTTGACGCAGAGGGTATTCTCTATGCAGAGCCTCGTTTTGCACCAGGAAGTCTTACTGCAGGAGGTCTTTCTCAGCAAGAAGTTCTTGAGGCTGTTCTTGCTGGTAGAGCTGACTTCTATGCAGAGCACCCACAGTCAGAGCTCCACACAGCGTATATTGTTTGCGCTATGCGTGGCACAGGTAAAGAGCTTAAGCACAAAAATGAAGAGTCAATTGATCTAGCGGCAGCATACCTTGGAAATGGCGTCGTAGCATCAGACTTAGCAGGAGCAGAAGCGCTCTTTGCCACAAAGAATTTCTCGTCACTTTTTGCTGAAGCACAAAGAAAAGATGTTCCTTTTACTATTCACGCGGGAGAGGCTACTGGTCCAGAAAGCATCAAGGCTGCACTTCGACTTGGCGCACAACGTATTGGTCACGGTGTTCGCTCTTTGGAGGACGCAGGCGTTATCCAGGACCTCAAGTCTGCAAATGTTGCTCTTGAGATTTGCCCTACCAGCAACCTTCAGACGCGTATCTTTGAGTCAATAGAGCGCTTCCCTCTTGAGCAACTGCTTGATGCAGGTCTGACGGTTACTATCAACACGGACAACATGACTGTCTCCAACACTACCCTCTCGCGCGAGTTTGAGCTTTTACAACAGCACTGCAGTCTAGACAAAAATACCGCACGTGAGCTTGCTAAAAATGCTGCACGTGCGGTATTTAGTAATTCTAGCGAGAAGGATCGTCTACTTGCCCACCTTAGGCAATAGTAGCCTCATATCCTGCCTGAACAACAGCATCAACCAATGCGCTATCAGCGACATCAGAAGATAGCTCAACTACAGCACTCTTCTCGTCAAGTGAAACGGTTGCCTTAGAGACACCCTCGACAGCCTCAAGAGCCTGCGTGACGTGTGCGGCACAGTGCTGGCAAGACATACCCTCTACGTTTAGTTTCTTCTCCATATAAGATTCCTCCTTCTGTGACGCGGATGCGTCGTTTGTAGACTTAGTTTGAACGTCAATGACTGGTTTTGTGTCATGAACGTCTTGATGAGTTGCTGAGCTAGTATTCTTTGGCTTCCAGGTACGCAGGCGCAGTGCATTGCATACAACAAAGACTGACGAGAAGCCCATGGCAGCTGCACCAATCATAGGGTTCAGCGAAATACCAAATGGATACAACAGGCCCATAGCAACAGGGATACAAATGGTGTTATAGAACAGTGCCCAGAACAGATTCTCTTTGATGTTGGTCATGGTGGCGCGAGAAAGCTCAATTGAAGTTGCAACATCAGCTGGATCAGACTTCATCAAGACAATGTCAGCAGACTCAATAGCAACATCAGTACCTGCACCAATTGCAATTCCCACGTTTGCACGCGCGAGTGCTGGAGCATCGTTGATGCCATCGCCTACCATGACAACGTTTTCTCCAGCGTCCTGGAACTGCCTAATGTAAGACTCTTTTTGGCTTGGCAAGACGTCAGAGATAACCTGATCAACGCCCAGTTCCTTACCAATGACGTTTGCCGTTGTTGCCTGATCGCCGGTGAGCATGACGGACTTGATGCCCATAGCACGAAGACGAGCAATGGTGGACGCACTGGTCTGCTTAACCTTATCGGCTACAGCAATGACACCAAGAAGCTTACCCTCAAGCGCAAAGTACAGCGGTGTTTTTGCCTCTTCAGCTAGCTGCTGAGCCTGGGAAGCCAGCTCTTGTATGCTGATACCCTCCTGCTCCATAAGACGAGCGTTACCTGCTACAAGGCGTTTCTCGCCAACCGTTGCTGTGAGACCACCACCAGCAACCTGTGAGAACTCCTGTACATCAAGAGAGCTGCCTGCAGACTCTCCTAGCTTCTCTTGAGCGTACGTAACAATTGCCTGCGCAAGTGGATGCTCGCTCTTTTGCTCAAGCGCATATGCGTACTCAAGCAGCTGATTCTCGGAGGTACTATCTGCAAAAAGTACGTCAGTTACGCTTGGCTTGCCCTCAGTGAGCGTTCCCGTCTTATCAAGAACAACCACGGTTGCTCTAACTGCACCCTCAAGCGCGTCGGCGGACTTGACCAAAATGCCATTTGAAGCGCCCAGGCCGGTGCCCACCATAATGGCGGTAGGAGTTGCCAAGCCAAGTGCGCAAGGGCACGAAATAACCAAAACAGAAACAGCATGCGACAGAGCAACTGCAAAGTCACCGGGGGCCACAAAGACAAACCATGCCGCAAACGTGACCAGCGCAATTCCAATGACAACAGGTACAAAAACACCAGCAATGCTGTCAGCAAGACGCTCGATAGGTGCTTTGGAGCTTGTTGCCTCGTCAACCAGGCGGATAATGCCTGCTAGTGTAGTGTCATCGCCAACAGCGGTGGCACGCATCTTAAACCAGCCGCCGGTAGATACCGTTGCACCTGTCACGGAATCGCCAACGGTCTTACTTACAGGAACGGGCTCTCCGGTAATCGCGGACTCATCGACAGATCCTTCTCCTTCGATGAGCTGGCCATCAACAGGGATTGACTGACCCGCCCTTACCACAAGCACGTCTCCCACCACAACGGTATCTGCAGGAACTTCCTGCTCAACGCCATCTTTGACGAGAATGGCCGTCTTTGGAGCAAGGTTCATAAGTGCGTTAATTGCACCTGTGGTATGACCTTTTGCGCGAGCCTCAAAGAACTTGCCCAAAGTAATCAGAGCAAGAATCAAACCTGCGGATTCAAAGTACATACCGTGCATTGCCTGGTGAGCTGCAGCAATGTCTCCTGCAACAAAAGCGTTTGCCATCTGGTACAAACTGACAACACTGTAGGCAAACGACGCTGCTGAGCCTAACGCAATGAGTGAGTCCATATTAGGAGCGCCATGCAAAAGCGAGCGAAATCCACCAATAAAATAGTGACGACAAATGAACAGAATAGGAATGCAAAGCAAAAATTCGGTAAGAGCCAAGTTCATCATGCCATTCATGCCAGAAACAGCAGGTGGAACAGGTGCTCCCATCATCTCACCCATGGCAAGATAGAACAGTGGAATGGCAAACGCCATTGAGGAGATAAGTTCAATCCTCTTTTGCTTTACCGCCTTTTCTGAAGCATCGGTAGCATCTGCCTTAGTAGTTGCAGCAGAATCTTTTTTGTCGCTACGAGGTGTTACCTCATAGCCTGCTTTGCTTACTACGTCAGAAATCTGCTTGAGGGTATCTGGATTACCGTCGTAATCAACTTCCATAGAATTCTTAAGCAGATTAACGCGAGCCTCAAAGACACCAGAAACAGAGTTTGCCGCCTTCTCTACGTGCGCAGAACAACTTGCACACGTCATTCCTTGTACATCAAAAACTTTCTGATCCATAACGCCGCCTTACATAAAACGCTTAAAGAGGTCCATAACCTCATCAATAACTTCTGTATCACCTGACTGAATGCGATCAACTACGCAAGACTCCAGGTGATCTTGCATTACTTCTCTTGAGATGGCCTTGACCGCAGACTCAACTGCTGCAAGCTGAATAAGAACATCTCCGCAATAACGATCCTCGTCAATCATTGTTTTAATGCCATTTAACTGGCCGATTGCACGGTTAATACGGCGAGAAACCCCACTTTTAAGCTCGCTTGAGCGAGGAGTAGCCTTGTGATCACAATGACAACAACTTTCCTGTGTTTGGCCGTCTTTCTGAGCCATCTATCCTCCTTCATATACCCTAAGGGGGTATTAGTTTCTATAAACAGTATACCCCTATACGGTATTCCTATACAACAAAAAACAGCGACCGAAGCCGCTATTTTTTATCTACCCATGAAAAAAATGTCAGCACTCAAAATACGCGCTATTCATCGTCCTCTTGATCTTCTACACTTCCCTCAACAAGACCTAAAGTACTCTGTGCATCTTCAAGGCTCTCTAATGCAGTAACACCTCTGAGCTTGCGGTTCATAGCCTTTGTTCTAGTAGTAAGAATCTTATCAATGGTGGTTTCTGCAGTTCTAATCTGTTTCTGAGCCTTCTCAAGCTGGGCCTGATACGTCTCAAACTCCGTCTTAACCGCAGAGAGCACCTTTTGAATTTCGTCGGCATGCTTCTGAATAGCAACGGATTGGAATCCCATCTGAAGGCTATTAAGAAGCGCGGCCATGGTGGAAGGACCGCATACATTGACGCGATACTCTCTCTGTAGCTGCTCAAGCAGTCCCGTCTGACTGACTACCTCTGCATAAAGCCCCTCAAAAGGAAGGAATAAGATAGCAAAGTTAGTTGTCTCTGGTGGAGCAATATACTTTGTAGAGATATCTTTTGCCTCTGCCTTAATTCGAGTCTCTAGGCCCTTTTTAGCAGCAGCAATCGCCTCCTCATTACCTGCATTGATTGCATCCACTAAATGCTCGTACGTATCTCCTGGGAACTTAGAATCAATAGGAAGCCAAACAGTCTCCCCTGACTCTCCAGGCAACTTAACAGCAAACTCGACGCGCTCAGAAGAACCGGAGACGGTGGCAACATTCTCTTCATATTGCTCTGGAGAAAGAATGTCTCTTAGAATTGCGCCAAGCTGAATTTCTCCAACAATTCCGCGAGTTTTAACGCCAGAGAGAACTTTCTTTAAGTCTCCAACACCCTCTGCAAGGCCGCGCATTTCTCCCAAGCCTTGATGAACTTGCTCAAGTTGCGTAGATACGCGCTGAAACGATTGAGTCATACGCTCATCAAGCGTTTTCTGGAGTTTCTCGTCAACGGTCTGACGCATAAGCTCAAGCTTTGCTTCATTCTCTTTACGCATGTCGCTGAGCTGTTTGTCAACAGTCTCTCTAACCTTACCAAGCTGCTCAGTTGAAGCCTGGGAAGTTGCTTTCATATTGTCATCCACACGACGCTGAAAAGCATCAAAGCGAGCATCAAGCTGAGCAATGCGCTGATCAGTCTGCTTCGTCTGATTTTGCAGTGTTGAGGTGAGCTTTTGATCAACTACCTCTCTTACCTTCTCAAGCTTTGCATCCATAAGCTCTTGCATTTTTGCCATGTTATCCGTAACACGACGATCCAACTCTTGGGAGCTTCTTATAAGCTCTGCAGATGATGTTTGACTTTGCTCTTGCAGCGTCTTTACTTGCGAAAGCTTAGAGGAAAGTGTAACAAGGCTTACGATAAGCACAATGACAACTACAGCCAAAACTAACAGCACAAGCAAATCCACAAGACTCCCCTAACTCATAGCAGAACAAACAAACGCAAACACAGCAAACGCAATCTGAGTGTTAACCAAAAATTCCGTAGATTGCTTCTGCAATGCTATTGGTAATGCTCTCTACAATATTCACAAATGGATTATCGGAATCAACGTCTTTATCTCCATAAGGATTAGTGAAGTAATCCCAGAACTCTTCCCAATAGTTTTGCTGGCGGTAATACCTATAGGAATCATCATCTTCAGTACGATCCTGCTTATCATCAACGTTGTTTGTTTCGTTCTTGCTATTCTTTTCTTTCTCTTTCATAGAAGAAAGCGTCTCATCAGAACCAAGAGTGACATTGATGGTAAGACGATCTTCTCCACGCATAATTTCTACAGGAACTGTCTCTCCAATCTTGTGAGAGCGAACGGCAATAATAGCCGCATCAGCAGAAATTACGCGCTCTCCACCAATAGAGATAATGACATCTCCCTTTTTAATACCAGCATCTCCTGCAGGACTATCATCGAGAAGACCTGCTACATAAGCTCCATAATCTACTGAGAGATTATTGCGCTTTGCAGCCCGTGGAGTAACAGTCTGCATAGAAAGACCAATATAAGCATGCTTTACCTGCTGACCAGAAAGAATCTGATTTGCAATATCAATGGCATAGTTAACAGGAATTGCAAAACCAATACCAGCAAACGACTTGGTATCGGACGAATACAGTGTACAAATGCCTACAAGCTGACCATTAGAGTCAACCAAGGCACCGCCAGAATTGCCTGGGTTAATAGCAGCATCAACCTGGATGAGGTTGGCATAAATAGTGGTTTCTCCACCTTCTGTTTCAAGCATATCGCCACGAGAAAGTGCAGATACAATGCCAGCAGAAACAGAATGATCAAGACCAAACGGACTACCAACACTCATAACCCAGCTACCAGGAGCCAGGTTATCGGAGTTGCCAATCTCAATTGGAGTTAGGCTATCTCCCTTAAGGTCAGCATGAAGAACAGCAAGGTCAGAGGTAGGGTCTGTACCTACAACGGTACAGTCATATTCTTTATCGTTAATTGAAATGGAGAAGGTGTCCATGCCCTCAATGACGTGGTAATTGGTAAGAATGTCTCCATTTGTGTTCAATACAACACCAGAACCGGTTGAGCCTGATGAATCGCTGGTAGCCTTAACGGACACAACCGAAGGCAAAACCTTAGAAGCTACCGTTTCTGCCGTCTTAGTATCAGTGGGTTCTGCAGCAGGACGAGACGTTGCTGCTTGAGAAATAGTTGCCTGACCAGATACTGCAGGAAGCTTAGAGATTCCCTCTCCCAAAGCAATGGTAGGAACACAAGCAACGGCAAAAGCAATTGCACAGGCTGTTCTTTTTACACTTGAGCTTTTGAACATAGACATAAATCCAGTCTGCTCAACTGGCGAGAAACGCTTATTTACAGTGGAATCTGTGGTTAAACCATGTGCTTGGTTCTCCATAGACATCCTCCTTAACATCACTTTGATGCAAACAGCTAACGCAAATAATTCTGTGCTAAACATCAATTTTTCAATATGTGTATTCTACCCGTTATACCGGACAAAAATTCGTTTCTCGTTGTGGGAAACATGCCAGATATTGCACTAATAAATTTTGGGTGCACAAACTGTAATAAAAACTTTCTGTAGCTGCGCTTATGCTCTAAACAGATAGCCTACGCCACGCACCGTCTCAAGATGAGCGGCTGCTTGAGGACCAATCTTTGAGCGAACACGCCTTACGTGGACGTCAACTGTTCTGGTACCACCGCAGTATTCAAAGCCCCAAACGCGCTGCAATAGAGCCTCGCGCGAGTATGCACGAGACGGATGAGTTGCCAAGAATGACAGCAGCAGATACTCCATATACGTAAGATCAACGGGAGATTCATCAATATAAACCTGATACGTTGCCAGGTTAATCTTTATATTGTCAACAATAACCAAGTCTCTAGAAGTACTCTCGGTACCTGGCCACAAAAGCAGCGAGCACCTGAGACTAAACTCCTGGATAGTTGCAGTAGACAAAATAAAATCACTCTTGCCCTGAACAGGCAGAACAAACTTAGAAAGATTATCAAGGTCAGCAACAAACAGGCGAGCAATTCCGCCATTTTGCGCAGAATAATTCTCAACCGTGCTAATAACATCCTGGGAAAGGTCTTTTTGATCAAGAATAATCAAGTCAAAGGTATGACCAGAAGCCGCTGCCTGCGAGAATGAAGCTGCGTTTGCAAGAGCAATAGACACATCAATGACATGTGAAAGTTCACGCATACGTTCATGTAAGCGTGTCGTTGCAGATACAAGAAGAATATTCTTGTGATGCATCGATTCCCCCTAGAATAAGCTTAATCTTATAAAGCATACCACAAGCTGCGAATAAAGAGCAGATATACCTCATTATCTGCAATTAGGGCGAGAAGATTTTCTCGCCCTAATTTATTTTTTAAAGCTTGCGCATTAATTGAAAAAGTATAGGTTTTACGCAATAGCGCCGATGAACTCAGCTGTTCGAGAGTTTTGTGGATTGTTGAAGATGACATCAGGAGTTCCTTGCTCAGCTACCACTCCCCCTTCCATAAAGACCACACGATCTGCCACGTCTTTTGCAAAGCCCATCTCGTGCGTTACCACAATCATGGTCATGCCAGAGTTCTTTGCTAGATTACGCATGACGTCCAAAACACCACGAACAAGCTCAGGATCAAGCGCGGAAGTTGGCTCATCAAACAGAAGTACATTTGGATGCATAGCAACGGCGCGAGCGATTGCTACACGCTGCTGCTGTCCACCGGAAAGCGCGCCAGGCTTGAAGTCCGCTCTATCGGCAAGGCCAACAGCCTCCAGCTGCTTTAGCGCCTCTGCCTCTGCCTCCTCTTTTGACTTTCCTAGAACCTTTATCTGACCAATCATTACGTTCTCTTTGACCGTTAAATGACCAAACAGATTGAATTGCTGAAAGACCATTCCGACATCTCTACGAAGGGCGTTGACCTCAGCTTCATTGGTGCCTGTGATCTCTTGATCCTCAATAAGAATATGACCTGCAGAAGGAGTCTCCAGTAGATTGATACAACGAAGCATGGTGGACTTGCCAGAGCCAGAAGGACCAAGTACAACCACTACTTCACCTGGCCAGACGGTAAGGTTTACATCATTCAAAACATGTGTTGATCCAAACGACTTATTGAGGTGCTCAATACGAACAATAGGATGTTCACCTGCCTCAAAAGCATGGTTAGTAAGGGGCTTATCACGCTTAAATGCCTCTTGAGCAGCAACTTCAGCATCCGAGGCAGGATGTTCTGTGTTCGACTTCTTTTTGAAAGAAAAGAAAAACATTAGTTTTCCTCCTTGGAAAGAGCTTGAGTCTTACTTGCTGAAGCGCTTACTGTTTTGCCTGTTTCTGACTGCTCCATGCGTTTCTCGATACTGCCAACTACCTTAATAAGTGGCAGAGTAATTGCCAAATAGAATAGGGCAGCCGTCATATATGGCGTCATGTTTCCAGTTGAGGTGGTGAGATTTTTAGCAAACATCATCAGTTCCATAACACCCACAGAAGAAAGCAGTGAGGTATCTTTGTAGGACGTAATGAAGTCGCTGGTAAGAGGCGGAATAACCCGGCGGATAGTTTGAGGAATGATAATAAACGTCATGGTCTGGAAACGATTCATACCAAGAGAGCTTGCTGCCTCATACTGACCCTGCGGGATTGATTGAATGCCCGCGCGGAAGATCTCTGAAAGATACGCAGATGAGTTAATAGCGACCACAATAAAGCCAAGCAAATTGGTATCCAAATTAATATTCAGCATGGGTAGACCAAAGAACAGAATATAAATCTGCAGGAAAAATGGGGTTCCACGCAACAAATTGATATATACCACCGCAAGTGCACGCAGGAGCGGATTCTTGGAAATCTTCAGCAGCGCAAAGCCCATTCCCAGCACAATGGCCACAGGATAGGCACAAATTACAATTGCAAGACAAACGAGCCATCCTGGAAATAGCATCACAACTGAAGAGACAATCAGTTGAGGCTTTAAGAACATGCCCAAAAAGTTGTTGGAATTCCACGCTTCAACCCAAGGCTGAGCATCAAGCCAATTCACTAGAGCCTGAACAGGCGTATTAGAAATAATGGTGATTTCAGGAGAAGAGGCAAGCTTTTGAGTCCCTTGCTCTGTGGTATACGTTCCCTCAACAGTGTACGAACCGCCGTCAGCAGGAAACTTCATGCCGGAAATCTCTACA
Source organism: uncultured Atopobium sp. (assembly GCA_937997345.1). GTDB lineage: Bacteria > Actinomycetota > Coriobacteriia > Coriobacteriales > Atopobiaceae > Lancefieldella. The sequence goes on along the minus strand of CALKTD010000010.1, from coordinate 29,425 downwards.
CGAATCAGCTTTTGAGCATCTACTGGTGTTGCAAAAGAAATCACAACCTGCGTTCCCTGGACGCTTGCAGTTGTCTCGATCTTCTCGCGCGTAAGACCAGAAAGAACCGTTACCTTAGTAGTTGCGCTCTGCAAATCAGAGCTCTCTGGAAGTTCCAAGACCAGCTGGGATACCTGCTCGTCCTCAACTGTTCCCTCCCAGGTTAAACGAGTCTCTTTGCCGCCGATAACGCCATTGCCTTCTGTCTGATTTGACTTAGCTGTTGCCTTATTTGTGGTGAGAGCAAAAGCACTCTGAACAGAAAACACGCTCAGAGACATAAAGAACAGCCCACTCAAAAGAAGCGTGGCGAGAAGAACTACAAGCAGCGAGGAGTACGCACGATTATGCGAGAGCTTTGACTTAACTGAATTATAAGCCGTACTCTGAGGCGCAGATTCAGCTTTGAAACTCGCAGATGACATGCACAAGGACAGTTGCTGTCCTGACATAGTTTTGTGCAAAAGTGCAATCACGTGATACTCCTTTAGAGCTTGAGGTGCGATAAATCCTGATGAAAACAGTGAGTGCTTGAAGCCAAATCTGACTTCAAGCACTTTTGCTGAGCTGGTAAAATTAGATGTTAGAGCCAAACCATTTGGTTTTGAGAGAAGTCATGGTTCCGTCCTTCTCCATGTCTGCAAGAACCTTGTTGATTGCCTCAGTTAGTGCAGGATTGTCCTTGGAAACAGCAATGCCATACTGCTCACCTGTTGGAATCTCTTTTGCAATAGTCAGATCAGAATATGAAGTGCTAATCAGATTGGAAGCAACAGGCAGATCAATGACCATAGCATCGTACAAACCAGTCTGGACTCCTGCCATTGCTGCAGCAACATCGTCTACAGAAACGATAGTTGCGTTTGGAAGATTCTCCTTAGCCCAATCCTCGCCGGAAGTACCTGTCTGAACAACAACCTTCTTAGAGGCGTCGTTGAGCGTCTGCTCGGTCTCGGTGCTGCCAGACTTAACAACCAGGGACTGATTGGAGTCGAGGTAAGAAGTAGTGAAGTCTACCTCCTGAGAGCGCTCGTCAGTGATGGTAATGCCTGCGATAGCAACGTCTGCTTTGCCACCCTGCTTAATAGTTGGAACAAGAGTGTCAAACTTCTGGTTTGGCAGGTACGTAACCTCAAGATTGAGTCTTTTTGCAATCTCGGTAATAAGATCAACGTCAAAACCAACAGGAGTAGTTGAGTTGCCTTCAAAATACTCAAAAGGCTGGAAACCAAGCTCTGCAACAACAGTCAGATGACCCTTAGTTACCAGCGTATAGCTTGAATCAGAGGATGAAGTAGTACCCTGTTGCGCATTTTCTTGCTTAGATGACGAGCAAGCCATAAGACCAACAAGTGCACATGCCATAAAAACAGCAGCTACGCCCTTTAGGGCATTCTTTTTAACGGTAGTAACTAGTGACGATTTCATATTTGCCTCTTCCTGAATAAATCTGAGCTGAAATTCATTGGAATGAATTATAGGAAGCAAATATGAAAAATCTACTTATATTTTTCATCATATTTCTCGTTTTTATTGCATAAAAATGGCGAGAAGCTATATTTGTTTGTATAAATGACTACTATTTAGTCATTCTATCCAATAAAGACCAGGTAAAAGTAATTTTTTCAGTTCATAAAACGGTAACAATTCGAATAAGAAGGCTACATTCTCTGCGTGAAACAAGGGTTTCTCGTCAAAAACCCTGCTCTGAAAAAATCAGAACAGGGTTCAAAGGTACATATAAACGCAAGCAGAATAGTTGCTTAGCAACCAGCGTAGTATTTCTGGGTATCCCAGTCAGTGACGGTAAGGCAGAACTCACGCCACTCCTCTGCTTTGCGCTCACACAGATACGAGAAGATATGCTCACCAAGAGCGTCTTTGAGAAGCTCCGACTGTTTGAAGCGCTCGAGTGCCTCTCCAAGATTTGTGGGGAGTTTCTCGCCATAATCAGCAGGATTTCCGCCCACAAACTCTTCAGGAAGTGAGAGGTCCTCTTCAATACCCTTAAGGCCAGCCATAAGCGTTACAGCATTTGCCAAATAAGGGTTTGCAGTTGGATCAGGAATACGCAGCTCAGCACGGGTAGCAACGTGCTTGCCTGGCTTGTGCGTTGGAATGCGAACCATAGCAGAACGGTTTTTGCGGCCCCATGTAGCATATGCTGGGATAGAGTCGCGGTCAAAGCGCTTATAGGAATTAACCGTTGGGTTAGTAATAAGCATGTACTCAGGAGCGTACTTAATAAGACCTGCAATGTAGTGCTGAGCAAGTTCAGAAAGGTGAGCCTCGTTCTCAGTCTTTGGAGCCCAGAACAGAGACTCGCCATCGTGGTCAAGAAGCGACTGATTCAAAAGCATGGCTGAGCCAGGAACTCCCTGAAGAGGCTTTGGCATAAACGAAGCAAACACACCGTGAAGTGTTGCAATATGTCTGATAACCAGACGAGCAGTAACAATGTTATCCGCGCAAGTTAGTGCTTCTGCATAACGGAGCTCAACGCCGTTTTGAGCAGGGCCAGCTGCATGGAAAGAATACTGAACAGGAATAGAAAGATTCTCAAGTGCACGAGACGTGGAGTATCGAAGACTATGGCTGAGATCAGCAGAATTCAAATCAAGGTATCCAGCCTGATCAATAGGCTTTGGCTCAGTCCCGCTCACAAAATAAAAATACTCAAGCTTAGGGCCAACATTTGCGACATAGCCAAGGTCTTCTGCCTTGATAAAAGCATTTCTCAGTACAAGGCGTGGATCGCCTGTAAAAGCCTCACGTCGAGGAGTCTGAATATCGCAGAATACGTTTGCAACTACACCGTCATCTGTCTTCCATGGAAGAATCTGGAACGTATCTGCATCAGGGAATGCGAGAAGATCGGACTGCTCCTGGGAAGCAAAGCCGTCAACGTTAGAGCCATCAAACCCAATGCCCTCAACAAAAGCCTCTTCTAGCTCCTCGGGGGAAATGGAGAGAGCCTTTAATCCGCCGAGTACATCGGTAAAACAAAGACGCAGGTAGCGAACGTCTCGTTCCTCTACCGTGCGAAGAATATAGTCAATTTTCTTATCCGTACTCATACGGTCCTCCCGGGTCAGAAAACTGGAATCGTAACTACCATGACACATTCTTGTTACGGCTATGTTTCCACTTCCCTGAAACCAGATGAATGGCAAAAATTGTTAATGAAATTGTGACAATTGACCTATTGAGCGTCAAAAGCCTTATCAACGTCAGAAATCATTTTCTGAGCAACGCCGCAGTGACCATCTCCACCGTGATGAGTGCCACAGCTGCTGGATGAAGAACAACCAGAACAAGAGCCCTCTTTTGCACTCTTAAGTTGAGAGCGAACACAAAGAGCAACAAGAGCAATGACGATAAGAACAACCAAAATATCAATAGGACTCATACAGATACTCCTCAATTTGTTAACCAAGGCATACTATACCCTCATTAATTAAATACATACAGAAAATAGTTACATTATTTCTATAAATTCAAAAAAAGACAGTGGAATTGTCGCCCATCCAGCTGTTAAGCGGTGAAAGAAACTTCACAAAATCTTTTTCGTATTGATTCACACGCACTTTTCGGTGTGCGGTAAAATATGAGACGCAAGCGTTTTACGACTTGCTCCTGTATGTGAAGTTGTTGCCTAAAACTTAGTGCTTACCATGTATGATGCACAAAGTTTGACGCGTAGAAAGGAAGCCTAATGGCTGAAGATCAGTACATGCACCTCGTTATTGTTCGTCACGGCGAGTCTGAGTGGAACAAGCTCAACCTGTTTACTGGTTGGACCGATGTTGACCTTACTGAGACGGGTCACGAGGAGGCTGCAGCAGGTGGCCGCGCACTTAAAGAGGCTGGCTACGACTTTGACGTTTGCTACACTTCCCTACTTAAGCGTGCTATCCACACTCTGAATCATGTTCTTGATGAGCTTGATCGTAACTGGCTTCCTGTTCATAAGACTTGGCGTTTGAACGAGCGCCACTATGGTGCACTCCAGGGTCTCAACAAGGCTGATGCAGCTGCTGAGCATGGCGAGGAGCAGGTAAAGATTTGGCGTCGCTCCTTTGATGTTCAGCCACCAGCTCTTGAGCCAGGCGACAAGCGCGATCCTCACGTTCAGGAAATGTTCCGCGATGTTCCCGCAGAGGATCTTCCTTACACTGAGTGCCTGAAGGACACCATTGCTCGTGCATGGCCTTACTTTGAGCAGGAAATTAAGCCACAGCTTGAGGCTGGTAAGCGTGTTCTTATTGCTGCACACGGCAACAGCCTTCGCGCTCTTGTTATGCAGTTTGAGCACCTCACTCCAGAAGAGATTCTTGAGGTCAACATCCCAACCGGCATTCCATGCTCCTACACCTTTGACAAGGATTGGAACATTGTTGACAAGCACTATATTGGCGATCCAGCTGTCATCGAGGCAAAGATTAACGCTGTTGCTAACCAGGGCAAAGCAAAATAAACAGTTTGCTAACACGCAATATCACTAAGCAGGACGGGGTGGTTTAAAACCACCCCGTTTTTTGCCTGCTTATAGAACCATGATGAATACGCCCACAGCAATAAAACCTACTTTGAATAGTGTTACGATGTACCGCCGAGAAAAGAAGGGATTGTATGTTTAAAAGAGAGCTCAACGCAAAACTTGTTCTTTCTGTAATTGCAACAGGAATTATGTCCTTCTCGGGAGTTGTCGTAGAAACTGCCATGAACGTGACGTTTCCAACGTTGATGGAGGAATTCTCCATTGGCACCTCAACAGTGCAATGGATGACTACTTCGTACCTTTTGATTCTTGCCATTATCATGCCTATGTCATCATTTTTAAACAGACGATTCAAAACTAAAAGTATCTTTACCGTAGCCATGATCTTCTATATCAGTGGCATTCTCTGTGGATTTGCTGCTCCAACGTTTATGTTATTACTGCTTGGCCGCATTTTAGAAGGAATTGGCACCGGTCTAGCGCTACCACTGATGTTCAACATCATCACCGAACAGGCTCCACTTAAAAACATGGGTGTCATGATGGGCATTGGCATGCTAGTTACCGCCGTTGCACCTGCAGTAGGACCTTCAGCTGGTGGCTGGATTGCAGAGCATCTTGGCTGGAGAATGATTTTTGCGGGTCTTCTCCCCTTCTTGATTGTGGCATTTGTGCTGGGAATTAGTTCAATCCAACAGAGCCATGAAACTGAAGTTATCTCTTTTGATGTCTTTGGCTGGTTCCTTCTTACCGTAAGTTTTATTGCGCTCATCTTTGTTATCGACGAGTCCAGCGCATTTGGCCTTCTTAGCATTCCTGTTTTGCTCGCAATTGTAATTTTTGTGAGCTCACTTGCGCTCTTTGTGCGTCACGAAAACTCCTTTAAACACCAAGATCAACCTGAAGCATCTCCAAAAATTCCTATCATTAATCTTGAGGTATTTAGCGAGAAGAGCTTTGTACTCTCACTCTTTGCTATTGTTGCTCTGCAATTTATTATTCTTGGTCAGTCGTATCTTCTTCCTAACTTCTCCCAGCTAGTATTGGGTGCAGGCGCTACTGCAGCAGGATCTCAGATGCTTCCAGGATGTGCTATTGGCGCAGTTATGGCACCAATTTCTGGTCAAATTTTAGACAAGCTAGGAGCGAAAAAACCTATTGTTACAGGCATTCTTTGCTGCCTTACCAGCATGCTCCTTTTGCTGCTCTTTGTTCACGTACTTACGGTAGAAATGATTACGTATATTTTTGCTATTTTTGCCATTGGTCAGGCACTTCAGATGGGAAACAATTTTACGGTAGCCTTGGGACACTTACCGGAAGACCGCAAGGCAGATGGAAATGCTGTTATTAACACAATGCAGCAGCTCTTTGGCGCTATGGGAACCAGCGTCATTTCTGGTGTTGTTGCGGTCTCTCAGCTTGGAGCTACAGACTTAGCCACGAGCACCCTTGCAGGAGCTCAAAATGCACTCTTTGTACTTGTATGTGTAGCTTGTGTTCCCCTTGTTACCATGGGAATTGTGCTCTTTGTACTGCCAAAGATGGCAAAATAAAACACCCGCTACAGTATGTAAAAGCAAATTAAAAAGCTTGAACTAATATACTATGACATAGCAGCTGATAATTTCAATCCAATAAACACAGCAACCAGGCACGTTATAACATTAACTGCAATGTTCACACCTGCAGCAGTCCAATTACCTGCTTGAATAAAGGTTAGCGTTTCATTTGAGAAGGTCGAGAAGGTCGAAAGTCCCCCACAAAGACCAACGGCTAAGAATAGCTTTACCTGTGGCTGAAGTGGACTTGCAAGATCAAACCCTGTTACGAAGCCAATAATCAAACCTGCAACAACATTTGCAGCAAACGTACCAACTGGCAGGTTAGGAATCCACTGTTTAAAGAGGACTCCCAACTGCCAGCGACCTAAACTACCCAGTGCTCCACCAAGGGCAACAGCTAAAGCTTCAATCACAATAAACGCTCCTACTCCAGCTCGCGCGATCCCGTATACAGCTGATAATACTCTCCATGCTTTGCAATAAGCTCATCGTGAGTACCGCGCTCAATAATACGACCGTGCTCCAGAACCATAATGGCGTCCGAATTACGAACCGTAGATAACCTGTGAGCAATCACAAAGACAGTACGACCTGCCATAAGGGCATCCATGCCCTTCTCGATAAGTGCCTCAGTACGCGTATCAATACTGGAAGTTGCCTCGTCCAAGATAAGCACGGGAGGATCAGCAATAGCAGCACGCGCAATTGCCAGAAGTTGTCGTTGACCTTGGGAAAGATTAGCACCATCAGAGGTGAGTACGGTGTTGTAACCGCGAGGCATACGACGAATAAACTTATCCGCGTTTGCGATCTTTGCCGCAGCAATAACCTCGTCATCAGTGGCGTCTAACTTACCAAAACGGATATTGTCTGCAATGGTACCCGTGAACAGATGTGTATCCTGCAAAACAATGCCAAGAGAGGATCGCAGTGCGGATTTCTTAATATCGTTGATTGGTATGCCATCGTAGGTGATGGTTCCACTGCGAACGTCATAGAAGCGGTTGATGAGGTTGGTAATGGTTGTTTTACCAGCACCTGTTGAGCCAACAAATGCAATCTTTTGGCCAGGCTTTGCAAAAAGTGTGAGGTTTGCAAGGACCGTCTGACCATCGTCGTATCCAAAGGTAACGTCATCAAAGCGAACGTCTCCAGCAAGAGGGGTTTTCTCGCCAGATGGTGTGACCCATGCCCAGGATTCTTCTCCTGACTCGTAACCACTAACGCGAACCAGGTCAACCTTGCCCTCATCAACCTCAGGAGTCATTTCCATAACCGCAAAGATGCGCTCAGCACCAGCAAGAGCGGTAAGCAGGAAGTTGGAGAGTTGTGTGAACTGGTTAAACGGCATGGCAGCCTGACGAACAAAGACCAGGTAGGATGCAAGACTTGCAACGTCCGCGTGTCCGTTTACCGCAAGCAGAGCACCAACAACGGTGACCACGGCGTAATTGATATACGTCAATGAAACCGTGATAGGAACCATAGTTGCTGCGTAGCCCTGAGCACTTGTTCCAGAGTGTCTTAGCTCCTCATTAACCTTTTGAAAATCAGCAAAGTTTGCATCTTCGTGATTAAAAACTTTAACCACTTTAAGGCCAGAGATAGTTTCTTCTGCAAAACCGTTAAGAACACCAAGGCTCTTTTGCTGCACCGAATAGTGCTTAGCAGAGCGTTTACTTGCATAACGTGCATAAATCACAATCAAGACGTCAAAGAGAACAGTAATAAGCGTCAGCTGCCAGTTAAGAACAATGAGCAGTACAAGCGTGCCAACCATCTGAATAAACGCCAGAACAAGGTTGGCAAAGCTATTGTTAAGTGCCTCTGAGATGGTATCCACGTCATTTGTAAAGAAGCTCATGATATCGCCGCGGGTACGCTGGTCAAAGAATCTTAGGGGCAGCGATTCAATATGCTCAAAGAGGTCTCGTCTGATGTCAAAAACAATCCTCTGAGCAGCACGAACCATAATTTGCGTGTAACCAACACTGGTAAGAGCGCCAATTGCATACACAACCGCGGTAAATACAATGAGGTTGGTAAATGCGTTTACGTCTCCCCTGCCCACTGCAGCAACAACAGGCTTAATCATGTAGGTGCCAAGGAGTGCCGTTAAACCGCTGATAGAAACAAGAAGTGCCACCAACATAAGGCGCTTCTTCGCATGACCTAAGTACGAGACAAACACTCTAATGGTATGCCCGATGTTCTGAGGACGTGCTCCTCCTGCGCGATTAGCCATGTGACACCTCCTTACCAGCAGCATCAATGTCCGATTGACTACCGCCAATCTGCGACTCATACAGCTCTCTATAGATAGGGCTCTTGGCGAGAAGTTCTGCGTGGGTGCCAGTCATATGAACCCTACCGTTATCAAGAACGACAATCTGATCTGAGTCCATAACCGAGTTCACACGCTGGGCAATGATGATCTTAGTCATGTCGGCAAGATTAGCTAAGCCTGCACGAATCTTTGCGTCAGTTGCTGTATCAACCGCGCTGGTAGAGTCATCAAAAATGATAATTTTTGGCTTCTTCAAAAGCGCACGCGCAATACAAAGGCGCTGCTTCTGGCCACCAGAAACATTGACGCCACCCTGGCCAAGGTCTCCGTCCAAGCCGCCAATCCTGTCAAGAAACTCATCAACACATGCAATAGAACACGCGTGAAGCAGTTCCTCATCTGTTGCATTGGAATCTCCCCAGAGCAGGTTGTCGCGGACGGTACCGCTGAACAGCACATTTTTCTGAAGAACAACTGATACTGCGTCACGAAGTGAAACAAGATTGTAGGAGCGGACGTCATTCTCGCCAACAAATACGGTGCCTTCAGTAGCATCGTACAGGCGAGCAATCAGCTGGATAAGAGTGGTTTTTCCGGATCCGGTGCCGCCAAGAATACCAACGGTAGAGCCTGGCGCAAACGAGAGATTAATGTCTTCAAGGACGTCCTCTTCAGCGCTCTGGCTGTACTTGAAAGATACGTTTTCAAAGCGTACTGCACCATTCTTAACGTCAGTCAAACCGTGCTCTGGAGACTCAATAGCAGGCTCCTCGGAAAGAATCTCTCCGATTCGACGCACACTGGTAATGGCGCGAGCAGTAAGCAAGAACACGCCAGAAATCATCATAAGAGAGTTCATTATAAGCAGTACGTAACTCATGAAACCCGTAAGCTCGCCAACACCCAATCTGCCAGCCATAATCATCTGGCCACCAAACCAAAGAATAGCCACATTAGTGACGTACATTGAGGTCTGAAAAATAGGCAGGTTTAAGACGGATGTTCCAAAGGTCTTTGTAGCAGTCTGTGCATACTGGGTATTAACTTTTTCAAAGCGCTCAGAGACATGTCCTTCTCGGACATATGCCTTAATCGCTCGCACCGCGGCAAAGTCTTCCTGCAGTGCCTCGTTAAGCTTATCCATTGCTCCTTGCATAACGCGGTACAAAGGACCAACGCGCTTCACAATAAAGAAGAGTGCAATAGCCAAGAAAGGCAGCACGGCAAAATACACTACTGCCAGCTCTGGGCTCATAATAAACGCCATAACCAAGCCCATGACCAGCATAATTGGTCCACGCATAAACGGGCGCGTGCCCATTGCAAAGGCGTTCTGAATAATGGTTACATCAGAAGTCAACCGCGTTACCAAAGAGGATGAATCGTATTTATCAAGATTTGCAAAAGCAAACTCTTCCATACGGCGATATTCATCTTGTCTCAGTTGAGCGCCTAGTCCCATAGCTGCTTTGGCTGAGTAGCGAGCATAGCCAATACCAGCCAACATGGCGAGAAGAGCAAAGCCAACCATAACGGTACCGTTTACAAAAACAGTCTGAAGATTACCTTGCAAAATACCCTGGTCAACAATTTGAGCCATGAGTACAGGAATCACTAATTCGAGTAGGGACTCTGCAAACACGCAGAGTCCCGACATAACAAAGTCCTTTTTATACGCACCAAAGTGATCCAGGATAACCTTTAACTCAGCGCGAGCGGATGGGCCATTTTCTTTTACAGAAACATCATTCATTGCTAAAACACCACGTACCTTACTGTCTTGCGTTGCTTAGTTCACTTATGCCTCCTTTGGAAGCGTTTGAAGCGAAACCTCCTTGAGCTGTTCATTAGAAACAGGCGAAGGAGCGCTCGACATCAAATCAGAGCCAGAAGTAGTCTTTGGGAATGCCATGACATCACGAATAGAATCAGCACCTGCAAGCAGCATGCATACGCGGTCAAGACCAAGTGCAAAGCCGCCCATTGGAGGAGCACCAAAAGTCAGAGCCTCCATCAAGAAGCCAAACTGAGCCTTAGCGCGCTCTTCAGTAAAGCCGAGTTTCTCCAGAATCTTAAGCTGCAGTTCAGCGTTGTGAATACGCATTCCGCCGCCGCCAGCCTCAAAGCCGTCCATAACAAAGTCGTAGGTATACGAACCCATAGCCAAAGAATCAGTGTCCAAAAGGTCAAGCTCATCCTCACGAGGAAGCGTAAAGGGCTGGTGCTCAGAAGCGTAGGACTGAGTCTCCTCATCCCAGTGGAACAGTGGGAAATTAACAACCCAGAGGAAATCATGACCTTCTCGCGGTACATCCAAGACCTTTGCCATATGCAAGCGCATACCACCAAGAATCTCATCTGTCTCCAGGCGGCCGCCCACAGCAAAGAGAATCAAGTCCCCTGCCTCAGCAGACATCTCTGCACGCAAGGCCTCAAGTTCTTCTGGCGAGAAGAACTTGGTGATAGGGCCTCCCACGGAACCGTCCTCTTTGAAGGCGACCCATGCAAGTCCCTTGGCACCAAAGCCAGCGGCCACCTCGGCAAGTTTATCTACCTGAGAGCGTGGCCAGGTGCCTGCACCCTTAACGTTGATTGCCTTAACGTACTGGCCATCAGTTGTTGCGGCAGAGCTAAAGAGCTTAAAGCTGGACTGCTTGAAGACCTCAGAGACATCGTGGAGCTCCATACCAATGCGGGTATCAGGCTTATCGGAGCCGTAGGTATCCATTGCGTCCCAGTACTGAATCTTGCGCAGTGGAGCTGGGAACTCAATGCCCATCTTTGCAAATGCATCGCCCAGAATATCCTCAAGCTCGGCCATGACATCTTCCTCGCGGACAAATGCCATCTCCATATCAACCTGTGTAAACTCAGGCTGACGATCTGCACGAAGATCCTCATCGCGGAAGCACTTAGTAATCTGGTAGTAGCGCTCAATACCGCCAATCATCAGCAACTGCTTCAGCAGCTGTGGAGACTGTGGCAGTGCGTAGAAGTTTCCGCCCTGCATTCTGGATGGAACCAGGAAGTCACGAGCGCCCTCAGGAGTAGATTTGAACAGCGCCGGAGTCTCTACCTCAGTAAAATCACGCTTATGGAATGCCTCACGAAGCGCAAATGCAAAATCAGAACGCATACGAAGATTCTGTGCCATCTGAGGACGACGCAGGTCAACGTAGCGGTACCTCAAGCGAAGGTCCTCGTTAACGTCAATGTGGTTCTCAATTTGGAATGGTGGAACAGCGCTAGTATTAAGAACCTCAATCTTTGAAGCAAGTACCTCTACCTCACCGGTAGCAAGAGCCTCATTGGTCTGGCCTTCAGAACGATGCTGAACCGTACCAGAAATCAGAACAGGCCACTCAGGACGAATAGTCTCTGCAGTTGCAAATGTTTTTGAATCAACATCTGGGTCAAACAGAATCTGGGTCAAACCCTCGCGATCACGGAGGTCAACAAAGATTAGACTGCCAAAGTCACGACGGCGCCAAACCCAACCAGTGAGCGTAACGGTCTGACCGATATGCTCTGCGCGAAGCTCTCCGCAGGTATGCGTATGCATGCTATGCAAATCAACAGCTGCGTGAGCGGAATAATTCTGGTGGGTTTCTGAGGAACAATCCATTTTTATCCTTTCGTCTTTGCTTCCCTGTGCCAAATCGGAAAGCGCCTTCAAGACGGCAAAAACGTGTAGACGGCACGTTCTTGCTCATAGATAAAACATTGTACTCTCCAACGTATAGTCGAATCCTCTCAATCTGAACTTAAAACACAATCACGCAGAATAAATAACTCATGTTCACGCATTTACGCTAGACTAAGTTAATACGCATAAGCCAATAACGGGGCGAGAAGAACTTGGAGCTTTTCATGGCCTATAAAGCCGCTGTTTTTGATTTAGACGGAACACTTCTGAACACCATTGTTGATCTTGCTTGGGCAACCAATTACGCCCTTGAGCAGTTCAGCATGCCTACCTATACCGTTGATGAGGTCCGTCAGATGGTTGGAAATGGCGTTGCTAAACTTATCCGTGACGCTGTGCCAGAGGGTACTGATGAAGCAACATACCAGCGTATACTTGCATGCTTTAAAGAACACTACGCTGACCATAGTTTAGATAACACTGCGCCCTACCCTGGTATACTTGATGCGGTTGATATGCTCAGGACAGCTGGTGTTAAGTGTGCCGTTGTTTCAAACAAACCAGACTTTGCTATTGCAGATTTAATGAGCAGTTTCTTCCCAGGTAGATTTAATTTTGCCTTAGGTCAGCGAGATGACCTTAAGAGAAAGCCTGATGCCGAGCCTGTCCATTACGCCCTTGCTCAAATTGGCGTTGATCCTCAAGACGCTGTCTATATTGGAGATTCTGAAGTTGATGTTGCAACAGCACACAACAGTGGTATGCCTTGCATTAGCGTTACCTGGGGATTTAGGGATAAAGAAACGCTTCTAGCTGCAGGTGCTACTACGCTTTGTGATACCGCAGAAGAAATGGTGCAAGAAATTCTCAAATAGTAGCACTAAAAATTTCAACCATTCATCATTGCCGTTGAGCGAGAAAAAACGTCCGCTTGCCTATGCCTCTCAATTCATCTGAATAAGTGTATTCGGAGGGCGGTATAGTCAATAAAAGTGCGTCCATAATTTACGCGCAAGCGACGTGGAAAGGATTGCATCATGGGCAAGAAAAGTTCTGAGGTTCTCCAGATTTCTTACGAAGACCTGGTAGAGTACCTGCACAGCAATCACTCTGTGTACATGCAAGTCGGACACCAGGTTTATTACCTCACTGATGTCAACTTTGAGGCATGGAGAGCTCAAGACACCAGCATCAGAAACTCAAAGAACCACTTTGTAGATTGTTCTGAATTAGTTCCTACGGTAGACGAATTTCTCGCACTTCCTTTTATTAACGGAAAAACAATTAAAGACGTTTTTGCACATGCAACGTTCTATGCATCCATGAAGAATGAAAAATCTGAGTAATTCAAAATAATCACTATTTAGTTGCATACCTCTCATCTGAAACTAAAAGGACCTGTTAACCACAGGTCCTTTTTATTACCTGGTAGATTACCTTATTAATCTGCACTTCTCATAAAAAACGCCGATGCAGTACACCGGCGTTTTACGTTTAATTTGAGAGAATGCACCTACTCAACAGGCTTCTGAACCTCAAGAACCTCGGCAATCTCAACCTCGGCAGAGACGGTACCAGCAAGTTCTGGAATAAGATCGTTGTACTTATTTGCAGAAGCCAGCTCGGAAGAAGCGGTCTTTGCATAGCGCTTAACTGCTGCGGCCGCACGGTTAACGGCACTCAGGGTACCAGCGCCTCCGACACAACCGCCAGGACAAGCCATACCCTCAAGAAGATAACCTGGATATTTACCTTTAACAGCATCCTTGAGCATAGCCCGGCACTCAGCAAGGCCGTCAACAGCCATGATAGGCACTTCTTTATCGGGATACTTCTGGTGAATGACGTTTACTACGGCACCTGCTACGCCACCGGCCACTGCAAAAGCACGGCCATCATGGGAGGCGTTTTCAAAGTCCGAGTTGTCGTCATCAAGCTTGGTGTAGTCAATACCCTTAGACTCCATCATTCCCGCAAGTTCCTCAAAGGTCAGAACAAAGTCAACCTCAGACTTAACGGAGCGGCGCAGTGCCTCAAGTTTCTTAGCAGTGCATGGTCCAATAAAGACAATCTTGGACTCTGGATTTTGCTTTCTCACTAGACGAGCAGTCAGAACCATTGGGGTAAGTGCCATAGAGATAGCATCAGCATGCTCTGGGTGCTCTTTTTTAGCCATTGCAGACCAAGAAGGACAGCAGCTTGTTCCCATAAAGGGAAGCTTCTCTGGAACTTCTTTGACAAAGTCTTCTGCTTCCTGAACGGTACAGAGGTCAGCACCAGTTGCTACCTCTTCTACCTCGGCAAATCCCATCTCCTTGAATGCCTCACGAAGACGACCAACGCTACCCTTTCCAAACTGACCAACAAACGAAGGAGCTACAATTGGCACAACGGTGTAACCTTCATTGATAGCCTGAATTACCTGGAAAATCTGGCTCTTATCGGCAATTGCACCAAAGGGGCAATTGACTAGGCACTGGCCACAAGATACACACTTCTCGTAATCAATGTCTGCTCGACCGTGCTCATCAGAGCCAATAGCATCCATACCACAAGCAGCAGCACAAGGGCGTACGTGATGGTGGATTGCCTGGTACGGACAAACCTTGAAGCACATACCGCACTGAATACACTTCTCCTGGTCAATATATGCTTTTTTGTCTACAAAGCTAATTGCCTCTTTAGGACAGATTTCTCGACAAGGGTGTGCAAGGCAGCCCTGGCAGGCATTAGTAACGCGATAAACATTGTCTTCACATGCGTTGCAGGCAAACTTGACAATGTTAATCAGAGGTGGCTGATAATAAACCTCTGGTCGAGAAGCTTCTTCTAAGCCATCGGAGATATTCTCGGGTTGGTCTACACCCTGCATAGGCATACCCATAGTCATGCGAATACGCTCACCAACAATCGCGCGTTCCAAAAAGACGCTCTCACGGTAAGTTGCAATATCACCAGGAATAATCTTATAAGGTAGCTCTTCCATCTGACGAGCAATTTCATCAACGCTCTTGTCTGCTTTTTCATACGCAAGCGTCGAAACCTCTTTAAATACCTTCCTGCGAATCTCAGTCAGGTTGGTATATACACCTCGCATTGTGCCAGGCATTTCTCCCCCTCCTCGTTCACTTTATGCACGTCTGGGTAACGAAATTGCACAAAATGAAAATATATTGCTATCTCAAAGTATGGACTATAAGTCCTTCTCAAGGACACCAAAATTAGAAAATCGCTCTGGAATATCCGTTTTAATCACAATTTTTGTGCCCGTGACTGGATGAATAAACCCAACTCTATATGCATGCAGCATTAATGGCTGCGGTCTATGCTTCTTTTTTGTTCTGCGCTGCAGGGAAGACATGCCTCCATACAACACATCTCCTACCAGAGGAAATCCAAGTGACGAGAGATGCACTCTAATTTGATGTTTTCTTCCTGTCAGCAAATTGACCAATAACAAGCTTTGAGTTTGACCTTGCGCTGATGACACAACTTTAATGAGACGTACCTCCGTTTGAGAAGGTTTTCCTGTATTGGAAATTCTCATCTTCTGAGCATCATGTCGGTCTTTTCCAATTGCCTTATCTATCAGCAGTTTATTTAATCCAAAATCTCCTTTAACAACTGCCAAATACTCTTTGGAGAGTTCTTTAGAAGTAATGAGTTGATCAAACTGTGACTGCGTTTCTTTTTTAAGCGAGAAGAGCACAATACCTGTTGTCTCCTTGTCAAGACGATTCAGTGCTTGGATCTGAGAAAGGTCTATCTTGTTTGAACTCTCAAGTATGCGGAGTTTCTCGCAAACTAAATCGGTTAAAGCGGGCTCATTAGTGCCATCTGCATGAACAATCATTCCCGCTGGTTTATTTACAGCAAGTAGATAATCATCCTGATACAAAAACTCAAGATTACCGTTGGTTTGAAGAACATCCATGCTACTCACTTCGCTTAACAACGTAGCGCTGCTCAGAAAGAACCTGAGCAAATGATTCAATAGCACTCCAAACGTGATCGGTGCGTCGCCAAGCAACACTGACCGAGTAAGACATCTCTTTTCCCAGTTCAATAATATGAAGACCAGAAGTTTTAAAGTCATAGTAAGAAGAGGCAACTAGCTCCGATGGCAAAAAGCACGCGCCAACCCCTCTCATAGCAAGGGCCAAAAGAGTCTCGGAGTTCCTAGACATAACCTTGATGGTGGGAGAAATGCCAGATGCCGCAAACGCATGGCGAGCAAAACTACCTGCAATGTCTCGCTTACCAACCGTTAGAAAAGGGCAAGCTTCTAAAGCCATGAGCTTTCCCGTTCTCTTGACTTGCGAGACAACCGAGTCAACATTATCTACATATAAAGATTCAAGAAGCGCTTGTGAAACTACTAGAACGATCTTCTCGTCAAACAGTTTTTGAATGACTAAGTCATACGATGCAGAATTAACCGTTGCAACAATCAAGTCGAGTTGGCCCTCAGATAACCACTCAACTAGCTCATCGTTTTCGCCCTCATCGAGCTCAATAGAGATATTTGGATGCAATTTTTGAAAAGCAGCAATAGAGCGTGGCATGATGATGTGGCCTCGTGTTGCGGTGACGCCAACATGCAAACGACCTCGTTCATTACCTGCAATATCAAGAAATTCTTGATCCATTGCACGACGCTGAGCTTGGAACCTACGGGCATAATGCAAAAATTCTTCTCCTGCAAACGTTAGAGACAGCGGAACAGTGCGTTCCAGCAGTTTAGAGCCAAGTTCTTTTTCTGCTGCCGCAATATTTGCCGAGAGCGTTTGCTGAGTCACACTCAAACGCTCAGCCGCCTTGGTGAAACTCTTTTCTTCCGCAACGGCAACAAAATAATCCATAGTCTGAAAGTTCATTTTTGCTCCCACTGAATTACAAAAATTACTTGTAATTATAACCATTGAAAACAGTTGGACTTCAACTTTTTAATTACCTACTCTATTTACATAAGAAATTCGTTTGGAGTGGATGCATGGTAGAGCTAATAGTACTGAGTGCTTTTGCGGTGATACTCATCGTAGGCACAGCCCTATCTTTTCCCCTTACATCTATCCTGATCATTGGTTTCTTTCTCTTTTTTGGTTATGGACTTTCTCGTAAAATCTCCGCAAAAAAGCTTTTATTAGCAGCTTTTGAATCTGTCTGGGAAGTTAAAACAATCATTGCGCTGTTTGCTGTTGTAGGCGCTATGAGCGCTGCATGGCGTGCAGCTGGAACTATTCCAGAAATTGTCAGCATTTCTGCTTCGCTTATTTCTCCTTCTATCTTTATTCTTGCAACATTTTTGCTCTGCACCATGATGTCTATGCTTCTGGGTACCGCATTTGGTACTGCTGCAACCATGGGAATCATCTGCATGTCTATTGGTAAGGCAATTGGAGCAAGCGAGTTCTTTATTGGTGGTGCTGTTCTTGCAGGTAGCTACTTTGGAGATCGTTGCTCCCCTATGTCTACCAGTGCAATTCTTGTTTCACAACTTACCGATACCAATCTATCTAAGAACATTAACCGTATGCTTCGTACCAGCGTGGTGCCTTTTATTGCGGCATGCGTTATCTACGTAGCCTGGGACTTCTTCATGGCAAACACGGGAACCATTCCTGATATCACCGGTCTTTTAAGCCGTGCATTTAGACTTTCTTGGGTTTCGCTTACGCCAGCACTTCTTGTGATTGTTTTCTCGCTTCTTAAGGTTGATGTCATTGTTACCATGACATCTAGCCTGGTACTTGCCTGCATTCTGTGCGTCACAATTCAGCGCGTCCCTCTTGCGGACCTGCCTATCATTCTACTCTTTGGCCTTCGTGCTCCAGGTGCTACCGTAGCAAACATGGTCAACGGTGGCGGCATTTTCTCTATGACAAACGTTTTGATGATTGTCACCATTTCTTCAAGCTATGCTGGCCTTTTCCAGACAACTGGTCTGCTCCGCCGCATGTGCCAGCTGGTAGCTGATCTTTCCGATAGCTCCACGCCCTTCTTTGGCGTTTTAATTACCAGCATGTTCACCTCAATGGTTTCTTGTAACCAGACCTTGGCAATTATGCTGACAAATGACCTTTGTGAGAACGCAGAGAACTCCTCTAGTGCACTTGCTCTGGATATCGAGAATAGCGCTGTAATCCTTGCTCCACTGGTTCCGTGGTCCATCTCAAACATCTCGGTACTCTCTGCAATTGGTGCGCCTTCTATGAGTCTTTTAGCTGCAAGTTTCCTCTATTTATTGCCTCTTTGGACTCTGGGAATTTCTCTGTGGCTCCATCGCCGTCCAGCAAAGATTGATGGTCATCGCGCCCGTTGGCTTGGCCTTACCTCTGAAGATGTCCGCAGCTGCTCATGCCCTCGCGTGCAGGACGAAGACACAACGAATGCAACTGCGAGCCTTCCTGCCGTTAAAGTTGCCTAAGACCACACTGTTTAACGCTTCTCATACACATTGCTAAGCTAGACGTGTTTTACGCCGTTAATACTTCTATTGATGCTTTGGTAATTCAATAATTCGATCACAACGCTGGGCAATACCCATGTCATGTGTGACCATAAGAAGCGTTTTATGGTTTGCGTGAACGGAGTCTAGCAAACTATCTATAACAATAGTAGCCATGGCCTTATCAAGTGATCCAGTTGGTTCATCTGCAAGGATTAAATTACCTGGCTTTATCATTGCTCGAGCAATTGCTACTCTCTGCTTTTCTCCACCAGAAAGCTCATTTACAACTGCATCGAACTTCTCGCCAATCCCGTAGTTTTCCAAGGCAGTTCTAATAAGACGTTCCTGTTCCTGCTTTGAAAGCTTGATGTATTGAAGCGCTAGTAAGAGATTTTTGCTTACTTTCCAGTCATTAATGAGAGCAAAAGATTGGAACAAATAATTAATCTCAGTGCGCCTCATAAGTGTTGCTTTTTTACTATTAATTGAAGGGTACGCTTTGCCTTCAAGGCTAATTATGCCTGAGTCTAAGGTCTCGAGAAGACCAATGATGTTGAGAAGCGTTGATTTTCCGCAACCAGAAGGTCCCACAAGAGCCACTGACTCTCCACTCTGTATTTCAAATGAAATGTTATGAAGAACTGTGTTGCTTCCAAATGACTTGTTAAGAGCATCTACCTTTAGAAACGTATACATAATTACTCCTTAGAGAGATTCTCTAGAACAATTTTCATAGTGCTTCTATTTGCAGAAATGCTGATAGTCAAATTGGAAATCAATAACATCAAGCAGCCCATTATTATTCCAAGAGTTGAGCCTATGACAATCATGCAAAGTGTTCCAACAAGTGCAATGAGATTCACTATGAGGAAAATATTTATGTATTGCTTGTAAATACCAAATCCCAACATGCATTCAACAGCAATTTTTCTCTCATTTAATCTCTGAACAATTGAAATCATGCTTATTTGAATAACTGTTATAGCTGCAAACATAAGCACAATTACAACACCGAATAAGAGAAAGAGCTCCTGCAGAGATTTTCTATAGTCCTTTATAAAGCTTTCTATCGAACTAAATTGCGTTCCAAAACCGTCATCAGATAGCTCTACAATGCCACTAGAATCTAGCAAACTTGAAGCGGCTTCAGGTGACAATTTTATATAACTATTATCAAGACCAGTAGCCACTAAGCTCTCTGATTCACTAGGAATCATATTATTTGACGTTACTACTTTGATTACTATATTTGTGCTTATAGAAGGGCTATCTATACTTGTTGACCAGGTAAAAAATCCCCCACTAGCATCGTATTCAATGAATTCAGATGAAGGATTTTGCATATAAGGCGTGACAATATCCGACTCAAATATTTTGTCGCTTCTAGATACAAGCTCTCTCAACAGAGATTTTTGTTCTTCTGAGTACGATCTTGGAACTAGATAAATCCTTGTTCCATTCTCTGCTTTTTTAACTTGTTCATCAGTTAACGCTACCCCAATTTCTTTTAGATAAGAAGGGGATGCAATCAGAACATCAAATGGCTTCAAAATTGCAGAATTTATTCCATAAGCATTTAGTGTTGCTTCACCTATGTGATTTACATGAGCAATATAGACACCTTTATCGTGCTCATGGTTTTTATACCAATCAAATAATTCTTTACTTTTATCCATTGGTCTACCGTTGAAAAAATTACCTTGTACAACGTGATTTCGAACAATATACCAATCTTTATATATAGACCAATTTTCTTGAGTGGATAGTAAATTTGAATACATAGTTATTGGAGCATCCATATAAATTGAGCCAGCAAAAACTACCACACAACAAAGCGCATAAATAATCGCCGTTAGAACGTACAGACCCTTTTGCGACAGTCTTCCTAAAATTGCATCCACAGGTCGGATTGTTAAAAGTGGAGCAGCAGAAATTAGAACCGAAACCACAACTACAAGTATTGATGGCAGTACCGTGGTAAACGTAAACAGTAAAAACCTGCCAGTAATATTAAATCCGGAACAATTAACCATTGTCCAAATAAGAGCTAATGGCAGTAAAACAGCTGCTAAAGCACAATAGAAAAAATAATGATGTACAACGTAATCGCTTTTACTCCAGCCGAGCATTACGTGGACACCAAGTTTCTTTAATTCTTGTAATGAGTTGTAATACGTCAGTAAACAAAACGAAATACTCAAGATTATAAAAGTTACCCCAGCAACGTAGTAGAACAGTCCAATTTCAACAGCTGATCCTGAATTATTAGTAATAAATTTTTCTTTATGTAAGCCAGTAGCCTCTGAAATCTGACTGACTAGCTCATCAAATTCTCCAGGAGAAAGGCCTAGAACAGCACAAGAATTACCCAAATTATAGCCGGGGGTAATTTGATCTAATTTGAAATAAACTGAACCCAAAACATATGGTAAGTCACCAACTTTATTATTGGTATCCATTCCGTAGCCAAGGTATGACTCTGGAGAATGTCCTAGAAGTTCATTGATTTTTTGCCTATTTATAACTTGTGTGCCAAGAATATCAAAGGAATCAAAGCTGTTAGCCTCACTACCTGGAGAAGACAGCACGCCAACCGTCAGTATCCTAGGTCCTTCAGTAATTGATTCAGTCTTTTTTGTTATAAGAATCATCTTGTGAGTTTGTGCGTAAGATCTAACAACTGACACAAACGTTTCTTTTGTCTCATTGGACATCTGTGAAGTATAAATTTGCGGCTGATTAGAAAGCCAAGCATCAAATTCTCGAGAAATAAAAATTTCTAAAAAACCTTTTCCCACCAAAAACGAAGAGAGTGCAATTAAGACAACTATGATAGAAACAATGAAGCGGTACGCTCTTTTCATTTCTTCACCTACAACATATCTTTGCCTTATAAAGAATCAAATATCACCTCAGTAAAAGCTATCCTCTGCAATCCCAATATGCTTCAAGGGTATTAGAACCAACCCATCCCCACGCTGTTGAGAGGACACCAGGATCCTTCCACCCAGAAGAATATCCATTTACTGAAGAACAGTGCTCATAGCTCTGAGAGTTACAATCAGAGAATCCCCAAGCTGCTGCATTACGACCATAATTCCAAAATACCGCACTACCCTTGTAATAAACCGTATATGCATATGCTGTTGCGGTAGCGCCAAAACAAAGTAGGCATCCTAAGAGAGCAGTTACAAGAAATTTCTTAAACCTCATATCTCCTCCAATAACAGAGCGTACCTTGCTTTGGATTCTGACGTATATATGTATATATATACATATATATAGTTTTTTAGTCAATAAAATCTAAAGTATTCGTCAACGGTTCATTTTATATGGCGAAAGGTACTTTTAATTAAAAGTATTATATAATTTCTATTATAAAAAGTACCTATATCATCATATAAAAAATGAGGAGATCAACACCGTGATCTCCTCTCATCAAATTTATACTTATTAAAATTAAATGCGAGCTTTAACCTCAGCAACAAGCTGGTCAGCAGGTACCTGTACCTGCTCGTGAGACTCCATATCACGAAGGGTTGCAACACCGGCTTCAACCTCATCTGGACCAATAACCACACAAAGTGCCGCGCCCATCTTATCTGCCTGCTTAAACTGAGCTTTTAGCGAGCGACCAGTACGATCAGCCTCACATCTAATACCTGCCTCACGCAGCGCCAATACAGTATCAAATACAACAGGAGCCTGCTCAGCACCTGCACAAGCAACATAGACACAGCTTGGAGCCGCAGGTTCAGCCGAAACACCAAGAGCCTCCAGTGCCAGCATGATGCGTTCAAAACCAACGGCAAAACCAACGCCCGGGGTTGGCTTTCCGCCTTCAAGCTCAACAAGACCGTCGTAACGACCGCCACCGCCGATAGCGCCAACACCAGCGTTTGGAATTTCTACCTCAAAGACAGTACGCGTGTAATAATCTAAGCCACGGACAAGCGTTGGATCCTCAACGTACGAAATACCAGCAGCATCTAAATATGCTTTGACCTGCTCATAATGAGCACGGCAATCATCGCACAGGTTGTCTGAAATCAGTGGAGCATCTTTCATAACCGCGTGACAACTCTCATTTTTGCAGTCAAACGCACGTAGCGGATTAATCTCCGCACGCTCAAGACAGTCCTCACACATCTGATCTTTATGATCAAGAATGAACTGCTTGACCTTCTCGCGATATGCAGGACGGCACTCCGCATCACCCATAGAGTTAATCATGAGCTTCATATTGGCTGGCGAGAAACCCATCTGCTCGTAAAACTTCACCAACATGATGATGGACTCTGCATCAGCAGCTGGATCAGAAGCTCCAAGCCACTCAACGCCTACCTGGTGAAACTGACGCAGACGGCCCTTCTGAGGACGCTCCCCTCTAAACATTGCCTCGGCATACCAAAGCTTTGCAGGCGTTCCACCCTGTGGCACAAAGTTATGCTCAACGGCAGCGCGAACCACACCAGCAGTTCCCTCAGGACGCATGGCCATACGCTGACGAGGCTTAAGACCGGACTCATTACCAGCAGCTAGCAAGTCATCAAGCAGAGCGCCTGAAAAGACGCGAAACATCT
The DNA here is from genome assembly GCA_937997345.1 of uncultured Atopobium sp. Taxonomy (GTDB): domain Bacteria; phylum Actinomycetota; class Coriobacteriia; order Coriobacteriales; family Atopobiaceae; genus Lancefieldella. Next base: position 6,353 of record CALKTD010000010.1, on the reverse strand, counting down.
CTTTGCGTACAACATCAGTTGACTCACCAATACCGTGAACAAAGGTATCTACCTGTTCAAGTGCAGGAGTCTCAATGCGGTCAAAACCGTAAGTACCAAACAAATGGCGGGCAACATCTTGCATGTGCTCCCACGAGCGCATATAGCCGCCGTAAAGATCTTCGGTACCTTGAATTCTCTGACCCATGAATCCTCCTTGTTGCAACATAGATGTTTCTAGTTTACCCGTGAGAGACAACTCTGGTACAGAAAAGCTTTTATAACTTTTGAAACCTATGGAAAATTCGATTATTTTCTAGAAAACGTGAAAAAGTACTCATATGAGGGTTGCTTTTTAATTCCTACCATTTAGTATGAATTAGCGGATTTTGGGGTATAACAAAAACATCGGTGACATTGGCGTTTGTCTTTGCCACAAAACCGCATTAGCACAAGGTTTTGCTCGCCCTAGAGCTGCCCAAACTTGCTAGTCACAAACGTATCACGTGCTTGCACGTAGAGATATTTGGAGAGAGATTTATGGCAACTGAGCTACTCCGTGTAAACGGGATTTCCGCAGGTACCGAGGAGAAATCCATCCTGCATTCAATTGATTTGAGCATTGGTAACGGCCAGGCTCATGTTCTGATGGGACCTAACGGCGCAGGTAAATCAACACTTGGCCGTGTCATTATGGGTGACCCTACCTATAAGATTACAGATGGTTCCCTTATCTTTAACGGCGAAGATGTAACTGAGCTTGCTGCAGATAAGCGCTCTCTTGCAGGTATCTTCCTTTCCTATCAGGCACCTGTTGAGGTTCCTGGTGTTCCTCTTTATTCATTCCTGCGTACCATTACTCAGATGCGTCCCGAGCTTAAAATGACCGCTCGTCAGTTCCGTCAGCGTGTTGGTCAGATTTCTGATCAGCTTGAGCTTGACCAGGGCTTCTTGATGCGTGAACTTAACGTTGGCTTCTCTGGTGGCGAGAAGAAAAAGGTTGAGATGCTCCAGCTTCTGTTGCTTCAGCCTAAGCTTGCCATTCTCGACGAGACTGACTCTGGCCTGGATGTTGACGCACTGTCCGTTGTTTCAAAAGGTATTCAGGCATATCGTGAAACCTGCGACGGATCGCTTCTCATCATTACTCACAACACTCGCATTCTTGAGCGCCTTGAGATTGACCGCACTCACGTTATGGTTAAGGGTCACCTGGTAGCTGACGGTCCTGCAGACCTCATCAACCAAATTGATCGCGAGGGTTTTGAACATTTTGAGAACCAAACAGATGAGGGTGGTGCTAACTAGTGAGCGAGAAGAAGCGATCTGAGGTCGCTGACGTAGACCGCTCGCTCTACGACTTCACCAAGTCCGAAGAGGGTTACGAGCGCTACGATGATGGCCTAACGCCAGAAATTGTGCGTGCTATTTCCGAGAAAAAAGAAGAACCCGAGTGGATGCTCCAGATGAGGTTGTCGGCCCTGGAAACCTATCACCAGCGCCAGATGGCCACCAACTGGGGACCTTCTATTGCAGGTTTGGATTTGAACCATATCTCCACGTATGTCTCGCCAAAGACTCAGCAGGCAAATAGCTGGGACGATGTACCTGAGGATATTAGGGATACCTTTGATCGTCTGGGCATTCCACAAGCAGAAGCAGAGAGCCTTGCTGGTGTTGGTGCTCAGTACGATTCTGAGATTGTCTATCACAACATGCGTGAGGAAGTTGCTGAACAGGGTGTTATTTACACCACTATTGAGGATGCTCTGCACGATCCACAGTGGGAGCCTGTTGTTAAAGAATACTTTGGCAAGCTAATTCCTCCTTCAGACCACAAGTTTGCGGCACTGCACTATGCTGTGTGGTCTGGCGGTTCTTTTGTTTATGTTCCTAAAAATGTCACTCTGGACTATCCTCTTCAGAGCTACTTTAGGCTGAATGCCCAGGGTGCTGGCCAGTTTGAACACACACTTATTATTGTTGAGGAAGGCGCTGATCTACACTTTATTGAGGGCTGTTCTGCACCTAAGTACTACGCAGCAAACCTTCACGCTGGAGCTGTTGAGCTCTTTGTTAAAGACGGTGCTCGACTGCGTTACTCGACCATCGAAAACTGGTCCAAGAATATGTACAACCTCAATACCAAGCGCGCCATCATTGGCAGTAACGCAAAGATGGAGTGGGTCTCGGGCTCTTTTGGCAGCCACGTTTCCTACCTCTACCCTTCTACCATCATGAACGGAGATTCTTCTAACTGCGAGTTCACTGGTATTACGTTTGCAGGAGCTACTCAGGACCTGGATACAGGTTGTAAGGTGATTATTAACGGCTCCAATAACTCAGCAAACGTTGACACTAAATCCATCTCCAAAGATGGCGGCGTCAATACCTTCCGCTCCGCAGTTACCGTTGGTCGCAAGGCAGAAAACGCTCGCGTGGCATTCTCATGTCAGTCCCTGATGCTAGACAACATCAGCCGTTCTGACACCATCCCAGAGATGGATGTCCGCAATTCAACTGCTCAGATTGGCCATGAGGCAACTATTGGACGTATTTCTGACGACACCGTTTTGTATTTGATGAGCCGCGGTTGCTCTGAGGCCGAAGCCCGCACCATGGTAGTAAACGGATTTGCAAACCCTGTCTCAAAAGAGCTTCCTATGGAGTACGCCGTTGAGATGAATAACCTTATTAAACTTGAGATGGAAGGAGCGATTGGCTAATGGATAACGTTTTGATTAATCGCGCCAATGTTCCTGCAGCTCAGACATGGAACCGTCTACACGCCAACTCTTTGTCAGTTACCGTCCCCAATCATGCCGATGAAGGCAAAGTGTATCTGCATTTACCTCGTCTTTTTGAGCGCATTGAGTGCGGAATGGGCCAAGAGGTTACTGATTACGTTGAGTCTCAGGTATTTAAATCTGATTTCTACAATGTTCCCGCTCATACCAAGCGAGAAGAACCTATTGTTGTTGCGGTTTCTGCTGCTCAAAACCAGTGTGCAAATACCGGCATCATTGTGCGCGAAGGCGCTGAGGCAATTGTAGTTGTCGCTGCATTTGCAGGTGAGAAGAGCACAGATGCTTCTAGCAACAACGTACTCCCAACAAGCGCAGCACTCACCCGCATTGTTGTTGAAGCTGGTGCAAAGCTACACCTTATTGAGATGCTTGGTGTAAATGAAAACCAGCAGCACCTTGAGAGCGTTGGACTTGAAATTCACCAGGATGCTACTGTTGATGTTAAACAGTACGCTTTGGGAGGATCAACCATTGGTCTTGGCCTCACTGCTAACCTAGTTGGTGCTCGAGCCCGTCTTGATCTCAACAATCGCTATCACGCTACTCATGAAGAAACACTTGATATCAATCACCTGGTACGCATGTGCGGTACCTCTACTCGCGCGCAGCTCACCGAGTCTGGTGTTCTTAATGAGGTAGCTAAAAAAACTCTTCGCGCAACCATCGACCTTATTCGTGGTGCAAAGGATGCCCAGGGTAACGAGATTGAAACAGTCATGATTCTAGGCGACGACGTTGTCAACAAGACCATGCCTGTTATTCTCTGCGATGAAGATGATGTTGCTGGCAATCACGGTGCTACTATCGGATCTGTCTCTCCTGAGCAGCTTGATTATCTTGCAGCTCGAGGACTTTCTCGCCAAGCTGCAGAGCAGCTGTTTGTACGCGCTCTCTTTGAAGACGCCATCATCAACGCACCTGAGGAGATTTCTCACCGTGTGGCTGTTGAGCGTTGCGAAGCAGAGCTGGGCGCAGAGATTGCGCACGACTATGACGATGCTGCAACTGGCAACGATGTGACTAGTAGCGATGGCAACGCAGATGCAGAGGCTGACTCCAGCTCTAAGACCAACTCCAGCAAAGGTGGTGTCGCGTAATGACCGACGCAGAAGTTGCTCAGATTACCGATAACCCCTACAAGGCAGATTTTCCGCTGCTGGCCGCAAACCCTGAGGTAGCTTACTTGGACAGTGCTGCTACTTCTCAGCGTCCTCGCACGGTCATTGAGGCACAATCCCGCTTCTACGAGACAATGAACGCAAACGCTCTGCGCGGATTGTATCGTTGGAGTGTAGAAGCAACCGCAGCTATTGACGGTGCTCGAGCTTTGATTGCAAAGTTCATTGGTGCTGTCGATAAAAACGGCAAGCCTGAAAGCCAGCAGATTATCTTTACGCGCAACACTTCTGAGGCGCTTAATCTGGTTGCTTCGAGCCTTGGCCGCTATGCACTTAAACCTGGCGATGACGTGGTCATTTCCATTATGGAGCACCACTCTAACATCATCCCATGGCAGCAGATTTGTAAAGCTACCGGCGCTAACCTGGTGTATCTGCGTATGAACTCTCAGTATCAAATTACGCCCGAAGAGATTACGTCAAAGATTACCGAACGCGCCAAAATTGTGTCCGTCACGCATGTCTCTAACGTGCTGGGCACTCACAACGACATCAAAGCCATCGCCAAGCGCGCACACACTATGGGTGCATACATGGTTGTTGACGCTGCGCAATCAGCGCCTCACATCCCTATTGATGTGCACGATCTTGACTGCGACCTGTTGGCCTTCTCGGCACACAAGATGTGTGGACCTATGGGCATTGGCGTGCTTTGGGGCCGCGCCGAGCTGCTTGATGCCATGCCACCATTCCTTACCGGCGGCGAGATGATTGACTCCGTCACCGAGACCAGCGCTGTTTGGGCCCCTGTACCCGAGAAGTTTGAGGCTGGCACGCAGGATGCTGCAGGTATCTACGCTACCGGCGCCGCTATCAAATACCTCAACGGCTTGGATATGGCAAAGATTGAGAAGCGAGAAGAACTTCTCGCTAGGTACTTGGTACAGCAACTATGCACGCTGGACTTTGTTGACATTGTTGGCTCTAAGCTGGGACAAAATCACGTGGGCGCTGTGGCATTTAACGTACGCGGCGTTCATCCACACGACGTCTCGAGCATTCTTGACATGAATAATGTTTGCATTCGCGCTGGTCATCACTGTGCTGAGCCGCTTCTGATTGAACTGCATGAGTCCAGCACATGCCGCGCATCCGTTGCATTCTACAACGATAAACACGACATTGATCAGCTTATCGAGGGTCTTAACCAGGTTTGGAAGATCTTTGGCAGTGCGGTCAACACTAAGCAAAACAAGGAGCTGAAATAAGTGGCAGTAAACGACCTGTATAACGCTGAGTTCATGGACCACGTCTCTCACCCTGATTATAAATATCAGATGGACAATCCTACAGTCTCCCACGCAGGTGTTAATCCTTCTTGTGGCGATGAACTGACTTTTTCCGTGCGCATTGAGGATGGAAAGATTGCAGAAGCTGCCTTTGTTGGTAGTGGTTGCGCAATTTCTCAGGCTTCGGCCGACATCATGAGCGACCTGATGATTGACCGTACTCCAGAAGAAGCTATTGAGCTTTGCAAACTCTTTGGACGTATGATTCGCGGAGAAGAGACTGACGAGGCTGTGCTTGATAAATTAGAAGACGCCAATATTCTGCACGACATCGCTCACATGCCTGCACGCGTTAAATGCGCTGAGCTGGCGTGGCACACGCTTGAAGAAATGCTCGAGGCTCACAATAGCGGTTCTACTGCAGCAGGTACTTCTACCACCGAGAACAGCGCCGAGAGCGCGGGCAGCGCCAATAGCAAGCGCACCAAGGGCGACGCCGACAGCGAGCGTGCCAAGGATGGCGAGTAGCCGTGGCCGGAATGTTCTCTACAAAGGGAATGTACGCACTCCGCGCAATGGCTGACCTGGCCGTTCACGAAGGCTGGGTCTCGCTGGGCGACGTTTCCGAGCGCCAGAACATCTCGCGCAAGTACCTTGAGCAGGTCATTGCCCTGATGCACAAGGCGGGTTATGTCGAGAGCCTGCGCGGAAAAGGCGGCGGTTATCGCCTCACGCGCAAACCCGAAGACTACACGCTGGGTGAGATTCTTCGCGCGGCTGAGGGCAATCTTGCGCCCGTCAGCTGTCTGAGCTGCACAAACACCACGCTCTGCCCTCAGATGGAGTCCTGCACCACCATCAATGTCTGGCGAGACCTTGGTCGCATGACCTCCAGCTTCCTGGACAGCAAGACTCTCGCGGACATCGCCCGCAACGAAGGCAACATGCACGTCGCCCCCGCCGACAACCCTGCTGCTGAGTAAACGTTCAAGCTGCGTTTTTGTTGTCGTGTATGGTGGGGCTTGCATAGCGAGATGGCTCTGGAGTACACCGGGTTTCTCGCGAGAAGGACGCATCAGGAGTGCGCTTCTTGTGTACTGAATGCGCGCCTGATTTCTGCAAAGAATCTGTAAATTTTGCCTGAAAACGTTAAAGAAACT
>CALKTD010000009.1 GCA_937997345.1 uncultured Atopobium sp. | reverse complement strand
AGGTCTCCTGCAGTAAAGAGACCGGGTGTTTTGGTAGCCATACGCTCATCAGCAAGGACATACCCTTGCTCGTCAAGGTCTACAAGGTCTTTTAAAAGCTCCGTTGAAGGTACACGACCTACCAAAACAAAGACACCAAAGCTGCCCTCATCGAAGGTCTCTGCAGTCTCTTCTCCTGTCTGGTTGTTGCGGAAGGTGATGGAAGTAAGTAAATCATTACCATCAACTGCAGTAATGCTGGTTAGATAACGAATCTCTGTCTTAGGGTTCTCCTCAAACTGTTTAATTGCGGTAGCGTTTGCTCTTAGGTGATCTTTACGAACGATAAGAGTTACTTTGTCAGCAAAACGAGCTAAAAACTGAGACTCCTCCACAGCGGTATTACCACCACCAATAACAAATACTTGCTTACCACGGTAGAACATACCATCACAAGTAGCGCAGTAAGAAACACCCTTACCGGTAAATTTCTCTTCGTTGATAAATCCAGCATGACGAGGATTAGCACCACCTGAAACAATGACAGCCTTTGCGTGATAGGTACCTTCAGAGGTCTCTAACACAAAGAGATTAGTCTCTGGGTTCTTAACGATCGAAAGAACATTAGCCATAACAATCTCTGCACCGAGGTCTGTAGCCTGCTTCTGAAGAGTGTCTGTAATAGTGAAGCCATCAGTGTTTGGCATGCCAGGGTAATTCTCAACCTCAGTTGTAGTGATGACCTGGCCACCAACAGCCTGTTTCTCTAAAACAACGGTATCGAGAAGTGCGCGCTTTGCATAAATTGCTGCTGAAAGTCCTGCAGGACCGCCACCAACAATAACAAGGTCTTTAGTAATAACGTCTGCCATGATTGGCTCCAATCTTATAAATCGTAACTGGCTTTGTTATACCCTACTGGTGTCAATCATTATCAGTTATTTCTTAAAAATAAATTGTACACAATCTATTCATACATGAAAAAAGAGGCGCGCCAAGACCCCCATCTTGAACGCGCCTCCCCTAGTAATTTAAAACTAGTTAGCGATGATGAAGTAAGCAACAAATGCAAGCGTTGCTACCCACATCAGAGGCTTAACCTTCTTAACGTTACCTGTTACAAGAGCAACAACAACGTAGAAAATAAAGCCAAAGCCAATGCCATCAGAGATTGAGTAGGTCATTGGAATACCAGCGATAACCATGAATGCTGGGAAGCCCTCGAGAAGATCATTCCAATCAATCTCAGTAACCTCAGACATCATCAAGAAGCCAACGAGGACCAGAGCGCCACAGGTTGCTGCAGAGCTGACAATAGAGATGAGAGGTGCAATGAATGCTGCTGCAATGAAGAGCAGACCGGTGAAAATAGAAGAAAGACCAGTACGGCCACCATCGGCAGCACCAGATGCAGACTCAATAAAGGTGGTAATGGAAGAAGCACCAAAGAGACCACCTGCAGCTGCAGCAGCAGAATCAACAATAAGAATCTGCTTGATGTCCTTAACGTTGCCATCCTCAGTGAGGAAGTCGCCTTGCTTAGCAATAGCCATAGCAGAACCCATGGTATCGAAGAAGTCGGACATCATCAGAGAGAATGCAAATACAAGAAGAACTGGAGTTGTTAGAGCCTTAACAATACCCATGACACCAGCTTCATCGGTCAAGAATGGTGCACCAAAGGTAGAAAAATCAAGACCTGAAACAATGCCTGTAGGGCTTGCAGTAACACCAAGAGGAATACCAGCAAGTACTGCAAGAATAATACCAATAAGCAGAGAACCCTTAACACGAGCAGAGTAAAGAACAACTGTTGCAACAATAGAAATTACACCAACAATAAAGGTTGGAGAGAATATATCGCCAAGCGCAACAAGTGTGGACTCATCTGCAACGATAATACCGCTGTTCTTGAGGCCAATCATGGCAATAAAAAGACCTAGACCAACTGAAATTGCGTGGCGTAGGTTTACAGGAATTGCGTCCATGATAGCTTCACGAAGGCCGCAAAGAACTAAAAGAAGAATAGCAATGCCCTCAATAAAGATTACTGCCATTGATGCGTGCCAATCTCCACCAGTAATTGGAGTGAGAGAGAATGCAACAACAGCGTTTACGCCCATACCAGATGCACAAGCAAGTGGACGGTTAGAGAACAGACCCATCAAAATGGTCATGATGCCACCACCAAGACAGGTAGCAGTAATAGCTGCCGAAATTGGGACTCCTGCAGCAGCGAGAAGAGCCGGGTTTACTGCAATGATGTATGCCATTGCAAGGAATGTTGTAATTCCAGCCCTAAATTCTTGAGCGGGATTACTGCCACGCTCAGCTACCTTAAAGAACTTCTCCATTAAGCTCTTCCTTCCTAAAGAGACTTTTTCTTTATGCAAGCGCTGTAGCGCTTATTGCAAAATTGAAAAAATTATTGAACGCCGCTTGAGCCAAATCCGCCAGTACCACGATCAGTCTGATCAAGTTCATCAACCTCAACAAGCTGTACAACTGGAACTTGCTGAATTACAAGCTGTGCAATGCGCTCGCCGCGCTCAATATGAATAGTTTCTTTACTATCGAGATTAATGGCGCAAACTTTAAGCTCTCCACGATAATGAGCATCAATAAGACCTGGAGTATTTGCCATAGAAAGGCCCTTCTTAAGGGCAAGACCACTTCTTGGCTGAACAAATCCTGCATATCCATCAGGAATCGCAATAGCTAAGCCAGTAGAAATAAGTTTGCGCTCAAAAGGGGCAAGATCAACATCTTCAGCACTTCTAAGGTCTAATCCAGCGTCTCCTGTATAAGCATACGAAGGAAGTTCAACGGTAGGATCAAGGCGTTTAATAGGTAGCTGGATGTCAAAATTGCTCATTAATTCAGGCTCCTTAATTCTGCGCTAAATTCATCTACATCTTTAAAGTCTCTATAAACAGAAGCAAACCTAATGTATGCAACTTTATCAAGCATAACCAGGTTTTTAAGCACAATACTTCCAAGGTCTTCAGATTTAATCTCGTATTGACCTTTGTCTCTAATCTGAGACTCAATTCCATCAATAAAATGATCAAGAGAAGCAACAGAGATATCTCTCTTTACTGTTGCAGCAACAAGGCCTCTCATGAGCTTCTGTCTATCAAAAGGCTCCTTGTGACCGTCTTTTTTCACAACGGTGATAGGAATCTCTTCTAAGCGCTCATAGGTTGTAAAACGAAACTTACAGGACATGCACTCGCGACGCCTTCTAATGGCATCGTTATTCTCGGATGAGCGAGAATCAATAACCTTTGACTCTTCGTGACCGCATTTTGGACAACGCATGGAATCCCCTTTTTTTCGTATAAAAGGAAGATACCATTTTATGCAGGTATTAAGTGTTATCAACACAGAATTCCGAGAGAAATTTACATAAATATTTACTATTTAGATACAGAAGGAATCTCTAGAGTTTGTCCAATTCTTAAAAGAGAAGAATCAAGATTATTTTTTTCTCTAATCCAGCTTACTTGTTGCTCTGTAGAGACGCCTTCAATAGGATTGCTCTCTGCAATTGACCACAGAGTGTCATTGCTATGAACGGTAATTGTTTGTGAAGCGCTATTCATTACAGATGTAGCAAATGAATTGAGAGTAGTTGTGCGAAGAAAAGAAACCGCAAACATCAAAACAAACGATACTGTAATAATAAGGCCAGCAATAATAGCTTCTTTATTTGTCAGCGCCTTAACGTAAGAAACTTCCTCACGCTGAGGTGCAACAGATTCCTTCTTTGCTCCGCCGTTTATTACCTTAAATGCAGGCTTATAAGAAGCAAGAGCTGAAGTTCCGCTAACCTGATACATCTTTGACTGATACATATGCCTCATATCATTTCCTTCCGTAATAGTTTTTACGGAACTAGTTATATCTAATACACCGGACAAAAAGTCATGTCCGAACGTTTGTACTAATAATATTTAGTACGTTTGTTCGTGTCAAGAAAAAATAGAACATTCGTTTGATTATTTTTTAGAACACGTGTATTATTATTAAAAAGAAAAAGGAGGCTCATATGCCAAAGGGCAAACTCAGCAAGCGTCAGGCAGCAATTTATGAATACATCTGTTCTTACACAGATCAACATGGCTACCCCCCTTCAGTAAGAGAGATTGGCGCTGCTGTTAATCTTGCGTCTCCTTCAACTGTCCACATGCATTTAAAAGTTCTTGAGCAGTTTGGACTAATTGATAGAGACCCAAAAAAGCCTCGTACTATGAAAATTGTTCCTCAGGCTTCTAACACTTCTGATACAGCAAAGCTTGCCCCCGTTACTCAAGACATAGCTAATAATGTGATTAGCCTTCCTCTTGTAGGACGTGTTGCTGCTGGTACTCCTATTCTTGCTGAGCAAAACGTAGAAGAATCTCTATCTCTTCCAACTAGCATTGTTGGGGATTCAAGTTCTTTCATTCTCCGTGTTCGCGGAGAATCAATGATCAATGCTGGTATTTTTGACGGCGATTATATTGTTGTAAAAGAGCAGCAAGATGCCCATGATGGAGAAATTGTTGTTGCTCTTATTGATGACTCTGCAACAGTTAAAACGTTCTACAGAGAAAACGATCGCATTCGTCTTCAACCAGAAAATGACTTTATGGAGCCAATCTACGTACAGAATCCTGTCATTTTAGGTAGGGTTACTGCACTTATTAGATCAATCTCTTAGTCATACTATGGGTGCAGTGTTAGAACAAACAAAAGGGAGAATAACGTTTTTTGACACTATACGAGGTATCTCGGTAGTTTCAATGATTCTGTTTCACTTTACCTATGACTTGTTCTTTATCTCGCACGTTAAGCTTACCTGGTTTACACCTCTGCTTCTGCAAATCTGGATACCATCAATCTCATATCCTTTTATTTTTATTGCTGGTTGTATGTGCGCCTTTTCTAAAGACTCTTTTAAGCGTGCAGGAGTTTATGGCCTTGTGGCCTTAGCAATATTTGCAGCAACCACCTTTGCAAAAGTTGATACCCCCATCACGTTTGGAATCTTCTTTTGTATGGCCTCATGCACCTTGGTAGAAGCTCTTATTTCACGTTTTGCTGTTCCACCAAAAGGATATGCAGCGTCAGTTCTTTTGTTTTTAATTTTTGTTGTTTGCATTCCAATTTCTAGTGGACATATTGGTATAGGCAACATGGTTTTCTCGTTACCTAAAGAGTTATACCAAACACCATATTTAGCCTGGGCTGGATTTCCTTCTCCATCTTTTTCATCAGGAGATTACTACCCATTACTCCCCTATTTGTTCTTGTATTTAAGTGGCGCTTCTTTTAACAGACAGTTTAAAGAAACAGGATATCCAAACTGGATGAAAAGGTTTTCCCTTCCCTTAATAACAGAAATGGGAAGACATTCACTTCTCATTTACATTTTGCATCAACCAATTTTGCTGCTTGTTGCATTATTTGTCAGTCAGAATATCATCTTCTGACACCACATATGGCTCTAAGAGTGCCTGCATATACGCGTCGGCTTTAACTGACAGTAAAAGACCTTCAGCAACGTATTGCTCGTGCAAAAGCTGACACCTCTCGTGAACAGACTTAACAAGAGCGCCTTTGTTAAACGGAATAAGTGCGCTAACCACCTTGTCGCCGGCGCTAGCTATTTCTTGAATCTTGTGAAGAAGACCGTTAATGCCTGTACCTTCCTGAGCAGACATAAACACGGCTTCTGGATAGAGCGCTTTGAGCATTTGAAGCTCTTGGTCATCAAGTAGGTCTACCTTATTTAATACAAGAATCTGATCGCTTTTATCGGCCTCAATATCTTTCAAAATACTACGAACAACTGCTATTTCTTTTGAAAGGTTTTTATCAGTTGCATCAGCAACTAGCAGAAGAAGATCAGCTTCTTGAGCCTCTACCAAGGTAGATTTAAAAGACTCAATCAAATTAGTTGGGAGCTTTTGAATAAATCCAACAGTGTCGGTAAGAACAATCTTTCTGCCTTCATCAAGAGAAAGCGCTCTGGTGGTTAAATCAAGAGTTGCAAAGAGCTCATCTTTTGCGTATACATCCGCACCTGTGAGTTGATTTAGAAGTGTTGACTTACCAGCATTAGTATAACCAACAAGTGAGACACTAAACGTGCCAGAGTTCCACCTGGACTTTGACTGAACTTCTCGCCTTTGGCTGAGCTGCTTGAGCTCATTTTTTAAGGTTGAAATGCGCTTTCTAATAAGACGACGGTCAACCTCAAGCTGGCTTTCGCCCTGGCCAAATCGGCTACCAATGCCACCACGAGTTTGCTCGCCTACCAAGTGACTCCACATGCCACGAAGTCTTGGAAGTACGTACTGAAGCTGTGCAAGCTGTACCTGCAGTCTTCCTTCTTTGGTGCGCGCGTGAATACCAAAAATATCAAGAATGAGCGCTGTACGGTCAATGACTTTAACAGGCTCGCCAAGTAATTTTTCTAAATTAGATTGCTGAGAAGGCGTGAGCTCATCATCAAAGATGACAACGTCAGTATTAGTGTTTCTTACCAGAGAAACAAGTTCCTCGGTTTTACCTTTGCCAATGAAAGTTTTAGGGATAGGTGCATCAAGTTTTTGCGTAAGACGCATAAAGACTTCAGCGCCGTCAGTTTGCGTCAGACGCTCAAGCTCGTCCATTGATTCTTCAAGCGACCAATCGCTTTTACCGCAATCAACGCCTACAAGAATTGCTCGTTCAACTTTAGGAGCTGTAGAAAATGGAACAAAACGACCCATAGACTCCCCATCTAAGACAAGGTAAATACGTTAGTTTTTGATGTGTCCTACTGGCATTGTACGTCAGCATGCTGCGCAAGAATCAGTTTAAGTGCATCGTTGGGCGTAAGCCGATCCATATCAAGCCACCTGACTCGACCGTCGCGTTTAAGCCAAGAAATCTGTCGTTTTGCATACTGCCTAGTGTGCTGTTTAATAAGCTCACGCGTTTGTTCAAGCGACTGTTCACCAGCAAAATATGCAAAGAACTCTTTGTAGCCAATTGCCTGGCCAGCCGTGCAATTTTCAGAGAGACCGGACTCAATAAGCGCTTGGACCTCTTCAACAAGCCCTTGCTCAAACATAAGATCAACTCGAAGGTTTATTCGCTCATAAAGGCGCTGACGGTCCATCGTAAGACCCCATATCTGGGCGTCAAAGTACGGTATGTGAGCCTTTAGGTCCTCATGATGAGTTGCATACGACTTGCCCTCTTCCAAGAGCTCTAAAGCCCTTACAACGCGTCGTACGTTATTTGGATGGATAAACTCTGCACTTGCTGCGTCTTTTGTGGCGAGAAATTCGTGCAGGCCCTCAGCACCAAGCTCTTGAGCAAGCTTTTCATAACGAGTTCTTACAGGAGACTCGATTGACCCTGAGGGAAACTCCATCTGGTCGATAATCGAATCAAGATAAAGACCCGTTCCGCCACAGAATACAGGTGTTTTACCAGCTTTAATAAGCTTATGAGCTTCTTCACGGGCTGCCGTCTGAAACATCTGGACAGAATATTCTTTTGAAATGTTGGCACAATCTACCATTAGAAGAGGAACTTCTCGCTCCTCAACAGGAGTTTTAGCAGTGCCAATATCCATGCCACGATAAACCTGCATTGCGTCAACAGAAATGACAGAGGTCTCAAGCTTCTTAGCTACCAGCTCAGACAAGGAGCTTTTGCCCGAAGCCGTGGGACCTACAATGCAGATAACCGAGCCATGGGAGCTCATCGAGGATCAGACTCCATGGTTCCGCGCAAATACCAGGTACGAGCCTCATCAATATGAACATCAACAATTTTGCCGATAAGATCTTCTGGCGTGTAACCTTCTGGCAGATTGAAGTGAACTGTTTGGTTCTTCTCGCTATGTCCCACCATAACGGTATCATCACGTTTGGAAGTTCCCTCAACAAGAACTGCCTGCGTAGTATTCAAGTCTATCTGGTTAGCGTCATGCGCCTGCTGAGCCACAAGCTCTGCAAGCCTATCAAAGCGCTCCTGGATGACCTCGTGAGGCGTGTTGTCTTCGTATTTTGCTGCAGGAGTGCCTGGACGCTTAGAGTAAATGAAGGTATACGCAGAAGAGTAGCTAGCTTCTTTAACCAAAGAAAGCGTATCCTCAAAGTCTTCCTCAGTCTCTCCAGGGAAGCCAACGATAATGTCAGTTGAAAGCGCCAGTCCTGGAATAGCTGCGCGAAGGCGAGAAACCACATCCAAGTACTCTTCTCGCGTATAACTGCGGTTCATCTTCTTGAGAACTCGTGTAGATCCACTTTGAACCGCAAGATGAAGATGAGGCATGACAGCTGGTGTTTCTTTCATAGCCGCAATAGTCTCATCAGTAAGATCTTTTGGATTTGAAGAGGTAAAACGAATACGCTCAACGCCCGTCTGACCCACAGCATGCAAAAGCTCTGCAAAACGAGGCTTACCATAGAGATCACGACCATACGAGTTAACGTTTTGACCAAGAAGGGTAATCTCACGAACGCCATCTGCGACAAGACGCTCGCACTCACCAATAACAGCCTCAAAAGTACGACTGCGCTCACGACCGCGAACGTAAGGAACAATACAATATGTGCAGAAATTGTTGCAGCCGGTCATAATGGGCACCCAAGCGTGATACTGCTGAGCACGGTTACTTGGCAAATCTGTGGAGAAGCCTTTGCCCTCCTCAGAAGTATCTACGGCTACACGGTCATTCTCGCCCCTAAATGCGCTGGTGAGAAGTGCTGGCAAGCTTGCTAGAGCACTTGTGCCAAACACGACGTCAACAGCTGGGACTTTTTCGCGAAGCTTCTCGCCATCACGCTGCGCAATACAGCCGCCAATGGCAACCACGCGCTTGCCTGATGGAGGCGTTGGAGCACTGACCATTGCAGAAGCCTGGCCGTAGAGACGCTGATCAGCGTTCTCGCGAACACTGCAGGTCATAAAGATGACGATGTCTGCGTCGTCGGTATCTGAAACCTCATTGCAGCCGCAAGCCTCAAGTAGACCAGAGACACGCTCTGTATCGTGCAGATTCATCTGGCAGCCAAAAGTTTTGATGTGATATGTTTTTCCTACGAGCTCGGAATTTTCAATCATTCTTAAAGTACCTCGTTATACTCAGTGGAACTAACAGCTGACGTCTGCGTATCAGGGGCAGACAGGGTGTGGACATAAATGGCAATTTTAATTGCAGTTCTACTCTCCCCTGCAATTTCAATATCAGAAAACGTTGGAGCACAGGTAATGTCCAGACCGCAAGGAATCAAGAAGCCACGGGCAATAGCTATAGCTTTGATGCCCTGGTTGACTGCACCCGCACCAATGCACTGGAGCATAACAGGCTCATTATCTTTAACCAGTCCCGCAATAGCTCCTGCTACAGAAGCTGGTGAAGACTTACTTGAAACTTTAAGCAAACCCATGAGTGCTCCAATTATTGTGCGTTTGTTCTACTCTTGCGACTCAATATCAAAAGTCACAACAATTTTGTTTTTACTTACACGAACACGAGGCTCAGCCTTCAAAGAAACGTAGTATTTCTCGGACAACTCAGCAAAACTCTGCTCCATTTTTCGAGAAAAACTGCTGATATCAGCTTTACTCATCTTGAGGCCTCGGTGATCTTTCATCAGATCAATTTCGCGAGAAACCCCTTCAGGTTCAGTAGAATGACTGACCTGCGCATACACACTACGCAAAGGTTTAATCTGCTCAGCAATAATTCTATGAACAGTTCTATCTGACATTGAAAGACCAAGAGACTTACAAACCTCAGAAAGCTCTGTTACATCCGCTGCAGCCCTGAAGCGCTCAAGGACAGGAACGTTTTCAAAGCCTTCTACAAACAGCAGGTCAGCAATATCAAGCGTCTGAGCAATTCTACGACGAGCAGTAGCTGCAATCTCTGCAGCAGAACCCAGCATTACCTCGCACGAGCCTTTGACCTCAAGAGCAAAGTCACAGCAAGTACGAATAATATTATGAGGACCTTTAACGGTTGTTTTGAGTCCATCCTCATTCAAACCACAGATTGGCCAAGTAGACTGGTCTACTCGCTCAGAAATTTTAGTAGTGTCTACCACAATCTGAAAAACAGAGCCAAGTCCCGGAGCCGAAGCCACAACCTGGGCTGATTCACAATTTTCTTTGATGGAATAGAGAGCCATTCCTCGACCATGGATTCCCCAACGATCCATATGCATGCTCTCAAGCTTTGAAGTTACACGAGCTTCAAAGATTTTCTCCTGCATGTCTTTTGGAATGCCCTGACCATCATCAAGTATAGTGATGGTTCTGAGCGCGCCTTCTTTTGACGTTGCAACATAAATATGACGAGCACCAGCATCGCGAGAATTACGTAAGAGTTCAATAACAATATCTTCTACCGAGCGGATATCGTGCTTTGCCTGTCTACGCTCTGCTTCTGCTACGCGTAAACGAACGTACCCCGCGCCGAGAGATTCCTCGACACGGAGTGCGCGTTCACCTCCCATGGAGGCGACAAAACCTGTTAAGTCAGTAGAAGTGGCTGCCATAAATTACTTAGCAACGTCCACAGCACGAGACTCGCGAATAACAACAACGCGAACCTGTCCTGGATATTCCATCTCATCCTCAATTTGCTTAGCAATATCGTGAGCAAGAACAGTTGCCTCAGAATCGCTAATCATCTGAGGCTCAACCATTACGTGAAGCTCACGGCCAGCCTGCATTGCGTAAGTACGCTCAACACCCTCGTGTGCATTAGAGATAGCCTCGAGCTTCTCAAGGCGCTTGATGTAGTTCTCTGCGGACTCACGACGAGCACCAGGACGTGCAGCAGAAATAGCGTCTGCAGCCATAACAAGCATGTCAAGAACAGTGTTTGGCTCAATATCTGCGTGGTGAGCCTCAATGGCATGAACAATCTCTGGGCGCTCACCATAACGACGAGCAAGATCTGCACCAATTACAGCGTGTGGACCCTCAACCTCATGGTCAATTGCTTTACCAAGGTCATGGAGCAGACCAGCGCGCTTAGCTGGAGCAGGCTCAAGACCAAGCTCTTCAGCCATAATGCCACAAAGCACTGCAACCTGGACAGAGTGTGCAAGAACGTTCTGACCATAAGAAGTACGGTAGCGAAGCTTACCAAGAGTCTTTACGATCTCTGGATGAAGATCGTGAATGCCACAATCAAATGCGGCCTGTTCACCAGCTTCAAGAACACGCTCGTTAACAAGGGCTTCAGCCTTCTTATAGAGCTCCTCGATACGTGCTGGATGAATACGACCGTCTGCAATGAGGTTCTCAAGTGCAACACGAGCGGTCTCACGACGGACTGGATCAAAACTTGAAAGAACTACAGTCTCTGGAGTGTCATCAATAACAAGAGAAACACCAGATACCTGCTCGAAGGTACGAATGTTTCTACCCTCACGTCCAATAATCCTACCCTTTAGATCATCAGATGGAATATGGACAGAAGTTACTGTAATTTCAGAAGCCTGATCAGCAGCAACACGCTGAATAGCGGTAGAAATAATCTCACGTGCAGTTTTATCTGCTTGTGCACGAACGCGCTGCTCAGACTCACGAAGAATAATAGCCTCATCGCGAACACTTTCAGAACGGACTCGAGCGAGAAGCTCATCATGAGCCTCATCTTTTGTAAGAGCTGCAATGCGCTCAAGCTCTTGAGACTGCTGGGAAACAAGAGAATCCAAATCGTTCTTACGACGATCAAGCTGGCCCTGAAGGTTGGAGAGCTGATGCTCACGCTTCTCTAGTGCATCAGTACGGTGATCAAGAGACTCTTCACGCTGAAGAATACGATTCTCCATGCTGCGAAGCTCACTCTTACGCTTTTTCTCATCTGCCTCTGCAGCCTGCTTAAGCTGAAGAACTTCTTCTTTAGCCTCAAGAACAGCTTCTTTTTTAACTGTTTCTGCCTGGCGAGCTGCATCAGAAGCAATGCGATCTGCATTAGTCTGAGCATCTTTTAACTGCTGCTCTGCAGTTTTAATCTTTGAATTACTAATGTTAGAGAGTACGCCGTATGCAAGGCCTACTCCCACAAGAAGGCAAACAATGCCTACTGCTGCTAATTCCATACCTACTCCTCAAATGGCAATTACAAAAGTGTTCAGGAGACTTTAGACACAACAGTATCTAAAGAACCCGCCATGATCAGGATTCATTGGCTGGTCATGCCACATGCAGAGATAGATCAAGTGTATGAGATACCTACTGTATACGTGACGCTGGTTGCCCAGCGGAAATGAGCCTATTCACGGCATATTTATCGTATAGAGCATTGTAACTTTTGTCAATAAATAGCAGGTAGGAAAAGTAAAGCACACTAATACAACAGACTTATCAACTACGGAAAGGTAATCACTCAGATGTGGCGTTCTTGTCCAAAATCTTTTTAGCAACTGATGAAGCTATAGAAAATGAATATCCCTTTGTTGCAAGAAATCTGACAAGCTTCTCATAATCATTTTTTCCCGACAAGTGTTTTCTCTGAGCCAAAGAATACGCAACTTCAAATTCATCCACGTCAGAAAAAAATGCGTCAGGCCATCCGGGGAGTGTCTCAACTTCAATTCCCTTTTTAGAAATTTCAGTTTTAATTTTTAGAGGACCCCAGCCTTGCGAAATCTTAGAACGTATATAGACGTCTGCAAAACGACTGTCATTAATCAAACCAACTTCAACAGCCCTCTGCACTGCAGGATCTCTTACATTCTTCTGATAACCATCAAGCATGAGCTTTTTCTGAAGCTCAGCTGTAGAGTAATCCCTTTTTACAATCAAAGCCTCAATACGAGCTTTAATGCACTGCGTTGAAATCTCTTTTAACTCATACAGAAACTCATTACGAGAGGAAGGAGCAAAAACACCCTCTTTCTCTTTACTCTTAAGAAATCGAGCTACTGTTGGAGGGATAAAGAGTTCCTCCGTCCCTCCAACTTCAGTTTCTAAAATTATCTTTGCCTTAGGCTTTGCCTGGCCTAAAACTGTTTGTTTCTTTTTTGGCAGCTCAACTGTCCAAGAAATATCTGACATTATTCAGCAGAATCTTCCGTTGCAACTGGAGTACCAACTTCAGAATCTTCATCAAATACAAGACCACAGGCAACTCGTACTTTGTGATCAATTTCTTCCATAAGATCTGGATTGGCAGTAAGGAAAGATTTAGCTGCTTCTCTACCCTGGCCAAGACGTTCACCTTCATAGGTAAACCAAGCTCCAGACTTGTTAACAATCTCAAAATCAACAGCCATATCAAGAATGGAGCCCTCTTTGGAGATGCCTTGACCGTACATAATGTCAAACTCAGCAACCTTAAAAGGTGGAGCAACCTTGTTCTTTACAACCTTAACGCGAACACGGTTTCCAACGTTTTCTCCGTTGACCTTAATACTGTCAACACGGCGAATATCCATACGAACAGTGGAGAAGAACTTAAGAGCCCTACCACCAGAAGTGGTCTCTGGGCTTCCAAACATAACGCCAATCTTCTCTCTAAGTTGGTTAATGAAAATACAGAGCGTATTAGACTTTGAAAGAGAGCCAGCTAACTTACGGAGAGCTTGACTCATGAGACGAGCCTGAAGACCAACACTAGAATCACCGATTTCTCCCTCAATCTCTGCGCGAGGAACAAGAGCAGCAACGGAGTCTACAACTACTACATCAATGGCGCCTGAGCGGACAAGCATGTCACAAATCTCTAAAGCCTGCTCACCAGTATCTGGCTGAGAAATTAAAACGTCGTCAATATCAACGCCAATACGAGCTGCATAGCCTGGGTCTAGCGCGTGCTCTGCGTCAATAAAGGCAACAACACCACCGAGTGCCTGAGCTTCTGCAAGAATTTCAAGTGAAAGAGTTGTTTTACCAGAGGACTCTGGGCCATAAATCTCTACGATACGACCACGAGGAACACCGCCAATACCCAATGCTGCATCAAGAGCAAGTGAGCCAGTTGGAATAGCTTGGATATCAAAGGCAGGACCACCCTCACCTAAACGCATAATAGCACCTGCACCAAATTTCTTCTCAATCTCTGCAGTGGTTGAAGAGATAACCTCATCTCTCTCATCACCAGTAGTACGAGCTTTAATCTCTTTTGAAACTGACTTTTTAGCCATGGGTACTCCTTGCTCTTTTTGTTACTAAAATAATATAAGAACAGACGTTCTATGTCAACGTCAAACATATACTCTATAGAGGGAATTTGTCTGAATTCTTACCTCTATTTTTCCGCTCTTGAGCAGCAAAATTCTTTTTTTATTACAAATTTAACTGTATAAGTCCTGCATAATCGTAAAAAATAAGAAGCTCAAAACAAACTAGTTTTGAGCTTCCCTATTAAAATTGGATTTTAAGCCTTCACAATTGCTTCATGAATTAGTTGCAAAGCCTGCAAAACAGCTGCTTCTCGCACTTGTTCTCTATTACCAGAAAAATGTTTACAGACCGTATGGGTAAAGTTTTTGCTGTTAATACCAAACCAAACCGTTCCAACTGGTTTACCAGGCTCTTCTCCTGTTGGACCAGCTATTCCTGTAACGGAAACTGCAATATCTGAGCCAATAACGTCTCTAACGCCTGAAGCCATCTGCGCTGCACAGGGCTCAGAAACAGCACCAAGGGACGGTTCATCAAAAATATCTTTTGATACGCCTAGCACCTTTTGCTTAATCTCAATGGTATAGCTCACAACAGAGCCTTTAAGCACGCTTGATGATCCAGAGATGGCTGTAAGAGCGCCTGCAACAAGTCCTCCTGTACAAGACTCAGCGGAAGCTACGGTAAGACCAGCTGCAAGAGCCTCTGTAACAACCTGTTGAGCTTCTGAAAGAACTTCAGATGAAAACATTTGAATCACAACTTTTCATTCAGTAGAAGACCGTTTTACCTGCACATGAACTTATCTTATACAAAAATGGCGCCTCGAAGAGACGCCATCTTGTTAAACTTCAGCAATGTATTGCCAAGACTTTACAAAGTAGTCAATTCCTGACCAGGCCGTTAGAACTACTGCAACCCACATAGATGCGTTAAAGATAAAGAGCAAAACATCCTGAATCATTCCACCAGGAATACTAGGCAAAAAGAGTAGACCACAGATAGCGGCCATAGTTGTTGCGGTCTTCCACTTGCCCAAATCTGAAGCTGCGATAACAACTCCCTTTGAAGCAACAACCATCCTAAGGCCCGATACCAAAAACTCACGTGCAACAATCACTAAGAGTACCCAAGGAGAAACCATATGCCACTCTAGAAGTACAAAAAGAGCTACAACAACAGCAAGTTTATCGGCAATTGGGTCTAAGAACTTGCCAAAAGTAGTAACTTCATTTCTACTACGAGCAAGGTAACCATCAAGCTTATCAGTTAATGAAATGACAACATAACCAATAAAGACGAGAAAAGCTCCAAATTTAAAACCAGGTGTTGCTAGAGAATCTGCCAGCGATACGCCTAGAAGCTGTGCAGAAAGAAGCCAAAAAGGCACTAGGACTACTCGAGCACAGGTAACAATATTTGCAGGTGTCCAAATTGTCTTTGATGACATGACCTATCCCCAACTAAACGGTTTTCTCGCCAGACTGTGCGTCTGTAGTGTCTACAATCTCGCCAATCATTTCATAGCAGAACGAATCTACCAGGTCACAAAGGACAATATCTCCAACTGCAGCCTCTCCCTCTGCAATGTGGACAGCGCCATCACAGTCTGGAGCCTGGAACCATGTGTGGCCGATAAGTTCAGTACCCTCGTCAGACTCTTCAATTCCGTCAATAATGACCTCGCAGCGCTCGCCAACGTGACGGGCGGTTGCCGCAAAACCAAGCTGTTCAACAAGGTCAAGCAGGCGCTGAGTGCGCTCAATCTTTATCTCATCTGGAACCTGATCAGACATCTTTGCACCAAGAGTTCCCTCTTCTGGTGAATAGGTAAAGACGGAGGTGTAATCAAACTCCTGCTCCTGAATAAAATCATAGAGCTCATCTGATTCGTCATCAGTCTCGCCTGGGAAGCCGCACATTCCCGTAGTACGAAGCACCATGCCAGGAATCTCTGTTCTGAGACGATCAAAAAGCTCACGAAGTTCCTGCGTAGAGCCAGAACGACCCATACGCTTAAGAATGCGCTCGTTGCAGTGCTGAATTGGAATATCAATGTAAGGCAGAACCTCAGGTGTATCGCGAATGGCGCTGATGAGCTCATCGGTCATACCTTCTGGCTGCAGATACAAAACGCGAATCCATCCCTTATAAGGACGGACTACCTCAGCAACCTGCTGCATAAGCTTGGCTAGCGTTGGCGTCTGACCATCTTCTGTGTCAGGCATATCCGAGCCCCAAATACCGGTGTCCTGGCCAATCAGAATAACCTCACGAACACCGCCTTCCATCAGCTCATGTACCTCTTGAAGAATCTCTTCAGCAGGCCTTGAGTAATAGTGGCCACGAATGTATGGAATGGCGCAGAAGGCGCAGAATCTATCACAACCCTCAGAAATCTTCACAAATGCACTGGCACCATCAATGGTGCGCAGCATTCCATGGGCAGCAACAATAGACTGGGTAGGCTCAGGGATATTCAGAACGTCTGCAACAATGCTGACAATGCCATCTTCTTGATCTGCGGGCACAAACGCAGCAACTTCAGGGAGCTGCTCGTTAAGCTCTGCACCATATCGAGATGGAACGCAGCCACACATAATAATGGGCAGCTTACGCACTCCCTCGGAAGCGTCTTCAGCAATTTCAAGCGTAGTCTCAATAGACTCCTCTGTTGCGGAAGCCAAGAAAGAACAGGTGTTGATAATTGCAACGTCTGCTGATTCAGGATCTGCAACTTCACCAAAACCAGAGGCCAAAAGAAGCGCACGCATGCGGTCTGTATCAACCTCGTTTTTAGCGCATCCTAACGTGATGTATAGGACGTTGTAGCCCCTATCGATAGTTGTTGAACTGGAGGGGCTGGCCATAGTCTTTCTCCTTAAGGCTTGCAATCACAGACTGAAGAACATCGCGAGAAGCGCTAGAAACACGCAGCTTATCGCCCTCAACGGTTGCCTTAGCCTTAACTTTCATATCACGAATATCTTTAGCGATCTTCTTGGCAGTCTCCTGATCAATTCCAGAAACAATAGAGCCAATCTGACGCACGGTAGAGCCTGCTGCAGGAATAGGGTCTCCCCAACGAATAGCAGTAAGATCGATTCCGCGCTTTACCAGCTTGGAGCCAAGAACATCCCTAACCTGAGATGCAACAAAATCTGCAGGAGCCTCAATAGTGAACTTACCCTCTTTCTTAGAGAGCTCAAGTGTTGCACCAGAATCCTTAAGATCGTAGCGCTGAGTTAGCTCACGAGCTGCCTGCTGAAATGCATTATCAACTTCCATCATGTCTACTTCAGACACAACGTCAAAGCTTGATTCTTTAGCCATTTCCCCTCCGTATATTCAAGGCGAGAAGAACTCCTTACCCTATGGCGTTTAGTTATTGCTTGTATTGCTGTTGGAATTCTGGTTGTTAGTTGTATTAGAAGTTCCACCGGTAGTACTTGTTGACGTGCTATTTGTTTGAGTTCCAGAAGCATTTGCTGCAGTACCGTCAGCAGGCTTAGTACCCTGAATGGTCAAGGTGCCAATACCTGAAGCATTTGCGTCAAATGGCTTAGCAGTGCCATTAACGGTAACCGCAACAGCGCCAGGTGTACCTGCAAGAACGCTCATGGAATCAGTGACGGTGTATGTCTGAGACCATGGACCAGTGATTGCATCAGCCTCAACACTCTTACCATCAACAGTAATCTCAACCCAACTGGTCTGACCATCTGCAACAGTAACCACTACGGTAGTCTGTTTAGAAGCCTCTTCCTTCTTTGGCTCAGTTGTAGTGGTGCTCTTAGAAGAATCAGTTGAATCCTTCTTAGAAGTGTCCGTGTTGCTATTTGTAGTAGTGGAATTCTTTGAAGAATCAGTTGTTGAATTATTAACGCTTACCGTCTTTGTTGTAGTAGGCGTAGTGCGGGCTGTCATGCAGGAACGAACGCTGAACAGCAAAACAACAGTAATAATCACAACAACAAGAGCAAACACAGTAGCAATAGTGCGTCCTGTATCAGAGAAATAATTTTGAAGCGCTCCCATAACGCCCGGTCTTTGAGGAGCACGACGCTGTTGTGCAGCAGCGCCAGATGGCTGGCGGCGGCGAACATTAGGTCTATCTACCTGCGCGATATTTCTTGAACCACGACGACCAGAAATAGTTGATGCACGCTCGTAAGGAGCAGTTACATTGTCATAACGAAGGTCATCAGTATAATCGCTTGGAGCAACAGTTCTTCTGGTTACATCGTCTTTGTAGGCTGGAATACTAACGCCTGCAATACCTACACGCTTGCGCTGAACGCCACCACGCGTACGACTTGCCATAGTCTTCTGACGAGAAGCCTCTTCAATACCGGCATTGTACGCATGACCTGTGGCATAGCGAGAATACGAGTAGACGCCAGCATCCTCCTCAGATGCCTGAGCGCCAAGAGGAACGCCAGTTTGTCTGGAGCGAACACCAGACGTAGTTGCAAACGCACCCATATCGCCAGCTGGTCCACCCGATGTGGGGAGAAGACCGTGGTACTGCACATATGCCTTTGGTCTGCTGCCAGACTCATTAACAACATCATAGCCCGCAATGCCACGACCAGACTGAGTATCGCGGGTACGGCGACGCAACTCATGAGAATAGGTGCCGTTTTCAAACTCGTAGCTCTCTTCCTGGAAGAGGTCTACAATCTCGCGCGGATTAAGTCCTAGGTAGCGAGCATACGAAGAGAGCATCCCCTGAGCATAGCCGCTTTGAGGCATATTCTTAAAATCGCCTTCCTCAAAAGCAATAAGTGCCTGCTCCTTAAGGCGAAGGACCTTTGATGCTTGAGTGATAGAAAGTCCGAGCTGACGTCTACGTTCTACGAGCATCTCACTAAAACGAGGGCGTGGCATGCTTACTCTACCTCCCTATAGGCAGCGTCTTGAACTTTGAGCTCTTCAAGAGCTTCTTTATCGATAAGAACTTCTCGAGGCTTTGATCCGTTAGCTGGGCCAACAACACCTTTTGCCTCAAGCATATCCATAATTCTACCAGCACGAGCATACCCAACAGAGAGTGCTCTTTGCAAACTAGATGTAGAACCTAGCTGAGAATCCACAATAATGCGCGCAGCTTCCCAAATAAGTGGGTCGTCTGCCTGCGCCATACTACCAACTCCGCCAACGCCTTCGGCCTGCGTTGGAGTTGCAACTGTCAAGATATTGTCGTGATATTCGGCCACGCGCTGAGTGCGGATGTACTTAACGGTCTCCTCAATCTCCTCGTCAGAGACCCAGCAACCCTGTGCACGATTAGGTTTTTTACCACGAAGTTTAACCAGCATGTCACCCTTACCCAGCAGCTGCTCGGCGCCCTTTTGGTCCAGAATAATGCGGGAGTTCAAAGAGTTATCAACTGAGAGCGCAACACGGTTATCAATGTTTGCGCGGATCAGACCAGTTACAACGTCAGCAGAAGGACGCTGCGTTGCAACAATCAGGTGAATACCTGCAGCACGACCAAGCTGAGCAATACGGACAATGGAAGACTCAACGTCTTTACCAGCAACCATCATAAGGTCAGCAAGCTCGTCGATGACAATGACAAAGTATGGCATGTGCTTTGGAGGATTCTCCATATCAGCGTACTTATCGCCATCAACATTTCTGTTGTACGTCTTAATGTCACGCACCTTATAGTGCTCAAATACCTTAAGGCGACGCTCCATCTCGGTGACACCCCACTGAAGCGCACTTGCCGCCTGCCTTGGCTCGGTAACAACTGGAACATACAGGTGAGGAAGGCCAGCGTAACCCGTAAACTCAACGCGCTTTGGGTCAACCATAATAAGGCGGACCTGCTCAGGAGTTGCGCGCATGAGCATAGACATGACAATGGCGTTGAGCAGGACTGACTTACCAGAACCAGTAGTACCTGCTACCAGCAAGTGAGGAAGACTTGCAAGGTCAACAACAATTGGCTTGCCCTCAGAATCACGACCAAAGGCACACTCAAGAGGTCCTCCCTTTGCAAATGGAAGAACGTCAGCCAAGTTGACTGCCTGGGCTTTCTCGTTAGGAATCTCAATACCAACCAGGGAAGTTCCAGGAATTGGTGCAAAAATACGAACAGACTTTGCAGCAAGTGAAAGCGCAATATCGTCCTCAAGATTTGTGATTTTGTTGACGCGCTCTCCCTCGCCCATCGAAATCTTAAACGTAGTAACAGAAGGACCTGCAGTCCAACCAACTACCTGGCTCGAAAGGCCAAACTCCTCAAGCGTAGCTTGGAGTCTCTGAGCAGTAGCTTCAAGCTCATCATCGCTTACAGCAGAGGTGGCCGAGTTTTTGTTTGTCTTCAGAATGGTAAATGGTGGTAGCTCATACGACTCATCGTCATCGCCTGGCCTCTTGAGTTGGTCAGGTGTGGCGAGAAAATCGGGCGTCGTTTTAGCTTTGCTCTTAGATTTAGCCTGTTTTGTTGTAGGAGCAACGTCAGCTACAGCAACATCGTTTTTCTCGACAACTGCATCTTCTGGCTGGTCCTTCTTCTTAGAACGAAGCTTATTCTTAGCTTTATCAATAAGCGTGGTAGGAGCATCCCCCGCATCCTCCATTGCCTCTTCTTCTTCGTAGAGGCGAGCATCGCGCTTAATAACAGAGGTCTTGCGATTGCCCAGATAAGTTGTCTCCCCTTCACCGGTCTCGTCAAAGAGAGAAGACTGGTTGTTGGAGCCACGTCTACCCTGCTTCTTTGCAGGTTGTGGAGCATTTGCAGCGTAGAGCGCCTCTTCTTTTGCAAGGGCACGCTCTTCTTTACGGTAGCGATGATTCTCGCGCGCCTCATCCAGGCGGAAGCTTACGCGCTCAACCATGTCAGAGATGGAGAAGCCGCAGATAACAACACCGGCAATAATAAAGCCAACCAAAAGGACATTACCCACCACGCGGCCAACAAAGCGCAGTAAAACCCAAGCAATACCGCCACCCACATAACCACCAGCAGCCTCTAAGACTTTTGTTCCCAAAAGCATGTCTGGAGCAGCCTCGGCACCTGGGAAGTTAAGTGAAATAAGAGCAAGGGCAGCAAGAACGTCCAGCGTTAGACCAATAGCAATACGCGTAGAGATTCCCTGATCATCACGCATAAAGAAGGTCATAGCAAAGACAAATACTGCAATGGGAAAAAGTAGCGCTCCCGTACCAAAACATAGCTTGAGTCCATGACCCATTGCGCTAGTAATAACAGCATTAGAAGGGACAATAATG
Organism: uncultured Atopobium sp.; assembly: GCA_937997345.1. GTDB lineage: Bacteria > Actinomycetota > Coriobacteriia > Coriobacteriales > Atopobiaceae > Lancefieldella. The sequence continues at coordinate 141,627 of CALKTD010000009.1, read as the reverse complement.
GACAAAAGCATAGCAATTGCAACCACTGCAAGAACAACACCAATGATATCGTTCTGCAGTGGACTCAAGCCTACTGCCTGGGCAGAAGCGGCGTTTCTAGAATTTCTTTTTGCTGCGTTTGAGGTGCGTTTAGAGGGCATTGGGCTTATACCTCCATAATGACCGGAATAACCATTGGTCGAGTACGAGTTTTGCTCCAAAGGAAGTTAGAAAGGGCGTTACGAACGCTCTTTCTCATTGCTTCAATGTTTGCGCCTTCGGACTTAGAGGCCTTCTCGATTGAATTTCTCACAAGATTCTGCGCGTCATTCATAAGCTCATCATCGTCGGCAAATGAAACACCACGGCCAGAAATCTCAACAACACCTGGCTTAAGGTTGCGACCAACAAGGGTTACCACAGCGGTAACAATGCCGTCCTGAGAAAGGCGCTGACGGTCACGAAGAACAACAGGGTTAGCGTCGGTGACAGAGAGGCCGTCAACGTACACTACGCCAGACTCAACCGTCTTACCACGAGTAACCTTGCCGTTTCTCATCTCAAGCGTGTCGCCGTTATCAAGAATGAAAATGCGATTAGCAGGAACGCCCATCTGCTGAGCAAGTTCTGCGTGAGCACGCAGGTGAACAGCCTCACCATGAACAGGCATGAAGTTCTTTGGACGAGCCATACCAAGCATAAGCTTGAGCTCTTCCTGGCTACCATGGCCAGAAACGTGGACAAGTGCCTTTGACTTGTCGTAAATCTCGCAACCAATCTTAGAGAGCGCGTTGATGATAGACTGAACGCTCTTCTCGTTACCTGGAACAGGAGTTGCAGAGATGATTACGGTGTCCTGAGGACGAATGGAAAGAGACTTGTGCTCTCCGTTTGCCATGCGTGCCAAAGCACTCAGAGGCTCTCCCTGGGAACCGGTACACAGAACAACAATGCGATCATCTGCGAGTTTATCAACATCGTACGCATCAATGATGTCTTTATCGGCAATGTTGAGGTAACCAAGCTCACGCGCAACCTTGGTGTTGGTAATCATAGAGCGACCAGTAACAACAACCTTACGCTTTACCGCAACAGAGGCATCGCACACCTGCTGCAGGCGGTGAATGTGGCTTGAGAACGACGCAACAAAGACGCGACCAGTTGCATTCTTGATGATGTGACGAAGCGCCGCACCAACAGAAGCCTCGGATGGAGTCATACCAGGGCGATTAGCGTTGGTTGAGTCAGACAACAGCAGGTCAAGGCCTTCGGAGCCAAACTTGGTGATAGCCGCATAATTTGGACGCACGCCATCAATTGGAGTCTGATCAAGCTTAAAGTCACCAGAGTGAATAAGCGTTCCTGCAGGAGTCTTCATATGAATACCAAAAGCTGCAGGAATAGAGTGAGTCATCGAGAAGAACGTGATGTCAAAGGCACCAAGCTGGACCTTTGAACCATCAGTAACCTCACGAAGCTTAGTACCCACAATCTTGTGCTCAGCGAGCTTGCCTTCAATAAAGCCAAGCGAGAGCTTACTGGAATAGATTGGCACCTTACGAGTAAGGTCCATAAGCAGGTACGGAAGAGCACCAATGTGATCCTCGTGACCGTGGGTAATCAAAATACCGCGAAGCTTATCTTCATTTTCTAGTACATAGGTGTAGTCTGGCAAAACTAGGTCAATACCAGGCTGTTCGTCATCTGGGAACATCAAACCAGCATCAACAAGCACCATATCATTACCGTATTCAAAAACGGTCATGTTCTTGCCAATGCCATCAAGTCCGCCCATAGGAATGACTTTAAGAGCTGGGTCTTTCTTAGGCATTAAAACGCTTTCCTTTCAAAAACTTTCTATGACAGACGCAACCCAAGGGGCCGTCTAGAAGACTTTTTGCAAAATTTACATGTTGTTTAATTATATAAAAAATCAGCACGTATTACGCTATATATTCCCAAAGAATCAAAATCTCAACAGAATAACAAGAGAGCTCCGACATACATCGAAGCTCTCTTTGCTATCTCGTAAATATAAGGTCTCGCGTGGCGAGAAACCCTTTGAGTTTGAGCGTGTCTTATGCGTCGTGGTGACGACGTGGCTGCCTGCGCTCAGAGTTGCTGTTGTCGTTCTGACGACGTGGGCGACGCTCCTCACGGTCCTTCTTTGGAGCACCCTGTGGTGCCTCTGGCTTATCGAGACGGTCAAGAGAAATCTTGCCCTTCTCGTCTACCTCAAGGACCTGAACCTTAACCTCGTCGCCAACAGCCAGGACATCCTCGATCTTCTCGACACGTCCCTGTGCAACGCGGGAAATGTGAAGCAGGCCGTCCTTGCCAGGAAGCAGCTCAACAAAGGCGCCAAAAGGCTGAAGGCCGACAACGCGACCAGTGTACTCCTCGCCTACCTCTGGGACCTTAACGATAGCCTTGATGCGCTCTGCAGCAGCCTCAGCGGCTCCGTTGGTACCAGCGATAAAGACGGTACCGTCCTCCTGGATGTCAACGGTTGCTCCCGTATCCTCCTGGATACCGCGGATAACCTTGCCGCCAGAACCAATGACGTCACGAATCTTATCGGTTGGAATAGAGAGCGAGATGATCTGTGGAGCAGTCTCCTTGGTCTCAGTACGAGGTGTAGGAATCTGCTCAAGCATCTTGTTCAGAATGAACATACGGCCCTCTTGAGCCTGGAGAAGTGCGCTGCGCAGAATCTCTGGAGTAAGACCAGTTGCCTTGTTGTCCATCTGCATTGCGGTAATACCCTTGGTGGTACCGCAAACCTTGAAGTCCATGTCGCCAAGGAAGTCCTCAAGACCCTGGATATCGGTAAGAACAACAGTCTTGCCGTTCTCCTGGATAAGACCCATTGCAACACCAGAAACAGGACGCTTTAGAGGAACGCCTGCATCCATAAGGGAAAGCGTAGAACCGCAGGTAGATGCCATGGAAGAAGAACCATTGGACTCCATTACCTCAGAGACAACGCGGATGGTGTAAGGGAACTCTTCCTCGGAAGGAATGACAGGCAGAAGTGCGCGCTCTGCAAGAGCTCCGTGACCAATCTCACGGCGCTTTGGACTGCCCATACGGCCAGTCTCACCGGTGCAGAATGGTGGGAAGTTGTAGTGGTGAATGTAACGCTTGCCATCCATTGGCTCAATGGTGTCAAGACGCTGCCACTCGTTGAGCATGCCAAGCGTACAAATGGAGAGAACCTGAGTCTGACCACGCTGGAAAAGACCAGAGCCGTGAACAAGTGGCAGGTAATCAGGCTTGACCATGATTGGACGAATCTCGTCTGCAACACGACCGTCAACGCGCTCGCCGGTCTCAACAACCATGACGCGCATAGCGTGCTTCTCAAGACCCTTGAGCTCAACGGCAATAGCGCGGCTCCAAAGCTCCTGTTCTTCCTCGGTGAACTGAGCCTTGATCTCATCCATCAGGTCAGCAACCTTCTGCATACGAGACTGCTTGTCAGCGTCCTTAAGAGCAGCACTCATCTGGTCATAGTAAGCAAAGATACGGTCATGAACCTCAGCGATTGGCTCATCAAGGATGTACTCACGCTTAACGATAGGGCCGTTAACCTCTTCCCATTTAGCAATAAACTTCTTCTGCTCCTCGCAGAAGGCTGCAATTGCCTCCTGACCAAATGCCATAGCAGAGAGCATATCCTCTTCGGAAATCTCATCTGCACCAGCCTCAAGCATGGAAATAAAGGTGGAAGAACCGCCAAGCTCAAGGTCAAGGTCAGAGTGATCGCGCTCTTCATAGGTTGGGTTAACTAGGAACTCGCCGGTATCAGCGTTGCGGCCAATACGGACGCACGCAAGTGGTCCCTCAAAAGGAACGCCACCAACGGCCAGGGCAGCAGATGCGCCCATGACAGAGATGGTATCGACAGCGTTTACCTGATCAGCAACAAGAGAAGTTGCAACAATCTGAACCTCATTGCGGAAGCCATCTGGGAAGGATGGGCGCAGAGGACGGTCAATCATACGAGCAGTAAGGGTTGCCTTCTCGGATGGACGAGCCTCACGCTTGAGGTAGCCACCAGGAACACGACCAACTGCGTACATTTTCTCAATAAAATCAACAGTCAGTGGGAAGAAGTCGTAATCTTTGCGCTCCTTGGAAACCACTGCAGTGAGAAGTACGGTAGAATCGCCGCACTTAACGATACAGGCACCTGTTGCCTGCTTTGCGAGCTCACCAGCCTCAAGGGTGTAGTGCTTACCATAGAGGTCAAATTCATGAGTTACTTTAGTCATTTCTTTCCTCTTCTATCTCCGTTTGCCCCATTGCAAACGGGCCTCAAACATAAAGGGCGCCAGACGGCGCCCTAAAAAGCCAATTTACTGGATGTTGTCGCGGATACCCAGGGAAGCAATAAGAGTACGGTACTCTTCAATATCGTTCGACTTGATGTAAGAAAGAAGACGACGACGCTTACCAACGAGCATCAGAAGACCACGACGAGTGTGGAAGTCCTTCTGGTGGGACTTCATGTGGTCAGTGAGCTGACGAATACGCTCAGTAAGAAGAGCAACCTGAACCTGTGCGGAACCGGAGTCCTTCTCGTCCTTGCCATACTGCTTGATGAGCTCAGCCTTACGATCCTTAGTTACTGCCATAATAAACCGCCTTTCGCGTTGAATACTCCTTGTACTGAGAAGGCAGCCGGCAGTGACTAGCCCCTAAGAACAAGGAAATAACCTACAAGAGGATACCAGTTACTGGTGAACTTTGCTAGCAAAAATCCACTTCAACTAGATACTCAGCAGAAATTCAAATGCTTTAAGACGTGCTTCAAGGTGCGTAGCCGCCCAAATATGTGCACTAGTAAGCAAAAAGAGCGCAGTTTCTGGAGCAATATCGGCAACAACAAGCTGGTCAAAGGTAAGTTTTAGAAGTGACGCGAGCCAAGAGAGCTCAAGCGAGTCTACCTCAATGGCACCCTCAATCTCATGCGCACAACTTCCACACAATGCACCGCCAGCAGCTGGCGAGAAGTACGTTAGAGCTTCATCTCCACAGGCAATGCACGATTCCAACTCAGGACGCCAGCCTTCGTGTGCCAAAACCTTAAATACATAGGCAGCAACTACAAGATCTAAGTGTTTCTCGTCAGCTACTTCTTCACAGGCCCTGAGAGCACGAGAAAGCAATGGATAGAGAAACGCGTCCTCAATGCCATCAATACATGAAAGACGTGCAACTTCGCAGATTGCCGACGCAGCCGCTACCTTAGAGAGATCCCCGCGCAGTGATGCGTGCGGCTCAAGCAAGGTTGCCTCGGACAAGATATCCAGTGAGCGGCCTTCTGCCAGAAGCACGTCTAGCTCGCAGAAGAGTTCAACGCGGGCTGCAAATCGGCCGCCTGGCTTTCTAGCACCCTTAGCGACAGCGCGACGCTCTTCTCCTGAATTGGAAAGCATGGTTAAGATGAGATCTTGCTCAGCGAGTTTTGTTCTATCAAGCACAATTGCTTTAAGACGCGTGGTCTTTCTACCAGGCACAACTAGTCCTCAGTTGAGTAACCTAGGCGTTTAATCTCGTTGGCATCACGTCTCCAGAGAGGCTGAACGCGCACCTGCAGGTCAAGATAAACCTTGCGACCAAACAGTTTCTCCAGGTCTTTTCTAGCCTCGACGCCAACGCGTTTAATCATAGAGCCGCCCTGGCCAACTACGATGCCCTTTTGTCCTTCTCGCTCAACCAAAATGGTGGCAGAAATAGATAGGTGGCCATCCGTTGCTACCTCATAGGAATCACAAACAACGGCAACGGAATGGGGAACTTCTTGACGAAGATTCAACAAGAGCTTCTCGCGAACAAACTCTGCTACCAGATCTTCTGGCAATGCATCAGTCTCCATATCCTCTGGGAACCACATAGGACCCTCAGGAAGATGCTCTGACACAAGAGAGATAAATGCCTGAATATTGAAGTCTTCTGGAGCAGAAACAACAAGCACGTCATCAAAATGTGCAAGAGCTTGTGCAGCCTCAAGCTGCTCTGTTACTTGCTCTGGAGTTGCAATGTCAGCCTTGGTAATAACCAGCAGCTTAAAGGCAGCACGCGCCTGCTCAACATGATTGGCAACCCATTCATCTCCACGACCAACAGGCTTGGTAGCATCAATCAAAAAAGCAATGACATCAGCGTCATTGAGCTCTCCGAGCGCTGCCTTGTTAAGCTCTTTTCCAAGAGCATCTTTAGGCTTGTGGAGGCCTGGAGTATCTACAATGACAAGCTGAGAGTTCTCACCGTTTACCACTGCCCTAAAACGACGACGCGTTGTCTGGGCAACAGGGCTTGCAATGGCTACCTTCTGGCCCATGCATGCGTTTAACAGCGTGGACTTACCAACACTTGGACGGCCAACTAAAGCAACAAAACCGCTCCTAAATGGAGTGGTCTCAGATAAAGTGTTTTCAGAAACTGAATTGGCGGTCATGTGTCCTCCAACTTACCAATGAAAAATCGCGCGCAAGAAAATTAAAAGTCCTATAAGGGCTGCGGTAATACTAATGCAGCACGATGCAGCTGCCGCAATATCTTTAGCTTTACCAGCCATGGGATGAAACTCTGGAGAAACCAGATCTACCACGGTTTCTATTGCTGTATTAAGAAGCTCTGTAGTTAGGACCGCACCAATACACGCAAAAACAAATGCCCAGCTTACTGCATCCAAACCAACAAACAATCCCACAAGTATCGTTACAACAGCAGCAACGGCCATACGACGCAGGTTTGCCTCTTGAGCAAACGCCTGACGAGCACCTTGCAACGCAAAGAGAAGGCCGCGCTTAAAGCTTGGATGTCTGCCCTTAGATCCCGGAATCATTACTCGTCAATCCCCTCACGGTGGCGAGTCAATACAACTGGCTCAATAGTCCTATCTGTTGAAAGCAGAGCAACAAGGGCGTCCTCACGAGCCTCCATAACCTCTGCCTCATCATCTTCAATGTGATCATATCCAAGCAGGTGAAGCATAGCATGAACAAGCATAAGCCTAAACTCGTCCGCCTCCGTAGTGCCATATTCTTTAGCCTGTCGCGCAATAAAATTGGGAGCCAAAATAATATCTCCCAACTCACACATCTCACCAGGAGCCAAATCTGTATCATCAGGGTGCTCTACCTCAAGTGAAATAACATCAGTGGGTGCATTTTTTTCTCGCCACTCAAGGTTTACCTGCTGAATCTCTGCATCGCTAACAATAGAAATGGAGACCGTGCAGGGACGCTCCACACCCTCTTCAGAGAGTACTAGATTGCAATCAGCTTCAATCTCTTCCACTGAAATTGGCGACTCGACGCCCTCTTCGATCACAATGTCGTACTCGTTAACCACGTTACTCCCCTAGCTGTTTTTTCTCATACGCAGTGTATGCATCAACTATCTTACCAACCAACGTGTGGCGAACAATATCATTTCTATCTAAATCAACAAAAGCAACGTCATCAAGGTTGCCAAGCACCTGCCGAGCAACATCCAAACCACTTCTGCCCACAAGGTCTCGCTGCGTTGCATCGCCCGTAATTACAAACTTTGACGAGAAACCCAATCGAGTCAAAAACATTTTCATCTGGTCAGGGGTGGTATTTTGTGCCTCATCCAAAATGACAAACGCGTCATTCATGGTACGACCACGCATAAATGCAAGCGGAGCAATTTCAACAATTCCCTGTTCAATAAGGTTATTTGCGTACTCCATGGAAGTCATATCAAAGAGTGCGTCATAGAGCGGCCTAATGTAGGGATCCAGCTTTTCTTGAAGCGTGCCTGGAAGAAAACCAAGAGACTCTCCTGCTTCTACAACAGGTCTTACCAGCACAATTCTGCTGATTTGCTGAGAAGTCAAAGCGGCAAGTGCCATGGCAACTGCCAAATAGGTTTTTCCAGTTCCTGCAGGACCAATACCAAAGGTTATAGAGTTATTTGCAATTGCCTTGGTATACGCTATTTGACCTTGTGTTTTAGGCTGAATTGATTTGCCTTTATGAGTTACAAACAGGGTACGTGTTCCCGTTTGCTCTAAGTTGGCATTTCTTTTTGTACTATCAAGCAGGAGCTTTACGTCTTCAAGCGTGGGCCTTGAGCCTGATTCGACCATTTGAATCAGGTGAGAAAAAATGAGCGTTAATTGCTCAATTTCTTGAGAAGTTCCCGACAAAAAGATGGCTTTACCTCTGACTGAAATAAGAGCCGCACATGACGCTTCAATTTCTCTGAGCAAACTATCAGCTGGACCTGTCAGATACAAAGGGTCCACTGAATCAGGAATAGTTAAGCGAATCTGTGTTGGCTCCATGTTCCCCCAATTTACAAACGAGTAGCTTTTAGCGTTCCATTAGGTAAAACTTCATCAAAGCGCATGGCGATAAGTTCATCAAGTTCAATAGTAGGATCAACCTGGACATCAAAAAGACCGCCAGAAATTCCCCTACCGGGATACTGTACCACCACATTATCGCAGGTACCAACAAGCTTCTTAGCAGCTTCAAAGCGCATAGCATTACCCAGATCACGCATTTTTTTTGCGCGCTCAGCCATCACTTTTGGATCTACCTGATTTGGAGCAGTAGCCGCGGGCGTTCCAGGACGCTTGGAATACCTAAATACATGCATCTTTGAGAAGCCCATCTGACGACAAAACTCATATGACTCGTCAAATTCTTTATCGGTTTCTCCAGGAAAACCAACAATAAGGTCCGTTCCCAAAGCAATGGTTGGCAGTACCGAACGTGCTTCCTCAACAGCCTTACGATAAAGCTCTGTCCTATACACCCTACCCATACGAGCAAGCGTAGCGTCACATCCAGACTGAAGACAGATATGCAAGAAAGGTGCAATTCTTCCGTTAGAAGCAGCAATTACCTCTACCAAACGAGCATTTACATCTGGCGGCTCAAGAGACGATAGCCTTAAGCGACCAACCTCGGTTTTTTCAAGCACATACTCAAGAAGATCAGAAAGACGTAGAATTCTTCCACCTTCATCCTCAAGTTGAGCCTTATAGCTGCCAAGGTTGATTCCCGTAAGAACAACCTCTTGAGCTCCTCTGTTCATAGCGTCTTCTACCTGTGAAACAACTTCACGAGGGTCAAGAGACCTTCCAGCACCGCGTGCCTTCCAAACAATACAGAAGGTGCAACGATTATCGCAACCATCTTGAATTTTTATACCAGGACGCGTACGACCTGTTGGAGTAGGCTTAGAGATGACAAGTCCATCATCGCTTACGGATTCTGGTGCAAAACCTAACTCTTCAAGAACCCTATCTGCAACTTTGTCTTTCTCGGCTTCTACCACAACATTAGGAGCAAGCGAAGCAAGTTCATCAGCAAAAAGACTTGCAACACAACCCGTTGCTACTACAAGAGGAGCCCCTGGCATAAGCGCTGCTTTACGCACAGCTTTTCTCGTCTTAGCTTCTGCTTCTGCGGTGACAGCACATGTGTTGATAACAATTGCCTGAGCTTCATCTTCTTCAACAATGCGACATCCCATGCGAAGCAGAGAATCCGCCATTAAATCAAGCTCAACGCGATTTACCCTACATCCAAGATTTATGAGCGCAATACCATGAGCCATTAGCGCCTCTTCTTGGAAGCCTTTTTGGCATCTTTGTCTTTATGGTCTGAAGAATCTCTGCCTTCAGATTGAGTGGTGTGTAACTCGTCTTGAGTATCTTGAGCACTGCTTTGTTTGCGCTCATCAATAAGTGAGGTGAGTGTTTTCAACTGATCTTTGGTTAGTCCTGATGAAGTCTCAATGTGAACCAGAACGTAAAGGTTTCCACGAGCCTTAGTATGCAAACGGGGCATGCCTTTACCAGCCACGCTTAACTGCTGGCCATACTTACAACCTGCAGGTATAGAAATTTCAATAGTTTCATCTTTGATAATGCCGTCAATGATGACAGTAGTACCAATGATTGCCTCCAGAGAATCAACACTAACTGAAGTAAAGAGATCGTCTCCCCTGCGCTCAAAGTCTTTATGCTGGGAAACCTCAATAGTTACAATGAGGTCACCAGAGGTATCACCTCTGACACCAGCCTCGCCCTTGCCGGTAATAGAAATTGACTGGCCAGAATGGACACCGGCAGGAATTTCGACAGATACACGCTCATGGTCAGGAGTTCTTCCTTGGCCACCACAGGTCTCACAAGCGTGTTCAACTTTTTTGCCTGTTCCTTGGCACTCTGGACATACTGTCTGAGACTGCATCTGACCAAAGACGGTATTTTGGACCTGAACTACCGTGCCTGTACCGTGACAGCGTGGACAGTCTTCAATTTTTCCGCCCTCACCAAGGCCAGTGCCATTACAGTCATCACAGGTAGAAAGCCTGTTATATGAGATAGTTTTTGTTACACCAGCAGCAGCCTCTTCCAGAGTGATAGAGAGTCTAATTCCCATATCACTACCACGAGTACGCTGAGCAGTACCTCGACCGCCGTGGCCGCCACCAAAAAAGGAATCAAAGATATCTCCAAAGCCGCCAAAACCACCGCCAAAGATATCAGACATATCCACATAGCCGCTACCAAAACCGGATGGACCATTAGGGTCACCGTAACGATCATAGTTGGCGCGTTTTTGCTCATCCGAAAGCACAGAATAAGCTTCGTTTACCTCTTTAAACTTCTCTTCTGCATGGGGGTCATCAGAAACATCAGGGTGCAGCTTTCTTGCAAGCTTTAGAAAAGCTCGCTTGATTGTTTTTTGGTCTGCATCACGAGCAACACCTAAGAGCTCGTAGAAGTCTTTCTTCTCTGCCACGCTTGCTAACTCTCCCCTTATAAAATCTAAAACCTAAATTCCCATATAGCCGACATGGCCTAATCCGGCCGTACAAGCATACAAAGTCATAATAATAATTGAGTAGAAGGCACCGTTGATAATTCCCGAAACAAAGGCATTTGCAAAGCTTCTCCACCAGCCAGTATTCATCTTTACGCCATCTGCAAGAACATTTCTAATACCAAATATCAAAAGTGGAATCAACACAATGGCAAATAGTGGTGAGCGTAAATTAAGCGCCACAAACACAAGAAGCATTGCAGTTATACCTGTGATACGAGCTCCCGCACGCTGACGGAACGTCAACTGCTCTGAAGGAACTTTAATATTTACGATAAAATCGCCGGTTGCAGAACCATTTGTTCCTGCATTTCCCATTCCAGGTACTCTGATCTGGTCACCATCATGTGAATTAGCTGGTACATCAACCATAATTTCGCTTGCAGACAAAACACGTCCAGAACCACCACAAACGTCGCATGGGTCCTGTACAACGTGTCCAGCGCCTTCACACTCTGGACAGTCAACTCTAAACTTGCCTACTCCAAAAATAGAAGAAAGATCAATGTCAATATGGCCCGTTCCGTGGCAGGTAGGACAGGTAGTTGCCTCAGCTTTATGCTGAGATCCCTTACCAGCACAAGCATCACAAGTAACAAAGCGCTGATACGTGATGCCTTTCTTAACGCCATTTTTAGCGTCTGTATCATTCAGCGTTAAGTCGTAGACAATATCTGCGCCAGTCTGAGGCTTGTATGCACGAGAGCGCTTTTGAGATCCAGTGGTCCAATTATTAAAGTTGATATCACCAAACGGGAAGCCTCCCTCAAAAGGAGAACCTCCATAGGCAGATCCACCAGGATAACCAGAAGGACCATAGCCGCCGCCATAGAAAGAACCGCTTCTCATTGCGTCATAACGACGGCGTTTCTCGGCATCTGACAGAACAGCATATGCCTCAGAAACCTCTTTAAAACGCTCTTCAGCATCGGCCTCTTTATTGATGTCAGGATGAAGCTTACGAGCTTTAGTTTGAAAAGCTTTTCTAATTTCTTCAGCTGTCGCGGACTCAGAAACACCAAGGATGGCGTAGTAGTCCTTTTCGTTCATAGCAGCCATGAAATCTCTCCGATTCAACCCATAAAAAATCTGCATCACGAGAACGTTTGAAAGTGTACCCACTTGTTTTGAACTTAATGCAGCACAAACGCATTACAAACGTAAATCCCAAAGACGTCCATAGAGCTCGTTGCCAAGCAGCCAGCCCTTCTCGGTAGGCTTATATGAAGTTCCAGTCCTAGAATTTGCCGCATCAACGTGAACTAACAGCCCATCTCGTACGCACGCATCAAACGTATCGTGTGGGCTTAACGAGTCAAATACCAGCTCAGCCTCATCCAAAAGTGCAGGCGAGATTGTCTCCATAAGACGAGCATGCAACATCAAATCTTCTGCCACAGCTTCTCTTTGAGTCAGAAATTCAACATCAAACTCTGTCGAGAAAAGCGATGCACCTTCGGCAATTTTTCTTGGAGCGTCAAGAACCACCAATCGCACACGAACGGCATTTTGCGGACGATTTGGCAAAGAGGTGTTGACCTTGGCAAGTACATCGTACTCAGCTGCAGTCAACATGCTTGCCGCGCTAGTCCCAAGGCCAAGGTACGACTCGCCTGTCCAGTACATCTTATTATGCTTACAGCTCTTCTGATTGCGAGCATAACTTGCTACCTCGTAGCGTTCAAACCCCACGGCTTGAAGCACCTTTGAGGCAGCTTGCATTCGATCTGCCTGCACGTCGTAGGTGTTCCATGGAGTGTCTTTATCCTGGGTTTGCTTAGCCAGCGCCGTGCCATCTTCAATGGTTAGCGGATAGACGCTCACATGATTTACGCCAAGCGAGATAAATCTTGAGAGTGAAAACTCCCAAGAACTCTCTGTTTGCTCAGGAATAGCGCACATAAGATCAACCGACACATCGTAACCATACTCTTTTGCAGCAAGTACTCTGTCGTAAGCCAGGTCGGCCGAGTGAATTCTGCCCAACTTTTTGAGCTCGTTATCGTTAAAGCTTTGAACTCCCAAAGAAATTCGTGTTACCCCGCCCGTAGCAAGACTGGCGAGAAGATCATCAGACAGTGAGTCTGGATTTGCCTCAATGCTGAACTCAGCAGGATTTACAATCGCTGAAGTGTGCTGCGCCAAATCCACTGCATCTTGACCAAGCAAGCTTGGCGTTCCACCGCCCATATAAACTGTTTTTGTGGCTGATAACAAACCAAGCTGAGCGGCTTCATCTAACTGATATTTTAGAGCTTTAACATAATTTTTCATGCGACTATCTTCTTGCCTTGTAGACCAAGAAGAGAAATCGCAATAAAAGCATTTTTGAGAGCAAAACGGAATATGCAAATAAAGTGCAGAGGTAGCCGTTTGATTGTATTTAGACTGCCAAGAATCCACAACAGACCACTAGCTTATAGATGGATTGTGCTCAGGAGATTCCTGCTTACCTTCAAGTTGCTTGACGGTTTCTTTAATCTCTAGCGCCAGATCAATAAAATCTTGAGCAGTAACACACCTTACTGACTTACCACGCCAGTAGGCGGCGTTTGGAATACCCCTAAAATACCAGGTAGAAAGGCTTCTTGCGCGAGCAATATGAATGTGAGCTGCGTCAAGTAAGCGTACATGCATCATAAAAGATGCAAGCATCTGATCAAGTGTTGGAACAAGTGGAGCTTGACCTTCAACTAAAGCTTGAGTGTTCTTAAAAATCCAAGGATTACCATAGGTTCCACGAGCAATCATTACAGCTGTCACACCCGTTTCTGTAAGGGCATGAGCTGCCGCTTCAGCAGAGAGCATGTCACCCGAGCCTATTACCGGAATTGAAACAGCATCACAAACTCTATTAACAGTCTCCCACTCCGCCTGGCCTCGATACATCTGGGTTGCAAAGCGGCCATGAATAGCAACAGCAGACGCTCCAGCAGCTTCCATGGCGCGAGCAAACTCAGGAGCTACTTCCTCATCCTCACGTCTACCTCGTCTAATCTTTACGGTAACAGGCACCGCGACCTCAGAAAGACAAGCTTTAACCAGATTTGCAGCAAGCTCTGGGGTATCGAGAAGGGCTGAGCCCTCCCCTTTTTTGACAACCTTAGGAACAGGACAAGCCATATTAATATCAATAAGGGCAAGCTTATTTCCTAGGCGCTCACTAATCTGAGCTGCCGCTTCTTTAAACTGTTCTGGCTTTGAACCAAAAAGTTGAACAGCAATATCTGGCTCAGTTGAAAGAGGCTCTACAAGCTCCCAGGTTTTCTCGCCACCATAATGAATTCCTGCGACAGAAACCATTTCTGAGTACGCAAGACCTGCTCCGCCCGCTCGAGCCATAGTACGATACACACCATCACTGACACCAGCCATAGGTGCCATAAACACAGGATGAGCGGACAGACGCTCCTTGAGTGAAGATCCTGACACAAAAGGAACAATACGAGAAGAAAGACCTGCTTGAGGTGCGCAGGTTGAAATAATTGTTTGAAGCGATTCCACAAATACCTTCTACTCGTCGTCAACCTTGAGAACAGCCAAGAATGCCTCTTGAGGTACTTCGACTGAGCCAATCTGCTTCATGCGCTTCTTACCCTCTTTTTGCTTTTCAAGCAGTTTGCGCTTTCTGGAAATATCGCCGCCGTAGCATTTAGCCAAAACGTCCTTTCTACGAGCGCGAACAGTAGAGCGAGAAATGATTTTATTGCCAATAGCACCCTGAATAGGAACCTCAAAGAGCTGCTGAGGAATGATGCCTTTTAGCCTGTCGCAAAGACCACGAGCAAGATCATATGCCTTGTCTTTGTGAACAATAAACGAAAGTGCATCAACGACGTCTCCAGCAAGCAAGATATCAAGCTTAACCAGGTCAGAAGTGCGATACGAATCAAACTCATAGTCAAGTGAGGCATAACCTTTGGTTCTACTCTTAAGCTGGTCAAAGAAGTCCAGGATAAGCTCTGCCAAAGGAATGTTAAAGATCATCTCGACAGACTTATCAGACAGATACACCATGTCTTCAGATACACCACGATGATCAACAACAAGCTGCATAACCGTACCAACATACTCAGGAGGCACAATAATCTTTGCCTTTAGGTATGGTTCATCAATGCGGTCAATCTTGGTAACCTCTGGAAGATCTTGAGGACTGGTAATCTCAATCATAGTTCCATCGGTCTTATAGACGTGATAGTCAACAGAGGGACTGGTAGCAATCAGGTCCAGGTCAAACTCACGCTCAAGACGTTCTTTAACAACTTCCATGTGGAGAAGGCCCAAAAAGCCTACTCTGAAGCCAAATCCCAAAGCAACAGACGTCTCTGGAGACCACGTAAGCGACGGATCATTAACGTGCAGCTTATCAAGTGCGTCACGGAGATTCTCGTACTGTTTGTTATCAACCGGGAAAAGACCGGTAAATACCATTGGCTTAGCCTCGCGATAACCTGGCAGTGGTTCTGCACAAGGATTTTGCTTATAGGTCAGCGTGTCTCCAACGCGGACAGCTTCAGGGTCTTTAAGGCCAGTTACCACATAGCCAACTTCACCAACAGAAAGCTGGTCAACAGCCATCTCAAGAGGTCTCTTAGCGCCAACTTCTTCAACAAGAAAAGGCATAGATCCCTGCATCATAAGAAGCTGGTCGCCGGCCTTGATTGAACCATCAAAAACACGCACCGTTGCAACGACGCCTCTGAATTGGTCAAAATACGAGTCAAGAATAAGTGCCTTAAGTGGCGCTGTAGGATCTCCTTTTGGAGGAGAAACCAAGTACACCAAAGCCTCAAGAAGCTCATGAATACCCTCGCCGGTCTTGCCAGAGACACATACCGCATCATCAGCAGGAATGGCAAGAACGTCCTCAATTTCTGCACAAACCTCTTCTGGACGAGCAGATGGAAGGTCAATCTTGTTGATTGCAGGAACAATGTCCAGGTTAGCGTTCATGGCCAGCATAGCGTTTGAGACTGTCTGTGCCTCAACGCCTTGCGTTGCATCAACAACCAGCACTGCACCCTCACAAGCAGCCAAAGACCTTGAGACCTCATAGGTAAAGTCAACGTGGCCTGGGGTGTCAATCAAGTTGAACTGATAGTGCTCTCCGTCATCTGCGTCATACATGACGCGGACTGCGTTTGATTTGATAGTAATTCCACGCTCACGTTCAATGTCCATAGTGTCCAAGAGCTGTGACTCCATATCACGTTCTTCAACGGTATGAGTAAGCTCCAAAATGCGGTCACTGATGGTAGATTTACCGTGATCGATGTGCGCAACAATAGAGAAGTTGCGAATATGTGAAGTATCCTGTGTATTCATGAGGAAAATAATAGCGTAAACTACCCCCTTCGTGCTATACTTCAACAGCTGCCTCAAACGTGTCTCAGCGAAGAGGCCTCACATAGTAAACACCGAAAGGAACCGCACGTGGCTAACATCAAGTCTCAGAAGAAGCGTATTCTCACCGCTGAGAAGGCACGCCAGCGCAACAAGGCTGTCCGTTCCGAGCTTAAGACTGCTATTAAGGCAGTTCGCACTGCTGTTGAGGCAGGCCAGCTTGAGGACGCACAGGTTGCAGCTAACAAGGCATCCCGCCTTCTTGACAAGGCTGCTTCTAAGGGCATCGTACACAAGAATCAGGCTGCTCAGCGTAAGAGCGGCGTTCAGAAGCTTGTTAACACCCTTAAGTAGTTCTTATCTACTTTTAAACTTTTTAAAACGGACTCCTTGGAGTCCGTTTTTTCTTACCTGAATTCTTTGAATCTACACATTTGCGACGCCGCACAGAGCAAAGATAAGCTTGGTCATTGTGGTTGATTTATCTTCTCCACTCTTAAGACCACGTTCTGCATCTGCACAGAGGCCCAGAACATGTTCAAGCTCGCCATCTGCAAATTGACGCGCCCACCGAGCATAATTTCTTACCTGCCAGTCCTGCTTGCCCAAAACTGAGGCAATTTCCCGCTCTGTACCACGCTTAACCATAGACCTGGCGCAAATAAGCTCTCTTACACGCCCGGTCATAAGCGACAGATTTCCAATAGCTCCCGATTCATCCATCTGACTGTAAAGCTCCAAAGCCTTTTGAGCATTTCTCGCTGATAAACTGTCGAGAAAATCCCACGGCTTGACCTCAACCACTCGTGCAACATGAGTTTCTACAAACTGAACGTCAATTGCACCAGGACGACCCAGCAGAGCTGCTAGAGATTTAACCTGAGAATCAAGCATGGTGGTATTATCGCCAACACGACTTACAAGTTCATTAGCCACATTTGCTGGAATTTGTAGCCCATACTTTCTTCCAAGATCTCCAATATATTTAGGCAATTCACTTCTGGTCATTGCACCACAATTAATAACTGCGAGCTTACCTAGGGCATCAACTGCTTTGTAGAGCCTTGTTGTTTTGGCAAGTTTACTTGCAGAAAGCATCAGCGTAGTAGTTGGATTGGGGTTCTTTAGATACTCAACAAGAGCCTCTGATACAGACTTAGGCAATTTACCTGCATCATCAATGACAACAATTCGTCTAGAATCACCCATAGGAAGTGTTTGAGCGGATGACAGAACAGATTCTGGAGTCAGCTCAGCACTTACAGAAATCTCATCAAGATTAAACGTAATAAAACTCTGGTTAAGACGGCTTTTAAGTTTGTCTATAGCCCTCGCACGCTTCATCTCGTCAGGGCCAACAGCCAAATATGCAGCTAGTAGCTTAGCCTGCTCCGCCATCTTTTTCCTCCTCTAAATCTGTATCTACTTTAGCATGTTGCACACTTACCCTAGGTCCATGTTCTCCGGGAAATACGGTGACGTCTCCATAATCTTTTGTGCAATAAAACCTTGCTCCAACACCCTCTAAGATATCCACCGCTTCCTGTTTAGGATGACCATAACGATTATTCTTTCCAGCACTTGCAATTGCTACCTCGGGTTTTAGCGCACGAGCAGTTTCTGGATAAAGCGACTTTGCTGCACCATGATGTCCAACTTTTAAGAAATCTATATCGCCAACATCGCCTGAATCCACCGTCTCTTTTGTCTGATCTCTTTCAGCGTCTCCCGTTAAAAGCGTAGTTAGGGTATTTTGCCCGTCGTTATACGTCACATAGAGCTCAACCGACGCATTATTAGCTTCTTTAGCTTTGTATCCCCTATGTGGCCACACAACGCGAATATGAAAGCGACCAACATCAAATTCATCACCATATAAAACTTCATAAGAGCTGCTGCCGGAAATCCTCTGAATAGCTCTCTGAAGCTCAGGTTTTTCTTGTTTTGTTATTCCTTCTCCAACTAATACCCGACCTGCCTTCACCGAACCAACCATATACTTCACGCCACCAGCATGATCCTCATCAAGGTGTGTGAGCAAAATAGCATCAAGATATGAGATGTGTTGTCGCTCTAGAGCGTCATTAACCACATCTCCCACACTCGTGTCTACAAGCAGAGAATGCGCACCATCACTGAGCAATATGGCATCACCTTGACCAATATCCATCACACAAATTCTTGTTGGCGAGAAAAATTTCCAGTAGATACTTAAACCCAAAATAAGCATAAACACCATCAAACAAATGCCAGATAAAACTACTCTTTTCCCTTTTGGCCAAAACACATAAAGAGCCACCATTGCTGCAAACACAAGCAATGAAACTATCCAACTCATGTCAGTTAACGACACGCTTGCAAAAGATCTTTCGGATAAAAAAGAAGAAAGAGTCTCTATAAACTGACCAAGAAAATCCACAAGGCAGAAAGCAACATCTTGAGCCGGTTTAAACCAACATAAAGCTATTGCCCCAATTCCAAATAAGCTCAGAAGAGAAAATAAACTTGTAATCAGCGCACTTGAAAGAGGAGCAAGTAAAGAAAAATGACCAAAGTACATGCAAGAAATTGGAAGGCACGAAAGCTGAGCAACGGTTGTGGCACACATAGTGTTTCGTACGTCAGAAAACGGTTTTCTAAGAATCTTCTGTATTTTTCCATATCCAGATATGCGAAAAGCAATTTTTGCATAGTACTGAGCAAGACCGCCGTAGATATTCATGCCAAAAATACATGCTAAAGACAAAGTGAAAGCAATATTCACACTTAGCTGTGGATCTATACAAAGCATAAATAATGCAACGATAGAAACTGCTGAGAGCGTATGATTTTTTCTTCCCACATATTGCATTACGTATTTTTGTTCAACAAGAAGTATTGCCCTCATTGCAGACGCAGGTAATCCACAGAAAAGCGCGTAGCTACTGAGTAAAAATAAATTCACTACCCCTCTTAAAAGAGGTTTTATCGTTAGCTTTTTAAGAAAAGCGTCAATGAAAACAGAGAGAATTACCATGTGACAACTAGAAATTGCAATGAGATGCATTAGACCGCAACGCATAAATATTCTAGGAATGTTAAAGCTATACAAGCTAGGCCTATAGGCACAAAGACCACATGCAACTAACGCTCGACCAAAGCTCTGTTCTGGTTGGAGTTGAGAAATACAGTTTTCTCTAAATTGAGCAACTTCTCCAATAATTCCCTCTCCATAGGTTTTTGAATTCACCTTGGTTATCTGAATTGAACCAAGTACTCCTCTCTTAAATTGTTCTTCTGAAAACTCCTTATCTTTATATTGTGTAAACCTACCTTCACAACAAAGATGAGTTTCTCGCAAGAATGGTTCCTTGGCATGTAGCCCCACAGATCCAATGCATCTACCCTGGTACATGACGTTTGCCTGACCAGTCCATGCATGATTTTTATAGACTAAATCTCTTGATACGACTAATTCAAAATCGTGTATAGCAGTTGACTCTAAAAGATCTACCGATGCCATTTGACTGGCATATATAAAAGAAGACTTGATAAAGATAATTACAAGTAAAAGTAAAACCGTTCCAACAGTCATAAGGCTGGTATGCGCGTACTTTACATACCAAAGTCCTAAGGCTGCCGCCATGCAGCTTCCTAAAATCTGAAGCAAAATAGTATCAAGCATTACGTTTCTTGCGATAAAAACTTGCAGCCATACGCAAACAAATAGCAAGGCACAAAGGCTATACGGAATAAAAGGCCTAGTGGGTTGTTCTATCACCTTAGACACGAATATTGTCCTTGAGCTGATCAAACTTTTTCTGGCCAATTCCAGAAACACGCATCAGATCTTCAGTTGTTTTAAAAGGTCCGTTCTTTTGTCTGTCTGCAACAATTCGCTGAGCCAGCCCTTCTCCCACACCTTGAAGCTTAGTTAATTCTTCTACAGTTGCTCGATTAATATCTACAACCGTCTTTTTATCTCTCTTCGTATTTGTTTGCTTATTGCTTGTGGCTTTGTTTTGCTCTGGCTGTGGAATCTCTGGTGGCGGCTCTTCTCCCTTTTTAGGTATATATATTTTTTGACCATCTTCAACAGGAGACGCTAGATTAATCCCTTGCCCGTTTGCGTCTTCAGTTAAACCTCCTGCTATTTGAATAGCATCATTCACGCGTGGGTTTGCCATTTGTAGAGCGTAAAGTCCTGGCGACTTAACAGCTCCATCAACATGAACCATCATTTGAGGAGAGGCTTCTTTAATCTTATGATCAGCTCCTGGCTGATCTGTAGCATTATCTTCTTCCGTATGTTGTGGATTTTCTGCAACAGTCACTCCTTGCGTAGAGTCTGCTTGATTATGTGATCTATCAAATGACTCTGATGTTCCAGCAGAAATTATTCCAATTAATACAACTGCTGACACAATAGCTAGGACAACTACAGCGGCAACCGCTATGAGTTGTTGCTGAGATAAATTAAACCTTCTCATCAATTTATTAATTATTTGAGTGCGGTTATTTGAAATCTGAGCCATACAATCACCTCAGATTTATATTCAACTATTAGTGTAATGAGAAACGCTACTTTTAAAGATTTATCTAATAGTCTTGTTCTGAAACTGCTGGTAATCTGACACAGTTATCAACAATTGCCAGATATGTTGCACAAACTTACAAGAACAGAATTGCACTAAATAAGATTATCAAACCACTCGCATAAAAAATCCGCCCTTTTACGGGGCGGATTCTAAAAATGCATCTGAGCAAAGCGATCAAAAGTTTTGAGCAGTGAAGATATCCTAGTCAGCAATAAACTCTGCAGGAGCAAGTTCTTTATGACGAGCAGCAAGCTTTTTAGGTGGCTTATATGAAGGACACTGACTAAAGTCAATATACTCAATATGCTGCATAAGATCATTAATAATGGCTTCATGGTCAAAGGAATTCCATGCTTCAAGAACCTCTCGCATTCTTGCGTGAGTCTCAGGACGACGAGGCATAAACAATGTGCAGCAATCTGGAGCCGTCTGCGTTGAAATATCAAACGTGTTGATATTTTGGGCGCGACGGATGATTTCTTGCTTGTCAGAGCCAATCAGAGGCCTCAAAACAGGTATGGTGACTGCCTCGTTGACAGCAGCAATGTTATCAAGTGTCTGAGAAGCAACTTGACCAAGTGACTCACCAGTTACCAGAGCTTTAGCACCCTCAAGCTCTGCAATCTTCTGTGCAATGACGTACATCACGCGACGATACATAATGACACGAAGAGCCTGTGGAACAGCAAGGGAAATCTCACGCTGGTGCTCGCCAAATGGTACAACGTACATCCTGCCAATAAGACCAGCTGGCTCAAGAGCCTCAATGATATCCTGACACAGATATTCGCTGGTATCGGAAGTCATAGGACGTCCAGAGAAGTGAACAGGAATAACCGTAGCTCCCCTACGTCCAACCATCCATGTGGCAACAGGCGAATCTATGCCGCTAGAAAGAAGCGATACAACCTTGCCCGCAGTACCAACAGGAAGACCACCGACGCCGTGAATAGATGCAGCGTAAACATACGCATTACCCTGAACAACATGTACATAGACCGTCATATCCGGATTATGCATCTGAACTTTTTTATCAGGGAAATTCTCGCAAAGCACTGCGCCTACAAGCTGGTTAATCTCAATGGAATGCTTTGGATAGACCGTTGAGGAACGACGAGCATGCACTTTAAACGTAGTAAAGTCACCGGACTCCCCCAGCGCCTTCACGGCGGCGTTACAAAACTCCTGCTCATCTAAGCCACAACGATACGCCAAAGAAGCACGTGCAACGCCAGGAACCTGGGCCACAGCATGTTGCAGCTCTTCAGTTGCTTGTTTATCAGTGGTTTCTACAAGAAGGTAGCCAGAAATGCGAGAAACCCCCGCCACTGGAAAGTGTCGGAGGGCTCGTCGCAAATTTGTTACCAACTGATTTTCAAAAGTGGATCGGTTCTTACCCTTTAAACCAATTTCGTGGTAGTGAACCAGACATACTCTTTCAGTCATAACTCTTAGTAAACGATGGTGTTCTCGCCCTTAATTGCCTCGTCAAAAGAATCTTTAACAAAGCCAAGGGTACCGTCGTTAATCTCTTTCATAGCAATAGAGACAGAATCTTTACCACTTGCAACAGTAGTAATGTCATCAAAATCCTGAACAGCGGTTACACGCAGGTGCTGACCGTGAAGCATATTGTTAATATCGCAAGCACGCTTAGAAGCAAGTGAGCAAAGCAAGAATGGATTCTGCTCAGTCTTCTGAAGCAGGCTGTCAATCTCAGGCTTAATAACAGACATTAAAGCTGACCTCCGTCTGATTCATAGTCATCAAAAACTTCCTCGAGCTTGCTCAGAGCAGTCTCAAGGTTGTCGTTCACAATGCAAACAGTATAGTCGTTTGCATGCTCCATTTCACGCGACGCATTAGAAAGTCTCGTAGAAATGGTCTTCTCGTCTTCTGTACCGCGACCTCTAAGACGCTGTTCAAGCTCTTCAAATGAAGGTGGCTTAATAAAGACGAGAATAGCGTTGGGATATTGTTTGTGGACCATAAGTCCACCCTGAACGTCAATCTCTAGAACAACAGACTGACCTGCAGAAATCAGGCGATCAACCTCGGATTTGAGCGTGCCATAGCAATGGCCATGAACATGAGCCCACTCAAGGAATTCACCAGCATCAACGCGCTTTTTAAATTCTTCATCGGAGAGAAAATAATACGCAACTCCATCGACTTCTCCTGGTCGTGGAGAGCGCGTAGTAGCCGAAACCGTCAGGCCTAGGTTTGGACGCTTGTCCCTCAACAGAGAGACAAGCGTTCCTTTTCCTACACCTGACGGTCCAGATACTACAAAAAGTTTGGCTGAACGAGCCACTACTTGGTCAGTGCCTCGAGGAGCTGCTCACGCTGACGAGCGCCAAGGCCCTTAACGCGGCGAGTTGCGGAAATTCCGAGCTCGTCCATAATCTTTGCTGCCTTTGCCTTGCCATAGCCAGGAAGGGACTCGATAAGAGCGGAAACCTTCATACGCTCAGCAATAGGATCGGTAGAATCAAGGACCTCTTTAAGGGAGACCTTACCAGTCTTAACCTTCTCGCGAAGCTCTGCACGAGCGTGACGAGCCTGAGCTGCCTTCTCAAGTGCTGCCTTGCGCTGCTCATCGGTAAGTGTAGGTAGAGCCATTGTTCCTCCAAACATCGTTTTCGTACTTCATATACGAAACTCAATTTAATGTGCCTTTTGCACTTCAGCAAAATAGTTTGCCACATAACACGTTATTTACAAGGGGTTTTTTAATATTTCCGCATCAAAAACCACCTGTTCACCATAATTCCAAAAACTTTTGTTAATTTTTAAGCTCAGAAATGATGGATTCAAATGCTTCAACTGGATTGTTTGCGCAGGTAATTGGCCTACCAACTACCAATTTGCTTGCTCCAGCCTTAATTGCAGCTGAAGGTGTGGAAATTCTGACCTGATCGCCCTTCTCGGCACCTTCTGGACGAACTCCAGGAGTCACAATAAGTGCATTCAGTCCCAAAAGTTCTCTCATTTCCTGTGCTTCCTGAGGCGAACAAACAATTCCATCGGCACCAGCGTGATAAGAAAGAGACGCCAAACGAGCAACTTCATCCTTAATAGAGCTGTTTACGCCAATGGAATGGAGTGCATCCTCATCCATGCTGGTAAGCACAGAGATAGCCACTAGTTTGGTGCGGCCAGACTCATCAACGCCACGCTCTGCTGCAGCCTCTTCTGCACCCTCGCGACCAGCAGAGATCATCTGAGCGGTTCCCAGGCCATGGATAGATAAGATGTCTGCACCAGAAAGCGATGCAGAGTGGACAGCACCTTTGACCTGGAATGGAATGTCGTGCACCTTGAGGTCAAGAAACACCTTGAAGCCACGTGCGTGCATCTCATCTACCATCGAGGGTCCGTAGCGATAAAAAAGCGTCATGCCAACCTTAACCCAGCGTGCATGTCCGGCGAGAAGATCGGTGAGCTCCAGAGCTCTTTCTCTTGTGCAATCAAGCGCAACAATAACGGCGTCGCGTGCCTGCTCGTCTGTTAGCATTCAACAGCTCCAATCAGCTCGTGGATGTCAGATACTCCCTGAGACTTTGCCCAGTCAGCAAGCTCGTTCAGAATACGTGGAGCACACATTGGGTCGTAAAGGTTTGCAGAACCCACCGAGACAGCCGTAGCGCCCGCAAGGATAAACTCTGCAGCATCCTCGCCCGTTTCTACGCCGCCAACGCCGCAGATAGGAATGGAGACCGCCTGAGCACACTCCCAAACCATGCGAACTGCAGCGTTATGGCAAAGAGGACCACTAAGGCCGCCAGTTGGCTTAGAGAGCCTGCTCTTTCTTGTGTGGACATTAATTGACATGCCTGGAATAGAGTTGATTAACGTAAGACCGTCAGCGCCTGCGGCCTCAAAAGCTTTACCAATCTCGGCAACGTTGACGGGGGCCATCTTAACCAGAATGGGCAGCTTTGTCAGAGGACGTACTGCCTTCATAATCTCTGTAGCCTGCTCTGGAGTACCACCGAGGGGCTTACCGCCCTTCTCGAGATTTGGACAACTCACGTTAAGCTCAATAGCTGAGATGTGTGGATTAAGCTCTTCAAGGCGCTCGACAACGTCAATCATCTCCTGAACGGAGTGTGCCGCCATCTGCATGATGACGCGCGTACCACGGCCTTCAAGATCTTTCATGTAGTCATCAGTGTGGGCGATAAAATCGTCCACTCCAGGATTGGCAAGGCCAACGCTGTTCATCATGCCGCCGTTGAGCTCGCACATACGAGGAGCTGGGTTTCCTTCCCAAGGAACGCGAGCAACACCCTTCATAGTGATGGCGCCAAGCAGAGAAACGTCGTAGAAACCCTCAAACTGCCAGCCATATCCAAAGGTACCCGCAGCAGTATTGATAGGATTTTTCATCTGGATGCCGCCAAGATTGACGGCCATTTTTACCTGATCTACCATGCGATCTCCTTTGCCTCAAAAACAGGTCCAACCATGCAAGCAGACGCATAGCCGCCCTTAGCAAGTGGGACATTGCAGGTGTTGCATGCGCCAAATGCACAGCTCATCATGCGCTCCATAGAAACCTGGCAGGCAACGTTATGAGCAATTGCAAGCTTGGCGACGCTTCTCATCATAGGCTCTGGACCGCAGGTATATATAGCGTCCCAAACACCTTGGCTCAAAGGCTCCTCTAAAGCTGCTGTTACAAAGCCCTTGGTACCCTTAGAGCCGTCATCTGTTGTAACGTACACGTTCTGTGCGCCTAAGGCGAGAAGATCTTCTTCTCCAAAGAGCTTCTCGGCAGTTTGTGCGCCAATGACCGCGTCAAACTCAACGCCTAGCTCGGTAAGCTTACGAGCCGCTGCGATAATTGGTGTGATACCCACACCTCCTGCTACCAGGACGCTTCTCTTGCTAGAGGCGTTAAGGCGCCAGGGGCGGCCGCAAGGAGCAGTCATGTCGCTAGTGTCGCCAGGCTTCATCTGAGAAAGCCTGCGTGTACCCTCACCTACCGTTGCGTAGATAAGCTCGAGCGTATCAGTTGCTTTATCAGCTAGCGAGAAGGACAGCGGAATGCGAAGAATGTGGCGCTTATCGCCTGGAACATTAACATTTACAAACTGACCAGGCGCTAGAAACTTACAAAGACCTGGTACCTTGAGCTGGGCTCTATACAGATTCTGAGCAACCTGAGTATTACTCAGAACCGTAAAGTCAAATACCTGTACATTTCCACGTAGTGGCATTACTTTTCCCCTCCAGGAACAACTACTTCATCAGCAAGAACTCGCTTGCCATCAACAAACACATCTGTTGCAACACCATAGAGCTCAGAGCCAATGAAGGCGGAGTTCTTGGACTTGCTCTCAAAATACTCTGTCGTAATCTGAACCTTCTTTTCTGGGTCAAAAAGGGTCAGGTCAGCCTTGTAACCTGCAGCAATCTTAACAGGTGCAAGACGCAGAATACGACGAGGATTAACGGCCATTGCGCGAACAAGACCAGTGTAAGAAAGCTTATTGGTGCGCACCATATTGGTGACCATCAAAGGCAGCGAGGTCTCAAGGCCAATGCAGCCAAAGTAAGAGATTTCCCACTCACAGTCCTTCTCGTGAGCTGCATGAGGTGCATGATCGGTAACAATACAATCAACCGTACCGTCTGCAACTGCAGCCTGAAGTGCAAGCGCATCTTCAGCAGTTCTGAGTGGTGGATTCATCTTAAGGTTGGTATTATAGTTGTCGGTGATGTCATCCTCAGATAAGAAGAGGTGGTGAGGGCAAACCTCAGCGGTAACAGGCAAGCCTTCCTTCTTGGCTGCACGAACCAGCTCTGCTCCCCTGCCCGTTGAAATGTGGCAGATGTGCAGAGGACAACCAGTAAGGCGACAAAGATCAATGTCTCTGGAAATCTCCAACTCCTCGCCAAGTGCTGGCCAACCAAACATACCAAGACGCGTGCTTGCGCGGCCCTCGTTGACAACGCCGCCAGCACTGATGGACTCAATCTCACAGTGAGCAGCAACAACGCGGTCAAACTGGGAGACATACTCCATAACGGTGCGCATCATACCAGCGCTTTGAACGCCGTGGCCGTCGTCAGAGAACGCGGATGCCCCCTCATCAACCATATTGCCAATCTCAGCAAGCTCTTGTCCCTTAGAGCCCTTGGTTAAAGCACCCATAGGACGGACGTGAATGAGACCAACCTCATTGCCGCGATCAATCTGGAAACGAACAGCAGGCCCATTATCAGTAACAGGATTGGTGTTTGGCATAGTAGCAACATCAGTAAAGCCACCGTGAACCGCAGCCCTAGAGCCCGTCTCAATGGTCTCTTTGTACTCAAAGCCTGGATCTCTGAAGTGAACGTGCATATCAACAAGGCCAGGGGTAAGCACCTTGCCCTTTGCATCAATAACGGTGTCACCCTCTTGAGGCTTAACCGTAGCTGCGACTTCAGCAATGGTTTCTCCGTCAATACGGACGTCCAGTACCGCGTCAAGATTAAGCTGCGGGTCTACAACACGCGCGCCCTTAAGCAGAAATGCCATCAGAGTCTCCTCCCAGAAGCAAATACATTGCGGCCATGCGCGTCAAAACGCCTGCATTGACCTGGTCAAGAATACGAGAGCGAGCGCAATCGGCCACCTCGCTGTTAATTTCCATGCCACGGTTCATAGGACCTGGGTGGCAGATGATTGCCTCAGGCTTCATCAGCTTACTGCGGCGCTCATCAAGGCCCCAAAGCCTGTTGTACTCACGGCGAGAAGGAATAGGTGCTCCCTCCATACGCTCAAGCTGCACGCGAAGCATGTATACGACGTCAACATCACCAATGACCTCATCAAAGTGTGAGGTCTGATAGCAGCCAAACCAGCTTGGATCGTCTACGTGGAACGTTGGAGGTCCAACTAGAACAACCTCTGCACCCATAGTCTTGAGTGCTGGCACCAAAGAGCCAACGACGCGGCTGTGAGAAAGGTCGCCGACAATAGCAACCTTAAGACCGTCAAGATGTCCAAAGTTCTTGCGAATGGTATAGAGGTCAAGCATTGCCTGAGTTGGGTGCTGATGCTTACCATCACCCGCGTTTATAACCACCGCATCAGTGTGCTCAGTAATCTTCTGCGGTGTACCTGCAAGTCTTGCACGGCAGATAAACATATCAACGTTCATAGCGTCGATAGTCTGAATGGTATCTGCCAGAGACTCTCCCTTAACCACAGATGAAGTAGATCCTCCCATGTTTAAAGCGTCAGCCGAGAGGCGTTTCTCGGCAAGCTCAAATGAGGAGCGAGTCCTGGTGGAAGGCTCCAAAAACAGGTTTACGATAGTGCGGCCACGAAGTGCCGGCACCTTTTTAATGTCTCTGTTGTTTACAGCTTCAAACGACTGAGCTGTATCAAGAATCTGCTGGATATCGTCACACGTCAGGCTGTTTGTATCAATCAAATGTTTAACTGAAAGCATTAGTTTCCTCCCTCAATAAAGGGGTCAGAATAGTCAGCTTCATACAGCAATACGCAGTCCTGACCATCAATTTCTTTAACATTTAAGCTGACTACCTGGCTCTTTGAAGAAGGTACGTTTTTTCCTACATAGTCGGGTCTAATGGGAAGCTCGCGATGACCGCGGTCAACTACTACGGCCAATTGAACGCGCTCAGGACGACCATAGTCGATGAGCGCATCAAGTGCTGCTCTGATAGTTCTTCCTGTCTGAAGAACATCGTCTACCAGCACAACGCTTGTGCCCGTAATATCAAAATCGATATTAGTTGCGTGGAGAACCGGTGCGGTGTTTCTTCTAAAATCATCGCGATAAAAACTGATATCAAGTGAGCCAACTTTTGGCTTAAATCCGGTAAAACTCAAAATCTTTTCCGCAAGACGAGAAGCCAAAACCTCTCCACGGCGAATAATGCCCACCAAAGCAACGTTTTCAATTGAATCGTTATTCTCGACAATTTCGTGAGCAATTCGTGTAAGCATGCGGTCAAGGGACTGCTCGTCCACAATGAGAGAGTGCGAACCTTCTTGAGCCATAGCGCCTCCAATAAAAAAGATACCTCACCTGACCAGGCACAAGGTATCCAAAAGGCAAAACTATGACTATGAGCCTTACGGGTATCTCGTACCACATTTAAAGACACACATATTGTACTCGTACAGACCCTAACTTTTGGTTAGGAATTTTAATTATCTCTTGAGGTGCTCGTAAGCTTCACAAACTTCATCTACAGGACCAAGCATGCGCTGCTTGCCCTTCTCAATCCAAATGGCACGGTCACAAATGCGCTGGACCAGGTCAATGGAGTGAGAAACCAGAAGAACCGTAACATTATTAGAAGCAACCAGCTCTTTGATGCGGTTCTCGCACTTTTGCTGGAAGAGGAAGTCTCCTACCGAGAGTGTCTCATCAACAATGAGCAGGTCAGGCTCTGTAACGGTTGCAATTGCAAAGGCAATACGTGCCACCATACCAGAGGAGTAGTTCTTGAGTGGCATGTCCATAAAGCCCTCAAGTTCAGCAAACTCTACAATCTGGTCAAAGTGCGAGTCAATAAACTCCTTCTTGTAACCAAGAAGAGCGCCATTGAGATAGATATTCTCTTTAGCAGTCAGTTCCATGTCAAAGCCAGCACCAAGCTCAATAAGAGGCGCAATAGTACCCTTGACCTCACAAGTTCCCTTAGAAGGCTCAAGTACGCCCGCAATGATTTTGAGCATGGTAGACTTGCCAGAGCCGTTGGTGCCCACCAGGCCAAAAGCCTCGCCACGCTTTACTTCAAACGAGATGTCATCAAGGGCCTTGAACTCCTTAAAAGCAACCTCGCCGCGTGCAAAGGCAATAAAGTACTCTTTCAGCGAGTTAAACTGCTCCGAAGCAATATTAAAAATCTCCGAAACACCATTTACCGCAACAACAGTTTCTGCATCTTCAGAAGGAAGTGATGGACGCATAAAATCGTCATCACCTGCAACTACTACCCAAGCAGTAACCGTCTGAGGATTATTAAGACTGTCAAATGCATCAATATAAAGATGGTAGCGACCAGGCTCGGTAAACGTAAATGTCCACGAAGTGTCTGTAATTGAACCACCAAACTGGTGCTCCGTGGTATCCCAAAAGCCCTCGTCCCAACGATCATACAAGCTCCACACATAGTTGAATCTGAAACCCTCAGGGTCTGCACCAATAATCTTAGGAGTAGCAGTTACAGTCTCTCCTGCACGAATCTCGTGCGTATCCAAGAAAACCTGAACTGACCAGCCTAACTCTTTATTTGGTGACTCAGACATACAACTCCTCTAATCAACTATTGCCTGAACAGTATAGCTGATTATGGCGAGAAACCCGACTTTTTAAGAGACTTCCCTACTTCTGTGGTGCTGCTGTGGTAGTACGAACAATGAGCTTTGGAGCAATTCTGATTGCTTCGGGTTCATATCCAGGCTCAGATGCACGAATTGCATGCTCAAGTGCAACACGTCCGCGCTCTAGTAGGTTAAAGCAAACTGTGGTTAATGAGAAGTTAGGCAAATAGTCTTCAAGAGAGTCGTCAACACCAACAACGCTCACGTCTTCCGGTACGCTCAGTCCCACTTCTTCAAATGCCGCAATGATACCTAGCGCCATCTGGTCGTTTGCTGCATAAACTGCAGTAAAATCACGAGTTTCTCGCAGTTTTTTACCAATTTCATAGCCACTATTGGCGGTCCAATCGCCAGCTAAAGGCTCAACAATTTCTAGCCCATACTCAGACATGGCATCTCGCCAGCCCTTCTCGCGAAATTGCGAGTCAATAGAGTATGAAGGGCCTGCTACAAAACGGATTTTGTGATGACCAAGCTCATAAAGGTGATCAATGACAAGCTTTGAGCAGCCGTACTGATCTGAGTCAACAGTGGTGCAGTAAGGATGCTCGTGCATAGTAAGAAGCACTGTTCCAAGGCCTGGTTGCGGTACAAATGATTCAAAGTCTGACGCCATAAGGCTCATGCTGATAATCATGCCGTCAACAGGAAGATTAGACATACGATGAGAAATGTCCTGCAGGCAGAGGCCGTCGTCAGAGCCTTTCTCAATCATCGTAATTGCATATTCATGCTCACGAGCAGCAGAGACAATGCCATCGAGGGTTGCCAAGTTACCAAACTCACGAATGTCGTACAGACAGAGTCCCACCGATTGATACGAGCCAGACCTTAACGACCTGCCTGCAAAGCTTGGCCTAAAGCCCATGGACTCCATTGCGGCCTGGACTTTTTCACGCGTTGCCTTGCTCACGTTTTGAGCACCATTAGCAACACGAGAAACGGTCTGCTGAGAAACACCAGCGGCTTGCGCAACATCAGCCATTGAAACAGAGCGTTTATTTGAGCTAGAACTATGCGAGCGAGTCACAAATTCCTCCGATTATCTGCTTGTTTACGTACTCATACTAACAGGCAGATTCACATAACGCGATAAAATTGCATATATAGCAGCAAATTAAACGCTCACGGTAAAAAAATTACCGTTCGGCGAGAAGGACTTTTGACCTGCGCTCTAACCGTTTGCCCCCGCAAAGATACCACTGACTGAAAACTTAATAATTTCCTGTTAATTCGTTATGAGTACGTTAACATAGTATGTGTAATGCACTATGAATGGTATCTCGGAGGTATCCGATGATTAATGTTCGACCCTTTGATAGCTTTGTTAACTCCCCTGCTGCGCTTACGTATACAATTCGCGGCGCCCATTCATCAATTAAATTAAGCAATTTTGGTGCCACCATTCTGGGTGTTTCAGTTCCAGATGTTTATGGGACGCAGGCAGATGTAGTTCTTGGATATAGCCTATTTGACCTGTATTTAGATAACCCCGCCTGCTTTGGTGCCTCCATTGGACCTTCCGCTAACCGCGCAGATAAAGCAGAGATTCCACTTAATGGTGTTATCTATCATCTTCCTAAAAACAACGGTCCAGACAACCAAAATAACCTGCATACTGATCTGGTTACTGGTATCCATAAGCGCATTTGGCAGGCAGAAATTGATGAAGCTCAAAATACGGTAACCTTCAGCATTGACTTGGTAGATGGAGAATATGGACTACCAGGAAACCGCCACATTACCGCAACCTATAAGCTTGTTGAAGAGAGCGCGCAATCAACGGTAAATCTTACGTATACCTGCACAACCGATGCTGCAACATTTGTAAACATGACTAACCACGTATACTTCAACCTTAATGGTCATGATTCTGGAGATGTCTGCGGTCATAGTCTGACCATTCATGCAGATTCGTATCTCCCTCTACGAGAAGACTCGGTTTCCGCAGGAAGCATAGATCCTGTTGCAGGAACTCCCTTTGATTTCCGTACACCTAAGGCCATTGGAAAAGATCTTGGTGTTGAAAACGAGCAGCTCAACATTGCTCGTGGCTATGATCACTGCTTTGCCATTAACAACTATGAAAAAGGCCAGATGCGCCCCGCTCTTCTCGCCACTTCAGAAAGCGGACGCTCGCTTGAGATTCAAATTACCGCACCCGGTGCCCATCTCTATACCGGTAACTGGCTTGATGAGGCGAGGGCAAAAGACGGTGCTATCTATAAGCCTCAGGCTGGTTTTGCATTTGAGAGTGAGTTTTATCCAGACTGTGCTCACCATGCAGAGTGGCCTCAGCCCACGTGCACGCCTGAGCAGCCATACAGCTTACAGATTGTTTATCGATTCTTTTAAGATACCTGGCTTCACAGCACTAAAGGGAAAGGATTACCATGGCTCACACGTTTGACGAGAAAACCACAGCTCAGCTCAATCGCGCAAAAGAGCACTTTGAGCAAATGTTCGGAAAAGCTGACCGCTATCTTGCAGTACATGCGCCTGGTCGCTCCGAGATTGCTGGTAATCACACTGATCACGAGGGTGGTCATGTTATTGCCGGCGCCCTAGATGTTGCTATTGACGCTATTTGCGCACCTAATAACCTGGGCGTTATTCGTGTTGCCAGCATTGGATACGATCCTTTTGAGGTAGATTACAAAAACCTAGAGCCTTCAGAGGATGAGTTCCTTACTACTAAGGCCATTGTTCGCGGCATGGCTGCAAACCTGGTCAAACTTGGCTTTGAGCCAACAGGTTTTGACATGGCAGTTGTGAGCGACGTACCTGGTGGCGGTGGACTTTCTTCCTCTGCTGCTTTTGAGGCTGCAGCAGGTCGTGCAATGGAAGCGCTCTGGAAAGGTGGCAGCGAGATTTCTGCTGTTAAGCTTGCTCAGATGAGCCAAAACACAGAAAACGTTTACTTCGGTAAGCCTTGCGGCCTTATGGATCAGCTTGCTGTTTGCCTTGGCGGCCTTGCCTTCATGAACTTTGAAGATCCTGCAGAACCTAAGGCAGAAAAGCTAGACCTTAACTTTGAGGATTACGGCTACGCTCTCTGCCTTGTTGATGTTGGCTGCGACCACGTTGCCTTCACTGATGAGTACGCCGCTGTCCCTGTTGAGATGCAGAAAGTTGCAGCAACCTTTGGCAAGACTCGTCTCTCTGAGGTTCCCGTTGAAGACTTCCAGGCTCGTGTTAATGAGCTGCGAGAAGAGCTTGGAGATCGCGCTCTTCTCCGCGCAATTCACTACTGGTATGAAAATGACCTGGTAGACAAGCGTTGGGCAGACCTCCAGAACTCTGATATTGGGTCCTTTATTGCGCTCACCAATGCCTCCGGAGCAAGTTCTGGTATGTACCTGCAGAATGTCTCTACTTCTGGCTCGTATCAGCCAGCCATGCTTGCCCTCGGTTTGGCCGAGAGCATCTTAAAAGGTTCTGGCGCCGTTCGCATTCATGGCGGCGGTTTTGGCGGCTCAATCCAGTGCTTTGTTCCTCTCGCCCTTGTCGAAACCTTCATTGCACAGATGAATCAGTGGTTTGGCGAAGGTGCATGCCGCCACTACGCCATCTCTGACCAGGGAGCTTGCGCACAATGGCTGTAGCGGACAATGAAAGCGCGCTCTGCATTCAGCAGCTTGTCGCGTATGCATGCAAGCGCGGACTTATTCAAACTGAGGATCTGACCTGGTGCTATAACGCGCTGTTGGACATGCTTTCGTACGAGGGGCCTGCTCCCGTTAAGCCTTGGGAGAAGATTGACCTGGAGTCGTTTGATCTTGACCAGACACTTGCCGAGCTTGCTCGCTTAGCTGTTGCTCATGGTCTTGCCGAGAACACCCAGAGCGGCGAAGACTCTTTTGCCATGCGCATTATGGGTCTTCTGCTGCCAAAGCCTTCCGAGGTCGCACACCATTTCAATGAGCTGTACGCTTCTGAGGGACCTCGCGCTGCAACTGACTGGTTCTACACGCTCTGCTGCGACGCGGGCTATGTCAGAAGAAGCGCCATCGCTAGGAATATTACGTGGACTACCCCAACTACCTGGGGAGACTTAGAGATTACCATCAACCTCTCCAAGCCAGAAAAAGATCCTCGTGAGATTGCCGCAGCTAAAACGGCTCAAAACACTTCTGGAGAGAAGTACCCCGCATGCCAGCTCTGCCTTGATAATGAGGGCTATTCTGGACGCAGCGCTTCGTCTGGTGCAGGCGCTCATCCTGCCAGGCAGAACCTGCGCATCATCCCCATTGAGCTCAATCAGCATCGTTGGGGATTCCAGTACAGTCCGTATGCGTATTTCAACGAGCACTGCATTGCCATGAACTCGGATCACATTCCTATGCACATTGATCACGAGGCGCTGGTCAACCTCTTTGACTTTGTGGACAGGTTCCCCCACTACTTCATTGGCTCAAATGCCGATTTACCTATTGTGGGTGGATCGATCCTCTCGCATGATCACTACCAGGGCGGACGTTACGAGTTCCCTATGATGCGCGCAGAAGTTGCGGAAGAGTTTGAACTCAAGCAGTTCCCCGAGGTAGCGGGTGCAATTCTCAAGTGGCCACTCTCCGTTCTTCGCCTCTCCTCTACTAGCCGAGAAGAAGCACTCAAAGCTGCAGAGTTTATCATCACCGCATGGCGCAGCTATACCGACGAAACCGTCTCTGTTTATACAGAAACTAACGGCGAGCCCCACAACACGGTTACCCCTGTTGTTCGCAAGCTT
Organism: uncultured Atopobium sp.; assembly: GCA_937997345.1. GTDB lineage: Bacteria > Actinomycetota > Coriobacteriia > Coriobacteriales > Atopobiaceae > Lancefieldella. Next base: position 106,755 of record CALKTD010000009.1, on the reverse strand, counting down.
GAAGATGAGACTTACGAGGTCTTTCTTGCGCTGCGCTGCAATGTTACCAGCGAAAAGCATCCGCTTGGCATCTTCCATCCACATGCCGAGTATCACCACATCAAGAAAGAGAATATCGGCCTCATCGAGGTCATGGGACTTGCCGTGCTTCCGCCTCGTCTTGTGCCGGAGCTCAACAAAGTTCAGTCTGTTATGGAGCAGTGCCTGGCAAATGGCAAGAAAGCTAACGCAGTCTACGGACAGCTGACCACGGATTCCACCACCATCTCTCACGCTGATTGGGCGCGTCAAATCTACGCCAAGCTGCTTGAACAAGGAGACGATTCTAACAAGGATGCCGCTTCGAAGAAGGACATCTCTTCCCTCTCATCCGAGCAGCTTAAGAAGTACATCTATGACGAGGTTGGCATTGTCTTCTCGCACGTTTTAGAGGACGCCGGTGTATTCAAGTGGGATGAAGAAGGACGAGCAGCTCAGCATCGCTTCCTCGAGTCTCTGTAGCTGCTACCGCCATCCACAGGTTCGCGCGCAGCTCACAGCGAGACGCGCGCACAACGAGCTACTCATGCATTCCACGAGTAACAGCACCCGCGATACACGTAGTTCCGCGAGCTACAGAATATCTCGCAATCGTAAAATCACCCAGCAAGAGGGCCGAGAAAATCGGTCCTCTTGTTTTTATCGCTAAACCGTCAACCCACGACAGTTAAACAACGTGCAAGCACTATAAAGACGGATATTCTATTAAATGTGGTTCTGATTTGATCCTTCCAACACACCTATGTAAGATAATCTGTCGCAGATAACCCCACTCAATTCCCTGACAACACCTACGTCAGATAATCTGCATGTATCGAGAAGCCCGACCACAGTAAAGTCGGATAATCTGTCGATAGTTAACATATTTTCCGGCATAGGTGTGTTATTTCTCTCTAAAACTGCAGAATATCAACCATAGGTGTGCTCTCAGGGACAAAAATTGCAGATTATCCGATATAGGTGTGGTGTGAAAATCCTAAAAGGACATATGTCTAAATTGATACAGCATTTTACCAGCTAGTTTGTAAATTTTCCGTAAAGTCACTTTTCCTTAACGTGCAAGCGCTGTCTTTCGCCAAAAAAGAGGCGTCTACGTAAGTAGACGCCTCGAAACTAGCACGTGATAGCACGCTTTTCCGCCTCGCGGTCCTGTGTATGCGCCGCTGTGTTTCCGCACTTACGGCATTCGGCGCAGCCACGTTTCCGCACTTGCTGCGAGCGCTGCGCGCCGCGGGAACCTTGCTACTTCTTCTGAACGTACTTCAAGCAGTCAAGGGTAACTGCGGTCAGAATAATGACGCCCGAGAAGACAAACTGAAGGTTGGTGTCGATACCAAGAATGGTCAGCGCATACGTCAGTGCGGTGAAGATAAGAACACCCACGGTAACACCGGAGATCTTACCAATACCACCAGTAAACGAGACGCCACCAACGACGCAGGCTGCGATTGCGTCCATGTCCCAACCCTGGCCGTAAGCTGCAGAGCCAGAGCCGACCATACGCATACACTCGAGCCATGAACCAAATCCGTAGAGGATACCAGCCATGACAAAAGCGCCAACCATAACTCTAAAGACTGAGATACCAGAAACAGCTGCTGCCTCAGGGTTTCCACCTACAGCGTAGAGGTTTTTACCAAAAGTGGTCTTGTTCCAGATGAACCAAACAATAGCAATAGCTGCGATTGCCCACAAAATGATGGATGGGAATTTACCAATTCGTGGAATGACCATGTCTGGAATAGATGGCTCGATAGCACCAAAAGAAACGCCCTTTGTTGCATAGGTAACAATACCAAAGATAATCAGCATGTTAGCCATGGTCGAGATGAATGGGTGCATCTTAAACTTAGCGGTAAAGAAACCAGCGATACTGGTAAAGCAGGTGCAGAGAACAATACAGGTAACCAGAGCCATGATGATTCTGACAGGAATTGGAATACCAGTAAGGTCAAACGTAATGCCAAAGACCTGACCAGTATTGATACCCTGGTGCATGATGATGGTTGAAGCGGTCATGCCCATACCAACCATACGACCAATGGAAAGGTCGGTACCAGTAAGCAGGATCAGGCCAGCTACGCCAAGAGCCAGGAACATTCGAGGTGATGCCTGCTGAAGAATGTTGATGACGTTGGAGTATGTCAGAAGCTGAGTGCCCTTAACTGCTGGAGTAATGATACAAAGAGCGATAAACACTAGGAGAATAACAATGTACAAGCCGTTCTGAAGCAAGAATGAACGGGTGTTAAAGGTGTACTTGTAGTTCTCCCACTTCTGAGCCTGAGACTCCAGTGGAGTGAACTTAGACATCCTGAGAAGGTCGATAAGGTGGTACTCGTGACTGAACGCATTATGAGCACGGTCTTTGATGCGCTGAAGGTCTTTCTGATAGTTGACCTTAGCATCAAACTGACGGTTCTTATAAACGTACTTCTCGTCCTTGATTTCCTGAGCATCAGAAGTCTTGCTGATAGCCTCTTCATGCTCCTTCTTGAGGCGCTCAAGAGCAGCAGTGTAGTTCTGCTTAGCCTGCTCCTTCTCAAGAGCACAGCTAGCCTTTACAGGCTCCAAGTACTCGCTCTTGTAGTGCTCCTTGAGATAAGTCTCGGCCTCTGCAATAAGCTGGGAGACCTGGGCGCTATTCTCAGACTCAACCTTCTTGGCAAGCTCCAGCTCAGCCTTGTAGCCCTCGATAAGCGTGTTGCGCTCTTCTGCAGAGATAGACTTATCACGCTTTGCAGACTCAATTGCGCTCAGTGTTGAAATTACCTTGTTGGTACCATTTGCACGAAGCTCATCAATCTGAGCCTGAATGGAACCAATCTTCTGATCAATAGGCTTTAGCAGCTCTTTTTCCTGCTCGGCCGTCAGAACAGATCCACCTGTTTTTGGCATTTATATCATCCTCTCCTACAGGTACTTTGCGCTGAGGCGCAGGAGTTCTTCTTGATTTGTCTCGTTGGTATTTACGATGCCCGAGAGTCTACCGTTTGACATAACGCCAATACGGTTGGTAATTCCCAGAATCTCTGGCATCTCCGAAGAGACTACAATAATAGTGGTACCGCTCTTAGCCATATCAATAATGAGCTGGTAGATCTCATATTTAGCACCAACATCAATACCACGAGTAGGCTCGTCCATCAGAAAAACCTGAGGATAGCGCTCAAGCCATTTACCAAAAATGACTTTCTGCTGGTTACCACCAGAAAGACTTGAAATCAAATCTGATGGACCCTGAGCCTTGGTATTCATAACCTTGAGCTCGTTGACGGTAGCCTTAGTCATCTTAGGATCAGAAAGGATTGGACCAGCCTTGTACTGGTTCAAGTTTGCAATGGTTGTGTTAAACGTCAGGTCACCCTTAAGGAACAGACCGTTTGCCTTACGCTCCTCGGTAATCATGGCAAAACCGTGATCCATTGCCTCTGCAGCTGTCGAGAAGTTCATAAGGTGCTCGTTGACGTAGACACGACCGGCAGCTCTGGTTCTTACACCAAAGATTGTTTCCAGAAGCTCAGTTCTACCAGCGCCGACAAGACCATACAGACCAAAAATCTCACCCTTCTTTACATCAAAGGTGACGTCCTGAAGGTATGGCTCATATTTAGTTGAAAGGTGCTGAATAGAAAGATATGTCTTACCAGGTGTGTTAGTAACATCTGGGAAGCGGTTCTCAAGTGAGCGACCGACCATTGCAGAGATAAGCTCATTCATGTTGGTTTCATTTGAGCGCTTGGTCATAACAAGCTTACCGTCACGAAGAACTGAAATGTCGTCGCAAATCTCAAAGATCTCATCCATCTTGTGAGAGATGTAGACCAAAGAAATTCCCTGCTCTTTGAGCATGTGAATCATCTCAAAGAGTTTCTCAACCTCTTGAGTCATAAGTGAAGAAGTAGGCTCATCAAGAACAATAATCTTAGCGTTGTAAGAAATTGCCTTTGCAATCTCACACATCTGACGCTGAGAAACTGACATGTTCTTCATAGGCTGTGTCAGGTCTACGGTCATACCAAGACGCCTGAAGAGCTCGTTAGCCTCTTTTTTCATGCGTCCCTCGTCGACAACACCCATTGCATTAACGGGATAGCGACCAAGGAACAAGTTATCTACAACATTTCTATCAAGGCACTGGTTAAGCTCCTGGTGAACCATTGCGACGCCATTCTCAAGTGCGTCTTTTGGTCCAGAGAAATTAACCTCTTTGCCGTCAAGAAATATCTTGCCTTCATCTTTTTGATACGTACCAAACAGGCACTTCATCATGGTAGATTTGCCTGCGCCGTTCTCTCCCATAAGACCCATAACGGTTCCACGGCGTACGTTCATTGAAATGTGATCCAGAACGCGGTTACGTCCAAAGGACTTGCTCATTCCATCAATTGTTAGAACAATATCGTTTTCTGTATCTGCCATGTAATCACCCCTTATCTCGCTAAGTTATTGCGCTTATTCGCGAGAACACCGGAGGAGAGTAGGTGTCTCCCCTCCGGTATTATTTCGTGCTATCGACTACTTAATTACTTAAGTAGCTGGGTATAGGAAGAACCGTTGTCGGTCTTAACCATGTTGAATGCAAATGCATCGTACTCGTCAGGGTTGCCAAGACGGTTAGTAATGTTGGACTCAGTCTGACCATCGCCTGCGATGAACTCAACGTTAAGGTTGAGCAGTGGAGCATATTTCTTGAGCAGTGGTACATAGGTTGAACCAAGGAAGTTGTCGCCAGAGTTGTAGGTGTTGAGCCAAACCTTCTTCTCTGGGTGCTTGTCTGCGCTCAGCTGAGCAGAAGCATCCTTGTAAGTAGTGGTTGCGTCAAGGTTGTCCTTGTAGTTCTCAACGGTAACTGCAAGGTTGAGAGCGTAGTAAGAACGCTGCTCTGCAACATACTTGTAGTCCTTGGAGTCAATCTTGTTGCCAGCGTCGTCTGCGGACTCAATGCCGGTGTTGATATCAGCGCCGTCAAGAGCGTTGCGGAGCAGACGGAGAGTCAGGTAAGCCTGAACGTCTGGGTGCTGGGAAATGGTGCCTGCATAGCCGTCAGCAATAGCTGCAACAGCGTCAGAGTTAGCGTCGTAACCAAAGGTTGGGACCTTCTGAGCCTTTGACCATGCGTTGAAGATGGACATGCCCATACCGTCGTTATTGGAAACAACAACATCAATCTGATCACCGAAGGAAGAAGACCAAGCAGCAATTGCATTACCAGCGGTTGCAGCATCCCATGTTGCACCAGCAGTATTCTTCATCTCCTGAGAAGCAAGCTCACGGATAGTATAGGACTTGCCACCAACCTCAAGCTTACCATCCTGAACAACAGAAGCAGAGCCATCGGTGTTAGTACCTACTGGATCAGAAATAATCTTGCCATCCTTCTCAATGCCAGTACCAAGTGCCTTACGAACACCACGAGTACGAGCGATAGAGTCATTGTGACCAATGTCACCAATTGCAAGAACGTAACCAATAATGCCGTCCTTGTTGCGATCAAGCTCAGCTGCATGAGCCTTGATGTAATCAAGAACCATCTTACCCTGGAGCTCTGCGCCCTGAACTGCATCAAAGCCAACGTAATAGGTATCCTTGTTGAAGTTAAGGGTGTTAGTATCAAGTTCACCAGTTGAGCTGTTGGAAGGCTGACGGTTAAAGAAGACAACAGGCTTATCCTTGTTCTCTACCTTTGTGTTTTTAGCGGTATCCTCTTTTTTCTCGCTAGGTGCGCAAGCTGCAAGAACGCTAGATCCACCAACGCTAAGAACGCCCAGACCACAGAACTTTAGAAAACTGCGACGAGACACATCCATAGTAGTGACCTTTCTCATTTGTTATGCCTTTTGCATAACACTGACCTTAATGAGTACGTTAACAAATCTCATCACAGCTCTTTATGAGATGTCGCTCAACGGTTGTAGAAACACCGTAAGCGTTATGTTTTGTACCTTTTGCGGTATCAATTTTGAAGTTTTTGAGGATAAATAAAGAAAAAACGGTCAAATGACTAAATTGTCGAGAAAATCATCCTCTTCAAATCTGTAAATAAAAATCAGCTGGTAATACGAGAAAAGCAGAACAGTTCTTCAAACAAAAAAGACCAGGCACTGCCTGGTCTTGAAAATTCTGGCTCCCCGAGCAGGATTCGAACCTGCGACACGCTGATTAACAGTCAGCTGCGCTACCGCTGCGCCATCGGGGAATATGTGTGCTTCTCAGCGGTGTTTAAGTATAGAGAGACATTCCAAACCATGCAAGCATTATTTAGAAAAAATTTATTCAAATTCCTCTTGCACAATCTTTCGCATACCTAAACTAAAAAACTACTCCTCCATGTAGTCCTTAAGACGACCGGACCTAGAAGGATGACGAAGCTTTGCCAAAGTCTTGGACTCAATCTGACGAATACGCTCACGCGTAACGCCAAACTCCTTGCCTACCTCTTCAAGGGTGCGAGGGTGACCGTCCTCAAGACCAAAGCGGAACTTAATGACCTTACGCTCACGATCAGCAAGGCCGTCAAGAACCTGCTCAAGCTGCTCACGAAGCATTGAATCAGAAGCTGCGTCTGGTGGAGCAACAGCTGAAGAGTCCTCAATAAAGTCTCCAAGCTGGGAATCTTCTTCTTCACCAATAGGCGTCTCAAGAGAGACAGGTTCCTGACTAATCTTCTGAATCTCGCGGACGCGGTCAGGAGACATGCCCATTTCTGCACCAATCTCTTCTGGAGAAGGATCTCTACCAAGATCTTGCAGAAGCTGACGCTGAACACGGATGAGCTTATTGATGGTCTCTACCATGTGAACAGGAATACGAATAGTACGAGCCTGATCTGCAATAGCGCGAGTAATTGCCTGACGAATCCACCACGTAGCATACGTTGAAAACTTAAAGCCCTTGGTGTAGTCGAACTTCTCGACAGCACGAATAAGGCCCAGGTTACCTTCTTGAATAAGATCGAGGAACAGCATGCCGCGGCCAACATAACGCTTTGCAATTGAAACAACAAGACGAAGGTTTGCAGAAATAAGCTGTTGTTTAGCGTCAAGTCCTACAGACTCAATGCGCATAAGGCGGCGCTGCTCTGCACGGTTGAGCTCGATAAGGCCATCCTCAAAGTCCTCCAGCTTCTGGGAAGCTGCAGTACCTGCCTCAATCTTCATAGCAAGGTGAACCTCTTCTGATGCAGTAAGCAGGTCTACCTTACCAATCTCTTTAAGATACATGCGGACAGGATCGCCGGTAAGCATAACCGTGGTGGTATCTGAGCGACGAGCACGAGCGCGAGAAGAACGTTTTGGCTTAGAGACTTTTGCCTTAGAAACAGAGCGGAGGGCCTCTTTGACCTCACGCGCCTCATTTGCGGCATCAAAATCTTCATCATCTTCATCTTCAAAATCAGAGGAGTCATCCAAGTCATCATCGGATGAAAAATCATCCTCTACAGCGTCATCTTCAATAGCGAAAGAAACGGTTGCTTCAGATGCGGTAGTAATCTCTACACCTTTAACGCGCAGCGAATCGTACAGATCAGAAAGCTCATCATCGTTAACGTCAACGTCACGAATGGCAACCTGAATATCGTCTTCGCTGATACTACCGTTAGACTTTGAAGAACTTACCAGATCATCAACAATTTTAGTAAGCTCATCTGAGAGTTTGACCTCTTCATTTGCCTTTTTTGCAGCCACAAATATCCTTTCGATAGATTAGCGCAAGTTTTTATACCCAAAAGTTTCTCTACCTAATCAAACTACTCATTGTAATTTATAAAAAATCAGATGAGTAGCATCCTCATAAAATGAGTATTTTCTACTGCCCCGAAGTAAACCTCTTGCCTAGTTCAAGCGCTCGTGTCTGAAGCTCCTGTGCAGCAGCAAGTTGCTCTTCAGCAAGTGCTCCGCTTGAAGACTCCCCTGCATAAGAACTGGAGCGTAGGTTGGATCGAATTTCTCGCAATTTACGCTGTACGGAGTAGTAGTCAACGGTGTCCACAATAAACTCAAGCGAGCGACGTGTATCGGAGTTGCCCTCAGCTATTACGCGACCAGACGAAAGAATGGCCGCTGCATTTGGCTCAACAGCTGCAGCTGCGGCAACAACCTGCGCTGGCGTAGCGCCCTCTGGAGTAGCAAGCATGGCCCATGCCATGGTTTGATGACGAGCATCGGCCCAGACAAAGTCTGCAATACGGTCTTGATACTCTCGCACTAAAGACAAATTTGTTGCCATAGCACTTAAGAGCTCAAGCTCTGAGTTAACCTGCCTGCGATCTTCTGCGGAGAGACCCTGTGAGCCTCGTGGCTCATACGTATCGACAGAAACGCTATACGATGAAGGATCATCATATGGTGGCGCCTCGTCATACGGTAGAACATCATCGTATGAAGGACCCTCGGCATAAGCTGAAGTTTTAGGAGCAGAATTATACGAAGAGGTATAGATGTTCTTCTGAGGCTGTTTGCGCGCCATCTTTGAAGTGTGCGAATCTGCCGCGTCATCTTGAATAGGCGCGGCCTTAATTGCGCGCTTTGCTTCCTCGACATCAATATGAAGCAAATCGGACACACGAAGTGCATACTCGCTCAGCAGCACCGATGTCTTGAGCGGGGCCAACAGAGACGCTAAAGCCTCAAGCGCTTTGACTCGACCACCGGGTACAGATAAGTCAAACTGAGCTGTTGTGGCATCAAAGACAAAGTCCATAAGCGGGCGAGCTGCATCTAAGATAGGACGTAGCTTTTCTGCACCTGATTCGGCGAGAAACTCCATGGGGTCCTGGTTATTTGGCAAAACAACACAGAGAAACGCAGCGGTTGTTTTATCGATAAACTTAATGGCACGAGCAGCAGCGTGTTGACCTGCAGCATCACCATCAAACATGCAAATGATTTTGCGTGCACGCTGGCGATCGATGAGTTTGACGTGCTCAGACGTAAATGCAGTGCCTAAAGCTGCCACAGTGTTGGTAAAACCAGCCTCATGCATGGCAATAACGTCAGTGTAGCCCTCGCAAATAATGGCTTCGGACTGGGCAGCAATAGTCTCTTTTGCAACATCGTAGGCAAAGAGGTGTTTACCTTTATTAAAGACAGAAGTGTCCCTGGTATTAAGGTACTTAGGAGCGTTTTCTACCTTTTTAGTAATTCGACCGCCAAAAGCAATAGTTCTTCCCTGCTCATCATGAATAGGAAACATCACTCGATCATAGAACCAGTCGCTGATGCGACCGTTACGCTCGACAGCAAGGTTTGCAGCAATCATCTCTTGCGTGGTGTAGCCACATTTTCGCAAGTGCGCTACAAGCGCACCTCTGCCAGGAGCATATCCCAGCTTCCAACGCTTGCAGACAGCCGCTCCAAATCCGCGACCAGAAAGATATGCACGCGCCGCCTCAGGGCCTTCTCCCCTTCCGCGCATAAGCATGGAGTGGAAGTAATTCTCGGCCTCGGTAAGGCACTCAATTACGCGATTCTTGCGGGGACCCTTAGAAACATGAGCCTCTTCTGAAAGGGTAATTCCAGCTTTATCGGCAAGATATCTGATAGCGTCAGGAAAATCTAGATTTTCTCGCTTCATGACATAGCTAAAGACGTCTCCACCTTCGGAGCAAGCGCCAAAGCAGTGCCAGAGACCCGTAGAAGGATTTATCTTGAATGAAGGGCTTTTTTCTTGGTGGAAAGGACAGCATCCCCAATAGTCCTGACCTCGGGGTTTTAGCTCAACTGTCTCGGAAACAAGCGTGACAAAATCTGTGGCTTGTCTTACGCGCTCTTTATCTTCGTCAGTTATCATCTTCCACCTCCCCGCTTCCTAAGTTATATGAAGTCGTACCCAGATTCTGGGCTACCCAATCTATATTTCCACGAACGGCACACTTGAGCTCTTCAAGTGAATCAAATTTTTTAGATTCCCTCAGTCTCTTCACAAATACCGTTTGAACCTGCGAGTCATATAAGTTGCCGCTAAAACCTAGGAGGTTAGCTTCAAGTAAAGGTCCTGTTTGAGACTCAAATGACGGAGCTTTTCCCACATTAACCGCAGCGGGCCATGCTGTTGCGCCGTGAACCACATAACACGCATACACGCCATCTTGAGGAATGCAATCACACAGGTCAAGCGAAACATTTGCAGTTGGAAAACCAAAACCAGTACCCTGGCCTCGACCGTGTTTGACTACGCCACTCACAAAGTGCCAGCGGCCCAACAGGCTTGCTGCTTCCTCAACTTTGCCCTGCTCAAGCAAGTCCCTAATGCGAGTTGCAGAGATTTTCTGTCCACCTGAGCAAAAGAGCTCGTGAGCATGAACTTCAAAGCCATGCTTATGCCCAAGCGAGGTTAGCAACGCGCTTCCTTCAGCTCCTTGTGCGCCCAGGCCAAAGTCAGAACCCACATGAACGGACACAGCCGAAACACTTGAAAGCAGCTTGTCCTCAACGTATTGCGTAGCGCTCAATGCCGCAAACTCGCGGGTAAAGTGGTGCACCAAGATGCCATCCACTCCCCATGCGGCAAGTGCACGAAGTCTATCTTCTCCCGAGAGCAATCGCCGAGGAGATCCATCAAACAGTACCTCAACAGGGTCTGGCAGAAACGTCACAGCCACAAGTGGTACATTGCGAGCTTCGGCGTCCTTTTTTGCGCTGGCGAGAAGCCCTTGGTGGCCCTCATGAAGTCCGTCGAAGACACCAAGCACGCACACGCAAGGTTGCTTGTAGCAGTCAGAACGCAATGTATAGAAGTCGGCATCACCAAGCTCACGTGGAGCCGGCAACTCACTTCCATACAAAACGGATTGTACTATGCGTTCTACCTTGTTCAACGTGCATCCTTACTTACACAAAATACCTTGAGAGAAGTTAGTCTGACAGACAAGGCAGGAGCCCTGCCTTGTCCAAATTCCTACGAGAGCTTCATTCCACACAAGGCTGACCAGCGAGTTATGAGCAATCTCAGAGAGATCTTCTGGAATACCAAAACGTTTTCCAACCTCAACACACTTGTATTCTGCTGCAGTCAACCTGTGCACAGGGTATCCCAGAACCTCAGTTGGATTGAGGCGTTTAGCTTCAAGCATCTGAGCTGGGCTTTGTTCAAGCTCTTCTAATAAAGCGCAGCTACCGAGCGTGATTGGACCAGAAAACGTCCTTCTCAGGCCACTAATATGAGCCTCTGTTCCAAGAGACTGACCAAGGTCTCGAGCAATACTTCTAATGTAGGTGCCTTTTGAAACGTCAAACGCAACCGTCCATACCAGTGATTCATCCGTAGTAGAAGGTTTGCGCACTGCCAAAAGAGTAGCGTCGTAAATAGAGACTCTACGAGATGCAAGCTCTGGCGTCTTACCTTCACGAACAAGCTGATATGCACGTTTGCCATCAACTGAGATTGCAGAAACTGCAGGTGGAAGCTGGTCTACCGTACCCACTAGTTTTGCGCATGCAGTGCGAGCAAACTCTTCATCGCACAGATTTTCTGGGACAGCAGCAGTGGCTACGACCTGACCGTCTGCATCATCGGTTGAGGTACGAGCCCCAAACGAAATGTCGGCTACATATCCCTTACGGTCAAGTGTCAGGAGGCCCAAAAGCTTTGTAGCAAGTCCAATGCCCACTACCAGCACGCCACTTGCATTAGGATCCAAGGTGCCTGCGTGTCCCACGCGTTTCTCGCCAAATGCACGGCGAACGCGAGAAACCACGTCATGGCTGGTCAGCCCAAGCGGTTTGTCAACAGCAATAAGTGCGTTAATTCCACTAGCTCCTCGCTTCACCTATGACTCCTTGTCAAGGGCGAGAAGATCGATGAGCAGAGGGACTATCTGGGTAAACACATCGTCAATGGTGCCTTCAGCGGTAAAGCCTGCGGCAGCAGTGTGTCCGCCGCCACCCATTTGACGAGCTACGCCAGAAATATCTAGCTGAGATTTGGAACGCAAATTGCCACGAACTTTTCCGCCGTCAACCTCTTTGAGGAAAAGGGCAATTTCAGTTCCCTCAACACAGCGCACAACATCTACCAGGCCATCCATCTCTGCTAGAGGAACACCTGATGCAGAAAGATCTGCGGTAGTAACATAGCTGTAGGCAACGCGACCCTCACCAAAGGTGCGAATACGACCCATAACCTTTGCGGCAAGGTGAAGATAGGCCAAGCGATCACTCTGGTAGACATGAAGCGCAATCTGAGATGGAGAAGCGCCTGCTTCCACCAGCAGACTTGCAACCTCAAAAGCCTCGCCGTCAGCGTTTTGGTACTGGAAACGGCCAGTATCAGTTACCAGTGCGCACATAAGGCACTGTGCTTCAGATGGAATAAGCTCTGCACCTAAATGGCAGGCAAACTCGGTGATAATGACGCCAGTTGCCGCCGCATCAGGACGCACAAGTCCCGCATTCCAATACACGTTGTTATAGGGGTGATGGTCAAGCACTGCTACTGTCTTGGAGCGCTCCATCAGCGCTTCTGCATCAGCCAAACGACCTGCAGTAGAAAGATCTACGCAGATAAAAAGATCTGGAGTTCCCTCGTACTTATTTGCAGGGACAAAGCTCTCAGTACCATCAAGAAACTTGTAAATGCGTGGTACTTCTCCATCAGCATCTGCCAAAAGATTGGTGACAGTTTTGCTAGGCCATCTTCTCTGAATAATGGAAGAAAGTGCTAATCCAGAGCCAATCGCATCTCCATCAGGAGAAGTATGCGCGCAAACAACGATTGACGAGGCCTGCTCAATCAGAGCTATAACCTCGTCAAACTCTGGACGACTGACTTTTGTATTCAGTGACGTCACTTACTTACGCCTCCTCGTCAGAATTCTCTTCATCAGAAGCTAGAGGGTATCCAAACTCGTCTTTCTCAACACCAAGCGTTGGTGGAACAACCTCAAGTGCCTGAGCAATACGCTCAGCCTCATCGGTAGTAGTATCAATTTTGAAATCAAGCTCAGGAGTTATACGCCAGTTCAGCGCATGTCCCAAAAGCGAGCGAATCCTACCCTTAGCACGCTTAAGGGCTGCAAGGACCTTATCGTAGCGATCAGGCTCACAGCTTACATAGGCACGCATAAAGGACTTATCAACCGAGACCTCGCAGCTTGTGACAGTCACAAGCTGGAGATCAGGGTCGGAAATTTCAAACAAAAGGATCCAGCTGAGCTTTTCTCGAGCAATCTCATTAGTACGACGAGAAAACTGATTCTGTTTCATGCTGTCCCTTCTTACTCGGTACGAGCCACCTGCTCAATGCGATAGCCCTCGAGCTGGTCGCCAGGCTTGATGTCCTGGAAGTTCTCAAGGCCAATACCGCATTCGTAGCCGGATTTAACGCTCTTAACGTCATCTTTGAAGCGCCTGAGCGATGCAATCTTTCCATCGTAGACAACAAAGCCGTCACGGATGAGGCGGATGTTATCGTCGCGGGAAATCTCACCCTCAGAAATCATGCAGCCGGCAGCAATACCAACCTTAGGTACCTTGAAGGTATCGCGAACTTCAGCAACACCAGTCTGGACTTCCTGCTCAGTTGGCTTAAGCATACCAATACGAGCTGCGTCAATCTCTTCGATTGCCTTGTAGATAACGCTATACGTTCTAATCTCAACACCTACGCGCTCTGCAGCAAGCTTAGCCTTTGCATCTGGACGGACGCCAAAGCCAATGATAATTGCGTTGGATGCGTCAGCGAGAACAACGTCTGTCTCGGTAATGCCACCAACAGCAGAGTGGATGGTGCTGATACGAACCTCGGACTGGTCCATCTTGTCCAGGGAATCCTGGAGAGCCTCGATGGAGCCCTGAACGTCAGCCTTGATGATGAGGTTGAGTTCTTTGACGTCACGGTCAGCCATGGTGTCAAAGAGGTTCTCAAGGGTAACGTGCTTAACACGGTTCTGCTCTTCAATACGAGCCTTAAGGGCGCGCTGATCAGCAAGCTCACGAGCGTCGCGCTCCTCCTGGAAGACGCGGAACTCATCGCCTGCGCCAGGAACGGTTTGCAGACCAAGAATCTCAACTGCATCAGAAGGACCAGCGGTAGTAACTGCGTTGCCCTTAGGATCAAGCATTGCGCGGACGCGTCCAAATGCCATACCAGCAACAAGAGCGTCGCCAATGTGGAGTGTACCGCGTGTGACCAGAACAGTAGCAACAGAGCCGCGACCACGGTCAAGCTTAGCCTCAAGAACGTTACCAGACGCAAAGGTGTCTGGGTTAGCCTTGAGCTCAAGGACATCTGCCTGCAAAAGAATAGTCTCAAGAAGATCATCGATGCCCAAGTTCTGCTTGGCAGAAATGTCAACAAACATGTTCTGTCCGCCCCACTCCTCAGGAATAACGCCGTACTCGGTGAGCTCCTGACGAACACGGGTAGGATCTGCGCCTGGCTTATCAATCTTGTTGACTGCGACAACAATTGGAACACCAGCAGCCTTTGCGTGGTTGATAGACTCAATGGTCTGAGGCATAACACCGTCGTCTGCAGCAACAATCAAGATGACAATATCGGTGACCTTTGCACCACGAGCACGCATTGCGGTAAAGGTCTCGTGACCTGGGGTATCAATGAAGGTAATCTCACGGCCGTTAATGGTGACCTGAGAAGCACCGATTGCCTGAGTAATGCCGCCAGCCTCGCCAGCTGCAACGCCAGTGTGACGGATTGCGTCCAGAAGCGATGTCTTACCGTGGTCAACGTGACCCATGACGGTAACTACTGGAGGACGTGGCTTCAAATCCTTAGGATCATCGTAGAAGGTGAAGGAGTTCTCCTCCTCCTTGGACATGATCTTAATCTGGCGGCCAAGGTCATCAGCAACAATCTCAATAAGCTCATCAGACATGGTCTCGGTAAGCGTCAGAGGATTGCCAAGCAGGAACAGGCGCTTAATAATGTCATTTGCAGGAACACCAAGAAGTTCAGCAAGTTCAGAGACAGTAGAACCCTGAGGGACCTTTACAGTATCAAGCTGGGAAATATCCTGGTCGTTTGCAAGTGCTTCCTCAATACGCTGCTCCATAGCAGCCTCTGCAGCCTGCTTCTGACGACGCTCTTTACGCTTTTTACGGCGGCCAGTGGACTCACGGCTTGCCTCTTCAATAGCAACGCGAGCCTCATCTAAAACGCGACTTCTGTTGTAAGCCTCAGCCTCACGTGCCATGCGGCTATAACGGTCTTCTCCGTCATCTCCACCGCGACGATTCTTCTTGCGCTTGCCGTTTGGACGCTCATCAGACATGGAAGCGTCATCGCGCTCATTCTTGAAGTTATGACGAGAAGGAGCGCCACTTGCCTCGCTTGCATTAGCGCGAGCGTGGTTTCTAGGTCCCTTCTCAGCCTTCTTCTGAGCAGCGGACTCCGCTGCCTGCTGCTTTAAGACCTCTTCCTGCTGAGCAATCTGGTCAAGTAGGTTATTAAAAGAAGGAGCAGCCTTAGGAGCGGTATCCTTTACGCGGTTACGCTCGGCCTCTTCAGCCTCAAGACGCTTCTTCTCTTCCTCAGCGCGGCGGCGCTCCTCTTCTTTCTTGCGAGCAGCCTCCTCTTTTGCGCGCTTCTTCTCTTCCTCTGCACGCTCAGCCTCACGCCTTGCCTCTGCAGCAAGTCGCTCAGCCTCTGCTGCCTCTGCAGCAGCCTTTGCCTCTTTGGCAGCAGCCTCTTCCTCAGCAGCCTTCTGAGCTGCAATTTCAGCGGCACGAGCCTCCATAATAGGCTGGAGTTTCTTACGAACAATAGAAATATATGCATCTTCAAGCGTAGAAGAAGCAGACTTTGCAGGAATCTTCATGTCCGCAAGGTGCTCAAGCAATTCCTTGCTCTGCATACCATATTCTTTGGCAAGGTCATGTACACGCATTTTTGCCATATATGAAAACCTTCCGGTTGACGGGATAGTTACAGGTAGTTGACTAGATCAGTGAGTCTGGATCAGAAGAAATCTCTGCATTCTCCATGTCATCATGAATGCCACAGAAATCAGAACCAGGTCTTGCCATATTGCGGCAAGGAGTTCCATTAGGGCTTACATACTTGCAACGATGAACAATCTCTTCCTCGTCAACAGTCTCTTCAACAACCTCAGGAAAATTGTTCAGAATGCTTGCAGCAAGGGATTCGTTCTTGATGTCAATGTGAAGACCAGTTAGGCGAGCAGCAAGGCGAGCATTCTGGCCCTCTTTACCAATTGCCAAAGACAGCTGATCATCAGGAACAATAACAGTTGCGTGTCCCGTAGCGCCATCAACAATAACGCGAGAAACGCGTGCAGGTGAAAGTGCAGACGCAACGCAACGAGCGGCGTCATCAAACCAAGGCACAACGTCAACGCGCTCTCCACGGAGCTCAGAAACTACGGTGCGAACACGGCTGCCCTTAGGACCAACGCAAGCACCAACTGGATCAAGGCGCTCGTCAACGGAAGAAACAGCAATCTTGGAACGGACGCCAGCCTCACGAGCAATAGAGCGGATGCTTACAACACCGTCATAAACCTCTGGAACCTCAAGCTCAAAGAGACGACGGATAAGATCTGGATGGGTACGAGAAACAACAATTGGTGGACGCTGACGCTCACCACGAACTGCTGGCTGAGTTGCATTAGGATCACGAACGTCTACGATAATTGCCTTAATGCGCTGGTTGTGAAGGTAACGCTCGCCTGCTGGACGCTCATCGCGCTCATCAGGGAAACGGCGCTGATCAAAGTGTGGAAGCTCTGCCTCAACACCCTCACGAATCTTAATGATGGTGAAATCAGGAGTGGACTGAAGAACAGTACCTGTGATGATGTCACCAATGCGGCCACGGAACTCATCATAAATCTGAGCACGGGCGGCATTGCGCACAAGGGTCTTAATCTCTGCCTTAGCATGCTGTGCAGCAATACGGCTGGTATCTGGAGGAGTTACGTCTACCTCGTCAAACTCAGTGTACTCACCAGTCTCCTCATCTGGCTCACCCTTAGGGACAAGCTCATAGACGTAGACACGACCAGTAGCCCTATCAATGGTGACACGGGCGCCAAAATCAAGATGGAGGACGTCAGCATAGCTTTTTGCCAGAGACTGCTCCAAACGGTCCAGAAGATACAACTCATCGATGTGCTTCTCCTGGCAAAGCAACATCAAAGCTTCCATCATTTCAGATGCCATGAATAATCCTCTCTATCTACTTCTTGGCTGAGGCCGAGAAATCAAAAACTGGTTTAATAACGCACTTCTTTAACTCAGACAAATCAACGGTACAGACCTCATCTTCTGTCTGGATTGAGATAGTTGTACCCTCAATGCCCAAGAGTTTGCCGGTAAATTTACGGCGTCCCTCTGTGGCGGTAGTCTGAAGCTGAATCTCTTCCCCTGCAAAGCGCTCAAAGTCTTTTGCGCGGCGAAGCGGACGGGCCATTCCTGGAGAAGAAACCTCCAAGGTAAATGATGCTGGGAATGGATCAAGCTCATCTATGGTCTCTGAGATCCATGATGTTTCTTGAGCAACTTCATCAAGAGAAATAGTCTCTGCTGTCTCATCATCATGGTCAATTCTTACTCTGACCACAGGATTCTTAGAAGAACCAACAATCTCAACATCAACAATATCAATGTGGTGATTGAGTGCAGCCTGCTCTAGTGCGGACAAGATTTTCTGTGTTGCACCTTCGTTTTGCATTTGACCTCCTCATCTACATACAGAAAGGAAGCGGGGTCAAAACTCAACCCCACTTCCAACTAATAACAACTACGTTTAGAGATATCTTACGAGATAAAGGGCTTCTCGTCAAGTGTTTTTGCTGTTAGGCAACGATATTCACAAGTCGGCCCTTAACAACAATGACTTTTCTAATCTCTTTACCCTCAAGCTGGTCGGCAATTGCTTCAGTTGCAGCTGCAGTGAGCTCTTCCTCAGAAGCATCGGCAGAGACCTCAATGCGAGCGCGGACCTTACCCTTAAGCTGAACAGCAATTTCAACGGTATTACTCTTTGCCTGCTCTGGGTCAAACTCTGGCCAAGGCTGGTGATAGACAGGCGTGTCTTTACCCAGAGCCTCGTGGCTGAGCTCCTCTGCCCAGTGAGGAATGATTGGAGCCAGCATGGCAACAACATCATTTGCAACCTTGTAGCAAAGTGCAGCATCTCTGGACTCTGCAGGAACCTCGTTGATGTAGGCGCTTGCCGCATTAACCAGCTCCATGACTGCAGAAATGGCAGTATTGAACTGGCCCTTGTCAAACTCGGTGGTGCAGCGGATTCCCATAGCGTTGAGGACGCGGTTGAGCTCAAGCGACTTTGCATCCAAAGCTGTGTGGTCGAGTACGGCAGAAGCATCAGCGGTGCGAGAAAGCTCCCAAACTACACGCCACGCACGCTTGATAAAGCGGTTTGCACCTGCAACAACCTTCTCGTCCCAGTCAAAATCCTTCTCTGGTGGAGCAACAAAGAGAATGGCAAGGCGCATAGTATCTGCACCGTAAGGCTCAATGACAGAGCTTGGAGGTACAACGTTACCCTTTGACTTTGACATGGTGTCGCCGTGCTCATCCTTGACCATGCCCTGGGTCATCAGGTTCTTAAATGGCTCGTCAATATCAATCATGCCCAGGTCACGAAGGACCTTAGTAAAGAATCGAGAATACAACAGGTGCAGAATTGCGTGCTCAATGCCGCCAATGTAGTTATCTACCGGCATCCAGCGGTCCACTGACTCCTTAGAGAAAGGAAGCTTGGTGTTGTGTGGATCGCAATAGCGCAGATAATACCAGCTAGAGCAAGTGAAAGTGTCCATGGTATCAGTGATACGCTGAGCGGGCTTACCGCACTTAGGACAGGTGGTCTCTACAAACTCCTTGCACTCAGCAAGAGTATCACCTGCCGCCAGATCAAGATTATCTGGAAGCGTAACAGGGAGCTGGTCATAAGGAACTGGGACGTCACCGCAGCAATCGCAATGAATCATTGGAATTGGATTGCCCCAATAACGCTGCCTTGAGATGAGCCAGTCACGAAGGCGGAACTGAACAGTTCTGCGACCAACGTTGTGCTCAGTTAGATAAGCAACAACTGCCTCTTCTGCCTCTGAATGCTTACCACCACGAAGTCCAGTGAAAGGACCGGACTGGACAAGAATGCCAACGGTATCCATTGGTCCATCCCAGTCAACAGAGGTTACCTTGTAATCAGAAACTCCCTTGAGCTCATCATAGATATCAGTTCCCTCTTCGCAAATGATAGGAACAATAGGCAGGTCATACTTCTTAGCAAAGTCAAAGTCGCGCTTATCGCCTGATGGAACACCCATAACGGCGCCAGTACCATAGTCAAGAAGGACGTAGTCAGCAACCCAAATTGGTACGGTCTGTCTGGTAACGGGGTTAATTGCGTAACGGCCAGTGAATACACCGTGTTTCTCGCGGTCTGTACCCTGACGATCAATGGAAGAAACCTTTACGGCCTCCTCGTGAAGAGCGTCAAAGGCAGCCTTGTACTCAGAATCCCCTACCAGCTCAGCAGCAAGCTTGGACTCTGGTGGAAGAAGCATGAAGGTGCAGCCATAGATGGTATCTGCACGCGTAGTGAAGACGGTCATCTTGGTATCGGTTGGCGTGACACCATCGGTATCTGCCAGGGTAAAGTCAATTTCTGCACCCTCGGAGCGTCCAATCCAGTTTGCCTGCATGGCACGAACACGCTCTGGCCAGCCCTCAAGCTGGTCAAGGTCATCAAGAAGCTCCTGAGCGTAATCAGTGATGCGCAGGTACCACTGAGAGAGCTCACGCTTCTCTGGAACCGCGCCACAGCGCCAGCACTTACCGTTAACTACCTGCTCGTTTGCAAGAACAGTTTTATCGTTAGGACACCAGTTAACAGGGCTTGTTGCACGATATACCAGGCCCTTTTCAAGCATCTTGAGAAAGATCCACTGACCCCACTTGTAGTACTCAGGGTCACACGTGTTAAACATGCGGTCTTTGTCATAGGCAAAGCCCATGCGGAACATGGTCTTTACAGCCTGGTCAATATTCTTATGAGTCCACACAGAAGGCTGGGTATTGTGCTTAATAGCAGCGTTTTCTGCAGGAAGGCCAAAGGCATCAAAGCCCATTGGATGCAAAACGTCAAAGCCACGCATACGAGCCTGACGAGCCATAGCATCGCCAATGGTATAGTTACGAGCATGGCCCATGTGAAGATCGCCCGAAGGATAAGGGAACATCTCTAGAACGTATTTTTTAGGCCTTGAGCTGTCCTCTTCTGTCTTATAAAGATTCTGCTCTTCCCAGACACGCTGCCACTTAGTTTCAATAGCTTCAGCGTCGTAGGCAGGAAAATCACCTGTATCGGATACGTTCTGTACTTCCTCGTTTTCCACGAGTTCCCCTTTCTTATAGCGATGCGTCACCAAGCAAAATACTTGGTGACGCTCGTAGTCCATACATCCTGTGAGTTATGAACGGAAATTATAGCTGACCTGCTGGTTTGAATCTTTCAGCAAGACATCGTGTGCGCCGCCCTCAACAATTGAAGTTGAAGAGACAAGCGTAATCTTTGCCTTATCACGGAGTTCTGAAATATCAAGTGCACCGCAATTGCACATGGTGGACTTGACCTTCAAAAGCGATGCATCAACGCCATCCTTCAAAGGACCCGCGTATGGAACGTAGGAATCAACGCCCTCAACAAAGGAAAGACCGCGCTTATTGCCGCCAAGGTCATAGCGCTGCCAGTTGCGAGCACGTGCAGAACCCTCGCCCCAGTATTCCTTCATGTAAGAGCCGTTAACAATAACGCGGTCAGAAGGGCTCTCATCAAAGCGAGCAAAGTAACGACCAAGCATCATGAAGTCAGAACCCATAGCAAGGGCCAAAGTCATGTGATAGTCGTAGACAATTCCACCGTCAGAGCAGATTGGGATATAGATGCCAGTCTCCTCAAAGTACTCATCACGAGCGCGAGCAACATCAATGACAGAGGTTGCCTGACCACGACCAATGCCCTTCTGCTCACGAGTGATGCAGATAGAACCGCCACCGATACCAATCTTGATAAAGTCAGCGCCAACCTCTGCCAAGAAGCGGAAGCCCTCAGCATCTACAACGTTACCTGCGCCAATCTTGACGGAATCACCGTAAGTTGCACGAACCCACTCAAGCGTGCGCTTCTGCCACTCGGAATAACCCTCAGAAGAGTCAATGCATAAAACATCAGCGCCTGCATCAACAAGCAGGGGAACGCGGGTTTCATAGTCACGAGTATTAATACCAGCGCCAACCATGTAGCGCTTAGAGTCATCAAGAAGCTCATCTGGAGCAGACTTGTGGGAATCATAATCCTTGCGGAATACAAGGCTGACCAGGTGACCGTTCTTATCGACAATAGGAAGGGTGTTGAGCTTATTGTCCCAGATAAGATCATTTGCCTCTTTAAGGGTGGTATCCTCAGCTGCGGTAATAAGCTTATCAGCTGGAGTCATAAACTCAGATACCAGCTTAGAGCGATCATCACGAGAAGGACGATAGTCACGAGAAGTAACAATGCCTACGAGCTTACCGCGAGAAGTACCGTCATCAGTGACAGGCATGGTGGAGTGGCCGGTCTTCTCTTTAAGATCAAGCACGTCACCAAGGGTCATCTCTGGAGTGAGTGTTGAGTCAGAAACAACAAAGCCTGCCTTGTAGCTCTTAACTTCACGAACCATCTGAGCCTCATCCTCAGCGGACTGAGAACCATAAATAAAGGCAATGCCGCCCTGCTGGGCTAAGGCAATTGCCAGACGAGGACCAGAAACTGACTGCATTACTGCAGATACCATAGGAATGTTGAGCTCAATTGCGCTTTTCTCGCCACGCTTAAACTTTACCAGAGGAGTCTTCAAAGAAACATTTGCAGGGATGTTCTCAGCTGATGAATAGCCAGGAACCAAAAGATACTCAGAAAATGTATGCGATTCGCCTTCGAAGAACTTTGCCATTGTTTTTGGCTCCCTCCTGACCTACCGGTCATGCTCAACGTGTTTTGGCATTGTACCACCAGTGGAGCTAATTATTTAATTTGAACTCCCACTTGAAGCAATAACATCCTCAAAGTTAACAGCAATGTCATGTTTAGTAGGAACCCACTCAACCTTTTTGAACAAAGCCGCAACGGTAATAGGGATATACGTCATCATAAAAATAGGGAACGTAAAGAGATTGGTAAAAATACGCCACTTCTTCTTTACGTGGAAATGCTTGTACTCCGAGATAGTGGTAATAAGCGCCAGAACAAAGAAAACCACATACATCGAGAAAACCGTCATGACCAAAGATCCAACACTCATAGCAATCTCTGCGTCAGTAGCAACAAAGCCGTGGCTCAAATAACCAACCAACAGGTAAGTACCATTAATAAAGGCTGAGAGCAGCGTCAAAATCATGCCTGGAGCAATGGTCATCAGCATATCGTATGAAGCAAATTGACCCTTAAAAATACCCTTAATTAGATCAAAGCCATACGAGAAAAATACCTGGTAGAAGCCTTTTGTCCAACGCATACGCTGTGTCCATGACGCCTTAAAAGTCAAAGGTTGCTCATCAAAGAACTCTGCAGGCGCATAACCGATTTGGATGTTATGAGCGCTGCAGAAGGTGGAGAACTGAATATCCTCGGTGAGGGTATGGAAATCCCATCCATGCATACCTTTAATAATGCGAGAAGAAACCATCCAGCCGGAACCAGAAACTGCACAACTGGTGCCCATCATCATGCGGGCGTTATTCAAGAACTTTGCCTCACGCATAAACCAGGTAGCATAGGCAGAACTTACCCAGCTAGAATCAAAATTCTTTGAGTTTCTGTAACTGGTGCAGACAAGATATCCTGCGTCAAAAGCCTGATTCATAATCTTTAAGTAACTTGGAGAAACCAGGTTGTCGGCATCCATGATAATGAAGGCCTCGTATTTATCACCGTACTCATTAAGAATGCGATCAAAGCCGTAATCCATAACCCAGCTCTTACCTTTACGAGCAAGGTCATTTCTCTCCCAAGTAATTGCCCCAGCTTTTCTTGCCTCTTCAGCTGTTTTATCGGTACAAGCGTCTGCAACAACAAAGACATCCATCAAATCTCTAGGGTAATCCTGAGAAAGAATAGACCTGACAAGATTGCCAATAACTGGCTCTTCGTTGTGAGCGGCAATAAAGAAGGCGTAGCGGTGCTGCTTTTTTGCCTTTGGAAGCTTTACCTCACCCTTAACTAAGACGCGAAGGATATACACAATCTGATAGAAGTATGCGAGTGTAAAGAAAAGCCAGATAATAAAGTTAAAAACTACGATTGGAGTGATACCGAGTCTGTTAAATTGCAATGGCATATATCCCTACGCTCCAAACTCAAGGCAAATATGTTTTATCAGCCAAAATCTCTCGCTAAACAATTACCTTACAATCTTAGCGCAACAAAAGGGTCAAAGCGCCCATGCCTTGGAATCTATTTTTCTCCCACATCAACACACATGCAATTGGCCATCTTGGATATCGAGAAGAACGTCTGCTTCTTGGTCTAGTTCATCGGAGTGCATAATCACCACGACAGTCCGCCTACCTTTGAGGTTGGCGAGATATCTACAAAGCCTCTGAGCTGTTGGCGCATCTAAATTCTGTAGAGGTTCATCCAAAACAAGTGCCCCTTGTTTTCTGGATAGAGCTCTCAAAAGACCAATTTTTTGTCGCTCACCCAAAGAAACGGACTCCTCTTTTCCGTCAAAAGTATGCATCTCAAGAGAGGAGAAATCGAGCAAGTTGTAAACCGTACGATCAATCTTTTCTCCAAACATATTGTCAGCAAGGCTTCCTTCTACAAGAGGTACCGGACGAGCAAAACGAGAACAGTCTTTAAAATCATCCGAAAGCTCTAAATCACCACTGAATAGTGATGGATCAGAGCAGCCTGCCAAAAGATCTACGAAAGAAGACTTGCCTGAACCATTGGAACCTCTTATCACCACGAGAGATCCTTGTGGAATGCTGAGAGCTTGTGTATGGAAAAGTTCTGGTCCTTCTGGAGTAGCTAAAAGAGTTCCCTCTCCTATCTTTACAGCTGGTTTAAGTGAAGAATTCCAAAGCTTCTCATAACCTGAAGGCTCTTGGGATTCTTTCTCGTGCTCAAGATAAACATCAATATCCGCTTTTGCAGCAAGATATGAGCTTTTAACAGAACAAACCGTATCAAGCGGTTCGCTTAATACTGACAAAATCAGATAGGCGGCTAAAATCTCTCCAACACTCATCTGACCTATAGAAAACAGCATAACACCTGTAATTATGGCTATGACTTGCGTGAAATTTGAAAGCGCTGATGGAAGGCTCTTTGATAAAGCACTGAAAAAACTACTTCTTTTTACATAGAGGAAATACTCATCATTAGCTGCCTTGTAAGCATTTTCAAAATAGTTCTCTGCTCGGAGCACATTAATCGAGAACTTTTCCTCAATTATGCGCCTACCGATATCCAGCCAGCCTTCTCGTTTTTTCATTGACTCGGTCAAAATCTCATTTGTTTTCTTGCTCGGATAATCAATAATCACCAAGTAAAAAGGGATATATAGCAAGACAAGCAAACCAATCCATGGATTTACCGTAAATGCCACAATTGCCAAAACAATAACTGCTAAAAGACCACCTAAAAATTCAACACTTACTGCAATTTGAACACCACTAAAGACAAAGGCTGCCATAGTGACTACATTAAGATAGTGTCCGGTTTTATTTTTTTGAAAAACACGAAGAGACATCTTTAAGAATTCCGATATCGCTACCTCAGAACTAGCAACCGCAGCTTCTAAATTGAGCTTTTGTGGAATCCAAACAGTGAGAAAAAAACTTAAGCAAAGCGTTACAAGCGAAAGGAGCAACAACAGCCCTAGCTTTTGCCAAACACCGTCAACGATTTGCACATTAAGCATACTATCAATTAAATCGCCTGTAAAAATACCCAGCATTGCAACAGCAATATATCCAATTGCCAAACCAAGGGCAGATAGAAGCATATGTTTTCGTATAACAAATAAGTGAGAGAGACGATTATTCATACTCATCATTTCCAAAATATCATTAGCTTAAAAACGCAGTAAGTAATTCAGCCTCCTTTCCAAAACATTAATTACCTGCACTTATAGAATAAGAACTTAATAGATTCTTTAAGGTTAAAGGCGGGTTTCTCGTATAAAATTGCGTTATCACCCTATAATTTGACGCAGGAAAATACCGTTGAAAGGCTGATTATGAGCGAAAAGCGACTAACTCAAGCACTTCAAAACATACTTTCCAATGGAAAGTCTCTTGCTCAAGGCGGTGCTTCAAATGTCATTTTAAGTGCACACTACGAAACAGAAGAATCTGCTAACCCTCATATCAGAGGATTTTTTACACTCACTTCTGCTTTTGATTTAACAAATTTAGGCCAATTTTCTACAAAACCTTATGGAGACGACATTGTGAGTCTCTCAATACTTGCTCGTAAAAACTATTTTGGAAGTTTTCTTTTCTTTCTAATGCCTTCATCAGAAGATTTCTTTACTTTTACTACAAACCTTATATCAAATAAAAATACACTGCCGCAAAATGTTCATCCAGCTGATATTGAACAAATTTATACACTTTATACTCAGATAATCATTACCTATTCCGAGAGAAAACCAAATTGGGAAGCTATAATTACTTCCTTACTTATAGCGCTTATTACCTGCCTTTCTCCTGATGCTCACTATACGTTCACTCCAGGTAATACTAATGAGACGGTCGCTCTTATCCTTAATGAAATTACTGCTCATTCAGAAAGTATTACACTTGCTAAACTTTCAGAAAAATACTCATATACACCAACTTATCTCTCTGAACTTCTCAGACAAAAATGTGGCAAGACTTTTTCTGAACTTGTTTTAGAACAAAGAATGGAACGAGCAAAAACGCTGTTAATTCATACCAAATTGCCTGTCTCTACTATTTCTTCAATGATTGGCTATGGTGGAACAACAGAGTTTTATAGGAAATTTAAAGACTACTTTTCTCTTACACCACGTGAAATGAGAAGCGAAACTTTTTAGTCATATTACAGCTGTGGACAAATCTCATCTCCTACAGAAGTCCTTCCCATAGACATAGTGCTCTGAGAGAGTAGGGCTTTTTGCAGGTCTTTTGGTAGTGTATCTGCTACCACGATATTCTCGCCCGTAAAAGGGTGCTCAAACTGAACGTGCCAGGAGTGTAAAAACTGCCTGTTAAGGCCAAGGTTAAGGCTTGTATCTTTTTTACCGTAGAGCTGATCGCCGACAACAGGATGGCCAATGTGGCGCATGTGAACTCTAATCTGATGTGTACGACCTGTATAGAGGTGGCACTCTAGAAGCGAGTAGCCCTCGCCTTTTCTGCCCGCTTCAAAGCGCTCAAGCGTTCTAAAGGTGGTAATGGCCTCTCGCGAGCCAGGCGCGTCTGATACGGTCATTTTGAGACGATCTCGCGTTGAGCGAGCAATGCCCGTTTCAATGGTGCCAGAATCGTGGGCAACATAGCCTTGCACCAGCACAATGTAGCGTCGGTCAAGCACGCGCAGCCTAATGAGGTCTTGAAGAGCCTTTTGCGCCTCGTCTGACTTTGCTGCCAGCATAAGACCAGACGTATCCATATCAAGACGATGCACAATACCAGGACGTTCTTCTCCCTGAAGCATTCCTAAGTGCTCGTAGCCACAGTGTGCTACCAGCGCATTTGCCAGAGTATCATCAACATGACCAGGAGATGGGTGGCAAACAAGGCCAATCTGCTTGGAGAGCACTATGAGGTACTGGTCCTCGAAGCGAATATCAAGGGGAATATCTGGGTTTGGACGTAAAAGCCCCGTTTGAGGCTGTGCGTCTGGAAGAGACACTAAGAGTCTATCGCCCAACATAAGTTTTTCTGACTTAGAGGTAGCAAGCGTAGCGTTGATGGTTACTCTTCCCTCTTCTACCAGCTTTGCGCAGGCACTTCTTGAGGGAAGTGTATCTTGGGCAGAAAGGAACGCATCTAATCTGACGCCGTCCCCTTCTGGTCCAACTAGTATGTCAACGATACGCTCATTCATTGCCACTACCCTGCTGTTGCTTTTTGTCCCAGATTATCCAGTACACAAAAGCAATAAGAATGCCACAGGTTACAAAGATATCCGCCACATTAAACACGGCAAAATTAACAAACGTTGTAGCAAAGAAATCAGTAACCTGACCATACAAAACACGGTCGATAGCGTTACCAATTCCGCCACCTGCGACGCCTCCCAAAAGCGCAATAAGCGGCAGCGGGAGGTTCTTCTCGCGAACTACAAAGCCCACAAGAGCGGCGATAACCACGGCAGTGAGAGCCACAAAAAAGAGGGCATTTCCAGAGCCCACAGAAAACGCTGCACCGGTGTTACTTACGTGGAAGAGCTCCATAACACCTGGGATGAAAGGTACTGCGGTTCCCTCTGGAATTGAGGTTCGTACCCAGAGCTTGGTTACCTGGTCAAGCACACAGGCAACAGCGCCCGCCCCGCAGAGAACTGCAAGGCGGGTCACTAGTGTGTGAGTTATATGTTGCTGCTGATCAGTGTTCATTTACGCAACAACGTCGTGGCAGCGGTGGCAAAGGTGATCCTCACCAAGCTCGCGATAGTTCCAGCAACGGTCACAGCGCTCGCCGTTTGCAGGATAGACGCTTACGCTCAGCTCAGAACCTTCGGAGACGGTAACCTCAGAGCAGACAAATGCCTCAGCAAAGTCAAGGCCAGCATGAGAAATGGATGCAGTCTGCTCAGCGGTAAGGGTAACCTCTGCACGAGTAGCCTGCGTAGTCTTCTCGGTAACAACACCTGCCTCAAGAGCGGTCTCGTATGCCTTAGTGTATGCGGCGCGAGCATCAACCAGTACCTGATATGCAGGAAGCAGTGCAGTATACTCATCAGTGCTCATAGGAGCCTTATACCAGTCGAGAAGAGCTGCGTACTTCTGACCGTCACGCATAGACTCTGGCAGGAACTGCATAGCCTCGTCGGTGGTGTAAACCAGAATTGGCTGCAGGTCATGAACAAGCATGGAGAGAATCTCTGCCCAAACAGTCTGAGCGCTTCTGCGTGTTGCAGAATCTGCAGCATCGCAGTACATACGGTCCTTAGTTGCGTTCAAATAACCGTTGGAAAGCTCAATGATGTAATCGTAGAGGGTACGGAAGACGTTATTAAAGCGATATCCCTCGTAAGCCTCAGTGACTGCAGCATGAACCTCGCACATACGTGCAAGAACAAGACGGTCGTACTCTTCAAGATCCGCTACAGCAACTGCATCGGTAGCAGGATCAAACTGGCCCTCGAGCTCGCCAAGAAGGAAACGCAGGGTGTTTCTGAACCTACGGTATGCATCGCCTACCTGGGAAAGAATGGCGTCATCGCAAGGAACGTCAGTTGAAGTGTCAACAGAAGCAACCCAAAGGCGTAGGACGTCTGCGCCACGTTCAGCACAAACGGCATTTGGATCAATGACATTGCCCAGAGACTTACTCATCTTGCGTCCCTGGCCATCAAGCGTAAAGCCCTGTGAGACAACAGACTTGTAAGGAGCAACTCCGTAAGCTCCAACAGAAGTCATAAGAGAACTCATGAACCAACCACGGTGCTGGTCGGAACCCTCAAGATACATATCAGCTGGGAACTTAAGGTTTGGACGGTGTTTGCAAACAGCCGTGTGAGAAACACCAGAATCCCACCAAACATCCAAAATATCCTTGTTTGCCTTGAGATTGTGGCCGCCACACTTAGGACAGACGCAAGCGTCACCTAAATAGGTCTTAGGATCATCGGTGAACCAAGCATCAGAGCCCTTCTCGCGGAAAAGCTTGATGACAGCGTCAAGTGTCTGGTCATTGATTACGGTCTCACCACAGTCCTCACAGGTGAAAGCAGGGATTGGAACACCCCAGTTACGCTGCCTGGAAATACACCAGTCAGGGCGGCCTTCAACCATAGAACCAATACGCTTTACCGCGTTTGCAGGATAGAACTTAACCTTAGTAAGCTCCTCTGCTGCCTGCTGACGCAGACCAGTCTTATCCATGGAGACAAACCACTGGCTTGTGGCGCGGAAAATAACAGGCTCTTTACAACGCCAGCAGTGTGGGTAACTGTGGGTAATCTCTTCTGCAAGAATGAGCGTACCGCGGTCTTTAAGCCACTGAACAATGACAGGGTTAGCCTCATTGACCTCCATACCAGAGAAGGGGCCACCAGTGCCCTGACCGTCACCCTTAAAGAAGTGGCCGTCATCATCAACAGGCATGGTCTGTGGAATATCAAAGCGAACACCAGCGTTATAGTCGTCTACACCGTGACCAGGTGCGGAGTGAACAACACCAGTACCGTCGTCAAGGGTAACGTACTCAGCGTAAATAAACTTGCCCGTGTTACCAAGATCACCAAAGATAGGCTGCTTGTACTCGTTACCTGCAAGCTCAACGCCAGTTTTCTTCCAAGTATTACCTTCTGAGTCCTGAGCAAGCTTCCAGTCGGTATAGCCAAACTTAGTAGCAGCCTTCTCTGCAAGAGCCTCAGCGACAATCTCAACATGTCCATCAGGAAGCTCAAGAGCAACATAGTTAGCCTCTGGATGCAGAATAACTGCCTCGTCAGCAGGCATTGTCCATGGAGTTGTAGTCCAGATATCTACCCAAGTCTTGCCTGCGTAAGCCTCAAGACCCTCAGGAACAGTAGTTAGCTCAAAGCGAACAAAAATTGCAGTAGAAGTGACATCGTGATACTCAATCTCAGCCTCAGAGAGAGCGGTGTGATCATGAGTACACCAGTGAACAGGTTTGGTTCCTCTATAAACAGAACCCTTGTCATAGATTGCCTTGAAGATCTCAACATCCGTTGCGTCGTAATCGTTGACGTAAGTGAGATAAGGGTTATCCCACTCGCCCAAAACACCAAGACGCTTAAAACCCTGACGCTGGGTATCTACCTGCTCAACCGCCATCTTGCGGCAAAGCTCACGGATCTTCTCGGTAGATAACTGATTGAACTTCTCTGTACCAAGCATCTGCTCAACCTTGTGCTCGATTGGCTGACCATGGCAGTCCCAACCAGGAACATAAGGAGTCTGGAAGCCCTGCATAGCCTTATAGCGGTTGATGATGTCCTTGGAAATCTTATTCTGTGCGTGACCCAGGTGAATTGGACCGTTTGCATAAGGAGGTCCATCATGAAGGACAAACTTGTCATGTCCCTCATTCTTCTTCATCAGGAGCTCATAGACGTTGTTTTGGTCCCAATCAGCCAAACGCTGAGGCTCGTTCTGCGCAAGTGATGCGCGCATAGGAAAGCCTGTGTTTGGCAGGTTGGTAGTCTTTTTGTACTCGTTTGCCATCAAGCACAACCTTTCTGGGCACAAATAAAGCGCCCGTCCCTTACAGCTGGGACGAAGCGCCACAATACACTTCGTTGTAACCACCCAGCGACGGATTTGTCCGTTTACTCGGCTGGCCTGTCACGGCGACCATTTCCGGCAGCATCTACTAATACAAAACACACTTGTACGTTTGAACTGCAGCTCCGAGGTGATGTTCACACGGACGCAAATGCGGACTTCCACCAACTCCGCTCGCTTGAGATTTGCGCTACCCAGCTACTGTCCTCATCACAGCTTGTGTTAGTAATACTATCACGTCTTGCCCTCATTGAACTAAGTAATACGTACGCGCAAACCGTTTTTAACAAATTACGTGAAATTCAGTTTTTAAAATTTTGTAGAAATAAAAAATGAAGAGTGGGTACAACAATTCCAATATCTAAGTGAGCTCATATCACATTTGAGCAAAAACAGGTAAAGGGACGTGTATGGCAAATAACGATAACAAGCACCGTAGATCTATGTCGATGCTACTCTATATTGCAGTAGCCATCTTTGTATATCTCCTGCTTAGCAACACATTATTACCAGGACTTTTGCGTCAACAGGTACAAACTGTCTCGTACAGTGAGTTCCTTAACAAGATTGATAACAATGAAGTTACCAAGGTAGATCTTAATACTGGCAACAGAAACATTCGGTTCACAACTGGCTCTGGAGATTCCGAGAAGGTCTTTGAGACCACGCAGTTCCCTAATGATTCAACGCTGGTTCAGACGCTTAGAGACCACAAAGTTGATTTCTCGGCTTCTATTCCTGACAACTCTACAAATATGCTGCTCTATGCCCTTATTCAGTATGGAATCCCTCTTGTCATCTTCTTGAGCATTGGCTACTTTATCAACCGATCCCTTAAACGCGCCATGGGTGACGATGGCCCTTCCATGAACTTTGGTGGCGGCTTCGGAGGTCTTGGCGGCAATCTTGGCCGCTCAAGCGCAAAAGAAATTAAGGGAGAAGACACGGGCATTACGTTTAAAGACGTTGCTGGTCAAGAAGAGGCTAAAGAATCTATGCAAGAGATTGTTAGCTTCCTTAAGACTCCTGATAAATACAAAGAGATTGGTGCTCGCTGCCCTCGTGGTGCCTTGCTTGTAGGCCCTCCAGGTACTGGTAAAACCCTCATTGCTAAGGCAGTTGCTGGTGAAGCCGGCGTGCCTTTCTTCCAGATTGCTGGCTCTGAGTTTGTTGAGATGTTTGTTGGACGCGGAGCCGCTAAAGTCCGTGACCTCTTCAAACAAGCAAATGAGAAGGCACCTTGCATCATCTTTATTGACGAGATTGATGCGGTTGGTAAGCGCCGTGATGCTTCTCTCAATTCCAACGATGAGCGTGAGCAGACCTTAAACCAGCTGCTCTCTGAGATGGACGGCTTTGATAACCACAAGGGTATTGTTGTTCTTGCAGCAACCAACCGCCCAGAAACCTTGGACAAGGCGCTTTTGCGTCCTGGCCGTTTTGACCGCCGTATTCCTGTTGAGCTTCCAGACCTTAAAGGTCGTGAGGCAGTTCTTCAGATTCACGCCAATGATGTAAAGATGGAGCCAGGCGTTGACCTCTCTATTATTGCTAAGTCCACACCAGGCGCATCCGGAGCAGACCTCGCAAACATCATCAACGAGGCAGCTCTTCGTGCTGTTCGCTTTGGTCGCCGTCGTGTTACCACTGAAGACCTTGCTGAGTCCGTTGACGTTGTTATTGCCGGCGCAAAGAAGAAGAATACTGTTCTCTCTGAGCACGAGAAAGACGTTGTAGCCTATCACGAGACTGGCCATGCAATTGTGGGCGCCATTCAGAAAAACGATGCTCCTGTTACTAAGATCACTATTGTTCCTCGTACTGGCGGAGCTCTTGGCTTTACCATGCAGGTTGAGGATGATGAGCGTTATCTAATGAGCAAAAGCCAGGCAATGGATGAGATTGCTGTTCTCTGTGGTGGACGCGCAGCTGAAGAACTTATCTTTGGCGAGATGACCAATGGCGCTTCCAACGATATTGAGCGTGCAACAGCAATTGCTCGCGCTATGGTTACGCAATACGGTATGTCTGACAAACTTGGCATGGTTACCCTCAGCCAGCAGCAAAGCCGTTATCTTGGTGGCGGCTCTTCCCTCACCTGCTCTGAGGCAACCGCTGAAGAGATCGATGCTGAAGTTAGACGCATTGTTGAAGAGGGCCACCAGCGTGCACTCCAGACGCTTAAAGAGAACCGCTTTAAGCTGCATGAAATTGCTCACTACCTGCAGAAGAAGGAGACTATTACCGGCGAGGAGTTCATGAACATCCTCAAGCGGGAGAATACCTTTGCACCAGTAGTTGAGAACACCAATGAAGAGAGTTCCTCTACTCCTTCAGCAGAGTAACTTTCTCATCAACAAAGTGAAACGGCCATCTGCGCTTGTAGATGGCCGTTTTTTGTACCGCAATTAAAGGCATTCCACCAAAGCTATCGAGCAAAGAGCTCCCAAAAAGCAACAGCAGATGATGCGGCAACGTTAAGAGAATCCACCTGATGAGACATAGGAATGATAGTAGCAATGTCACAAGCCTCAATGGTTTTCTCGTCAAGACCATAGCCTTCACTGCCAAAGAATAACGCGGCTTTTTTGTCTTTTATCAGCTCTTTATTTAGAGGTACTGCAGAATCTGTAAGCGCAAGAGCACAAGTGGTAAAAGAATGAGCCTTGAGCTTTTCTATAAGATCCAGTGAGGTTGTCTCTTCATCCAGGCGAGTCCAAGGCACATTAAGAACCGTTCCCATAGAAACACGCAGAACGCGCCTAGAGAGGTTGTCGGCACATTTAGCAGTCAAGATAACAGCATCAACATTAAGTGCCGCAGCTGACCTAAAGACAGCGCCAACGTTGTTGACATCTACTAGATTTTCCAGAACGGCAATATGCTTTGACGAGCTTAGAATCTCTTCTAGCGTTGCGCCTTGAGGTCTCCTCATGGCACAAAGCACTCCTCTATTCATCTTATAGCCAATAAGCTGCGTAAGCTGCTCGTCTGGAAGAATGAAAATAGGAACGTCATCTGACAGAAAATGGAACTTCTCGACAATCTGTAAAATATTGTCTGTATGAGAAGTGTTTGCAAGAAACGAGAGTGGCCTGCAACCTGCGGCAAGCGCAGTTTCAATCACAAAATGTGACTCGCAAATCATGACGCCGCGAGACGGATCAAGGCGATTACGAAGCTGGTTATCAGTCAATCGAACATACATATCAAGGCGACTGTCGTCAGCTGAATCTAACTGAATAACCGGATATGTAGCCATAAATAACGCACCTCTCGCCTCTTGGTAGACAGTATTCTCTCACTCTTGAGGCTAGAACAGTGCCATGTATTCTTGAATTACTTCTGTAACTGTTTTCTCTTAAGGAGGAAACTCAGAGAGGCGAGAAAAACAGAAGAGCACATGATCGCAGCCTGTACGGCAACTTGAGAATAATTCCACGTAAGTTCCATAAAATATGTGGTGAATATGCACTACACTAAACAAATGTGTCTTTGACTCATTTACAGAAAGTCTGTTTGTCAAAACACACTGATTCTTGCTGTGCAACTTCGTATTTTTATAAGGAGTGCTCCTTGGCTAAGCACTTTGCAAAAAGCTCTGCTTCTCATACCGCTAACCTACAACCTCTTTCCTCAGAGGAAGCTACAAAGAAAGCACCTTCTCTTAAAGACTCAGTACCAAGCCTTGGCGATACTGATATGTACATTGCTCTCAATAAAGAGCAGGTAAAGGCCAATCAGCTTAATGACTCTTTACAATCAGCGGAAGCGCCGGAAGAGCAAGCTGATGATTTGACTGTCATTGCTCCCCTTGATAGCGCAGAGCTTGGAGAAAAAGAAGAAGTTCCTGTTGTACACAAGAAACATCAGTGGTGGAAGATACCTGCAGTACTTGTTGGTATTCTCGCCCTCGTGTATGTGGGTGGAGCAATCTTCTTTAACTTCTTCTTTATGCCTCAAACCAGCATTTATGGTAAGGACTACTCCTTAAAACCAGCTTCAGATTTACAGACATCTAGAGCAAACGAGGCCTCAAATTACTCCGTCCACGTCTCTGGAAACGGCGTAGATTTAACCATCAAGGCCTCTGACATTGATTTGACGTACGACGCAGCAGGATATGCTCGCGATGCTATTAGCCAGCAGAATCCTTGGATGTGGCCACTGGAGCTTAATCGTAGCAGATCCTTGAGCCCACACGCTACCGCTTCGTACGATACAAGCAAGGCAGACGCACTTTTTAACCAAAGAATTGAACAAGCAAAAGAATCTGCTCATACTCTTGAAAATAATGGCATCACCTACGATAGCTCTGCTAAAAAGTTTATTTTTGCTGACGATGCTATTGCTACAAGGCTCTCGCTTGAGGGTATCCATAAAGACTTGCAAACCGCTTTTGATAATCTGAGCACTACCGTACAGCTTGGCCCAGAAAGCCTCATAAGTGCAGAAGACCTTGATACGGCCTTGAAGACAGCTAATTCATACGTTGCCTCTGCAGTTGATTTGATGCTGGGTGATTCTGCTGCATATCAGCTTGATCAAGACACCATTGCTAGCTGGATTAAGTTTGATGAGAATCTCTCTATTTCATTTGATACAGACGCCATTACCAAATGGGTCAACGAGACACTTGCTCCTGCAGTAGATACTCGCGGAACTTCAAGAACCTATAAGCGTTGGGATGGAAAAGAATTTACTACAAAGGCCGCTGGTGCTTACGGTTGGGTTATTGATAATGATGCTGCTGTAAAAGCTATCTCTGACGGTCTGTCAGCTGGTCAGGCAACAAAGATTGAACTGCCTACAAAACAGTCGGCTGATACATTTACTAAACAGGGCGAGCAGGACTGGGGCGGTCGTTATATTGATGTTGACCTTACTACTCAGCATGCTGTTCTTTATGGTGATGATGGAACAATTCTTTGGGAAGCCGATGTAGTAACAGGTATTCCAGACGGACATCACAACACTCCAGAAGGAGTCTGGTATATCACCAGCCACATTAGAGACGCTCGCCTCTTGGGACCAAACGATGAGTCAGGTCGTCCAGGATGGGATACAAAGGTTGATTTCTGGCTTGGCGTAAAGGGTCAAGAAGCTGGCTTCCACAACGCTCCATGGAGAAGTGCATTTGGTGGAAATATCTACAAAACTGGTGGTAGCCATGGCTGTATTAACCTAAGCTATGACAATGCTCAAAAACTCTTTGATATTGCCAAAGACGGAGATCCAGTTATCATTCACTACTAGGTTTTTCTTAGAGAATAAAATTATGCACACTTCAGAAAATAATTCTGAAGTGTGCATTTTTTGCCTTACAAAAGATCTACAACACGCTCTTTGTTTGCCATAAAATCAAGATACTCTGAACCTAAGCGAGAAGTAATCAACGAACTGGCAGAAGGATAATCAGAATCACTTTGCCTAATACCAATATTAGTAATATTGTTATATGCATGTGAACCTAACAACCCGTCTGATAGGTACATTTCTCCACCACTTGCATTTTGAACGCTCCACTTTATGACGGGTAATCCTCGTGTATGCATTTCTTCAAGTAAAGGAATGTTCATTTGAAACATTCTTTGATTGATAGAAAATCCAAAATTTGTAAGTATAGATAATGTATATATATCCTGATCAACAACTGCTACCAACTTGTTATTCCTACTGATGACCCACAAGAGTCCTGTTGTTGCAATATCTCCATTTTCCATTTTTGTAGCACATAAAATAGGACCTGATATCTCAAGATCTTCGATGCTATCTATCTTCAAATAGTTATACTCTGGCCCCAGTTCTTTACTGTAATCATTAAATGTGTTGAGCTGACTAGCAACACATTGTGCGGCCGATTTCTTTAAATTTGTTATTTGAAGTGATGATACATTTTTTGGTTTATAGAACACCATTAGGCCTA
Source organism: uncultured Atopobium sp. (assembly GCA_937997345.1). Classification (GTDB taxonomy): domain Bacteria; phylum Actinomycetota; class Coriobacteriia; order Coriobacteriales; family Atopobiaceae; genus Lancefieldella. Next base: position 70,342 of record CALKTD010000009.1, on the reverse strand, counting down.
TTATCAGCCCAGCTAACAGCAATATTATGCCTACAATAACTCTTTTCCTACGCTGCATCATCAGTCATCTCATCATTACCGAATAATAATGAAACTAACTAGAAGCTATTGTAACAATTGTTTACTCTTCAATAGTTTTGACTTTAAAACCAAAATAATAAATATGGCCTAGCCAAACAATGACAAGGATAATACTACCAACAATAACGCCTTTCATAAGCATGGCAATAAGACCTACAGCCATGACCAAGGTTACTGTAACAAGGATGTGTGTTTTAGTCTTAACAGTCATCCCTTTTCCAGCTTTAAAATCATCAAGATTATTTTGATAAAACTTTGTATTAATAAGCCAATTATTGAGTCGGTCGGATGATTTTGCAAAGCAAAATGCAGCAAGTGCCAAAAATGGAACAGTTGGCAAAATGGGAAGCACTACACCAAGCACAGCAAGTGCCAAGCTTATACAACCTAGTGCCATAAAGGCGACACGTTTAATTGACATAAATACTCCCTACTGCTTTTGAGAGAGTTTACCATGTTTAACAAAATGCAGTAGGGATATTACTCGATATAAGCAATTCTTATATAAATTTATTTACTAGCAACGCCTAGAAACGAGGCATTTGACCTCCGCCAAAGCCCATGTTCTTCATCATAGACTCCATGGCACGGCGACCCTTCTTGGCATTACCGCCCTGAGTCATAGCCTTCATCTTGCCCATCATCTTATTCATCTCTCCCCACTGACGAATAAGCTGATTGACTTCTTGGACGCTACGACCAGAACCCATAGAAATACGACGACGGCGCTGACCGTTAATAATCTTTGGTCGTGCACGCTCTTCTTTTGTCATCGAATGAATGATGGCTTCAATCTTTCCCATAGAACTGTCGTCTATACCGCCCTGCTGGGCCATCATGCGGTCACCACCAGGTAGAGCACCAATAAGCTTGGCAAGACCGCCCATCTTGCGAATCTGATTCATCTGATTAAGCAGGTCATCCATAGTAAAGCCTTCGCGCAACATGCGCTCAGCATCTTCAACCTGCTTCTCGTCTGCTGCCTGCTGGGCCTTCTCGACAATAGAGATAACGTCACCCATGCCAAGGATGCGCTTGGCCATACGATCTGGGTGGAAAACCTCAAGTGAATCGGGCTTCTCGCCCATAGAAACAAACTTGATAGGCTTGCCAGTAACCTCACGTACGGAAAGTGCGCCACCACCACGAGCATCGCCATCAAGCTTGGACATGATAACGCCGTCAAAGTCTACGCGCTCGGCGAAGGTGCTAACAACATTGACAATATCCTGGCCGGTCATGGCATCGACAACCATAAGAATCTGGTCTGGTTTGACGGCGCGTTTGATAGCAACGGCCTCTTCCATCATTTCTTCGTCAATTTGAAGACGACCAGCGGTATCGACAATTACCAGGTCGTTGAGGTGGTCAACAGCTTCCTGGATAGCCTGAGACGCAATAGCAACGGCATCTTTGCCATCACCACGATATACAGGCACACCAATCTCGGAACCAAGCGTTTCAAGCTGATCTGCTGCTGCAGGACGATGGACGTCGCAGGCAGCAAGCAAAGGATTCTTTCCCTGGGACTTAAGCAGGTAAGCAAGCTTTGCAGCTGCGGTTGTCTTACCAGAGCCCTGAAGACCAACAAGCATGATGACATTTGGAATGCGATTCTGTGCCAACGTAAGCTTGGACTCGGTTGAACCAAGCAGCGCCGTGAGCTCGTCCAGAACAATGCGGACAACATTTTGAGCTGGAGACAGAGACTCTAGCACGTCAGCGGTCATGCACTGCTCTTTACAGCGACCAACAAACTCTTTAACTACCTTGTAGTTAACGTCAGCCTCGAGAAGAGCCATGCGAATTTCTCGCATGGCTGAATTGATATCGTCCTCAGTGAGACGGCCCTTTCCGCGCAGAGCGGAAAATGTATTTTGCAGTCTATCTTGCAGGCTGTTAAACATTACTGAACTCCCTCACCAACAAGTGCTTCACAGAATGAACGAGCGTCAAATGTCTGAAGATCATCAATTGACTCGCCCACACCAATACGATAAATAGGCAGGTTAAGCTGGTTAGAAATTGCCAGAGCAATTCCTCCCTTTGCGGTGCCATCAAGCTTTGTGACAATAAGACCATCCAAAGACAGGGCGTCATTGAACTCTTTTGCCTGGTTAAGGCCATTTTGACCGGTAGTTGCATCAATAACCAAGACAACACTCACGGGAATATCCCCTGCGCGCTTTCTGGTAACCGAAACAACTTTAGCAAGTTCACGCATAAGATCGGATGAAGTGTGCAGACGTCCGGCAGTATCAATAAGCACCAGCTCAGTGCCTTGTTTTTCTGCCGTTTCAACAACCTCAAAACAAACGCTTGCAGGATCAGCGCCACGCTCTTTGGTTACTACCTCAATACCAGAACGCTCTCCCCATACCTGCAGCTGCTCAATTGCAGCCGCACGGAAGGTGTCAGCACCGCCAATCAAAGTCTTTACGCCATTAGCATGTGCACGACCAGCAATCTTACCAACAGTGGTAGTTTTACCAGCACCGTTAATGCCTACAAACAAAACAATAGAGGGCGTATCCGTAAAAGGATCTCTTTCTGCAACAGGAAACTCTGCCGTAAGGCGCTCCACAAGGGCGCGGCGAAGCTGATCGGAGCGCATAAGGTTTTCTCGCGCCGCACGCTCACGCAGGTCATCGGTGACACGCATTGCCACCTCAGCACCCATATCTCCCATAACCAACGTATCCTCAAGGTCATCCCAAAAGTCTTCGGTGACCTCTCCACCCATATAAAAGATTTCGCTTAAAGTCTCACGAGAACGCTCAAGACCGCGGCGAAGATTGTCCATAAAACCCATTAGATATCAACTACCTTTCCGGTTGTCTTATCAAGCCTCTGAGAGACAACATGGCTGACACCATCTGCCTGCATGGATACACCATACAGTACATCTGCCTGCTCCATGGTGCGCCTTTGGTGAGAAATTACAATCAGCTGAGTAGTCTCTTTGAGCTGCTCAATGGCATCAAGCAACTTGGAGAGGTTGGCGTCGTCGAGCGCGGCCTCAACCTCATCAAAAACGTAGAACGGAACAGTGCGCGTCCTATACACAGCAAAGAGCAATGCCAGAGCAGTGAGGCTCTTCTCGCCACCTGACATGAGCATCATCTTGGTAATACGCTTACCGCGCGGCTGAGCCACAATCTCAATACCTGTCTCGGAGAGATGGTCTGGATCGGTGAGCTCAATATGGGCATGACCTCCAGGGAACAGCATCGAGAAAATCTCGGAGAAGTTCTGATTTACGCGGTCAAAGACAACCAGGAAGCGACTACGCATCTTGCGGTCAATCGCCGAAATAATCTTCTTCAGTGAGGTTCGAGCAGCCTCTAAGTCAGCTACCTGCTCGTTAATGTAGTCGGCACGCTCTTTAAGGCGCTCGTACTCATCCATGGCAACAGCGTTGACAGGGCCAAGTGCCTCAAGCTGACTCTTGAGCGACGCAGCAAGGCGCTCTGCCTGCTCTCTATCTTCTGGCTCTGGAAGCGTCAAAGCCTCATCAAGAGAAGCGCCTGTAGCAAGAATAGCCTTGATGGCGTTTTGAACCTGAACCTCAAGCTTGCCAATTTCAACACTAATCTGGTTAGCGGCGTCTTTCTCTTTTTCTACTGCAAGCGCAGCTTCAGAAGCAGCGTCTTTTGCCTCAGAGATGGTCTCTCGCAGCGTCTCGGAGTCTGCCTCCGCCAGCGACGCACGATCCTTGAGCCTAGACGCCCACTCAAGCGCCTTCTGGTGCAGAGCATCGTAGCGCTTGTACAGCGGGTCTACGCGAAGCCTGATTACCTCAAGCGCGTGCGTTGCCTGCTTAGCGGCAGCAAGTTGCTCATCCAGCTGAGACAGGCGCCTCTCAAGCTCTGCCTGGCGAGAAGCCATGCTCATTGCGCGCTCTTTTGCAACAGTGAGGTCCGTTTTTGCATCCGAAAGCTCTCGGTTGGCCCTACCCTGTGCGCGAATAGCATCCTCATGCTGACCCTGCAGCTCCTTGAGCTCAGAAGCAAGCGACTCCATGCGAGTCTTAGCCTCTTCTGCCGCACGCTTGTGCTCATCAATGTGCGCACAAGCCTCTTGAGCGCGCTCTTTGGCCTGCTCTCGAGAAGTGCTAACCTGCTTCAGCTCAGCCTGAGAAGACGCAACCTGTCCCTCAAGACGGCCTCGCTCCGCAGCAATAGATGTAAGCTCACCGTTGAGGCGAGCAACCTCGCCCTTGGACTGCGCGCTTTTCTCGCGAACTGAAGCCAGCTCATTCTCGCAGTTGGTAACTGCGGAGCGAGCAGCCTCCAGATGGCGTTTGAGGGAAGGAAGCGCACCCTCAAGCTCGCGAATACGACGCTTACGCTCAAGAGAGCCGTCCTCAGCCTGAGATGCGTGTCCCAGGACCAGACGACCGTCTGGATAGAGCAACGTGCCGTCAGGGAGCGCATAAAGCCCGCGAGGCTCAACTTTGCGAGCAGCGTAGGCATCGTCAAGACTCTGAGTAACAAAAACGTGACCAAAAAGCGCCTGCACAAGAGCTTCGGCACCCTTCTGCGCAGATACGTGCTCAAGCAAAGACGTTGTATGTGCAGGCGCAGCAAGAGCTGAAGTTGCGTCAGAAAGAGCAACCAACGTAGCCTTGCCGTCCTCAGAAAGCGTCTGAACGCGCTCAAAGAGCGTCTGAATGTTTTGCTGTTTGTCTACAACAAGCGCGGAAAGATCTTCTCCCAAAAGCTGCTCAACAAGGGCCTCAAACTCTGGCTGAACCTCAAGATAATCAGCAAGTCTGCCAGAAACAAGAGAAGCAATTGCTGCATCCGCAACAAGCTTTTCTGCCAGAGGACTTCCCTTTTGGACTTCCACATCAAGCGCACGAAGTGCCTCAAGCGTAGCTTCACTGCTTGAGAGCTCCTGGCGAGCAGTGCGCTCTGCCTCGCGAGCTGCTTCAAGTGCGGAGGCGCGCTCAGAAATCTCAGCGACAAACGCCTCGGACTCCTGACGAGCTTTCTCAAGAGCCGCCGTGAGCTCTGCTTCTTTAGCGCCACTATCTTCTAGAGCAGCACGAGCAATCTCAAGCGCTTCCGTAATCTGAGTCAACCTAGACTCAAACATCTGGTCTTCTACCTGCGCATGAGCAATCTGCTCTTCAAGCTTTACATACGCAAGCGTTTCTTTATCAGCAGTATTACGCACACTTCGCTCAGACGCAGTACAGTCAGAAATCTTTACATCAAGAGCACGACGCTCGGCAATTGCCTGGTTAGCCGCCTCTTGGAGCGCGTTCACGCTCTCCGTCAGATCCGCAACCTTTGCACGAATTGTAGCCAGCTGACCAGAAAGCTCTTCATTCTCTTTTGCGGCGTCAGCCTTCTGTTTATCCATCACAGAAAGCTGCATACGCGTGTCAGAAAGGCGAGAAACCATGTTCTTGCCCTTCTCCTCCAAAAGACGCATGTCAGATCCCATACGACCAAGAATCTCTTGCATGCGACGGCGCTGCTCACCCAAGTCTCCAACAAAGAGACCTTTTTGTTCAAGAAGTGACTGGAGCTTTTCAAGCTCACGGTTTTTCTCGCCCGCACGATATTGAGCAAGCTCAATAGCGGCCTCAGCCTCTTTAGCGCGAGCCTCAAGCTTGCCATGTGTAAACTGCAGTTGACGAAGGTCATCAACTGCAAGTTGCACCGTCAAATCCTTGAGCTGAGCGGACAGATCTTTAGCGCGAGAAGCCTTATCTACCTGCCTCTCAAGCGGTTTAAGCTGGCGGGTAATCTCGCGAGAAACCACTTTGGCTCGCGTGAGATTCTCATCCATGGAAGAAATCTTGCGCTCCGCACGCTCTTTGCGGCGGCGATGCTTAGAGATATCTGCTGCCTCTTCAATAAGCTCACGACGCTGCTCAGGACGGCTAGACAAGATGGAATCGAGCTTGCCCTGAGAAATGATGGAATGGGTATCTTTGCCCAGACCAGAGTCATGCAAAATGTCCTGGATATCCATAAGTCTTGAAGGAGCACCGTTAATCAGGTACTCAGACTCTCCAGAGCGATACATACGCCTGGTGATACCAATTTCAGAAAAATCAATGGGGATTGTATGGTCGGAGTTATCCAGAACCAGCGTTACCTCAGCAACGCCCACCGCTCCCCTTGCTGATGAGCCAGAGAAGATGACGTCTTCCATAGCCTGGCCACGGAGCATCTTTGCGCTCTGCTCACCCAATACCCAGAGAATTGCGTCAGAGACATTGGACTTACCCGAGCCGTTAGGACCAACGACAACGGTAAGACCGGGGTCGAAAACCATCTGAGTTTTATCAGCGAATGACTTAAAACCCTTAAGTGTCAGCGATTTTAGATACACGGGTACAGGGTACCTTTCTACCTTAGGTGCATTTCTGCATCAGCATCAAGCGGAGCGTCATCCACACCAAGACGTACCAGTGCGTCTTGAGCGGCTTCTGACTCTGCGGCTTTCTTTGATGGTCCCTGTCCACGACCCACCTTAAGGCCGTCGACAAATACCACAGCGGTAAACGTTGGTGTATGAGCAGGTCCACTCTCGCCAATAAGCTTATATTCAGGGGTAGCCTTGCCTTTAGCCTGTACCGCTTCTTGCAAACGAGATTTAGGGCTTACCGAACGAACTGCCAGCGCTGGAGAAATGTGAGGTCCAAGCGTACGAATAACAAAATCGTGCGTTGGATCAAAACCCGCATCAAGGTAGAGCGCGCCAACAATGGACTCGTAGACGTTCTCCAGAGCAGACTTCATGCCACGCTTTCCCGTGCCCTTCTCGGAAATTCCCATAACAATTAAGGGAGAAATTCCTAGAGCATCAGAGACAATGGAGAGTGTGTGGCCGGATACCAGAGAGATTTTCAGCCTAGTAAGCTGACCTTCATCCATATCTGGATAACGCTCAAACAGCTCCGTTGCAATAATGGCACCAAGAATTGAGTCACCCAAAAACTCCAGGCGCTCATACGAAGCAGAAACAGGCTTGCCCTCCACCGCCGAAGGGTGTGTGAGGGCAGCCTCAATAAGTTCTTTATTGGTAAATGTGTGACAGCAAATAGCTTCTGCAGCAGCTACTCGTTCGTGCAATTTCACGTATAAAACCTACTTAAGCAGCAAGAATAGCGTCTACTGCGTCACCAACGGTAGCAATCTCATCGATGCTCTCTGCGTCAAAGGTCATATCAAACTCTTGCTCAAGGTCTGTGACAAGCTGCAAAAGATCAAATGAGTCTGCACCAAGATCTTTAAATGAAGTGCCCTCTGTGAGCTCAACGGAATCGTCAAGGTCCAGTGTCTCTCTAACAACGTCAATTACCTTTTCAAGTGTTTCTGTGCGATCCATACATCCTCCTTGCACACAACAATGACGCTATTAATTTTACCCCGTGATAGGCATCTGTATGATGACATTACTAAAGCTGAAACAAACAATCTTAAAAAAAGTAAAGCCCACAGAATTGTCCATGGGCTCCACCATAACTTATAAAAATTTTTATGCTACAGGCGCTTTTACTACAGCTGAATTGACGAGGAGATTTTCTCGATAAGATTGGCACGTACTGCATTTGCTGCAGAAAGTGTTCCTGCGCACACAGCAGAAGAACTGGTAGCACCATGTCCTTTAAGAACGGGTGCCGAAACACCCAGCAAGAAGGCACCACCAACAGAATCTCCTGAAAGTTCCGCTGCTGTAGCCTTCAGAGCATCTTTCAAAAGAAGTGCACCAAACGCAGCTTTCTTGGAGGAATTAATTGTGTCTTTGAGGCTAGACATAATAAATTTGCCCGTGCTCTCAATGGATTTTAAGGCCACGTTTCCTGTAAAGCCGTCTGTCACAATAACATCAAAGCGGCTTCCTAAAATATCAGTTCCCTCAGCATTTCCACTAAAATTGATAGCCGCTTCTGCAAGAGCTGCATGATATGAGAGAGCAAGCTCAGAACCCTTGGTCTCTTCAGAACCATTGCAGAGAAGTCCTATGGTTGGGTTTTCAATTCCAAGCGATGCATTAGCAAAAGCCTTACCCATTTGCGCAAATTGCACCAAAACTTCTGGACGCACATCAGCGTTGGCGCCAGTGTCCAAAAAAACTGTTTTATGACCACCAAGTCCAGGAAGAATCAGGGTAAGTGCAGGACGCTTTACGCCTTTGATACGACCAATACCAAAGGTAGCCGCGGTAAGCACTGCTCCTGTGGAGCCTGCCGAGAAAAGACCATCGGCCTCCCCTGCTTTGACTGCCTGGGCGGCCCTTACAATGCTGGCGTCTTTCTTCTGTCTAACCGCATTAGCGGGATGCTCGCTCATTGCAATAACTTCAGTAGTTGCCAAGGCCTTTGCACGATTGTGCTTGCTTGCAAAAGGAGTAACAAACTCATCAGCTCCAGCGAGAAGAACCTCTAGCTCTTGGTCCTTCTCAAGAGCCATACGAACTCCCTCAAGAACAACCTCAGGGCTTTGGTCAGATCCCATAACGTCTACACAAATAACGGGCATGATAGCTCCTTAGTGCTATAAAAAAGAAGGCCGGCCCCTAAAGAACCGGCCTTCTTGGCCATACAATGTATGAGTGTTACTCAGTAACAACAACCTCACGGTCCTTGTAGAAGCCACAGTTAGGGCATACGTGGTGAGGAAGCTTTGGAGCGCCGCACTGTGGGCATAGAGAGCGAGCTGCTGCGTTAAGCTTGCTGTTTGCCGAACGACGGGTGTGGGTTGCGCCGCGGCCCTTCTTTTGTTTAGGTACTGCCATCTTAAACCTCTTTTACTCTTGCTAGCGCCCCTAAAACACATGAGGGCGCGACCCATTCACATAATGCGTTGGATACTATACCACGTACTGACACATTTTGTACGTAGATACAGCATTTCTTCACCATTTAGGAGAAGAAATTTTATTTTACTCTTCCAAATCCGGCTCAATCACAAGATTTTTAAGAGCCGCAAACGGGTTTGAAGCAAGCTTTTCTTCTTCTCGCTTCTGCTCAATCTGAGCTGCATGACCGCAATCCTCTTCATTCAGATTGCAACCGCATACTGGGCAAAGTCCCTTGCAGTCGGACTTGCACAGTACAACATAAGGTGTCTCCATAACAAGCGAAGGCAAAAGAGCCTCTGCAAGATCGATGGTTTTATCGGCATTTACTAAAACGTAATCTGCCTCATCTTCATCATCTGCAGAAATTACAGGCTCTTCAAAGAGATAATACTCATCTACCTCTGCGTTTAAAGAGAGATGTGCGTCCTCAAGACAACGGTCACACGTACCAACTGCGTCAGCACGAAGCATTCCGGTAACCAAAATGCCCTCACCTGCGTTGGTAAGCACTAGATCAAAATCAATTCCCATAGGAAGAGAAAATTCATGCTCCCCTAGCTCATACGAGTCTTCATTAAGATGACCCGCATAAGAAACGGTATCGCCTGCATTTGCAAGACGATCATCTAGTGCATAAAGAACTGGTTGCATTGGAATTACCAGGCAACGTTATTGCTGGTATTACGAGGACCAGAGTTCTCATCAAGTGTCTGACGAACACGAGAGACTGAATTTGTCAGGCTCTTGAGGTTCTCCTCAAGGTGAGCAAGAACGGTATCTGCGTACTCTTCAGCGTTGTAGCGAGTATCGCGCTCATACTGCTCTGCCTGGTCACGAATGCCATCTGCCTGCTGCTGAGCAAGGCGGACAACCTCCTGGTCACCAGCAAGAATCATAGCCTGCTGCTGTGCGTCAGCAATGATGGATTCTGCCTGAGCACGCGCGCGCTCAAGGGTCTCATCCTCTTCCTTGATGATGCGACGAGCGGTTGCAAACTCTTCTGGGAAGACACGACGAATCTCGTCAAGCAGTTCGTAGAAGTCCTGGGCATCAATAATCTTCTTGTTACCGCCATCCATAAAAGGTGACTTAGCCTCAGTTACCATCTGCTCAATCTCAGATACAAGGCTCTCAATTTCCTCGCCTGGCTGCATCCAGGGCTCCTTTCAATCCAATACATAAGCCGTGTTATATGCAGTTTTAGCCCTTATGAGCACGACGCATAAAACACCTTTTTAAGAATGTTAGCAGAATATAATGAAAATGCAGGACAAATATACTTAATTACCGCAATTATGCAGAGCTTCAAGCTTTTTAATGACGTTCTTTGGTACCAAAAATGATACGTCTGCGCCCATGGCTGAAATTTCTCTCACAATTGAAGAAGAAATATAGCCGTACTCTGGACTGGACATAACAAAGATGCTCTCCAGCTCAGGAGTCATATGAGCGTTAAGATCTGCCTGCTGCAGCTCATACTCAAAGTCTGTCATAGCTCTTAGGCCCTTAACAACGCCACCTGCACCGCGAGCATTGCAGAAATCAACCAGAAGACCTTCCATAGGTTCTACAGAAACGTCCACAAGTCCTTCATCTACGAGAGCCTCTTTAAGCATTTGTACACGCTCTTCAAGAGAAAAGGTAGTTCCGGTGCCGTGTTTGCGCTTTGAAGCCGCAACAGCTACCGTAACATTTTCAAAAAGTCGACAAGCTCGTTTAATTACATCAAGGTGTCCGTTTGTGACGGGGTCAAAAGTACCTGGTACAACTACGTGAGTGATGCTCTTCAATGTATCTCCTATCCCTCACAACGAACAAGTAAATCAACTTGAGCAATACCATAACGCTTGCTCTTAGAAAGCTCAAAGTTATCAAGAGAAACTGAATCAGTTTTATGGCTATGCTCATAGACTACTACAGCATCTTTTGTCAGACTTCCTAACTGAGTCAAGTCTTTGAGCAGCTTGGATACTACCTCTGCCTCAACGACATAAGGAGGATCCAAAAACACCACGTCAAAAGGACCTCCAAACAGCTGGGATGACTCAGCTAAGCGTGCCGTATCTCCACAGATAACACTCATCTCAAAGGTGCTTACGCCAAGAGATTTAGCCATACGTTTAATGCGATCGCACGTCTTTCTGTCTTTATCAATAAAGGCGGCGTACAGAGCTCCTCTAGAAAGAAGCTCAAAACCCATAGCACCCGAGCCTGCAAAAGCGTCAAGCACTCTGGACTCACTGAGGTCAAGACCGCGAGAAGCCAAGATGGAGCTTGCAATAGCCTCACGCGTACGATCGGTGGTTGGTCGCGTAGTCCCCTTGCCATCAGGGGCCTCAATTGCACGACCTTTCCATTTTCCGCCAACAATCCTCATGGGTTTTTCGCCACCAAACTTATCTTGTACTGCAGTTTACCTGCAGGTTATTACTTATAGCCAAGCTCTTCAAAGTAGATGCCAAAGCGATCTTTTGCCTCAATTCCCAGCGTAGCATAGGCGTCGCTGGTAAGATTTGGATCTTGAGCAGTAATTGCCAGAGCGTCTATATGAGCCGCCTCAATCAGGTCCGCATCCGCGTAAAGATCAGAAATCTTGAGCGTGGTGCCGCCCGACTGACGATATCCCAGGGTTTCTCCCTCGTGTCTAAGCTCAAGGTCAAGCTCTGCCAGGCGCGCACCGTCGGAGGTTTGCTCAAGGGCAGCAAGACGTTTTCTTGCGGTAGAACCTCGTTTGGCATTGCTAGCAAGATACACAGTTCCTGGAAAATCGCCTCGGCCAACACGTCCTCTGAGCTGGTGAAGTGTGGCCAGACCAAAACGATCAGCGTTAAAGACAATCATAACCGTAGCATTAGGAACGTCAACGCCAACTTCAATGACGGTAGTAGAGACAAGAATTTGCGTCTTATTTGCACGGAACTTTTCCATTACCTGATCTTTTTGAGCTTCAGGCAATCGACCAGTCAAAAGATCACAGGTGAAGTCTTTAAAAACAGTCTTTGAGAGCTCCTCATACACACGCGTTGCACTGTAGAGCTTTCCATTTGTACGAGCAGCCTTAGGAACATCCTCAAGCTCTTCTTCAGAATCACTTGGGTCAATCAAAGGGCAGACCAAATATGCCTGATGACCCGCTTGAACAGCTTCGACGACAGCAGCGTATGCTTGGTCAAGGTTTTCTGGCACACACAACTTGGTAGTAATGCCAGCGCCTACCTTTGGTCTTTTGGTAATGCGAGATGTATCAACATCTCCATATAAAGAAAGCGCCAGCGTACGCGGGATTGGCGTTGCACTCATGGCGAGAAGATCTACACCCTGTCCTTTTTTGCGCAACGCCGTTCTCTGATCAACACCAAAGCGATGTTGCTCGTCAACAACAGCAAGGGTAAGCTGCTTAAATACTACGCAATCAGAGAGAAGCGCCGTAGTACCAAAGACAACGGACAAAGAACCGTCGGATAGGCAAAGTTCAATCTGTTGCTTCTCTTCTTCTGAGGTAGAGCCCGTAATAAGAGCCCACGTAATTCCCGCAAGTGAAAGCAAAGGACCGATTTTTTTAGCGTACTGCTGAGCAAGAACTGAGGTAGGAGCCATCACAGCTGCCTGAGTTGAAGAATCTGCTGCTGCAGCCAAGGCAACGGCAGCAACGGCTGTTTTACCAGTACCAACATCACCCAAAAGCAAGCGATTCATAATACGTGGTGCCGCCATATCAGAAAGAATCTCTTGCGCTGCGTGATTTTGCTCGTCAGTCAGGGCAAAGGGCAAAGCCTCAATCAGAGCCTTAACTTTAGGTCCATCTATAACGTGCTCAAAAGGCTTATGCCCTGCAAGTTCAAGGTTTCTCCTGGCCAGAAGGGCAAGTTGTAAGTTAAGGAGCTCATCAAAGGCAAGACGGCGCCGAGCCTGTTCAGCTGCGTCCAAACTGGAGGGAAAATGAACCTCACGAAGCGCTGATGAGAGCGACATGAGGTGGTGTTTGGTGACAAGCTCTGAAGGCAGCCAATCACACACGCTTCCCGTGTCCGCCAAAGCCGCTGACATAATGCGACGCATCCATGCAGGGCTCACGCCCTCGGTAGCTGGGTGAACAGGAAGAATTGCAGCTTTTGAAGGTGTCTCTTTGGAGCGTGCTTCATCGTTTGAGTCAGACTTTGCCGTACTGAGTACCTCATAGAATGGCGACTTCATCTGACGGTAACCGTAGGCAAAGAGCACCTTACCGCTTAGCGCCACTTCATCGTCAACGTGGATTTGCTCAGCTATCCAAGGCTGCCTAAAAAACGAAGCCGTGAGCACGCCCGTATCATCCACAACCTCAATCTCAACAATGACCATTTTAGGACGTGGACGCTTAGTCTTTACCGAAGCAACGCGGCCCGTAATGGTAGCGTCCTCACCTATCTGCGCAAAAGCAATCTGCACGCGGTGAGAAAAATCGAGGTAGCGGTGAGGAACATTGAGCAAAAGGTCTCGTACACGCAGAATGCCGAGACGCTCAAGCGCCTCGGCACGATTTGCATTGACATACCTTAACCTGGTCACACTATCAACAAGTGAGCAGGTATGTGCTACTCGCTCTGATGCGGGAGCGATGCTTACCTTGGACTCAGACATTTCCTACTCAATAGAGAAGATGACTGGATAGAGTGGCTGCTCGCCTCGCTGAGCATCAACTTCAAGGTCTGGATAGGCGTCCTCAACTCTGCTGGCGAGAAGATCAAGCTGTTCGTCAGAGAAGTCTTCACCTGCAAGAATGGTGAGGTTGTCGCCCTCTTCCTCCTCTTGCATCTTGGCAATAAGGTCAAGCGTGACCTTCATGACATCAGAGCCGACAACATCAATAGAACCACCCTGAATACCCATGACATCGCCATCGTGAATAGGAGTGCCGTCAGCTGTAGAAGAATCACGGACTGCAGTGGTTACCTCGCCGTAGCGAACGCCAGAAATGGCATCAGTCATCTCTTCAACGAGCTCTTCAAAAGGAATGCCATCTGCAACAACAAACATTGCAGCAAATGCTTGAAGAACAGACTTGGTTGGAATAACGGCAACCTTAACATCCTCGCATGCGCTTGCAGCAGCCTCTGCTGCCATACGAATGTTGGAGTTGTTTGGCATAACAATGACCTGGTCTGCATTGGCTTCTTCAATTGCAGCAAGAATGTCTGCAGTCGAAGGATTCATGGTCTGACCACCAGAAACAACAACGTCCACGCCAAGAGACTTCAAGATTGATGCGGCACCAGAACCAGCGGTTACGGCAACAAAGCCAAGCTCTTTTCTAGGTGCAGCTGCAGCCTTCTTATCTTCCGCGATCTTCTCGGTACGCTCCTTAGCCTCAAGGTCCATGTTGTGAATGAAGACCTCAAAAATCTGGCCGTATTGAAGCATGTACTCAAGAACCTTGTTAGGAGTATTTGAGTGAACGTGAATCTTGTAGTCTGGATTTGCGCCAACAAGAAGCTCACAGTCACCCATGGTTGCCAGGAAGTTCAGAGCTGCTTCCTCGTCAAAGTCTGGGCTATCTGCCTTAAAGAGGAACTCGTTGCAGTAACGATACTCAGAACCCTCCCAGTCATCGTTGAGTTCAATCTCAACCTTTGCGCTGGTAGCAGCCTTAGCGTCAGAAACAGAAACGGTTGTCTGAAAATCAGTAGTCTCAGTCTTGCCGGTAACAGCGTTTACAAAGCCCTCAAGGAAGATTGCAAAACCAAATGCACCAGAGTCAACAACTCCATTTTCTTTAAGAACAGGAAGAAGCTCAGGAGTGCGAGCAACGGACTCATATGCCTCAACAACCAGAGCATCCAAGATCTCAACTGGGGTAAGCTGAGACTTCTCAAGAGAATCTGCCTTAGCAGAAACGTCTTTAAGGACGGTAAGAATAGTACCCTCAACAGGCTTTCTAACAGCCTTAAAAGCAATTTCTTTACCGCGACGGAATGCGTGAGCGATATCCTTTAGAGTTACTGCCTCAGGATTTTTAACGTCACACAGGCCCTCGGCAATACCACGAAGAATCTGAGACGTAATAACACCAGAGTTACCACGAGCACCCATCAAAGAGCCGTGGGTGATTGCCTTTGCAATATCTTGCATACTTGCATCTTGAGGAAGATCTTGAACCTCACGAACAACGGTGCCCAGGGTAAGGGACATGTTAGTGCCGGTGTCTCCATCTGGTACAGGGAAAACGTTGAGCTTGTTGATCTCTTCTGCTTTGTCTGCAACAGCAAGAGCTGCTACAGGGAAGCATGTACGAATGACATTTGAAATCACGTTAGACCTCAGTTCCTACTCATTTGAAGCAAAAAGCTTAGCGAGAATTACGCATGGCCTCGATATGTACAGTTACATCAACACATGAAAGCTCTGCAATTTGCTTAAGCAAAAACTTTACTGAGCTCTCAAGATTGTCGACAACAGACGCCATGTTAACGCCCTGCTCAACAACAATGTGAAGGTCAACCTGAACTCCCTTAGGAGTTGGGGTCACATCAATACCCTTACGAAGTCGGTAGGTTGGAAGAAGACGAGCAACACCTGCTGCCTCATCAATCTCTGCCATGCCAACAACGCCATAGCATTCCATAGCTGCATAGCCTGCAAGGTCAGCAAGGCAATCATTAGAAACTCTTAGTGTTCCGGGAACAGCGGTAGTCATTACATAACTCCTCTCGCAAGAACCAAGGTTAGTCATTGTTATTTAGTATACCGCAGAGCACATTTATTATTGAAGCGGCTTATATATACAAGTTGATAACCTTGCAATTGACAAATCTTTTTCTTGTTATTTAATCTTGGTGTAATAAATGAAAAACATTCAAAAGCTGTCTAAAAGCTATCTAATTGTGAATGTTATATTCATGCTTTGACAACACAATATATTGTGCTATATTTATTCGGCTATTTGGAAATTTTAGGCGCAGAGGGCGCCTATCCTATGGAGGTCTTACTCATGTCGAAGGTCTGTGATTTCTGCGGTAAGCACGCCGTTGCCGGTCGCTCCATCTCCCACTCTCACCGTACTGTGGCCCGCACCTTTAAGCCAAACATCCAGCGTGTTACTGTCGTTGTCGATGGCCAGCGCAAGAAGATGAATGTTTGCTCCCGTTGCCTCAAGTCCGGCAAGATTGCTCGCAACTAAGCAACTCAGTTTGTCTTACCTCACACTTAAAAAGGTCGCTACGGCGACCTTTTTTCTTAGCTCACATATCTGTTGGAAACAAAATATAGCCCGTTGGAGCTTAGCATCACTTGTTGGGGCTTTGTGACTCAAACGCAGCCCCAACGCGACCCGATGAACGTCTTAGTTCCACAGCTGCACCAAAAGACAGCCCTTCTCGCACCTTACCCAAGCGTTGTCTGATTCAACGATATTTGAAATACCGTCATCTCCCAGCAAAGTGAACTTTTGATGATCAAGATTCCACTTCATGCCAGCCTCAGAAACCTCGCACCCCTCTGACAAAGCCACAAGAGAAATCTTCTTACCTGCATCAGTTGCGTTTAGCTGCCAAGAATCAACCTGACCTGCAGCTAAAAAGCGCATCTCAAAGTCATTTTCAATAACTCGAACGTTTGCCTTGCCCGTCTTTGCCCATGTGGCGAGAAGACCAAGCACTACAAGCTGGTGATCAAGGTGGCCGCCAGATGTGGAGACAACCGTAAGAGAGAGCTTGCTATCTCTACGAATTGCCTCGTATTCGGCAGACTTTAGAGCAAGAGCCAGGTCTGTATCGTACTTGTCCGCATTAAATTTCATACAAGGCACCTGCTGCTCTTTGAGCCAAGCCACGGTTTCTGGCGTAGTTGAGTCAAAGTCTCCAAGCGCAAGCTGTGGGACCACACCGGCAGCGTGACAGGCGTCTGCGCCGTGGTCAACTGCTATTAGGTAGTCAGCGCTTTGGGCGCAGGTAGACAGCGTCGTGTGCGAGACCGTCTCTGGAGATCCGCCCACAACAAGGACCTCAAGGGGTTTCTCGCCAGAAGGCGCTGCGGTCAGGGGACGCTCGTAGTCCTGAAGACGCAGAAGTGACATCTCGCCGTAGGTGTGGGCAAAGATGTTAGAGTGCTCGCGCATAAAGACGGGGTCGCGGTCGTCATGATCGTTGTAAAGCGCTACCACAGGAAAGCCCGCATTTTGAGCTGTCTGTGCGCCAAACGGAGCATCTTCAAAGACCCAAGTAGTTGCCTTGTCTGTGCCAAGACGACGGAGAGCTTCAAGATAAACGTCAGGTTCAACCTTGTCTACTCCCCCAACATCTTCCGTTGAGACCACTGTTTTAAAGAGGTGTTCAATACCTTGAGCTGCCAGGGCCGCACGAACTTCTCGCACAGGTGTTGACGAAGCAACGGCTAGAGGAATTCCTGCGTCGTGAAGTTCTTGCAAAAATTTCTTTGCCCCAGGAATACTTGAAACGTGGTTCTGGTATTGCTCTGTTACATATGCGCAGAACTCTTCATACAAAGTTTCTGCAGTGACAGGAAGCCCCAGATGATCCACACATAATTTGCAACCATCCATAAGTGAAACAGCCTCAACACGATTAAAAAATGCTGCATCAACAGTCTTACCGTATTTAGGAAGAACAGCGCCAAAAACGTTGTGCCAAACGCGCATTGAATCAACAAGAGTTCCATCGCAATCAAAAATTGCACCGGTCACCTGCATAATGCCTCCGTAAACAAACTTATTAGTTGCAATCGTGAAATATCTACTCTAAGTAGGGTAAAGTATCTCACGTTTATAAATTGTTTTCATGGAGGAAGCATGGCACGCTATAGCTATCATTGCACACACTGCGACAATACCTTTGAAATTGAGCGCCCAATGAGCCTGAAGATTAAAGCTCCTCAGTGCCCAAAATGTGGACATGAGACTGAGCGCGTGTATAACACCTCAACTATTGTCTTTAAGGGCAGCGGTTTCTATAACACTGACAGCAAGGGAAAGTAATCCTGCGCTCTAAAACACTAGACGTTTTAGATGCTCCGCACGTTCATCAACAACACCTCTGAAGCTCTTGTTGTACAACAAACAAGAGCTTTTTTATTTACGCTTGAGTACCGCCATAAAATGAGCATCACAATCAGCGGACGCAAAAGCTGTCTGCAAAAATCCCTCTGGGGTAATGCACGTATCGAGAAACTCTTGCGCTTCTGACGTTAAGCATACACGTGCGGGACACTCAAAAAGACTTTGCACCTCAAAATGAGTGCCCTCTGAACTTGCAAGAAAATCTTCTATAACCTGCTGATTCTCTGAATTTGAGAGAGAACACGTTGCATAGACTAAATAGCCACCAATCTCTACACGACTACCGCAGCTCTGCAAGAGTTTGGTCTGTAAAGCGGTAAGCTCTCCTCCGTCATACAGACTTTCTGGTGACAGATTCCACGCAATCTCTGGATGGCGACGAAGGGTGCCCAAACCAGAACAGGGAGCGTCAATAAATACCACGTCAAAGCTCTGATTAAGCTCCTCTGAAACCTCTGGTGACGCAAACTGTGTAGCGTCAAACGTGAGTGATGTAACCTGATCTGAAAGGCCAGCAGTTTTCAATCTTCTTTTTGAAACGTGAGACTTTCCTTTTACAAGCTCAACAGCGGTTATGTGGGTATTCTCTTTATCAAGCACCTCAAATGCATGAGAAAGCAACAAGGATTTGGTTCCTCTACCCTGTCCAACTTCAAGCATATCTTGGTCTACATAAGATGCCGCGAGAAGGGCCACAAGTTGAGAAGCTAAATCTGCAGGAACAAGCTGGACTTTCTTTACATATGTATCAACGTTAAGTTGAGCAGGGTTTTTTACCTCATACACATCTGGCAGAACTGTTTGTTGTAGCTCTAAAGAGTCGCTCTTCACTTGTTGCTCTGATACATTTCTTTGTAGAACATACACAGGAGCTGGGTTCTTTAAATTAAGAATGAGCTTTTGAGCGGCAGATTCTCCAAGCGACTCAATAATCTCCAAGCAAACCCACTCAGGAATGCCTGACGCCCACGAAAACTCTGAAGGTGTTTTGGAATTTTTTGCACGCGTCAGCTGAGCTTCTTTTTCAGAAATTTTTCTAAGCACAGCATTTGCAAGGCCAGAAGATCGCTTTGAGACAGACTTTACCAGCTCAACACCTTGGCTGATAGCAGCGTCACGTCTAGTCTCTAAATATAAAACCTCAAATACAGCAATACGGAGGGCATCCTGTACCTTTGGCTCTAGGTGAATACCTGACTTAAGATGGTTCTTCAAAGCCTCATCAAGCTTACCTTTGGTAAGCGTTGCCCCCAGTGCAAGACGGGTAGCAAAAGCTTTATCTTGTACAGAAAGCTCCGAGAAGTCTTTTGACTCCCGTAAGTAATCACGAATACGTAGGTTGTTACGTCGGCACTCAAAAAATGCCTGATAAGCCACTCTTCGGGCAGGAGTAAGCGTAGCCATTATTACAGCTTCTGCCAGGTCATCTGGGACTTCTGAAGTCCTGTGGCAAATGATTTTGCATCCATAGAGCGCTTGCCATCTGGACGCACCTCTAGAAGCTCAAGGATTCCTTCAGCACAGCCAAGGAACAACCTATGGTCTTGAAAAGCAACCTGACCTTGAGCAACAGAAACTTCATTTGGAGCTAGCTGAGCGGACAGAACGCGAAGAAACCTGCCTCCAACAGACACGCGAGCAGGAGCGGTATCAGACGAAGCCTGAACCCTTAACGCGTTTACCTGGGCTGAATCTTCTGGAGCAAGCTTCATTTCTTGCTTGGTAACTTTAGGAGCAAACGTTACTTCTCGCTCATCTTGTACCTGCCACTCAAGAGAGCCTTCCTTGAGCTCAGACAGAGCCTCAGACAGAGCATCAGCGCCCAAATGTGCTAGAGCGTCAGTGAGCTGCTCAGTATTTTTGGAGCCAACCTCACACGATGCTTGCTTGCACCAATCTCCTGCGTCAAGTTCATGAGCAATTTTCATGATAGAAACGCCAGCGACAACGTCACCCGCAAGGATGGCACGCTGAATTGGAGCAGCTCCTCGCCAGCGAGGCAGCAGCGACGCGTGTACATTCAGAGCACCATAAGGTGCAAGAGAGATAACTTCATCCGGCAAAATACAGCCAAAAGCAACCACACAGAGTGCCTCTGGTTGTACCTCTTGCATAGCAGAAATTACTTCTGGAGTCATGCGATTTGCCTCAAGAACGGGCAGACCAAGCTTTTGTGCGCACTCTTTTACGGGAGACGGCTCAAGCGTTTTACCACGACCGCGAACGGCATCTGGCCTTGTAATGACTAGAGCAACCTGGTGGTCATGGGCAAGTTTTTTGAGCGATGGAACAGCAAAATCTGGAGTTCCCATAAAGACTACGCGCATGTCAACTCCTAATAATCTGTCTGACCAGGACGAGCGCCAGAAGCCAGTGCCTCTTTGTACTCCTGCAGCGTCTCCATACGAGCACCTGGTCCAAGGTGATCAGGCATGGTTACACCATTGATGTGGTCAATCTCATGTTGCAAACAAACGGCGAGAAGGTCTCCTTCTGCCTCATAGCGCATCAGATCACCATCGAGGTTATATGCGTGAACGACAACGTGACTTGGGCGCGTAACCGGAACAGTAATGCCAGGGAACGAAAGACAGCCCTCCTCGTATACACGAGGCTCACCATCTGCAACTTTAATCTCTGGGTTAATGAGCACAAAAGGGTTCTCTTGGCCGTTTGGATAGTCAACATCGATGACTACCATGCGCTTCATATAGCCTACCTGAGGTCCAGCAAGACCAACGCCGTCGGTAGCATACATAACTTTGAGCATATGCTCGGCCATCTTGCGAACGTCGTCGTTAATATCGTCAATCTCTTCGCACTCTTGGCTCAGACGAGGGTCTGGCCAAAGTACCATATCATCAGCTTCAGAACTCATAACTTTCCTTACATCATGTCGTAAGCGTCAACATCTAATGTCATGTTCATACCCACTCTTTTATCAAGTGAAGCAGCACACTCAGAAAGAATTTCTCCCACCTGAGCGTCCACGGGAGATTTTACTAAAATGTGTCTGCGATACTTATCTTTTACCTTAGCTTTTACACAATCAGCAGGACCCAAAATCTCCCATCCTGACTGCAAATCTAACTTCGCGTGAAGAGCCTCTGCCATCTGATCTGCTACGCGGCGAACTTCTTTTTCTGAAGCTCCCCAGAAAAGCACATTAGACAAGCGCGAGAAGGGCGGATAAGCCCCCTCTCTTCTCTCTTTAAGTTCTGCATCAAGAAACGGGCGTCTGTCATGTGTAACTACAGAAGCAATAGCAGGATGCGTTGACCAGTACGACTGGATGATAACCTTACCTGGTTTTTCTCCCCTGCCTGCACGACCAGCAACCTGCTCTAGCAAGTCGAATGTTCTCTCAGCCGCTCTAAAATCTGGCAGCTTAAGCATGGTATCGGCGTTGATAACACCAACCAAGGTGACATTAGGAAAATCCAGACCCTTTGCAATCATCTGCGTACCAATGAGCACCGCTCCAGGAGTTGCATCAAAAAGCTCAAGAAGACGCTGATGTTCGCCCTTTTTGGCCGTGGTATCGGCGTCCATACGAATAATTGGCGCATCGCTGCCCAGCAAAAGCTTGAGCTCATCTTCTACACGCTGTGTTCCCACACCATATGCACCCATATATCGGCTGCCACAATTTGGACATGTGCTGGAAGGGTTGGGATACGCATGCTGAGACCACTGCCTGCCGCAACTGTGACAAACCAGAGAATGCGTGCGCTCATGGTACGTGAGAGACGTCGAGCAATGCGGACACTCGGGCACACAGCCACACTCACGACACATCAAAAAGTTTGCGAATCCTCGACGATTAAGGAGTAGAACGCTTTTCTCGCCACGCTCCATTGTCTTCTGCAAAGCCTCAGCAAGAGCTGCCGAGAAGACCGATCTGCCTCCGTTTTTGAACTGGGAAGCCATATCAACTACCTGAACTTGCGGGAGCACCGCCACACCGGGTCTCTCGGTCATGGCAACACGTGTCCAGTTAGTGCCACGCCAACTTCCTTGAGCTGTTCGATATAAGCTCTCAAGCGAAGGTGTTGCAGAACCAAGCACCAGCGCAGCACCGTGTAGACGCGCCATCTGAGCAGCAACTTCTCTTGCGTGATAGCGTGGGAGCGAATCTTGCTTGTATGAAGCCTCGTGTTCCTCGTCAATGATGTACAGTCCGGGGTTTTGGATGGGCGCAAACAGAGCAGATCGTGCACCTACTACCACGCGGGCTCTACCCTGTCTGATTAAATCCCACTGATCAAAGCGCTCGCCAAGCGAAAGCTTTGAGTGAAGAACGGCTACCTGCTCGCCAAAACGCGAACGGAATCGGCCAACTGTTTGCGCGGTAAGAGAAATCTCTGGGACAAGCACCACAGCGCCCTTGCCAGCCGCTAAGGTCTTTTCAATAGCGGAGAGATACACCTCGGTTTTACCTGAGCCCGTTACACCATCAATAAGCACAACATCGCCCTGAGCAGCAGTTTGTGCAGCCTTGATTGCTGCAAGAGCAGACTCTTGCCCCTCAGTAAGTTGCTGAGGACGAGGTGCTACGCCACTTGAAAGTGTGGTTCCCAGACCCTCCTGACTTCCACGAATTTGTCGCTGTGTGCGCACCTCAACGATGTCTTTTTTCTGCAGTGCAGTTACTGCACTGCGAGCTCCTGGGATTGTGGCCGAGAGCTCGGATAACCTCATGGCACCTTGCGCCAGAGCCTCAAGCACCGATCGCTGCTTGCTTGCATTTGCCGCAGGCGTAAAGTCAGCCGCCTTTTCTGTCAGCTCAACCCATCGCTCATCAACAGGACCGGACTTCTCACAAACAAGCTGCCAGGGAGATTCTGTATCTTTTCTGGTGACTTTAACCTTTTGGCCAGGCGCTAAAAAAGGATGCAATGCGTCTGCATAACTACAGGCGTATTCTTTGCTCATCCATTCCGCTACCTGTGCAGACTGCTCATCAAATGCTGAATCTGCTAGAACTTGTGTTATTGGAAGGACGCGAGAAACATCTAAACCTAAAGACACACGGTCTGAGACACCCACAATGTAGCCAACAACCTGCCTGTGAGAAAACGGCACCAAGACCGTTGTTCCCACAACCGCAGTCTCTTCCAAAGATTCTGGAATGGCGTAGTCAAACGTGCCAGAGAGAGCACGAGTTGGTATGTCTAAAACAACATGTGCAAAAGGCACGTTCTTGCCTCCTTAAAGCCGTGGTTGATGGTTTACATCAAACGTGTAACGAGCAACGTGTGGCTGACCAGCTTCTTCAACCTCAACACAAACAAATGCGCACTCAACCTTAGTAAATCCGTGCTGCATCAAGACGTAGGCATAGAAGTTTGCCTGCATCTGATGATGCCCATAAATCTGAGTTGCACTAAGGCCCTTATCGCCTGTTTTATAGTCAACTACCAGCGCATCTTTGCTTCCCTTATTATAAGCGAGAAGATCAATGGCTCCTTCTACATAGTTCCCATATTCAGAATCAACCTGTAGCGTAAAGGGAGACTCCGCAATAACTACATCATGAGCTAATGCTTCTTGTCTGATTGCAGAATTGCTCCACAGTTCAAGTGCTTGTTTGACTCGTGATATCGCGCGCTGAGGAACGCTGTTCTTCAAGCACAATCTATCAATAGTTTGTTCATCAACCTTAGACTGAGTCTCAACCATGATCTGAGCAAGCTCATGGAAGGCTGAGCCGAGGCTTGTTGGATCTACTCCATCATCAGCTAATGTACCAGGCAAAACAACGGAAGTCTCAGTTACTGGTTGAAGGTTATTCTCGACCTTAAAGTTCTCTGCCATTTGTTGGTGAGCTGATGAGTAACTAAAGAAATCTTTTCGCTGGTCATACATAGTTTCTGAGGTAACACTTAATCTTACCTTCTCATAGAGGTCAAACGTTTCAACAGCCTGAGAGTTTTCCTCTTCACTTGGCTTGCAATCAGAAGGTTCAACCAACTCTAAACCTTCAACCTGAATTGGCTCATCCTTCTTGCCAGAACCCTGAACCACACGCATACAACCAGCAAGATTTCCACCATATTCGAAAGGATGCTCACCAGCAGAAAGTGGAGGCTCTTCAAACAAGGCATCTGTAATCTTGCGTGTATAACGAGGACTAATTCCCTCTTTAGTAAGGTCAATGGTTGAAGTCAGAATGACTGCTTCACGAGCTCGCGTTAAAGCAACATACAGACGGCGGTTCTGCTCCTGCTCTTCAAACTCATTCTCTTGAGTTTCCAGGAACATTCTCCACTCAAGAAGACTTTTGCACTCATCATTACTTGTAGGAACCTCATGACAGCCATCATACAATTCATGAAGTTTTTTAGAACTGCTTGAGAATGCAATCTGATACGAATCGTCTTTTCTAACATGCAAAAATGGTTCACTGCCAGCGCCTGCCTTAGGGCCAGATACAGCTCCTACAACAGCAACAACAGGAAATTCCAATCCCTTAGAAGCATGAATGGTCATAAAAGTTACGGCGTTTTGAGTGCTGCAGTGAAGCACTTTTGGCGACTCTTTAGCCGTGTTACACCATTGACTAAACGCTTTTGCAACTGAAGCTACGCCAATGCTCAGTTCCTTTTGCAAGCTATCAATTTGTTCAAGAGCTGCAAAGATATTTGCAATCTTTGACTGTCCCTCATTTCCCATCCTTTGAAGGCGAGAAATCCATCCAGCATCAAGAACTACCTTTTTAATAACGTCTGAAACTCTCTTGTTTGAAAGAGAGCTACGAGCATTACTCAACACCTCTAAAGCATTTTTGAGCTTTGGACTTATCTCAAAAGGTAGATTACATACGTCATTTACCACTGACTCTGCAATATCTCTATTGGTAATCCTCTGACCATTTTCTCCAAAATTAGTGCCCAAGAGAAGCAGGTCAGATGCATCAAGACTAAAAATCTCACTCGAGAGTACAGGAAACAGTCCCTCGTATGAATCGTACATATTTGCGAGTGCCTGTAAAAGACTGCCAATCAGCTGAACCTCAGGCTGTTCACCAAACGTTGAAGCTCCAGAAACCACGCTTTCAATTCCAAAGGTACGAAGTGCCTCAATATAGGGCTGTGCCTTTTTAACTGATTTCATCAAAATTGCAACATCTTTTGCTTGGATCTTCTCATCCTGCATAAGCGTGTTGATTCTGTCTGCAAGCTGATACGCAACAAGTTGGCTTCTTGTGACGTCATCGCCTGGCTTAGAATTTCCTGACTTTTCAAATTTTGTGACTTCAAAATATACGCGAGGCGAATGAGCAATGAACGGAGTTGCAGGTTCTTCTCGCCCAGCGGACAGATCCATAAAGTTAGGTATCATGCCATCAGCGCTACAAACCTTTGCAACAAATCGCAAAATTTCGTTGTGACTGCGGAAATTATCTACAAGACGGGGTTGCAAATCTTCTGAAACCTCTGCTTGACGTCTAAAGAACACATCAACATCAGCACCGCGGAATCGATAAATTGACTGCTGCGCATCACCAACTGTGGTGAGATATTGAGCATCTTTACCTGAGAGACTCTTAATCATCTGCACCTGTTGCTGGTCCGTATCTTGGAACTCATCAACCATTACAAGCTTGAATTTATCCGTGTAAACAGCTGCAATCTCTGGATGCTCTTCGAATACCTTTGCCGTTAAATGCAAAAGGTCATCGTTATCAAGACCGCCAATAGCACGTTTCTTCTGGTTAAAGAGCTTGTAGACCTGCCCTGTAACATCTTTTAGACACTGACCCTCAGACATGTCCTGAATAAGTCCAAATAAAGCGCTACAAA
This sequence comes from uncultured Atopobium sp., assembly GCA_937997345.1. Lineage (GTDB taxonomy): Bacteria > Actinomycetota > Coriobacteriia > Coriobacteriales > Atopobiaceae > Lancefieldella. The sequence continues at coordinate 44,581 of CALKTD010000009.1, read as the reverse complement.
CTTTAAGCTGGTACGCAGCTTCATCTTTTGCAATTCTTATTTCTTTTGAGTAACGAACGGCCTTGATGGCTTTTCCTAAAGTCTCCCAAAACGCCTGGTCAAAATCAGTTAACGAAAGAACCAAGTGTTGCTGCAATTTACTTGAGAGCTCAAATTGAATACTTTGTAGTTGCTCTGCTTCATCTGGTTTTGTGGCAGCAATTGCACCCTTTAGTGCATCAAGCGCAACGTCAAGGTTTTCAAGTTCCGCTTTTAGAACTTCCAGGTCAGAGCTATCCCCTACAAATGAAATAGAATCCATTCCTACAGGAGATGACTGAGCATATGAAATCAGCGTTTCAATACGAGACTTCAATGCATCTCTGTTCCCTGCATAGGTTGAGAGAAACTCAGCATAGCTTTCATCTTGAGAAAGCTCTCTGAGTACTTCTTCAATAGATATATTGACCAGCTGATTTCTGGTCATGTCGTTAATGATTTCAAACTCAGGATCAAGACCCAAATCAAGTGCATGGATCTTTAAGATTCTGCTGCACATGCCGTGGATAGTACTAATCCACGCATCATCAACCTGCAACGCAGCGCTATGCAGGTCTTCTTTTTCTAGAGCTTCCTTAACGCGCTCCTTAATTTCTGTAGCTGCAGCATTGGTAAACGTAATAATCAATGCCTGGTCAAGACTACTCAGATACGGCTTTCCGTCAGCTCCCGAGCCTTCTTTTAAAGCCCACACAATTCTCTGTGTAAGCGTAAAAGTTTTTCCTGAACCAGCACCTGCTGCAACAAAAAGAGGCTTATCAAGCGTCTTGATGGTCTTCTCTTGACCAGGCGTATAACGTGTGTCAGCCATAGTAGCTTACCTCCTCTTGTCACACAGTTTTACTGGACAATACTTACATGCATCCTTATCGCAAGGATTGGCTCGAACATCTCCAGAAAGCATGGCTTGGACCTTCTGAGCAATTAAACTCTCCCAAGCGTCCAAGTAGTCTGCAAACTCCGCTGAGTTTTGAGACACAACCATAACTGCCTGGTCCCTGAGCTTTTTATCTTCCGGATGTATGTTCCAAATATGTTCTGTTGCCGCTTCTGTTGCCATGCCTGCAAGAGCAAATGAAGGCTTATCTTTTTGCTCTTTGGTGCCCAGATAAATTGCAGCAACTGGCTCAAGCTTATACTTGGTGAGCTGTTTTCTCATAATCTGAGCATATATTGCAGACTGTACATGTCTTGGCAGAATCTCTTTTGAGAGCTCACTATCCAGGCTTAACTTTGCTGAATAAGACTTCAAATCTTTTGTGGCCTTGTGTTTATAGTCAATAATAAGTGCCTGACCATGAGCGTTTACATCTACGCGGTCAATCGAGCCAGTAAATTGAGCTCCTGCATACTCAACAACATTTTCTTCTCTACCAAAACGAAGCTCAAAAAACCTGGGCTGATAGCCAATAAAGTGCGAAGCTTCAAACTCGAGAAGATCCTTGAGATCTTCTCGAATATTCTCAACCTGTTTTCTTTCTTGAATGCTATGCGGAACAAGCTCATTTGAAAAAGCACGGTTAATATTGTTGAACTGCTCGTCCCACACCTGGGCAAAACAGGTATCTAACACTTGCTTTGCATGGTCTAAGTTATCAGAGGTAATCCTAGAACCAGCAACGTCTTGCAGAAGTACGGGTTCAACTGCTGAACCAACCTCAGCCACATCACAACCAAGCGCTTCAGCTAAAAGTGTTGCGCGTGTTAGCTCCAGTACGCGATGGATAAAGGTTCCCATCTGCATTGGAGCAAAGTCAGTGTCTACCTGAGAAATTTTGATGCGGCGTTGCGTGAACCATTTGTAGGGACACTCAAGATACGTTTCAATCTGAGAAGCGGAAAGAAGCGGTAGGCCTTCTCGCGAAACCTCTATAAGACCCTGTAATTCCTGCTCAAGGGTCTCCCGAGTCAAATGGCGTGGAAGTACCACAATATTTTTGAGTTTAGGGTCAATCTCACCAGACTCGATTGTTGGGAGTTCTGCAACACGTTCTGGGTCAGTGGGTTGAGGCAACAGATTTACCAGCACCTCTTCTTCTCCGCGTGCAACCCCTGTCTTCTTTGCATAGTCTTTTGGATAGCATGCTTTAACCTCACTGAGAGCTACTGCGTTAAAGACATCTTTTTGTTCAACCTTCTCAAATGCAACGCTGGTAGAAGCGGTTATAAGTGCCGTATAGAAATCTCTTTGATACCGTGCAAACTCTGATACCTTAGGCGTTTTACTCGCATGGCGAACAAACTCTTGAAGTGCACCGTCTGATGCTTTGACACCAAAATTCAACGTATCCATGCCTTGGAAAATGACAGCATCAAAAGAATGTGGCTCAAAAGAATGAGCTTGTCTCACAGGAGCTATCAGCACCTGAATATCAGACTGGATACCATTAGAAACAGGCATCATGACCGCCTGGTCTTTGCAGAGCTCAATAAACGATTTGAGTGTCTGAGGAGTGAGCTTTAATCCTGCCTCATGCAGCTCCTGCGCAGAAGAAACAATCTTGTTCATTACCTTAAGCGACTCTTGGTTTTGAAGAGACTGAAGTGTCAACTCTTTAGACTGAACAACCTCTGCCTGCTCATCAGATGTTTCTGCAGAAAGGTATTCAATAATGCGCTGAGCAGCAGAGCCAATTCTGCCAAGCTCAAGGCTCTTGATGGTCTCTGCGCACAAACGCGAGCTCATAGCCGCCTTAGAAAGCGTCTCAAGCACTCTGGTGGCATACAGCGTTCTATTACCGCGCCAGCTTTTATCCAGCATCCACGCGCGCTCAACGCTTATGCCTGAAATAGGTGAAATCAAATAGTCCGTAAGAGTACGTGGAGGCCACCACGACATATCCCCCATCTGATGGTCAGATGCCTGGTAGTCAATGTTTTTCTCAAGCTCTGCGCGTTCACTGAGCGTGACGTACGCATCAATCAAGCTAGCAAACGCGCTGCCTGCAAGTGAATCTTGAATGCGTACCGAGCGATTATAGTGAGCAGCAATCCCCTTAGCTGCAAGCTTTTGCGAGAGCGCGTCCCAAACCCTTTGCGAATCTGAGGTGTACACCACAAAGCTCTTGCTACCAGACTCAACGCGCTGAGAGATATACCTGCTTATAGACTCTGCCTCGGCATGCTGACCCAGCGGCGACAAAAACGTTACTGCACCGCTCGGCGTAACCTCATTGCCCTCCTTGGCCCTAAAAACCCTGGCGAGAAGATCGGTGAGCTCCTGACTTTTTGCGGCTGGCGCAAGCCCCGTATCCACACGACAATTGCATCCCGGGCCGCCCAACAACTCCAGCTGCTGCTCTGCCGCATAACCTGCAGGTCCTTCGGGCACGTAGAGAGAAAACACCACGTCCCGTTTCTGCGACAGCTTGCGTACAAACTGAAAACACGCCTCCGAAAGGTCTTCAACTCGCGAGAAGATTAGTGCAGGTCCTTGCGTTGGGATGAACTGCAGCAGGTAATCCAGACACTGACACACCTCAACGTAAGACTTTTCTTCAAGCAGCATCTTGTAGTGCTCTAGCACCTTACATGCACTCATCTGACCGGCAGAAAGTTGACCGAAGGTCGTAATTTGATCAAGCTCCGTAAGATACTCTGGAGAAAGCTTAGACAGAAGCTCCACGGTACCCTTGCTAGTAGTTAAAGAACCTAGCTCATCAGCTGACATTCCATCCAAAATCTGCTGGAAAAATACCTTGCGAAGCGTATTTGAAAGCAGACGATCTGAGCTTCCATACAACTTCCATTGATCGCGCATCCATTCATCAAAAGTTGAAACATTCACGCCAACAGAGAGTTCTTGGATGGCACCAAGCTGTCTCTTAACTAACAACACAGTATCGGAAGAAGGCACTATAAGCTGGGCAGACCCCCACCTCTCAAGTGAAGCCCTTAGCTGCTCTTGAATAGAGTTTGATAAGAAAGCACCTGTTTGTTGTTTGTACAGAAGCAAGCCCATACGTCACCTCTCCGATTTTTCTTACTTCTAAAGTTACCACGCACACCGGACATAAATTAGAATCAAACTAAACAACAACTAAAAATCCCTCATCAAAAGGATTTTCATGATTATTTTGCTTCCACCATCGTCAGGAAAAACCGCCCCCACCTCGGGGCCCTCTCTTGATCTCTCATCACTTTTGTTTGGTTCTGAACTCACCAGCTGTCGAGAAGAACTCATCAAGGACTTACAACAGGTATGCTCTCATGCAGACGCAGCTCAAGTGCTTAAAATTGGTCCTAACACCGTCGGTGACATTGCCGACAACCTAGACGTCTATGAAGCTCCAACCACAACCGCACTCAACCTCTATACCGGCGTGCTGTTTGAGGCTGCAAAATTCAACCAGACACTTGAAAATGTCACGTTAAAAAACACGCAGAAAACGGTCACATCACCAGCAGATATCCTCAACTCAGAAATCATGATTTTCTCTGGTCTTTGGGGTGTTGTGAGACCACACGATCTTCTCCCCAACTATAGACTTTCTGCCTCAATCAAGCTGCCCACCGTTGGCACCGTTGCAACTTATTGGAAAAAGCAACTTAATCCCCTGTTAAACACTGCTCTAAAAGATCAGATAATTGTGGATTGTCGCTCGGGAGAATACAGAAAGATGTGGACGCCTTCGGCAAAGCATCCTTGTGAGCTGCTGCAAGTTGTCGTACAGCGAGAAGATCCTGGTACGGGAAAGCGCAGTGTAGTGTCACATAACGCAAAACACATGCGTGGTGTACTTGCAGGCGCCCTCTTTGAGCAACGCGCAAACGGAAAACTTTCTAAAGAAGTTAGCGCGTCTCAAATTGTAGAAATTGCAAGCAATCTACCAAGCATCATTGACGTTGAAGTAAGCACAGCAAAAGCTTCTGGAGAAGCAACACTCACGCTTATTACTGGTCGCTAGTCAAAACTAAGCCAAAACCTTCAAAATAGACCTGCATATTTTTATGCAGGTCTATTTATTAACGAATCACAATACGACTAAGACAGATAAATACAAAAAGACCTATACCTGTATTGACAATTTTTCCACCAAAACCCAAATCTATGTACGCTAAACAGTAAATAAATAGAGCTGAGAACAACCAAATAACTAGACACAAACATAGACTTTTAATCGTTTTTTGAACTGCCCCATCGTTAAGAATGCGATACGCCTTATCAAAGACACAAGCAACAAAAATGCACATAACAAAAGACACTAATGGCACATTACAATAAACATATTCACTAGAAATTAAAATCACCGGAAAAGGAAATCCAAAGATTAAACTAAGCAAACAAAAGCCTAGTATTCTAGCGGGATTGAATGTACGCAGGTGTGGCGTTTTTGTTACATTCTCAGATGCGTTATTAGAAAAATCTTTATGTTTAAAAAACGTAAAAGAGCTCATCTCTGTACTCCTTCAGTTTATATAAAGCATATTTTATCTGATACTAAAATTGTTTCTAATATCAACTCAATTTCTCTGATGAAATAGAACGCCTATTTAGCAGATAATTTCAGCTTGATCTGTCTCATCAGCCACTGGAACACCATAACTACAACAATTGTGACTACAAAGACAAAGATGCCTCGTACAAAAGCGTTACCAAGCAAGCTGTACGGGAATCGGCCAAGTCTTAGTCCTAAGAAGTTAATTACAGGAATCTGGAACAGATAGACTCCTAAAACACCAGCAGATACCGTGCTGATGCATTTCTTGGCACCATCGGAAAGCTCCTGCAGCCTTGGCTCAAGGTTCAGCACAAACAGGAACAAAGATGCGGCCTGTGCTAAGCAGAGGAAGTTTCTAATAGTAATGGGATAGCTCTGATACGTCATTTCTGGCGTCAGTGGGGTTCCAAAGTTGTTAGCAATAAGTCCCCAGCCAAACATGGCCGCAGATGAAAGCAAGAAAATTACAGCAAGCACAAGATTGTTTTTAGTAAATTTTGGAAGCTCGTCGTAATACGTCTTAACGTAATAACCCAGCAAATAGTAGAAAAGGCCATCGCTGTTAAACGCAGCCCATCTAAACAGCTGATCAAAGTAGACACCACGAACGCCAATGAACTCAAAAAGCGGCAATCCAAAGCTCACAAAGAGTGTGAGCGCCATAACATAGAGCAGAGTCTCTTTCTTTTGAACTACCAGAGAAAGAACAGGTGTCAAAAGATACAGATACAAAATGATATAGATGAACCAAAGAGTGCTGTTAACGTTATTGGTTAGAAAGCGCTTTACAAAATCAGCAACACCAGCGCTTGCCGCGACCTCTTCGGCACCCCAAAACTTTGTAGGAAAAAGCACGTACATCAGATACACCACTACGCTGCCAAAAATAAGCGCCATCAGCGTCTTTCTAGCACGCTTCATAAAAAATGTCTTTGTGGAGTATTTGCTTCTATACCCAAGCAAATTCATACCACTCAGCATAAAAAAGATGGGTACCGCGTAAATAAACGCAGCTTGCAGAGCTAAAGAGAAGGCCCAAGTTTTTGTGTGGGCAAGAGAAAAAACATTAAGCGAGGTATGCAGCATAACAACAGCAATGCCTGCCAAAATGGTAAGAACATCTGCAAAAACAAAGCGCTTCTTAGTAGCAATTGCTTTTGAAGAAACTGTAGCTTTTTCCACGGGCTTCTCCCCAAATCAATCAAACTTCCTCTATGCTTAGTATACGAAAAGTACCAGCAGGAAAGAGGCATCATGGCAAATGTCGTTGACTATCTACACTGGCGCGGCGATCTGACGTTTGAGAATGACCCTTTTAACAACGTCGATAACCTGATTCTTTCAATTCTTTCCTATCTGGGATTTGGTGGGGTCGTTCCTTCTGAGCGTAGCGAGAAACGCGTTCAACTTGGTGACGCTTGCACCAAAATGCTGTCAAAACTTAAAGATGACCCGTCTCTTATTACGGGATTTTCTCGCGTTGATGGAACCTTCCTTGAGGCACTGGTCAACGCTCCCCGCTTTGCCAATATTGAACTTGGTCGCTATGTAGACCGCATTAATGTCGAGAAAAGCCTGCAGTTTGCAGCGTTTACCGCCTATCTTCCTACAGGACAGATGTTTGTTTCTTTTAGAGGAACTGACGGCACGCTAGTTGGCTGGCGAGAAAACCTTAACCTTAGCTTCCAGGTTACTTCCGCCGATAAGTCAGCCGCTCTATACCTTGAGAAACGTATTCGCGAACACCTTGCAGCAGGCAATAGCACTACCTGCGCAAATGTTATGGTTGGCGGTCATTCTAAGGGTGGCAACCTTGCAGCATACGCAGCAACGGTCTGCCCTAAAGAATTACTTGGCACACTTGACCGCGTCTGGAGCAACGATGGCCCTAACATGTGTCCAGAACTTCTCCATACCACTGCTCACCAGGTGTTAGGCGATAAATACATCAGAATTTTGCCTGAATTTAGTGTAGTGGGCATGATTTTTGATGATCCCGCTGTTCCAAAGCTCATTGTAAAAAGCTCCGAAACAGGCATGATGGCTCACGACGGTGTCTCATGGCAGGTCATACGCAACACGTTTGAGTTTACCGATGACTTCCAACCCGAATGCAAAAAAATTAACGAGGCATTCAGTACCTGGTATAAAGAACTCCCGCTCTCTGATCGTGAGCGCTTTACCAACGAGCTCTTCGACGCACTCTCTGCAGGCGGCGCAATTTATTTCAGTGACATTATCAGCTCGCCTGCAAACTTACAACCTGTTGTTACAGCACTTACTAAAACAGAAAAGCAAACCAAAGAGATCTTCTTTGACCTCCTTAGTTCGCTTGTCAATGCATCCGCGACATCTTTGATTGAAAACATCACCGAGTCATCTCAGATTTCTCAAATTACTTCTGTAATCTCGGAAGGTTTTGCCAAACTTGATAAAGCCCAAAAGGAGCTTAGGAAAGGTTCTCCTTTTTCAGACCAGTAAGGCTTATAACAACTGAAGAAACAATTGAGATAACTATTGAGCCCAGAACAGCGGTACCTAAAGAATCAATAGCGACGCCTGCGTGCAACAAATTTCTTGAGATAAAACTTGCAAGCTCAAGCATAAAAGCATTAATAAAGAGCGAGAAGATGCCTAAGGTCAACACGTTAATGGGTAACGAGAGCAGCTTAATAATAGGCTTAATACCAGTATTAACTGCTGCAAGCACCAGCGAAAACAGAATAGGTCCTGCCCACGAGCCACCCACAATAGTCATACCAGGAATTAAGGTACATGTCACCAAAGTAGCAACAGTAGTTACAAGCCATGTTGCAACAAATGTCATACTAACCTCTCTTTGAAAAAAGCCCAGCAAAAGCCGGGCTTAAGATACGCTTTATGTAGGCCGTTAACTTACTCGCCAAAACCGCTGTCAACAAGAGCGGTAAGAGCATCGAGAGCTGCCTGCTCGTCAGCGCCATCACATGCAATCTCAATCTTGGTGCCAGTACCCAGACCAGCAGCAAGAATCATCATGATGGACTTAGCGTTAACTGGTGCGGAGTCCTTGTCAACATTCTTGATGGTGACATTGCTCTCAAACTTCTTTGCCTCAGAAACAAAGACGGATGCAGGACGAGCATGAAGACCAGTTGCATTGATGATTGTAGTCTGCTTTGAAACCATAAGTGGACTCCCCTTCCGGAAACCAAAAATCTACTCGAGAGTTATTCTCGATTAATCGTTACTATCGTAACAAAACATAACGTATTATATCCAATCTTATTTCCAGAAAGAACCAAATTAGACTATGAATTCCCCAAAAACAGGGTAAAAATAATAAGTCAGAACTCTTATAGGAGGTTCACCATGGCTGAAAACGATATCCAAAACTCTAAAACCGAGGATTTGGACACAATAGATACTCAAACAACAACTTCTGATGAACAGAATGAGTCTGAGAACACACCTGAAATCAGCAAGTCTCAGGACATTCAAAAGATTGCCAAAGACACTACTCAGGTTGTAGCAAAAGGCGTTAGCAGTGCGTTTGAGAGCGCTACAACCGCTGTTGCAGAAGGTTTCCAGGCTACCAAAGAAGTTCACAACGCTGCCAAAGAGACAAACTCTGCAAAGCAAGAGCTTAAGCAGATGCAAGAACACCTTGCTCAAGACAAACAAGATCTAGAACACAGAGACTACGTACAGAGCTCATTTGACCAGATTATTGCTGAGCAAGAAAAAATTTTTGCAGAGACCGCTCAGGTCATGAGTGATCAATCTACGCAAGTGGACCTTCTCACGGTTAAGAAAAACCAGCTTATTCAGAAGCTTGAACAGCAAAAAGTTGACGATGAAGCAAAGATTAAGTCTTACAAAGAAGTTGCTGCCACAGCAAAAGGCAGGCTAGATGATATTTCAAAAACAATCTCTGAGGCACAGCGTGGTGTTAAAAACGCCGAGGCTCAGCTTAAAGAAGTTACCGAGAAACGCGATGCTGCTGTAGTGTCTGCAAATAAAGCACTGGAAAACTCCCAGGCAAGACAGCTTTCTCTGAGAGAAGAGCTTGCTGGTCTTAAGACAGACCCTGCTGCTAACCACGATGCAATTGTTCGTATTGAGGAAGATCTAAAGTCAGAGCTTGCCCGTGCAGAGCAGGCCCAAAAGCAAGTTGAGGAACTACAGAACTCTTTCCAGTCTTCACTTGAAATGGCACAAACGCATTACTGGACCCAGGGCAAATCGTTGGAGTCCTCAGAGTCTTCTATTGATGCAGCTCGCAAAGATTATGAGCAGAAACAGCAAGAATATGACGCCGTAGTAGCTGAAGCTAATGCTCGTCAGAGGATTCTAAGCAAAGATATAGAGGGTCTTGAAGAGAAAATTAAGACAGCCAAGGAGCTCTTTAACGAAGCGGCAGATAAACATGATGAAGCACAGTCAGTCATTGATGATGCTCAAGAGATTCACGCAACGCCAGAAATTACTGAGCAGCTCAGAAAGTCTGTTGACGAGCAAGTAATTAACATCAATACCAAGCAGCTCACACTTAAAGAGCTTATTACTGGCGAGAAAATCCTTCGAGAGACAACTCGTGGTCAGCGCATTGGCTTCATCATTGTTGTTCTTGGCATGATAGCGATTCTTGCGTCTTTTGTTTGGCTGATTTTTAACTGGTAATTTAGTCTTTGCCCAGACAAATCATCGTATGAAAAAGTGCTCACAATACTGTGGGCACTTTTTCTACATCTAAACTCTCAAGTTAAACGTAAGGGTCATGATCACGTAACCAAACTCACTAAATGATGATCATGGCATCACCAAATGACAAGAAGCGGTACTTCTCGTCAATGGCACTTTGATAAGCGTCCATAATCTGCTCGCGCGTTGCAAACGCAGAAACCAGCATCATCAAAGTTGAACGTGGAACGTGGAAGTTGGTCACCATGGTGTCTACCACGTGGAACGTAGAGCCTGGCATCAAATATAGATTGGTGGTTGCGTTTTCTCGGGCAACCATATCGCCTTTATGAGTCACCGCAGCAGAGTCTTCTGCCTCCTCAAAGCGACGGGCAACAACAGGAGGCTCAGCTGCAGGAATCTGATTATCCCAAGCACTTTCAAGCGAGCGAACACTGGTGGTACCAATGGCAATAACCTTATGACCAGCGGCTTTGGTAGCCTTTACTGCTTCTACAACTTCTGGAGCTACGTGGTAGCGCTCAGTATGAATGACGTGTTTAGTAGGGTCATCCTCTGTTACCAGCCTAAAGGTATCAATACCAACCTCTAACTCCACAGATGCCCACTGAACACCCTTTGCTTTGATGGTTTCAATGAGCTCAGGAGTAAAGTGAAGACCCGCGGTAGGAGCTGCAGCAGAATGCTCGTCCTGCATAGCGTAGACCGTCTGGTACTTCTCTGGGTCTCCCTTGTACTGTGTAATATACGGAGGCAGTGGAACGTGGCCCGCCTCATGAATAGCCTCATCAAGAGTGCGGTCTCCCTGTGCCTCAAAACGCACCAGGCGACCTCCCCTGTTGTCGTCAACAAAGTCCACAATGGTGCCCGTCAACACAACAGGAGCTGAGTCAGGAGCATGCAAGCCACCTGCACGGTATTCAATTACTGCGCCAGGCTTTAGGCGCTTACCAGGATTTACCAGACACTCCCATACACTACCCAAAGCATCAATGTCTTCTCGACGTTTTAAAAGCAGCGTTTCTGAGACGCCGCCCGTATTTTGCTTTTTACCTACAAGGCGAGCTGGCATAACGCGCGTCTGATTAACTACAACCAAATCGCCCGGCTCAAGATACTCCACAATATCAGTGAAGTACTTGTGCTCTATGCGGCCATCTTCTCTATGCAGCACCAACAGCCTACAAGAGTCCCTTGGCTCAGCAGGAGCTTGTGCAATACGTTCATCTGGAAGGTTGTAATCAAAATCGTCAGTTCGCATGACGTGCTGCCTTTCTTGCGTCACGAGCTTCATGACGCTCTATCTGAGCCTCGGCCGCAGAATATCTGCAACCGCAATAATTTTGTCGATACATACCAAGCTCACGAGATTCTTTTGTAGCCTCTGGGTAATACGGACGGAAATCTCTCCATACAGGCGTCAGTCCATGAGCATGCGCAATGGACACCAGCTCATCCTCGCACGCATCAAAGAGCTGATAGGGCGAGACAGCCAGTGTTGTAGAAACGTAATCAAACCCGCGCTCAGCCGCCACACGACAACTCTCTGCCAAGCGGATTGCGTAACAAGCACGACAGCGACGGTCTCGCTCAAATCCCTGAGGGGCTACAGCTCGCTCCCACTGCTCTCGCGGATCTCCTGCCACAATCACCTCAACATGAGCCTCTTCTTGAGCCCACGTAAGTAAGGTCTGCAGACGTCTATCATGCTCTTCAACTGGCTGAATATTAGGATTAGTCCAGCAGATGGTTGGCTCAAAGCCTTCTTCCCTTAGATGCTTTAAAGGCTCAAGTGAACAAGGTCCGCAACATGCATGGAGCAGCAGCGGTGTTCCCGGCTCTACTGAAAGAGTCTCAATTGACTGAAGCATGTTTGAAGCCATTAGTTTTTCTCGCCTTGTGCCTTATAACATTTCCAACCCACTATAGCGCAGGCAACAAGGCATACAAAGATGGTGACAACGCTTGCTTCAATACCGTAAGCTCCACCCGAGATAAACTCAGATGCTGCAGGATACGCTGTTAAGAGCGTGGTAGGAAGAAGCGTAGTGGTAACCGAGATGCCCAGAATAGGGCCGGTTACAAAGTTCCAGATAAAGTGCATAGCAATGGTCATGAGAAGGTTATCGGTAAGCCAAAACACCAAGCCATAGAGAATGCCCATCAAAAAAACTGAGATTGCTGCGGCAATAGAGATGTTAGGCGTTAGTCCATATGTTGCGGTAAAGAGTACTGCTTGAAGCACAAGCGCTACAGGGAAAGAACTCTTAGCTGCAACACCAGTTTGTAGGTAACCTCTAAACAATATTTCTTCTGCAGCAGACTCAATAAGGGTTGCCACAAGTAAGAAGAGAGCAGCAAAAATGTTATAGGAAGCGTTAAAGTTAAAGTTAAAGCCTTCAATGAACATGATAGAGCCAAAGGTAAACAGCACCATCAAAAAGCCAAAGGTAACTCCGCGCATAAATCCTGGCCAGGAGCTTACTCGAAGACCCAAAGACCTAAAATCTCGCTTATTGACGCGGGTAATCCACACAAGGATTAAGCCACCTGCCAACATGCTTCCTAGAAGACCCAACACGGCTGGAAGGATGTCATTGGCTGGGAGCTCTCCCATAACCATCAGCGGAATATGACACACAAACATAAGCAAAAGTGCAAGGTCAGCCACAAGGAAGGGCGTCACCACAGACTTTGGTGGATCCTTTAGAACAAACTCAAGGCTTGTCTTTGGCTTTTTTCTTCCCACAAACTCTCCTTACATGATTTCTACTCACTATAGTATCGACTTCTGAATCTATTCGTGTAGTGAATCAAAAAAGATTAGAATAAGAAGATAATTTGCGTAATCTACTAATTCCAACTGCGAGGTATCCATGGCCGAAAGCTACGACATGAACAACCGCCCTCATTTTCCTAAGCGCGCTGTCATTACCGGTGGTATGCCCTACGGTAATAAGAATCTCCACTTTGGACATATTGCGGGCGTCTTTGTCCCAGCAGATTTCTTTGCTCGTTTCTTAAGAGATCGTATTGGCCAGAAAAACGTTTTGTTTATCTCGGGAACTGATTGCTATGGCTCTCCTATTGCAGAGGGCTATCGCAAAAAGGTTGAAGAAGAGGGCTACGAGGGCACCATCCTTGATTACGTTAATCATAATCACAACCTGCAGAAAAGCGCTCTTAACGCCTACAATATCTCGCTTGATTTCTACGGCGGTTCCGCGCTAGAACCCGCTGCAAAGATCCACGAAGAGATGGCTGACAGCATCATGCACCGCCTCTACGAGCGCGGTAAACTCTCCAAGCTCTCAACTAAACAGTTTTACGATACCGAGGCTCACACATTCCTTAATGGTCGCCAGGTCAATGGACGTTGCCCCATTAAGGGCTGCAAGTCAGAGAAGGCTTATGCAGAAGAATGCGACCTGGGTCATCAGTTCAATCCAGAGGAGCTCATTGCTCCTGTTTCGCAACTCACTGGCACCACACCAGAGCTTCGTCCTGCGCCAAGCTGGTACTTTGACCTGCCACAATACAAAGAGTTTCTAAACAACCTAGTAGAAAAGTGGAAGAACAACCCACAGATTCGCTCAGTTGTTACCTCTACCGTTCAAGAGACTCTGACCGAGCCTATTATCTACATTCAAAATTCCTACCGCCAAGACTTTGACGGTGTTGCCTCTTCCCTCCCAGCTCATAGTGTTATTGAGCCAGAAGGTAATGCATCTTCCTTCTCAGTTGTCTTTGAAAATTGGCAAGACAGAGATGAAGCTCGCGAGAAACTCAAAGAGGCTGGAATTCGCTTTAGAACAAGTAAGACGCTTCTGCCCTACCGTATGACGGGCAACATCTCTTGGGGTCTCAAATCTCCTGATATCGAGGACCTCAAAGACCTGACCATCTGGGTCTGGACTGAGTCTCTCTGGGCTCCTATTACCTTCACACGTGCTGCTCTTTCTGAAGACGCCAACAATGGCGGTAGCCGTTACTCTTCTGACGAGTGGCGCGATTGGTGGTGCAGCGATGATGCTGCTGTCTACCAGTTCATTGGTCAAGACAACATCTTCTTCTACTGCATTGTCCAGAACCCGCTGTGGGATGCACTTGATTGGGGTCTTATCACCGATACTCCAGTTGCTAATTACCACATTCTCTTTATAAACAAGAAGGCTTCCAGCTCTGGTGCTATCAAGCCTCCAATGGCTGAAGAGCTTCTTGAGTTCTACACTCCAGAGCAGCTCCGCGCTCACTGGCTCTCGCTTGGCCTTGATCAGCGCGCCGTGTCCTTCTCGCCAAAGGCTTTTGATACTTCCGTTTCCAGGAAGGGCAAAGACGGCGAGACAGATCTTCTGGTAAAGGATGATCCTCGCGTTGTTGATCCAGCGCTCAAGGAGTCAGCATTTCTCACTAACATCTTTAACCGCATGGCTCGTAGCTGCTTGTATGGTGCAGCCAATGCATGTGGTGGTCACCTGCCTATCAGCGAGCCTCACCAGGAAGTTATCGATGCTGCTCAAGAGGTTCTGCTGAAGTACGAGCAGCTTGCATACGGCTTTGACGCACACTCTGCACTTGCCGCTGTTGATGAGTACGCTCGCGCAGAAAACAAGCGTTGGGGCGAGGCTTCCAAGGCTGCTCAGGGCAATGACGAGGCTTACGACCAGGCACTTGCTGATGCATTCTATGCGCTCAAGACCATCACACTGCTTATGCACCCGGCTGTTCCGGAAGGCTGCGAGCGCATTGCAGATGCTCTCAACTTCCCACATGAGGAGTTCTTCTCTTGGGAGAATGCCTTTATGGGTCCAAAAGAGCTTGCTGCAAAGCTTGGCCAGAGCGCAGAGGATCACCAGCTTGAAGAGCTTCCTCCTCGCTTTGACTTCTTCAAAGCACATCCCAGCCAGAAGAATTAAAACACGCAGCTAGGAGCATACGTGGTCGAGTTTCCACCCGTCTACCGCCCAAAACCTTATAGCAAGCCAACAGCACACCTGAAGAGCCATCTTCAGGTGTTGCTTGATGACGGCGCAGAAATTGCAACGTTTGTCTACACTCCCCACACCTCTGCTGGCGAGAAACCCTGTGAAGATCTTGCTTCAACTGCAGCTTATTTAGCATCTGTTCCCAACGATACCTTTGCTACACCCATTGTTTTTCTCCACGGAAATGGAGAAGAGCACGGCATCTTTGGCACCATCATTGACGAAGTATGCAGCCGCGGCTACATCGCAATTGGTATTGATTCAAGAGATCAGGGTTTTAGCACCCGAGGAACTGCCGCCTTTACCTACGAGCAGATGGCAGAAGATGCACATGCTGTTCTGAGGCAGCTTGGTGTTTCATCTGCTCATATTGTGGGCTTTTCTGACGGAGCTATTCTTGGTCTTCTTCTGGCACGTGACTATCCAGACGTAGTTGTCTCTCTCGTATCTATCGGAGCAAATCTTGAGCCTGACACGTTAGGTGATATGACCTGGCTATATGAAAGTATCGAGGGTAATAAACGTTGGGCAGCTCAAGGTTGGGAAGGCGCTGTTCTAGAAGATGGCTATCCCGTTCCCTCGCCTGCTGAGGCGGCTCGTATTGCAGAGCATCTTGAGCTTATGGTAGATAGCCCACATATTGATTCCACAACTCTTGGACATATCTCTGTTCCTGTTGTTGTTATGGCTGGAGAGTACGACGAGATTTATCCAGAGGAAACTCGTCGTATTGCTGAGGCAATTCCAACCGCACGCCTTCTCTTTATTCCAGGTTGCCCTCACAATGTTCCTAAAGTGTCTCCGGGTGCAGTAGTGCGAAGAATTTTTGCAAATTTTGCCTACCTTTAAAAACAGCACTGAAACTTTAAGTAATTTACCTGCTTTTATTTCAATAAAATAAAACTTCGGTACTTAATTGTTAAGTACCTTGCTATCTCAGAATTTTTGAGTAAAATACCTAACAAAAATTATTTCTGTTACGGGAGGTACTCATGCATCAAGCATCAACCTCACCTACTCAGGAGATGCGCATTATTCGCAATCTTGGCCATCTAGGTCATTATCTTTACATCACGCGCGGATATCGTGGCGGTCAACAATTTATTTTGACTGCGCTCTATCGTGATGGAGATATGACACAAAAAGATCTTCTCGCCAAGACAAAGAATACATCTGCATCTCTTTCAGAAATGGTGAGCAAACTTGAAGCAAAAGGTCTTGTTGAACGTACGCGCGTAGACAAAGATCGCAGACAAACACTTCTTTCTTTGACAAAAGAAGGTCGAAAACAAGCAAAAGAAGCTCAAGAGGCCATCGAGTCATTTGAAACGCAGGCTTTGTCGGTTCTTTCAGATGAAGAAAAAGTTACATTCTGCACATATCTAGATCGTTTAGTTGAACATTGGGACACAATTAACAGAGATGAGAAAGGAGAAACGTCATGTCAGAAGAAGTAACTTCAACTGAAGAACTTGAAAACATGGTTGAAACATCTGAAGCAGATACTACCTTGGCTCCCTCTACCCTGACAGGTATTGTAGATGTCAGTAATCTTTCCATTAAAGAGATTGCTTTAGTGCTTTCAAAGAGTATCGGTGAGTTCAAAAGAGACACTATCCTCACTCCTCTCTTTGTGTTAATTGAGACCATCTTAGAAATCCTCATTCCTTTTAGAACAGCCAATCTTGTTGATACGCTTCGTACGGGGGCAGAACTAAACGCTGTCATTCAGTCTGGAGCTGTTCTTGCTGCTATGGCAATACTGTCGCTGCTGTTTGGAACACTATCCGGTATTTCTGTTGCCAAAGCATCCACGGGCTTTGCACGCAATCTTCGTCGTGATATGTTCCGTAATATCCAAAATTTCTCGTTTACCACTATTGATGCATTCTCTTCGTCGTCGTTAGTAACACGCCTTACTACGGATATTTCTAACGTACAAATGGCATTTATGATGCTCATCCGCCTGGCCGTTCGTGCTCCATTTATGTTTATTGCAGCGTTTATTGCTGGCTTTATCATGGGTGGCTGGCTTGCCATTATTTTTGTTGCCGTCATGCCTCTTCTAGGAATTGGTCTCTACTTCATTATTTCTAGAGTCATTCCTATTTTTAAAAAGGTATTTAAGAGATACGACGCACTCAATGAATCTGCTGAAGAAAACTTGGCTGGTATCCGTGTTGTTAAGTCATTTGTAAATGAAAACTTTGAGCGTCAGAAATTCGATAAAGCTTCAGAAGAGCTGCGCGAAGATTTTACAGCAGCCGAGAGGCTCATGGCTCTGAATTCTCCATTTATGAACTTCACTATTTACGTGTTGTTTGTCTTCATTCTGTACTTTGGCTCGTACCTGATTGTCTCTTCTCAGGGAACTGCATTTGGCGTTGGACAACTTTCTTCACTTATTACTTATGGCTTTATGATGCTTATGGCACTCATGATGCTTTCCTTTGTCTTTGCCATGATCATCATTGCAGAAGAAGGTGCTCGCCGCATCTGTGAGGTACTTCTTGCAACTTCCACTATTAACAACCCAGAAAATCCTTTGACCGAGGTTACAGACGGATCCATTGATTTTGAGAACGTTGGGTTCTCTTATTCTGGGCCAGGGGGTCGAGAAGCCCTGTCTGACGTTAACCTTCACATTAACTCTGGTGAGGTCATCGGTATCATCGGTGGTACCGGTTCTGCAAAGTCCACGCTGGTGCAGCTCATTCCTCGCCTATACGATGTAACCGCTGGTAGCGTTTCTGTTGGCGGACATGACGTCAGAGACTATGACATTGACACTCTTCGTGGTGCTGTTGCCATGGTTCTTCAGAAAAACGTTCTCTTTAGCGGTACCATCAAAGAAAATCTCCTGTGGGGTAACCCTGACGCTACCGATGAAGAGATTCTTGAGGCAGCTCGTCTTGCTCAGGCTGATAGCTTTGTTCAAACCTTCCCTGATAAATATGAGACTCATATCGAGCAGGGTGGCAACAACGTTTCTGGTGGTCAGAAGCAGAGACTCTGTATTGCGCGCGCACTGCTTAGACGCCCAAAAGTACTTATTCTTGATGACTCTACCAGCGCTGTTGATACAAAGACAGATTCTTTAATTCGCTCTGGTCTTAAAGATTTCTTGCCTGATACCACCAAGATCATCATTGCTCAGCGTACTTCCAGTATCGAAGAATCTGACAAGATTATTGTTCTGGATAACGGTCGCATTAACGCAATTGGTACGCACAAAGAACTCCTGAAAGATAACCCAATCTACCGCGAAGTGTACTTCTCACAGAACAAGCAAAGTGTTGATGAAAATCAGTCTCAGGAAGGTGAGGTGACTTCTCATGAGTAGAACAACAGAAACAAACAGTACAAGACCAAAGCTTCCCGTGGGAAAAATTCTTACTCGAACCATTAAAATGCTCTGGGAGTTCTATCCTGTCCTTCTCCCTGTAGCACTCCTTGGTGCTGTTATTCAAGCAATTATGCAGTCGCTCCCAAGTGTCTTCTTGGAGCGAATCCTCTCTATCATCTCTAACTTTATTGATACTGGTGACTGGAGTTCTGCTGAAGGCTTAGTCTTCCAAAACGTGGCTCTTCTCGCCACCTTCTACGTCATTGGACTTGTTGCAAACATCATCTCTACTCAGGGTATGGCTATTGTCACCCAGGGAGCTTTGCAAAAATGGCGCTCAAAGATGTTCTCGCACATGCAGGACTTGCCTATTAGGTACTTTGATACGCACCTCAATGGCGACATCATGAGCTATTACACCAATGATATTGACGCAATGCGCCAGATGATTGGCACCAGTCTTCCAAACCTCCTCTTTACCTTTGTGGTTATCATTGCAGTAGTATTCATCATGTTTTACTACAGTGCACTCATGGCCATGGTCGTTCTGTTTGGTTTCTCTTTGATGGGTCTTGCTACTAAAAACCTTGGTGGTAAATCTGCAAAGAACTTTGTTAAGACTCAGAAGACTACCGCAGATGTTGAGGGACACATTCAGGAAATGATGAATGGCGAGAAGGTCGTTAAGGTCTTTAGTCATGAGGCAGAAACTATTGAATCATTTGACAAAATCAACGATGAGCTGATGGTTGTTGCAAGAAATGCAAACCTTTATGCCAACACGCTTATGCCCATCCTCAACAATCTGGGCAACATTATGTACGTTGTAGTTGCTGTAGTTTCTGGTGTGTTTATTGCTCTGAACATACAAAACGTTTCTTTGTCTGGACTACCTTTCACCATTGCTGTAGCTGTCCCCTTCCTCAACATGACACGTCAGTTTTCCGCTCAGATCAACCAGATTTCTAGTCAGATTAACTCTGTTGTTATGGGTATTGCTGGTGCTAATCGAGTTTTTGAGCTACTTGATGAACCAGCAGAGACTGAAGAAGGTTACGTTACTTTAGTCAACGCAGAAACCATTGACGGTAAAGTTCAGGAAGCTGAGTACCGCACCGGTTACTGGGCTTGGAAGTACCCACACAGTGACAGCACGGTTACTTACACCCCTGTTAAGGGAGACGTTCGCCTCTTTGATGTTGACTTTGGCTACGAGCCTGGTCATACCGTACTGCATGATATTTCTCTGTACGCAAAGCCTGGTCAGAAGGTTGCTTTTGTTGGTGCAACAGGTGCAGGTAAAACAACCATTACTAACCTGCTCAACCGCTTCTATGACATTGAAGACGGCAAGATTCGCTACGACGGCATCAACATTAACAAAATTAGAAAGAGCGCTCTTCGTCGTGCTCTCGGTATTGTTCTGCAAGACGTCAACCTCTTTACGGGTACCGTCTTGGATAACATCCGCTACGGCCGTCTTGATGCTACTGACGAGGACTGCGTAAAGGCTGCAAAGCTTGCCGGTGCTGACGACTTCATCAGACGTCTTCCTAACGGCTATCACACTATGCTCAAGGACAACGGTAGTGCTCTCTCCCAGGGACAGCGCCAGCTCATCTCCATTGCTCGCGCAGCAGTCGCAGATCCACCAGTCATGATTCTGGACGAGGCTACCTCCAGCATTGACACACGTACTGAAGCAATTGTCCAGCGTGGTATGGACGCTCTGATGTACGACCGCACCACCTTTGTTATTGCTCACCGTCTTTCTACGGTTAGAAACGCAGACGTTATTGTCGTTCTTGACCACGGTCGCATTATTGAACGCGGTACACACGACGAACTTCTCGCCAAGCGAGGAACGTACTACCAGCTCTATACCGGAGCCTTTGAGCTTGAGTAACGTCTGGCACGTAAAACGCAAAACGCCTTGTCATCTTAGTGGCAAGGCGTTTTTTGTGCGTATGTAACGGTTTTTTAGGCGAGAAGAACGTGATGTAAATCTTCCACCGTGTCTACAATTGCAACCGCTCCCACATCAATAAGCTCCTGTTTGTTGGTAGTTTTTCCATACAAAACACCAATACAAGGAATCTTATTTGGAAATGCTGCCTCCATATCAAAACGGCGGTCTCCCACCATAACGCTTTCAGAAGCATCAAAGCCAAGCTGACGCATAACGTAAGCGATAGCAGTGATTTTATCGGTTGCCGCCTCATCTATTCTTCCGGCATAAGTATCAAGAACACCAATAAGATTGTTGTCTCTAAGCCCCATCTCTAACATGGGCTGATTCTTTGAGCTTGCTACCGCAACCTTTTTACCAGCAGCATGAAGGTCATCAATGAGATCTCTCATGCCCTCAAAGAGAGGCCATTTTCCTGTAGTTACATAGAGCTCTCGATAACGCTTAGTAACCGCAACAGCGTCCTCATGGCTGAGTCCAAAGACAAGCTCAAACGCATAAGGAAACGGTGGTCCTACAAGCTTTTTTAGGTCTGATTCTATAAAGTCTGTGTGGCCACAGTCTGTCATTGCCATCTTTGCGGTAGAAACAATGGTGGGCAACGTATCTGCCATAGTCCCATCAAAGTCAAAAATAATGAGCGAGCGATTCCGCAGATCTGAAACTACATCAGAAGCTACCAGTGCATTATTTGCATCAATTACGTTTTGCATTATTGTCATGTCAATCCAATCATCTATGTATGTGAGTATACCGTTCATGGCGCAAAACTAACCAGTCAATGACATTTTCTTCTCGCCTGCCGAATTAACTATTGACAGCTGAAATGTCGTACATCAGCAAAGGTATATAGTTAACTATAGATGAATCAGTATGCCTAACTTGGGAGGTGTATGATGACTCGTCAGGAAAATAATCCAGAAGCTAAGCAACCTGGAAGAAACAGGCTTGGAAAACTCTATCCGTCTCTCGTCAATACAGACGTTCTGCCTGATGAGTCTCTAGACGCTGCTCAAAATAATCAACATGTTGGTTCTATTGATCAGACTGGTTGGCATACCAAGCTCAATATTGAAGCGCTTTCTCTTACGCTTACGGAGTCCACTACTCCTCTAGAAGTGCTCAAACATTTTGTGACTACAGCATTTTTACGTGAGAAAGATTCTCACCGAAAAGGTGGATCTGTTGCCATCCCGCCAAGTGATTTTGAACTGCATATAGCCCAGCGACTAAAAGATGCCGGTGTTCTCGATGCGCAAGACATTACTATCCCCTGCCGTGTGGTGCGCCTGCGTACCAATGGCCTCTTTTATCTGCGCGCTAATCAAAAAACACTTTCCTATGAGCAGAAGATTCAGCTTCTTACTATTGAGAGCGCACTAAACACTGCCCTCTTTGCAGAGCGATACTTTCTTGATGCAAATATGGCATCTGAGCTTGACTTGCTTGCTTTTGAGCAAAAGATTGTTTCTACCATGATGAAGCAATCTCGCCCCCGCTGCGCCACCACTCAAAGTACCCAAGAAAATGGCGAATGGGTTGTCCGCAAAGCCATCTCTCTACACATTGAAAGTCTGCGTCTATCTCAGCGTCTTGTCACTGAGTTTAGGACCAACGTACACAAGGGAATTGCCGCCTTTAGGGTACACCTGGCCCTTCCAGAGCAGTTTCCAAGAAGCTTTCTTGGCGCAGATGGAAGTATCAAAGAAGCAACCTTTGATGACCTCAGCCGTGCGGCAACCTCTTACAACTTACACCTTGGTATGCTCATCACCGCAAGTGCTTTTAGAAGCTCGAAGAGGATTAACGAGGTATGGCTCTCTGGCATATGCAATACAAACAAGCTGCATGCCTGTCTTTTCTCGTTCCACATTACTCGTAAGCAATTTGAAGATACAAACATTACAGAAGATACTAATCCGCTTTCTATCTATCAGCTCTGGAACGCACAAATTGACGAAGTAGATGGCATCCTTCATGCAGTACAGCCGCTCTTTACCTTAGACAATGAGATATTCTGCCCACCCAGTAGATACGATTTTGTTGAGTCTTCACAAAAACGGCTTGATAGCGTCGCAGCTCACGCACTCGGTACCGATGAAGTGTCGGGGCTTTCTATTGATGAAGGCCAGGCGCGAGAAGAAATTATCACCAAAATTTTACGTAACCTCTCTTCTTCTACAGAAGAAAACGTCCGCACTATCTTGTCGTATACCGCAAACTCTACCGATTCTACGGTGCGAGCAGCGGGAGAACGCGTGGTTTCTCGCTTTATTAAGGGCACGCTTGCAGAAGATGACTTTGAGGCTATTTCAGAAGAGTTTGTTGATGGAGGCGTTCTTTCCTTAGCGGTTACCAAGGCCCAGCGTCTTATTGGCGAGAAAAACTATCAAGACGCAGAACTGCTTCTTCTTGAGGCGCTTGACTCCGTTGATGAAAATGACATCTACACAGATACAAGCACCACTCAGTGGCGTGTGTTTATGAACTACGTCGATCGAGTGCTCTACAACAGAATTCTCTCTAATCCCGAGAAAAATACTCGTCTAGCTCCTATGTCCTACTTTGAGGCGCACCTTCTGGTGTCTATTGCTCAGACGCTCCAAGGGCAAACTCAAAGTGCTCTTCAGCACGCGAGAAGGGCTGTTGAGATTGCTCCTCTTAGCATGAGTGCAAGGCTACACCTTTCCCACTGTCTTGAAGAGTCGCTAGATATTACAGCTGCGGCAGATGAGCTCATGAAGCTCCTGCTACTTGCCCATGACCCTGAGAGTATTGGGTTTGGCTACTATCGCATGGCGTTCTTCCAATGGAGGCTCAGGCATCTGAAAGCCGCCCAAGCCTGTTATCAGTTTGCCTTAAAGTTCTTGCCAGGCGCTACGTTTATTATTGGCACCGAGACAGCCATTCTCGCTCAAACAGAGCCTGAGTTTAGTAGCGATGAAATGAGCGATGATGAGATTTACGCCGCGCTCATAGAAAATCAAATTCCTGTTGCGCCAACAGATGAAGTCTCTACTATTTTCTTAGATGGCACACGAGCCTCGCTTGATGCAGAGCTCTTTAGTGTGGCTAAGAACTTCATGATGAACTTGAGAATTATGACTAAAGATGACGTCTACTTTGACATGCTTAACTCCATTGAAGGTGAGCCTGACAGATAAGGCATCGCGGTCGGTAAAGACGAGGGTCCAAAAGATACACGGATTAAACCAACCCTATGCGACACAGCTTAAAAGTAAAGAAAGAGCTCCGATTTCTCGGAGCTCTTTCTTTATAAATATTGTTGCAAGTACTTTGACTTACAGCTCGTTCATTACGCGGACAAGCTTAACGGCGTAGTTCTTATCCATTGCCCACGTACCGGCAAGCTTACGAATAATGTTTGCCTTCTTAGCGAGAATCCACGATCTGTAGCGAGGGTCAACGTCTCGAGCCTTACTTGGATCAACTGTCAGTGGCTCATAACCTGCGTACGCACGAAGATGTAGTGCCTGTGCGCGAAGACCCTTGAGAACGGTATCAAACGAAAGTCCGCGCTCACCGTTTCCAGTTGCACCAAGACCACCAAAGTTGCACTGCTCAGGAAGGACATCGCCACCAAAGCGAAGGTTACCTGTCTCAATCATAACCTGTGCATAGAGAAGCTCTGGACGAACTCCCTCATCAATTGCAGCCTGCCATAGCTGGTTTACAAAATCGTTTCCTGTTGCAGCACCTTTCTCGGCATAGACAGCTGGATAAGCTGAACCTACGCGCTTGTTGAAATCTCGCTGAAGGTCCTCTTTGGAGACAAGAGGAGCTCCAAGAACGCTGGTACGATCAGAAAAATTACCGCGAGTTGGCTCAATTGGAGAATCGTTATCAGCAGGCGCGTTGTTGTTAGCGTCTCTATTATCTCCACCGTTATTACCGTCAACGTTTCCGCCTCTACCGTTATTGGTATCAGTAGGCTTAATGTTGAGAACACCACTTGCATCCGCATGGACGGTCCTACCATCTGGAAGCGTAATGTCTTGATTGCGCAGCAGACCATAGCCCAAATCAAAGTAATAGTACGAGCCATTGATTGCTTGCAGGCCAATGAGTGCAGCGTGCTCATTAGTTGTTGGATCAAAGTACCAAGTCTTGCCATTTGGAGTATTGAACCAACCAGAAGCCAAAGCACCACTTGATTGAGCCCAAGCCCAACCGTTATTTGGCAACTGAACCCAATCGTTAGAGGTCATTCCCTTATTTACGTCAACGTAATATGAACCACTGGAAATAGTGAAGACACCTGTCTTGAGCAGTGGATATTCTGCACTTTCATCAAAGTAGAACCACTTACCATTAGGCAAATGCTTCCAGCCAGCGTAGAGTGAGCCGTCTGTATTAGCCCATGCCCAATTGCCATCAGCAAGGCTAATCCAGCCGCCATAAAGCAAACCGCGATCACGATCAACGTAGTACTTCTGATCTCCATCAGACATAAGACCAAAGCTTGCGTGATATTTGTTGTTGACGTCAAAGTAGAACCACTTACCGTTTGGAAGAAGCTTCCAACCAGCGTAGAGAGAACCGTCTTGGTTGGCCCATGCCCAATTACCGTCACCATAATTTACCCAGCCATCTTTAATGACACCCGAGTTACTGTCGGCATAATAATCTCTATTCTGGACTGTAAATTGGCCAAGCTTTACAGCATTGTGAGTAGATAATGGATCTGCATAGAATGTCTTTCCATCGGCAGTGGTAATCCAACCAGAAGTTGCAATTCCTTGGGCGCCAAAGTAATGCCAGCCATCAGCGTCGTTAAGCCAACGATTTGCATACCCGAAGCCATTATCGTCGGTATACATCCATCCGTTGGCAACTTGCTTCCAACCGGTAACTGCGCCTTCAGTTGCTTCAAAGTTCATCTGACGCGTAATTTCCTGTCCATCAGATGAAATGGCCTTGAGGTACAGGACATAATTACCAGTCATAGGAGGAACAAAAGAAATTGAAGTATCAGTGGTCTTATACGCAACAGTTGTCCAAGAACCATCTGGAGCTATATAGCCAAAGGTAAAGGTTGCGCCTGTGACAACACCAGTTAAAACAGGTTTAACTGTAACTTTATTACCCTTTTGAACAGCAGAAATACTGCTCATACTCCACCAAGTATCAGAGTGATACATTTCCCAGATTGCCCAGGCATCAGCCCAGCCAATATAGTCAACCTTTGAGTTATCGCCAAGGTCTTTAAACTCAGCTGCATGAGCTGGATTAGAGATAAACTGGTGCTCAATAATTACACCAAGAATACCTTTTTGGCGAGCATAGCGAACAATACCGTAATAATCGGACTCATCGCCATTCTCGTAATAGTCTGTACCGTCTTTATCGTTGTAGCCACGCTCAGTAGCACCATCACCACGGGTGACAATACCTGCTTTGTTTCTTAAGTAATAGTTAACCTTTCCGGCTAAAGCCTGACCAGCAACATAAAGGTCATGGTTATAACTAACGTCATGAGGAACTAAGACCTCAGAGCCAGTTGCCGATGCAGGACCTGCATTGTAGTGCAAAGAAATAACGGCGCAGGCATTTGCATCAACAGCACGCTGAACGCGTGTTTTGATCGAAGGGTCTTCATGCTCTCCGCGAACCACTACAACGGGGACTCCCCACTGCTCAAGATATTTCTTAACGTACATAGCTGTAGCCCAGGCAATATCGCCTTCTTTTAAACCGTAGTACATTGCACCTGGGTCTCGACCATCTGTACCATCACTGTGGCCAGGATCCAGTGCAATTGGTCTTCCTGTTGCATAAGAAAGCGCAACAGCATCGCTCAGGGACTGGCTCTGAATTATGTTGCCTTGGGCATCCATAGTTGTGTAGGTAGTTGCATATGCGTTTTGAACTGTTGTTACAAACAATGCTGTGACAACAAAGAGCAAAACAGCAAGCAATTTACCGCGAGTATTAAATAAGCTGCGTTTCATGCGGTCCTCCGAAAAGTATTGGTTTACTCCTCTTCATACTTGCTAAAAGTTTACACTAGACTGGCGCGTCAACAATAAAAAACACAAGCTCACCGCAACTTGATTGGAACTCTGTGATTTTCTCGACACTTGAAGATATTCTTGCAACAAATTTTGAAGCAGCAATTTTTGACTTTGATGGCACAATTGCGCATACACATCATATTTGGAAGCTTGTTGACCAGGAGTTTTTTGAGTCGCGAGGAATCCCTTACACTCCAGAAATTAGC
This sequence comes from uncultured Atopobium sp., assembly GCA_937997345.1. Classification (GTDB taxonomy): domain Bacteria; phylum Actinomycetota; class Coriobacteriia; order Coriobacteriales; family Atopobiaceae; genus Lancefieldella. The sequence goes on along the minus strand of CALKTD010000009.1, from coordinate 17,877 downwards.
AAGATTCTCTCCCCTCTTGGATTTGAAAAGGGAGCCGAATGGGCAATTGACACCTATGGGCTACAAGAAGATCCAAAAGAAATTGTTGCCGAGTGGAAAGAACTCAGCAAAAGTTTCTTTGTAAACTCAGTGCAGCTTCGACCTGGTGTTGTTGATTTTATTGGCAAGTTAAAAGAAAAAGGCATCTCTACTGCATTAGCAACCGTTAACGAGCCAGAGCTTCTTGCCCTCCTTGAGCCTCGCCTACATCTATCCACTCTGTTTGATACTCAGGTATTTGCGGCAGACGTTGGGTCTGCAAAAGATGAGCCGTACCTCTATTTAGAGACTCTTACTCGCCTTAGAGCTCAAGCCGAGAAAACAATTCTGTTTGAGGACATTCCGCTAGCTATTCAAACAGGAAATTCTATTGGTCTTACTACCTACGCTGTTAATTGTGAAGATGAACATCAAGATATCGAGAAACTCTCTGTACTTGCCGACTTCACCATCAAACACTGGTATTAAAGTTCTTGGATAATGCAGTTGTAAAATTGGCGATGTAACAAAAAAGGAGACCCGAAGGTCTCCTTTTGATGGTAGTGTTCGCAAGTACTAGATCTTGTGGACGCTAGAAGCCTGGAGCTTACCGTTCTGTCCGGTAGTAATCTCAAACTCGACAGGCTGACCCTCATCGAGAGTCTTGAAACCGTCCATCTGAATCTCGGAGAAGTGTACGAACAAATCGTCGCCATCCTCACGAGAGATGAAGCCGTAACCCTTGTCTGGATTAAACCACTTTACAGTACCCTGAGCCATTTCGTGCCTTTCTTTCTTAGCCCCGCAGGGCAAAACTGCGCCTGTGGAGCGCGATACCGTGACGTTTAGCCACATGAAATATAATAACCTTAATCAACAACTTATGTAGCGAGAAACCACTCATGGAGATTTTCACACCATCTACCGGTAGAGCCACAGGTAATTAACCTGTTTTCCAGCATTTATTTAAGGATATATCTGCTATTAAATGATTTTTATCTCATTAGTTGAGCATTTTTTCATAGAAGATAGAAAATTTGTATAGGATTAATTTACGAGAACAATAACAGACATATCAAACTATTATTTATATAGAAAGTTATCCCACTAAAAAAGGATGCTCCATGAAAAAGAAGACATGTTTGTCCAGCAAGCCTTCAATGCAAAAGCTTATTGTAGTTGCTTCGTTGAGTGCTGCCTTGCTTTGTGGTTACCAAGTAAGGCCTGCTCTTGCAGAAACTACTGATACCTCTACAACTACTACTCCTGTTGTAACAACTGAAACAACCTCAACGTCTGAGAATGCTTCTCCCACAGCAACTGAAAACTCTCAGCCTGCCTTGCCTGCGGCGCCTGCCTCACCTACAACGCCAACAACAAACCAGACACCAGCAGCTCCAACAGAGAATACTTCGCCAACCCCTCAGCCTTCTGGATGGAGACAAGAAAACGGCCAATTCCACTATTACAAAGAAGATGGAATACTTGTCACAAGCCAGTGGATTAAAGATGATTCTGGCTGGCACTATGTAGATGCTAGTGGTAATGCAGTCAAGGGTTGGTATACAACGCCTAATGGTAAAACTTGGTATTTTGATCCTTCTCAGAATGCTTACCCAGCATTTGTAGGCGCACATGTCATTGACGGAAAGGCATACTTCTTTGATGAGGGCTATGGTCTTGTCACCAAAGGATGGGTCCATCATCAAGATGGTACGCGGTCTTATATTGACTCAGATGGTTCTTTCCACTCCGATTGGAAGCAGTTGCCAAACGGAAAGTGGTTCTACTTTGATACTGAAGACCCCTTCCATCGCATGAAGGTTGGAGTTGTTCAGCTCTCTAGCGGAACTTTCTATGTAGATGAAAGCGCTGGAATGACCTCTAAGAACTGGGTGCGCCTGCCGAACGGAGGCTGGGCTTGGGCTCAATCAAGCGGAGCGTTTGCATCTGGCTGGTTTAATACTCCAAATGGTAAGACTTGGTATTTTGACCCTTCAGATCCACAGCATCCAGCTGCAATTGGTGAGACTCAAATTAACAACAAGTATTATTACTTTGATGAAGGATATGGTCTTCGCAGAAATGGCTGGGTCCATCATACAGACGATTCTTGGTCATGGGCTGATACCGATGGCACATTCCACTCTGAGTGGAAGCAACTTCCAAATGGTAAGTGGTTCTACTTTGATTCAGAAGATCCGCATCATCGTCTATCTGTAGGCGTAATTAAGATTTCTAGTGGTACGTACAATATTGATGTAAATGCTGGTATGACTTCAAACGGTTGGGTTCAGTTACCTACCCACGAATGGGCTTGGGCTCAATCAAGCGGCGCCTTTGCATCTGGCTGGTTCAATACGCCAAATGGCAAAACTTGGTACTTTGACTCTACAAAGTTAGGTAATCCCGCTTACATTGGCGAGCATTCCATTAACGGCAAAGACTATTACTTTGACGAAGGATATGGTCTTATCCGTAATTCTTGGGTAACTCTTACCAATGGCGTAAAACGCTGGGCTGGTCCAGATGGAATGCTGACTGGACGTCTTTCTCCTAATGGTATCTTTACGGCTGATAACGGCACTCAGCCTACAGGTACCGTAAAGCTTCCTGGGCTTACTCTTCACATTGGCTCAGACCACAAAGTAAAGACTGGTTGGGTAAAAGAAAACGGCAAAGACTATTACTATCTCAATGATGGCTCAGCCGCCTCTGATTGGGTCAATATCCAGGGAACGTATTATTACTTCAACACAAACGGCGAGAAACAAACTGGCTGGGTTCACCTCAAAAGTGGCTGGTATTACCTGGGTGCTGACGGCAAAATGAGGACCGGCTGGATTAAAGATAATGGTAAGGACTATTATCTTGATTCCAACGGAACTATGGTAACTGGTTATACTACATGGGGTGGCAAGCTCTATTGGGCTGGTGCAGATGGTGCCATGGAGGAGCAGCCTTGCTACTATCCCGACATGTATCGTTATGCACAGAACTATTACAGTGCTACTAACTGGCTCATTCAGATTGATACTACTGGCAACCGCTTTGCTGTATACAGGGGTTCACACGGCAACTGGGCTGTTTGGTACGAATGGCAATGCACCACAGGAGCACCAGGTATGTGGACCCCTCATGGCCAATTTACCGTAGGCAACAAGGGTCTCTACTTTGGTTCTGGCTATAGATGCTGGTACTACACAACCATCTCTGGAGAGTATCTCATCCACTCCATCCTCTATCATGCAGACGGCTACACCGTTCGTGACGGCAGACTAGGATATAACGGCTCCCATGGTTGCGTCCGTCTTGCAACAGAGAATGCTAAGTGGGTATATGACAACATTCCTTATGGAACCAAGATTGTTATTTGGTAACCCAAATAAACACGGAGCTCTATAGCAATAAACCCCAACTCACTTTGAGCTGGGGTTTATTTGTTAGCTTATAAATTTATGGTTACGCAAAATACTTTGCTTCAAAATCCTTAAATTGCTCTGGAGTGGCGTTTTGATCTACCAAGAAGGACTGTGCAACCGCTACTGCCTGCTGCCTTCTGAGACCTGCCTTATCCTCATCACCTAGTTGCTCATAAACGTGAGAGAGCCTGTCGAGGGCATACACCACATACTCTGCAACTGAATCAGCTACGCCGGAGAGCAACATCATGGTTACAAGAGAGTCTGGAGAAAGTGCAAGAGCAGTCTCTGGGCTCAAATCAATGAGCTCTGCAACAGCTGCCTCTACCCCATCAAGTGACTCTTCAGTTTGAGTCTCTAAAGCATTTCCCAAACCTGCTGTGACCGTTGAAGTAAAGTCATCGATTACTTCCAAAATGTAATCTCGTTGAAGCATTTTGTTCCAATCTACTAGTTAGTAGGAACAGGAATACGTAAGTGATCAAATGCAGCATGCGTTGCCTGTCTACCTTGAGGTGTTCTAATAATAAGCCCTTGCTGCAAAAGATAAGGCTCATAAACATCTTCAAGTGTAGACGGATCCTCTGAGACTGCACTTGCAATGGTTGTGAGACCAACCGGACGACCTCTGAACGTCTCACAAAGCGCACGTAAAACACGCACGTCCATTACATCTAGACCAAGCTCATCAATCTCAAAGAATGAAAGCGCTTCCGAGGCTACCTGCCAGGTAATAGTACCTTCAGCTTTAACTTGTGCGTAATCTCGTACGCGTTTTAGCAGACGATTTGCCAGGCGTGGTGTACCCCTTGATCGAGAAGCAATTTCAGCAGCTCCCTGCTCATCAACTTCTACATCAAGAATGTTTGCCGAACGCATGACAATAGTCTGTAGCTCAGGAACAGTGTAGTAGTCAAGGCGATAAGAAATACCAAAACGATCGCGCAAAGGACCAGTCAAAAGTCCGGTTCTTGTTGTTGCAGCTACAAGAGTAAAGCGTGGAATATCAAGCCTGATTGACCTGGCTGCAGGACCTTTACCAATAACAATATCTAAGAAGAAATCTTCCATTGCTGGATACAAAATTTCTTCAACCTGGTGATTTAACCTGTGAATCTCATCCACAAAGAGAATATCTCCCTCTTCAAGATTGGTGAGAATTGCTGCTAAATCTCCTGCTCGCTCAATTGCGGGACCAGAAGTTGTATGAAGCTTGGAACCCATTTCTCCTGCCAAAACACCAGCAAGCGTTGTTTTACCAAGACCTGGAGGACCAGAAAAAATAACGTGATCAAGCGGCTCATTACGACTTTTTGCTGCCTCAATAAGAACGCGGAGATTTGATTTAACACGTTCCTGACCAAGATACTCATCAAGTGTTTTTGGACGCAAGTTTCTGTCTTGCTCCAAGTCTTCTGCCTGCAGTCCACTAGAAACTACACGTTGAGAAGTGTGTCCTGGAAATGGAGCTGGGGTAGACGATGACTCAAATAGGTTATCTGCATCTGCTTCCCACATTAATTACCACTTCCCAAACGCCTTAGTGCATATCCAATAGCAGCTTCAATTGTAATAGCACCAGCCTCTTCATACCCCTCAAGAGCAAGCGTTGCTTCCTGAGAAGTAAAGCCCATTCCAAGAAGAGCCTCAATAGCCTCTGATTCTACAGAGGTTACAGCAGGTTTTGGAATAGCAGCAAAGTCTGCAGGAGACGTAAGGCCAACAAGCTGCTTAAGCTCTGCGTCTTTTGCAAACACATCAGAAAGCTCAATTACCAAGCGCTCTGCCTTCTTCTTGCCAAGGCCAGAGACGCTCTTAAGACGATTGCCATCGTTAGTGGCCACAATCACAGCAAGTTGCTGTGGGGTAAACGTAGAAAGCACAGAAAGAGCCAGTTTAGGACCTACTCCAGAAATTGCACGCAAACGATCAAAGAGAGCTCGCTCTTCTCGCGAAGCAAAACCAAAGAGTTCCATTGAATCTTCTCTGACTACCATTCGAGTTAAAACGGTAATACCCGCCTCGCCCGCTTGTGGAAGCGCAGCAGCTGTTGAAGCTGATATACCAAGCTCATACCCAACACCATTAACGTCGAGAACAGCAACTGAAGGAGTAACGGATACAAGCGTGCCCGTAAGCTGGACAATCATAGTTGTATTCTTCCCTTTCCAAGCGAGGTAGTTCTTACAAGATTGGCGTGACAAACTGCAGCAGCTAAAGCATCTGCCGCATGATCTGGATGAGGCTGATGATCCAAGCATAAAATATTTTGAACCATATACATAACCTGCTGTTTATCTGCAGCTCCTGTACCAACAACAGCCTGCTTTATCTGCATTGGAGTATATTCCCCAACCGTAAGGCCTGCTTTAGAACAAGCAACAATAGCAGCACCGCGAGCATGTGCAGTAGGAATAGCCGATTTAACGTTTTGTCCAAAGTAAATACTCTCAATAGAAAGAGCTTCTGGTGAAAACTTATCTATAACTTCAACAATTTGGTTATAGATTCTTCCCAAGCGCATATCTATTGGTTCATCTGCGGTTGTAGTTATGCATCCATAGGCGCGTGCGCGGCATTCAGAACCCCTTGTCTCTACAATCCCCCATCCAGTGTGAGCAAGACCAGGGTCTATTCCAAGAATTACCATTGCACCTCCTAATATAGAACGTTCGTTCTATATTATCACAGAGTGTGCGCAAACGATGTAACTAATTTTCTGAGAAAGGACCTCTCCACATTTTGGGGTCAACCATGCCAACTTGTGTGTCTGATTCTTGTGCTAGCTCTTTTAAAAGCTCTAGCATATCCTTAAAGCCCTCCTGAGCCTCTGCTGGATTAACAGACAACTCGGGTAGATACATAGAAGCTCCTTGAATTTCTCGCAAAGAATTTCGTAAGGACTCTACCAGGTCAGATTCGGAAGCCTTTGTATCTCTAATTTTGTCTTGCCAGACTGATGCGTGTGGAATTTGGGCATTTGTAAGGCTTTTTGAAGACATTTCCAGAACCTCAGTGGTGTTTCTGCGGTCTTTTTGACGAGCATGGAGCATAGAAATAATTGCTTTGACCTCGTCAACCTTTCCCGTTTCTTCCACAATTGCAGAAATGCTTTTATTCCACTCAAGATAGCTGGTAAGCACATAATCAACAAACTCAATGCGTTCTTGAGGCGTTGGTGCGGCATTCTCTAGTCCGTCAGTTACAACCTCAGAGATATTCTCTAGAACTGCATGGTCAATAGCTGGCGAGAAGGTATTTCTTACCCTCGCAAGGTCAACAATGTCTGCATGATACATATCTCCCAGAGGCCACAGAGAGTGTGCGCTAGAAATCTCTGTTCCCTTGAGCGCAAGAATGGTTTTATCGGCAGTCTCAAGCGTTAAGTAATTGTGCTGGTCAGCGTATGCGTAGCCGTATGCGCTCATCAGTTTTGCATCGGTCAATGTCGAGAAAACCGAGCTATCCACAGCGACTTTATTAACTCGAAGTCTTGCAGTAAGTAACTCTGCAGCACTTGTTGCTCGTGAATCTGTATTTGGAAGCAGCATTACGTGCACGCGCATGGGACCTAAAGCATCTGAAGCAAGCGCAACGGTGACAAGAGAATTGAGCGAGCCATCAACTGCAATAAACACGCCGTCAAAGCCCGACTTTACCGTGTAATCACGCACACCTGTAGCTAATACGCCCCAGGTAGTAAGTGCGCTGTTATAAACGCCCGCCGTATCTTCTCTATCAAAGTTTTCAATAGTATCTTGGTCCACATCGCAGACGACCATGTCTTCTGAGAAAGACGCAGCTTGTTTGACCAAATCTCCTGAAGGTGACAAAAAGAAGCTTGAACCACAAAATACCTGGTTGCCATAGGCGCCAACAGCGTTTGCGGTGATAAGCCAGCCATCAAACTCTTCAACGTCTCCCAGATAGCGGCTTTCTGCCACCGCCATGCCCATAGAGGATGACGAATCATCAACAGCAAAGCCAAAATACGGCAGGTAAATGACAGCATCTAACGAGTCGTCGACATCTTGCCACGCGTCAAGATCGTCATAGGTAAAAGCAATGCCAAATGTAAGGCCACCTGCTTCAAACTTTGCGAGCTCAACGGTATTCTCGCCAGATGCTTGTGCAGAGCTAGCAGAACGAGCAAGTGCGCTCATGTGCGCTATCTGGGCAGTCAATTTAAGCGGGGTTACGGCTCCGTTTCTGACGAGAAGAGCCTCGCTAGCAGCACTTCCATCAAACTCTGTTACAACAGGAATAAGGGCCGCAATTGGAAGCTTTTCTGAAAGCGAATTGATAATCTCAGAGAGGTCTGCAAAAAGCCCTTCTATGTCAGCCTCTGGCACGCTTAGCAGCCCTGTAAGAGTTGGCGCAGGATAAATGACCAGTTCAGCACCTTGCTGTTGAGCTCGCTGAGCATATTCCAGCATGGTCTGAGCGGTAAACTCAAAGTCTCCGGCCTGAGTATTCATTTGTGCAACTGCTATGCGCATACCATCCCTATCATGACGTACCTAAATTGTTTTTACCCAAAAACATGCAGCTGTAGTAATAAAAAACGGAGCTGCAGGTAGCAGCCCCGTTTGACACTGATAAGCAAGTGCTTATTGCTGAGTCTATAGACTTAGAGGGAAGCCTTCCAAAGACCGTGAAGGTTGCAGTACTCATAAGCCTCTGCCTCAACACCCTCCTCAAGAGTGAAGGTAGCAACTGGCTCCTGGCCAGGCTTAAGCTGTGCAAACTGAGCGCCGTTCTCAGAAACAAGAGCAATGAACTCAATGTAGTGCTCTTCGAGCATTGGATGAGCAACCTCACCGACACGGACGGTAACAGTGTTGCCCTCACGAGTAACAAATGGAACGTGCTTCTCAGCTGCACCGTCAGTAACGCCAGCCTGGAGAAGCTCAAGGTCTGCTGCCTCTACGTTGCCTGCAACACCGTAAACAACAGCGCCCGTCTCCTTGTTACGATAAAACTTTGCGTCAATCATTTTTTCTCCTCTCACGACATCCGAAGATGTCAGAATTTCTTAGCAAGTGCTACTTAAATAGTAACAGTTATTATTTAAGTGTACCGTGCGAATTTATAATCGACAAAATCTAAACAATCTGTGCAAATCCGCTTTGTCCAATAAAATCTTTGAGCTCAGTCAAAAGAACCATACTTCGTCCATCAATTCTGGTAGGAATTTCCATGCGCATGACATCGCCCATATCTGTTTCTACCCTAATCTCAATACAGTCCATGCCGGGATAGCGCGAGAAAATCTGTCCAAGTGCCTCGATAGCCTGTCTTTGAAGTTGAGAAGCAGGCATATGAATAACGAGTGTCTTTGGCGTGTTGTTAGCACTGTTAAGCTCAATAGGATTAACTTCTTGAGCAATAACCTGATCTCCTCTATCAGAGCGCTCAAGCTTTCCAAGAACAGAAATGAAGATGTCGCTCTGGCTCTCGCCAGTCTCTGGGTCAACATCTCCAGCAAGAAGTCTTGCAGCCTTCTTGTAGAGCTTAGGGAACATGACAATAGTGACGCTACCCTCCATGTCTTCAAGCGTAACAATTGCCATCGGGTCACCGTTTTTAGTAGTACGCTTCATAACATTAGTAACCATACCCGCAAAGCGAATAGGTTTACCTTCTGGCACTTTAAACTGTTGAGACATAGCACCGTTAGGAAGCTGAACCTCTATATTCTCTTCAATTTCTGCAAGGGCATAATCTCTGCTCTTAGCGAGGGCGTACTCGTATGGACGCAATGGATGGTCAGAGACATAAATGCCTAAGACCTCGTACTCTTTAGTAAGCTTGAATCGCCTATCCCACTCAACGCCATCTGGCTCTGGGACAATATCACTAAAACCAGAACCCTCTACCTCTGCAAACATATCAAACATAGAGAACTGACCAACAGCCTTATCTTTTTGACGCTTAGTCGCAGCATCGATAATGTTTTGTGGGTTGTTCTTATCCACAAAACTCATCATCTGCATACGGGTATAGCCTGTTGAGTCAAAAGCTCCTGCTTTGATAAGAGCTTCAACAACGTTGCGCTTTGCCTGACTTGCATCAACACGATCAACAAAATCGTGAATGTTGGCAAATGGACCGCCCTTTTGGCGCTCAAGCATAATAGCTTCACCAACACCGGCTCCTACGCCGCGGATTCCCGCAAAGCCAAAACGAATACCTTCTTTAGTAGCCGTAAAGTCTTTACCAGACTCGTTGATATCTGGTGGAAGAATCTTGATGCCCTCATGACGGCAAGCGCTTACATAGTGAACAATCTTATCTGTCTTACCCATGTATGAGGTAAGAACTGCTGCCATAAACTCATGTGGATAATGCGCTTTAATCCATGCGGTCTGCATAACAAGAATTGCATAGCCAGCAGAGTGAGACTTGTTGAATGCATAAGATGCGAACTCAAGAACATCGTCCCAAATGCTTTCTGCAACCGAGCGATCAAATCCGTTACGAACTGCGCCGTTTTTCCAGTGAGCCTCCATGGTCTCATCAGTACCATCATCCCAGTGCTGGACAACCTCCTGCATGAGTTTGATCTTCTTTTTTGCTACTGCTTTTCTTACCTTGTCAGACTCGCCTGCGGTAAAACCAGACATCTTCATAGAAATCTGCATAACCTGCTCTTGGTAGACCATAGTTCCGTAGGTTTCTTCCAAGATATCGTGAAGACGTGGATCGTAATCTTTGACTTCTTCTCTACCGTTCATACGGTTAATATAGCTGGTAACCATACCTGCGTTAAGAGGGCCCGGACGATACAAGGCGATAAGTGCGACGATGTGCTTATACTCTGTTGGCCTCATGCCCTTAATGGTTGCAGTCATACCTGCAGACTCAACCTGGAAAACACCGGCAGTTCGACCTTCTCTAAGAAGTCTATAAATTTCTGGATCAGTAAACGGAATGTTATCTACATCGATATCAATACCGTAATTATCCTTCACGTTTTTGATTGCACGAGAAATAACCGTTAAAGTTCTTAGTCCCAAGAAGTCCATCTTAAGAAGGCCCATGTCTGCGACAGAGTGTCCCTCATACTGCGTAATTTCTACGCCACCCTTGGTATCTACCTTGGTGGGAACGTGGTCATTAACAGGCGTAGGAGCAATCAAAACTGCACAAGCATGTACGCCCTCACCACGGTGCAAGCCTTCAATAGATAGAGCAGCATCAATGATTCTTCTAGCATCAGGGTCATTCTCGTACGCATCTTCAAAATCAGCGGAATACTGATCAGCGCCTTTTTGTCCTTCTTGAACCTTATGGAGAACAAACTTAAGGTGAGCGTTAGGATCACCCGGAATCATCTTAGACAGACGCTGTCCCATATAAACGGGATAACCCAAAACACGGCACGCGTCATTTATTGCCTGTTTAGCCTTGATGGTTGAATACGTAATAACATGAGAAACACGCTCAGATCCATAAATCTGACGGACATGCTCAACAACCTCAAGACGACGCTCATCGTCGAAGTCCATATCAATATCTGGCATCTCAGAACGCTGTGGAGACAAAAACCTCTCAAACATGAGGCCATTTTCAAGAGGATCAAACGAGGTAATATCCATAGCGTACGCAACAATAGCGCCTGCTGCAGATCCACGACCAGGGCCTACACCAATGCCATTCTCTTTTGCCCAGCGAACATACTCCTGAACAATTAGGAAGTAATCTGCAAAGCCCTTTTTGCAGATGATGTCATATTCATACTCAAAACGGTCTTTAACGTTAATCTCGTTGATGACAACGTTTTGCCAATCATCTCCATAACGTCTTGCAAGACCAAGTTCACACTCTTTTCTAAAGCGTTCCTCTGAGGTCTCCCCCTCTGCCAAGTCTGGGAACTTTGGCAGGTACATATGGGTCCAGTCCAGCTCATAGTTGCACTTATTTGCAACCTCAATGGTGTTCTCGATAGCTTCTGGACACCACGAGAAGATCTGGCGCATTTCTTGCTCACTCTTAAGGTAGAACTCGCTGCCTGTCATGCGCTTGCGGTTCTCATCATCAACGCGAGCGCCCGAACCAATGCAGGAAGCAATATCTTGCACACTTGCGTCTTCTTTAGTGAGATAGTGATTGTCGTTGGTAGCAACAACCTTAATACCAAGATCATGACCCATCTTTACAATGCGCTCAGCAAGGGTTCTATCGGTATAGCCGCCCCAGCTTGGATCAGACAAACCGTGATCTTGAATCTCTAGGTAAAAATCATCTCCAAAGATATCTTGATAAGTTTTTGCCCAACGCTCTGCTTCTTCTGGACGGCCTTCAAACAACATGCGCGGAATGATGCCAGAAACACAAGCTGAAGTGCAGATAATGCCCTCATGGTAGCGCTTGAGCATCTCAAGCGTAGTGCGTGGCTTGTAATAGAACATATCTTTTGAGCCCGCCTCTGACATCATCTTCATCAGATTGACATAGCCGGTCTCATTTTTAGCAAGCAGGATAAGGTGATAACGTACCTGCTTAGTGCCCTTCTCAATACAATCATCAAGAATGAAATAAGCTTCACAGCCAAAAATTGGCTTAATAAGTGGAGAAGGTTTATTGGCTTTTACGGCCTCAATGTCATGTGTTTGATTCCAAATTTGAACGTCAGAAGCCCACTGAGCATGAACCTTATCATGCTCATCAGCATTGGGATCATCTGCAGGAGGCTCTTCTAGATCCCAACCCTTTTCAAAACATTCCACATCATGGCACCACTGGTCAAAGTCTTTAAGCGCCTCATTGTACTTACGGCATGCAAGGTCAAAATCTGGAATTCCAAAGAGATACCCATGATCAGTAAGAGCAAGTGCTGGCATACCAAACTCTACAGCTTTACTAACCATGTCTGGGACACGACTAGCTCCATCAAGAATGGAAAAATCTGAGTGGTTATGGAGGTGAACAAATGCCATCTTTTTCTACGCTCTTCTCTTTGTGCTTCAAAATTTGTTCTTTTACCAAGGGCTCTTAATTTCTTTGTATAGTGTAGCCGATTCGCCGGACAATAACTACTAATACAAACATATGTTCTATCTGCCATTGCTTCTGTTAACGCTGGTAGATTGAATGAAAATATTTTCTCGCCAATTTATCTGAGCATGCCATTCATCCGTGTTTCACAAAATTAATTGCTCTAAAAATTGTTACGTAAATAAAAGTTTCAAACTGGTAACTCTTCGTCTAGAGACCCCTTAATTGGGAATATAGTTTTTGTGTTACATAACCTAGCTAAGGAGATCACATGGATCTAATGAAAAGCATTTCCTTTGATGACATCGCAGCAGCTCAGAAGAATTTTGAATCTGACCGTGCTCACACAGTAGCTAAAAATGCAGCTACAAGCGCTGGTGTTAGAAAAGCAGCTCGTGTACCAGAAGGCGTTGCCCTTAATCCTCTTACCTTTGATGTTGAGGTAAAGCAGGGTGACCGCACTAATCAGAAGCGCTCCGGTCGTTGCTGGATGTTTGCATCACTCAATACGTTTAGATATCGCATCATCAAGAAATACAACCTCTCCACTTTTGAGCTTTCTCAGGCATATCCACTGTTCTGGGACAAGATGGAGAAGTCCAACTGGTTCCTTGAGAACATTCTGGATACCCTTGATGAGCCTCTGAACGCTCGCCTTGTTTCCTTCCTGCTCACCGATCCAATTGGCGACGGTGGCCAGTGGGACATGTTCAAGAGCCTTGTAAAGAAGTACGGTGTAGTTCCAAAGAGCGCTATGCCAGAGACCGCTAACTCTTGCAACACCTACGAGATGGACGCATATCTCACACGTTATCTTCGTAGTGCTGCAAAGCGTCTTCGTGAGACCGCAACAGCTGGTGAGTCCCTTGAGTCTCTGCGCGAGATGAAGAAAGAGATGATGGAGGACGTCTATACTCTGCTAGTAACTTGCCTGGGTCAGCCTCCTGTATCTTTTGAGGCACGCCTGCGCGATAAGGATGATAACCTCGCTCTTTCTGGCACTTTTACCCCTCAGGAGTTCTTCGCTGAGACCGTTGACATGAACCTTGATGATTACATCTCAATCATCTCTGCGCCAACCGCAGATAAGCCTTTCAACCACACCTACACTGTTTCCCGCTTGGGCAACGTTGTTGAAGGTGGCGGCGTTCGTTACCTCAACCTTGAGATTCCTGAGCTCAAGCGCCTCGCTGTGGCTCAGCTTAAGGACAACCTGCCAGTCTGGTTTGGTTGCGATGTTGCTCAGTCCTACCTTCGTGAAGAGGGCATCATGGACACCCGTGCGCTTGACGTTGACGGCCTCTTTGGCTTCCCTGTTGAGGGTGCACTTGACCGCGCAGAGCGCCTTGACTACGGCGAGTCTCTGATGACTCACGCTATGGTTCTTGAGGGCGTTAACTTTGACGCAGAAGGCAACACTACCCTCTGGAAGGTTGAGAACAGTTGGGGTAAAGACCACGGCCGCGATGGCTTTGACACCATCTCAGACCCTTGGTTTGACGAGTACGTCTACCAGATTGTTGTTGACAAGAAGTACCTCACTCCTGAGCAGCTCAAGACCTTTGAGACCGAGGAAGCAACCGTCCTCGAGCCATGGGACCCAATGGGCTCTCTTGCAACACTTCGCTAAGACACAAACCATCTGGCGAGAAGATCGGTCTTCTCGCCAGGTTTTTTCTAAACGCTACAAACAAAAGGAGCCGCAATGGCTGATCAGACCGTAAATCCACAGTGGGCAAACGAGGAAACCGCTGCTTTCAGCGCAGACCGTGCTAACCGCGTTGCTCGCAACTCCGTAACCTCTATGGGCGTTTCCGCAGCTGCTCGCGACATCACCACCATGCGTACCTACGCTGATACCTATGGTGTTGCCGTTGCAAAGACGGGCGACGTCACCAACCAGCGTCAGAGCGGTCGCTGCTGGATGTTCTCTTCTTTCAACGTGCTTCGCCAGGAGGCAATCAAGAAGCTTGACGTTGATACGTTTGAGTTTAGCCAGGCATACGGCATGTTCTACGACAAGCTTGAGAAGGCAAACTCTGCACTTGAGTACATCATTCAGACCGCTGACCAGCCAACCGATTCTCGTGTTGTCAACACGCTTCTGACCGAGGGTATTGGCGACGGCGGCTACTACTCATTTGCTATGAGCTTAGTTGAGAAGTACGGCCTGGTTCCTAAGGACGCCATGCCAGAGACCGCATGCTCCAAGAACTCCACTCAGATGGACGAGCGCATTGACCGCCTGTTCAGAAAGAGTGCTGGCGAGCTTCGCGCAGCATACGCAGCTGGCAAGTCTCTTGATGAGCTTCGTGCGCTTAAGCAGGAGCAGCTCAAGGGCTTCCACCAGATTCTTTCCGTCTGCCTTGGCGAGCCACCTCTGACCTTTGATTTTGAGTGCAAGGTTGGCAAAAACGCACAGGTAGATAAGGCAAAGCTCTCCCCTGTTGAGCCAAGTAAGGCTTCTGACAACAAGGACAAAAAGGATGGCGAGAAGGACGAGGAAGGTACCCAGATTCTTCGCGACTTTGGCATTACTCCTCTTGAGTTTGCTGAGCGCTATTGTGGCGTTGACCCTCGCGGCTTTGTCCAGCTCATTTCTGTTCCAAGCAAGAAGTATCCTTACGGCAAGGTGTATCACCCAACCTTCATCGATACCGTTTTAGGTGGCATTAAGACTCGCCTCTTAAACGTTGAACCAGAGGTTCTTGAGGCTGCTACCATTGCTTCTTTGAAGGACGGTAATCCTGTCTGCATGGCCTGCGACGTTATGCAGGAGTTCCCTCGCCACAATGAGGACTTCAACTACGTCCTCTCAACCGACACCATGGATTACAACGGCCTCTTTGGCGTTGATTTTGACATGGATCGCGCCTCAATGATTGAGAACTATGAGACTTCCCTTACCCACGCAATGACCTTCCAGGGCGTTGAGCTTGATAAGGACGGTAAGGCTAAGCAGTGGCGCATTGAGAACAGCTGGGGTAAGGACTCCGGTAAGGACGGCTACCTCATCATGAGCGCAGACTGGTTCCGCCTCTACGGCGGCGAGGCTGATGTTCGTCGTCAGTACGTTCCAGAGGACTTGCTCAAGGTTTGGGACGAGGGCGAAGATGTCCAGATTGATTTCTGGGAGAACCTTGGCTACTCCCTTGGTGGCCGTAACCGCAAGTAAGGTACGTCCACATAGTGTGACCTTTATTATAAAGAGGATATAACCCTTGGTTATATCCTCTTTATTGTTAAACTAAAACTTAAATATCTTTTTATTGAAGAGATTTTTTCAATGCATCAATTGTCTCTTGGAGACTATCTCTATATTCAATTAAAAATTTAACAAGATCATCTTTTCCGATAATTTTTTTATTTCTAATAGCATCGTACTGATTCACTTGACTATCGTACACTTGTTCAATTGATTCCTTCATTTTTTGAAAAGTAGTCTCATCGTACAAAACTGTACCTTTTACCACTGTCTCATAATCAGAAAAATAATTCTCAATAATTTTGTAATACATTTTTAGATAATCATCATACGTCTGAATTGATTGGATAGTCTGATCCGATACATCTTGAGGATTGAAAACGTCTGTTGTTTCATCTGATTTTTGTTCAGTATTTTTTTCTTTATTTGATTTTGAATTCGTATTTGTTTCCTGCTGTTTGTTTGGCTGTGTATTATTAACGACAGATGTATGTCTAGTACTATCAGACTTTGATTGATAAGAAGAAGCTTTTGAACAGCCACTACTTTGAATCATTGTCCAACTAATTGCAGTAATGAATAATATTGCTGCAATTAAATAATATCGATATACAAATACTTTATTTTTATTACCAGTATTTTTAGAGCTATTTTTCATCATACCTCCTACTTAAATTACATTAATTAGTTCTTCATCTCATGCATTGAAAATACCCCCCCGAATAAATGTCAAGAAAAATATGACATCTAACTAGAAAACAATTTCTTATAAGCATCGAGTAAGTTTATTAAACCCACTAGAACAGATCAAAACGCGCCGCGGAAACCTCGGCTATAATCTTTCCAGCGCTGACCTCTGTCAACGCGGCTGTGAACGCCGCTTCTTCTCCGCACCTAAAGTCTATGGCGAGAAAAGCGTCCGCTCCAAACTTTGCCGTTATAACCTTGCCGCCGGTATCTGAGACCAAGCGCTGAATCTGCTCATACAGGTTATACGGAGCCGACAACTCCACCCTCACAACTTGCAGCATTTCCTGAACAGCAGATGCTTCCTCTGCAGCAGTCAAAGCCTCTTGAGTTGCTGCCGTATACGCACGAACAAGTCCACCAGGACCCAAAAGCGTTCCGCCAAAGTAGCGCGTGACAACACAGCAGACGTTCTTAAGCCCCGCTCCGCGCAATACCTCCAGCACCGGCATGCCCGCCGTTCTAGAAGGCTCTCCGTCGTCAGAGGCACGCTCTGTTCCGTCCTCCAAGATCCATGCGGGCACGTTATGGCGAGCGTTATAATGCTTCGCTCTTACCGTGGCGAGAAACTCTTGCGCTTCTGACTCTGTTTCTACATGACAAAACTGGGCTATGAAGCGGCTCTTTCTGTCTTCAAAGAGACCTTCCGCAACAAAGTCCAGCTTGAGTGTCTTGTAAGATGTGTCAGACATGGACAACTGTAAAGTCGCAGTTATGCGAGCACACAGACCTTCTCGCCAGCAGAAACTGGCTGGTCTGCGGAGGCAAGAATCTCTACGTTGCTGTACTCGCTAGAATTAGTGATAGCAAGAATAACCACCTCAGGATGACCTGCGTCCTTAACCTTATCCAGGTCAAAGGTCATCAACGGCTGACCAACCTCAACATGCTGATCCTGCTCAACAAGGGCGGTAAAGCCGTCACCCTTCATCTCAACGGTATCAACGCCCACGTGAATCAAAACTTCTTCGCCAGAATCGGCAGTGATTCCAAATGCGTGAACAGTTGGAGTAGTTGCGGTAATAGTGCCCGAAACTGGCGCATACACAACACCCTCAGAGGGCCAAATACCCAAACCCTGTCCAAGCATACCACCTGCAAAAACAGGATCGGGAACGTTCTCTAGCGCAACAACTTTTCCGCTTGCTGGTGCATAAATTGTTTTAGCAGTGTAATCAGAAACAACAAGAGCCTCTGGCGTGGCTTCCTTGGAAGATTTCTTGAAAAGATCAAAGAGTCCCATGCTAGTCCTTTCGTATGTAAGCCTGTCCATCATAGCAGCATTCAAAGAGGCAGCTGTTGCTTTTCATGAACACGACGTACCAAATCGCGTACTTCTCGCCACTCAACATCTAGCGAGAAACTCGCAGCCTCACAACGTCTCATTTACTTGGAGATTGTTTGACTTCGGGACTCCTGGCCTTATGAACGTGATACAATCGCCCATGCAAAGTGGACCAGACAACCGCGGAGTGCCCGTCCAGC
>CALKTD010000008.1 GCA_937997345.1 uncultured Atopobium sp. | reverse complement strand
CCGCATATGAACTGCCTCCCATTTCTTGGACATAAGAAATGGGAGGCAGTTCATTGTGCGGGCGCCTTTTTGGTTCAATGTTTGTTGCAGCTAAGCTAATAAGCAGTACGGTTCATACTACTTTTTAACCTCGTAGTGACTCTTTACCGTAAATGTAATTACATAAGTCTTACGGTACGACTCTGGTGCAGAAGTGAGAATTGCGCAGTCAGTCAGATTGTAGTTAGATGGGTGCGCAAGAGCTTGGTCAACGGTGTTGCCAATCTCTTCTGCGGACTCAAGCACCTGAGTCCTCTGAGCTGCATCGATAGTAGCTTTTCTCATCAAATCAAACTGATCTGCTGTACCCTCAATGCGAATGATAATAGGCCAGAGGCTGTCTTTATCAATCTGTGTGGTAATTTGAAGATCTGGATACAGACTGTTATCAAAGCTGAATCCCTCAGGAATCTGATAGGTGCCATAGCCGGTAGCATTAGAATTGCTTGATAAAGAGCTAGAAGAGCTGGAAGAATCCTCTTTTTTTCTCGTCTTTCTTCTCTTCTTTTTGTTCTGACGTGGTGGATGTTGTCTGGTCTTGTTTGTTTCCTGTTTGTGAGCAGCCAGACAAAATGCCCACACTCAAGGCTGATGTTACCAGTAGTACAAAAATTGCAGTAAAGAATTTGCTCATCCTAGAGCTACGCTTCATTTGATCTCCATTAAACGGAACGTGCTAACTACCAGGAACTCACTGCGATTGTACCCAGCAAATAGCGCCATTTAACTGGGAGAATATTTCACAACATAAAATATTTGTTTCATCTTTTTATGCTTCCCAGAGGAAGTGCTTCATATCAACCTTACCGTTTTCAAGAAACTGTACCCCTTCTGCCTCAAGAAGCTCTTTTTGAGCGTCAGGTCCACCAAATGCAAAGCCAGGTGCCAGTGAGCCGTCTTTGAAGACCACTCGGTGACACGGCACACCACCCGCAACACCGGGGCTCTGGTGCATAGCAAATCCCACATAGCGAGCCTTTCTTGGCTCCCCTATCATTCGAGCTATCTGCCCATACGTACTGACCCTGCCCTCGGGAATCTGCTTGACCACTGAAAATGCACGCTGAAAGAAGTTATCCATATCTAGCCCACTCTATCTTCACGGTTACCGGGAATTGCTTGCTCATTTTATGTTGGAATGCTATCGTATCAAAAGCAAACGGGTGGTGGCGCAGCTTGGTAGCGCACTTGACTGGGGGTCAAGGGGTCGCTGGTTCAAATCCAGTCCACCCGACCAGAATTTCTCGCCAGGAGTATTCCTGGCTTTTTTATTATCAAAACAGGGCGAGAAACCCTATGTACAAGCAACAAAAAAGCGACCGGCTGCTTATACAGCTGGCCGCTTAACTTGTGGATAGTTATGCGTCTGTACCTTCAAACTGACTCTCGTACAGATTGGCGTAGAAGCCGCCCTTAGCTAAGAGCTCATCGTGGGTGCCGCGTTCAAAAATAGCACCGTCTTTGATGACAAGAATACAATCTGCACCTTGGATGGTTGAGAGCCTGTGAGCAACAACTAGTGAAGTTCTGCCATTCATGATGGTATCAAACGCCTTCTGTACCAGCTGTTCTGTACGCGTATCAATACTTGAGGTTGCCTCATCAAGAAGCAGAATAGGTGGATTGGCAAGCATGACACGAGCAATGCAGAGAAGCTGCTGCTGGCCCTGAGATAAAGATCCGCCAGACTCTCCCACCATAGTGTCATAACCCTGTGGAAGCTGCTGAATAAACTCATGAGCCTGCGCTTTCTGAGCTGCAGCAAAAATCTCTTCATCGGTTGCGTCTGGCTTTGCATAACGGATATTCTCTTTAATGGTTCCCTTAAAGAGCCACGTATCCTGTAGCACCATGCCAAACTGCTCTCTCAGTGATGCTCGCGTGAGCTTTTGCGTGTTATGACCGTCTACATAAATTGCACCAGAATCAATGCTATAGAACCTGAGTAGCAGGTTAATAAGGGTGGTCTTGCCGCAGCCAGTTGGGCCAACAAGAGCAATCTTCTGGCCAGGCTCTGCCCTGAATGAGATGTGGCTGAGCAGCGGGTGCTTGGGATCATAGGAGAACGTCACGTCATCAAACTCAATGGAGCCCAGTGGATTCTGGATGACTTCAGCGTCTGCTGGGTCTGGCTTGATTTCCTTTGCGTCGAGAAGATCAAAGACTCGACGAGCGCTTGCATAGGCTGTCTGAACCTGTGTAACAACTGCGGAAATGGCGTTAAAAGGCTTCATGTACTGGTTGGCATACGAGAGGAAGCTCTGTACCTGACCAATGGTAAGCACAGAAGGAACGCCCGTCAAAACGCAAATGCAGCCAAGTCCAGCTACCAGTGCATAAATGAAGTTGTTTACCAGACGCGTAGAAGGGTTAGAGAGCGAAGAGGCAAACTGCGCACGCTCTCCAACAACACGGAGTTTCTCGTTAATAGCTTCAAACTGCTCAATAATGGCATCTTTGTGGGCAAAAGCAGTAATGAGTTCCTGGTTGGAGGCCATTTCTTCTGCGTATCCGCCTAGCTGGCCCTGATAGCCCTGCTGCTTGCTAAAGGATGAGCTTGCGTATTTGGTAATGGCGGAAGCAACAATAATAGAGAGCGGTGTAGCTAGAGCAACTACAAGGCCCATAGGAATCGACATATAGAACATGAAGCATAAGGTTCCAATAATGGTCACCACGCCCGTAAGGAACTGCGTCAGGCCCTGCTGAAGGCCGTCACCAAGCTGATCCACATCGTTAACTACCCTAGAGAGCAAATCTCCCTGAGAATGCGTATCAATGTATGAGAGCGGTAGGTTTGCAACCTTAGCATGAGCTGCGTCTCTAAGGTCGCGTGTAACCAGATAGGTAAGCTTATTGGTAGACCAAGAAGCTAGCCACTGTGTAGCACTTGCAAGCAAAACTACCAGTGAGAGCTGAGCGAGCGTAGGCAAAAGTGCTGCCTCGCCGCCCTGTACCAGCTTGATGAGCTGGTCGATGGCACTACCCACAATGATGGGTACCCAAAGCTGCAGAATAACGGTTGTAATAGATGACACAGTCGCCAGAACCAGAAAGCCTCCGTGTGGAGAAATCCATGCAGCTAGTCGGCGTGTGACTTCTGCTGCGGACATGGAAATAGCGTCAGCGGAGCCGCCTTTGCTGCGCTCAGGAGCGCTTGATGCAATAGCGGAAGTGCTTCCACCAGAATACATATCGGCCATTACTCCACCTCCTCAGGACGAAGCTGTGAAAGACATATCTCTTTATACAGCGGACACGTGGCGAGAAGTTCTTTGTGCGTCCCTAGCCCCACTTGTTTGCCATGATTAAGAACAAGAATCTTATCTGCCTGCATAACTGCAGCTACACGCTGAGAAATAATGATGCTTGTAGTTGTTGCGCTGAGCTTGCGAAGGGCTGCGCGGAGGTGTGCATCCGTAGCAAAATCAAGAGCGGAAGCAGCGTCGTCTAAGATGACAATACGCGGACTTCCTACCAGGGCACGAGCGATGGTCAAGCGCTGACGTTGACCACCCGAGAAGTTCTTGCCGCCGCGCTCAACAATGCTGTCAAGCTGATCGGGTTTCTCGCGCACAAAGTCTGCTGCTTGAGCAACCTCAAGAGCTGTCCAAAGCTCCTCGTCGGTAGCGTTTGGATTTTTCCAGCACAGGTTTGTGCGAATGGTGCCGCTGACCAGTGAGGTGTGCTGCGGAACAAAGCCAATGAGGGACCGCAGTTGCTCAAACGTGTACGTTTTGACATCATGGCCAAAGACGCTTACAGAGCCCGTTTCTGTGTCAAAAAGACGCGGGATGAGGGCGGCAAAACTGGACTTACCAGAGCCCGTACCGCCAATAATGCCCAGCGTCTGGCCAGCCTCTAAGGAGAGGTTAATGTCTGAAAGAGCTGGGTCTCCTCCGCCGTTGTAGACAAGTGAGGCGTTCTTGAATGCTACAGCGGTGCCGGTAAAATCGGACTCTGTGAAATTAATTTGCTTGTTTCCCTTATCAGAGAGCGTTGGCTTGGTGTTCAGAACTTCCATCACGCGAGTAGCAGACGCAGTTCCGCGTGTAATGATAATAACCAGGTTAGCAACGTAGCCAATAGCTAAAAGCGCACTGGTCATATAGCTGACAAGTGCCACCACGGTACCTTGGGATAGAGTACCTGCAGTAATCTGAGGAGCCGCAAGCCAAAGCGTTACGGCAATTCCTAGGTACATAACAAGGAAGGTCGCTGGGTTCAGTAGCGCTGAGTAATTTGCAGCATCAGTTGCTGTTTCTGTCTGAGCAAGAACTGCCTCGGAGAATTGTTCCTTCTCTTCTGACTCATGCCTAAAAGCCCTAATAACACGAATACCAGAGAGCATTTGACGCATATATAAAGAAACATTATCTAAGCGTTTCTGCAGTTCAGTAAAAAGCGCTGTAGATTTACGTGCAACAAAGAAGAAAATAGCTGCTACCAACACTGTTGCAATTAAGAAGACCATTCCAAGCTGAGCATCAAGCATAAGGGTGGCAATAATAGATCCAGCCGCTAAGATTGGCCATCTGACTAGCTGACGAATACCCAGAGCAACTGCTACCTGTACCTGATTAACATCGTTGATAAGACGGGTTACGAGTGTATCTGTTCCAAGTGCAGAAATATCGGTACTTGAGAGCTCTTGAATTTTCTTGAAAATTTCATTACGCAGATCAGTTCCTGTGCGCTGCGAAACAATGGAGGCATTTTTTTGACAGACCAGGGTAAAACTAAAGCCCAAAAGTGCAATAACTACCAGCAAAATACCGTAGCGAATAATGTCATACATGTTTGCCCCGTGAATTCCCAGGTCAATCATGCGCGCAATAATCAAAGGTGTAAGCAGGTCGCCAACAACTTCAACACCCTTACAAAGCAAGGCAACAAAACTCTTGCGACCATACTTTGGCCATACAAACCTAGAGAGCAACTCTCCCATTTAGGCTTCACCAAGTTTCTCTGCTAGCGTTAACCACTCGTCTTCCAGCTCCATCAGCGCCGCTTCTGCGTCATCAAGCTGCTGCTGCAACTCCATCAAACGCTGCGCGTCTGTGGCATCAGCGGAGCTCATCTGCTCCCTAATCTGCTCAGGCAGCTCCTGAACCTTTCCCATGCGGCGCTCAATCGAATCAAAGCGCTTCTTGAGCTCGCGACGCTCAGCGTTACTCAGCACCGCACCCTCCTGGCGAGAAGATCCGTCTATCTGCGACTCATTTGCACCTGAGCTTCCGCGTGTGTCCGACAACTCCCCCGCTCTTCTCGCCGTTTGATTTACTGCATCAACAAGCTTGAGGTACTCGTCAACGCCTCCAGGAACGTGGCGAATATGACCGTCTATGAGGGCATACTGGTTATCGGTAACGCGTTCAATCAAGAAGCGATCATGGCTGACTACCAGAAGGGTTCCTGGCCACGAGTCCAGAAGGTCTTCCAAGACGGCAAGCATGTCCGTATCCAGGTCGTTGCCTGGCTCGTCCAGCACCAGCACGTTTGGCTCTTCTAGAAGGACGCACAAAAGTGCCAAACGCCTACGCTGTCCTCCGGAGAGGTCTTGCAAGCGGTTGGTAAACTCTCGGCGATCAAAGCCCAAGCTTTCAAGCAGCTGTGTAGGGCTTTGCATCTTGCCATTTACCAGGTAACTTGTCTTGTACTGGCCAAGCAATTCAAGAACAGTCCACGTCTCTTTTGTGGCAAACGTATCAATCTGCTGAGAAAGCCAACCAAATTTGACGGACTTTCCTACCTTTACCAGACCGGACGTTGGCTGCAGTTGCTGCGTCATCAGTTCAAGAAGCGTAGACTTACCAGCGCCATTCTCGCCCAAAATGCCATAGCGGTCACCTGGACCAATGAGCCACTCAACATGCTTGATGACATCCACATGGGAGTTTAAAGCATCTACCTGCGTATTTTGATCTGCTTCCGTTGTCTGCGCAGCATTCTTGTAAGAAAACGAGACATCATGCATCTCAATAACTTGTTTGCCCAACCGAGAAACTGCCATGCGTTTGAGCTCAAGCGTGTTTCTAAGTGGAGGGTCTTCGGCCAAAAGTTCCATGGCAGCGTCAATCCTAAACTTAGGCTTTGACGTGCGAGCTTTTGCGCCATGAGCAAGCCAGTTAAGCTCTTTTCTGAGCGTATTCTGTCGGCGCTCTTCTATCACCGCTGCCTGTCTATCACGTTCAACTCGAGCTTGAATGTAGGCAGAATAGCCGCCGTCAAATGGGTCAATAACGCCATCGTGGACTTCCCACATGTGGTCGCAGACCTCATCCAAGAACCAACGGTCATGTGTGACCAGAATGAGGGCGCCATTTCCCTCTGACCAGCGATTTTTAAGGTGATTTGCAAGCCACTGAATAGCGTGAAGATCAAGGTGGTTGGTTGGCTCGTCAATAAGCATTAAGTCCCAGGTGCCCACAAGCAGTCGAGCCAAATTGCAGCGTCTACGCTGACCTCCGGAAAGCTCTCCTACCAGGCCATTCCAGTCCAAGTCTCCAATGAGCTCATCAATAATCTTACGGATGCGAGCGTCAGATGCCCACTCGTACTCTGGCGTGTCTCCCACAACAGCACTACAAACCGTCTGTGTATCAGAAAGTGAATCACTTTGGCCCATACAGCCTACTTGGATGCCACTTCTCCAAATTACGTTACCAGAATCAGGCTCAATTCTTTTGGCGATAAGATCTAAGAGGGTTGATTTTCCATCGCCGTTTTTGCCCACAACACCAATACGGTCGCCCTCATTAACGCCAATAGTCTGGTTGGTAAGAACCTTCTTACCAGGCCATTCCATAGAAATTTGTTCGCAACCTACTAGAATTCCCACTAGTTATCACCTAAAAAAGAACGAAGTAACGCAATTTCTTCTCCCCAACCAGAAAGTTCAGAATGAGGAGTCTCCAAAATCATAGGAAGCATGTTGACGCGCGGATTAGTCACCACAGCGCGGAACGTTTCTAATCCAATAAAGCCTTTGCCAATCTGCTCATGCCTATCTTTATGAGCCCCAAGAGGATTCTTGGAGTCATTAAGATGTAAAGCCTTAAGCTTTTTCAAGCCAACTATCTGGTCAAACATATCTAGAACAGCATCAAAATTTTCTACAATTTCATAGCCGCCATCGTGAACATGGCAGGTGTCAAGGCACACGCCCATAAGCTCGGGGTGGTTTACCTTATCTAGAATTGAAGCAATCTCCTCAAACGTTTTACCAACTTCTGTGCCCTTGCCGGCCATAGTTTCAAGAAGAACCGTAGTGTGCTGGCCCTCAAAAAGGCAATCGTTAAGCGCTTCAGAAATCTGCTCTATTGCCACGTCAGACCCTTGACCCACATGGCTACCGGGATGAAAGTTGTAATAATTACCAGGCAGATACTCCATACGCTCAAGATCTTCTGTGAGCGCTCTACGAGCAAAATCCCTGGTCTCCTCTTTAGCCGAGCACAGGTTCATGGTGTAAGGAGCATGCGCAACCAGAGGCCCAAAGTGATGAGCCTCAAGAAGCTCCCTAAGCCTTGCAACATCAGCCTCATCTAGAGCTTTAGCGTTGCCACCACGAGGATTTCTAGTAAAGAAAGCAAAGGTAGTTGCCCCAATAGAAAGAGCATCCTTACCCATTGCCTCCCAGCCCTTAGCTGCCGAGAGATGACATCCAATAAAAAGTTCTTCTGGTCGCACGCTATGCACGCTCCTCAAGCATTTTGGCCACACGGTCCAAAAGCTCTGAAGCTACGTCAGCAAGTGGCAAAGTCTCAAGCTGTTCTACACCTTGAGGAGTTACAAAAGCCACACGGTCTGTATCTGAACCAAAGGTTGAATCTGACCTAGACACATCATTTGCCACAATCATGGAGCAACCTTTACGCTCAAGTTTAGCCTGAGCATGCTCCAAGACATTATTTGTCTCTGCTGCAAAACCTACTACAACCTGGTCTTTCTTAGTCTTAGAAAGGCTGGCGAGAATATCGATGGTTTCTTTAAGGTCAATAGACTCAAGATACTCTAATGATTTCTTGAGCTTATGGTCTGCTGGATGAGCAGGCGTGTAGTCGGCAACAGCTGCCGTCAAAATAGCGACGTCAACGCTGTCAAAAACGCTTGCACAAGCCTTATACATATCTTCAGCAGATACTACTCTTTGCACGTTGACTCCATGAGGAGCCTCAAGGTGTGTGGGTCCAGAGATAAGGGTGACATCTGCTCCACGACTAGCTGCAACTTTAGCTACGGTATAACCAAGTTTTCCTGTTGAACAGTTGGCAATAAAGCGAACTGGATCGATCTTCTCGTGAGTTGGGCCTGCCGTAATAAGAAGCTTTTTACCTACAAGATCTTGCTTACCTGATGTGACGTTTTTGCCAGAAAGAACCTTCAGTGCAGCGTCTACAATCTGCTGTACTGGAGCAAGCTTTCCGTCTCCGGTATAGCCGCAGGCAAGACGACCTGACTCAGGCATAACCATCTGGATTCCACGCTGACGGAGCAGTGCGACATTTGCCTGAGTGGCTGGATTTTTCCACATATGCGTATTCATGGCAGGAGCCACAAGAACTGGCGTATGAGCTGCTAGAAGCGTTGTACTTGCAGCGTCATCAGCTATACCATGAGCCATCTTTGCCATGATATTGGCAGTGGCTGGTACAACTACCATGCAATCTGCCCAGTCAGCAAGGTCAACGTGAGCAACAGGAGTTTCGGCATTGTTGTAGAGCGACTGCACCACCTCATGATGCGTTAATGCTTCAAAGGTAGTCTTTCCTACAAACTGAGCTGCATCTTCTGTCATAACAACACGAACGTCACAGTCCGCTTTCTGAAGGCCTCTGAGTACTTCGCAGGCTTTATATGCAGCAATTCCTCCGCACACCACAAGGCATACAGAGGACTGAGCGGTTTTATCCAACATAGCGATAAATTCCCTATTCTTCAAACGCTGTAGATGTAATAAGCATCCTGTGGCAATAAGGGCACTCAGCAATCTCGGAGCTGTGCTGAAGATCGTGGAATGAACTTGGTTGCAGTTTAACGCGACAGACACTTGGAACGTTTCCTACAAGGTGCTCAACTGCCAGGCCCTTAAAACGTTTACGTGCAGCTTCATAGCGCTCAAGCGTGTCAGAAGAAATCTGAGCTGCAAGCTCTTCTCGAGATTTAGAGAGCTCAACAATCTCTGCGCGAAGAGCCGAAGAATCAATCTCAAGGGACTGAGAAAGGCTCTCACGCTCTTTCATAAGCTTTACCTGCAAGTCTTGAGCTGTCTGATAAGCCTTCTTGCACTTCTCAAGCTCTTCTGTTTTTGCTGCAAGTTTAAAATCGCACTTCTCGATATTCTTTGCCAAAGAAGAAAGCTGCTGGTCAAAGTCTCTAAGAGCACGATGATTAGTTGCAGTTTCTACAGCAGCAGAAACCTCATCTGTTTTAAGGACATAATGGGCGCGCTGCTCATTGAGGTCAGAAATATCAATTTCTACGTCTTTTTTAACGCCAAGTACTTGCTTAAGCTGAGAAGCAATCTTTTTTTCTGCAAGTTGGGCGTTTTTAATTTTTTGAACCTGGGGCATTGAGGCCAAGTTGGATGCGAGTTTTAGCAGCTGCAAATCAATATCCTGGAGCTGCATCAGATTAACAGACTCACTCATAGGGCCTCCTCATATACGGTTACTCATCTAGTCTACCGTAAATAAGGACGTATCAGACGCAGAACATAACTAATGTAGAGATTAGTATGTGAAAAAATTATCCAACAATCTGCAGCAAGGTTGCACAGAATGTATCAAGGTCTGCCTCAGAAACGCGCTCGTCAAAGGTTATGCGTAAGCTTCCCAGAGCCTCGTTTCTGGAAATTCCCATGGCGGTGAGAACGTGGCTTGCGTCAAGGGAGCCTGAAGAACAAGCAGAACCAGCTGAAACTTCATAGCCTGCCTGGTCAAGCTTTAAGATAAGCGTCTCTGAATCCATCGAGGGAACCATAATGCTTACCGTGCCAGGCATGTGATCTTTGCCCGCATGAGCCTCTGTAGTTGGCTTAATCTTGGGAGAAGCACAAAGAGTCTCATACACCTTATTAGCGCGCATAGAAACGCTCTCTTGCGTTTGAGTAAGGTTCTCCAGACACCACTTGGCAGCTGCGGCAAACGCAACTGCGCTCCGAACGTCCTGCGTTCCATGACGCCTGCCAGACTCTTGTCCCCCGCCGTAACTTTGAGCCTTAAAGGGAACCTTGGAACGCATAAGCACTGCGGCAATACCCAAAGGTCCACCAATTTTATGGGCAGCAACAGTCAGAGCATCTACGTCTGCTACCTGAAGAGGGATACGACCAAACGCCTGAACGGCGTCAGTGTGGAAAAGAGCTCCCACCATATGAGCAGCGTGTGCAAGGTCTACAACTGGTTGAATAACACCAGTCTCATTGTTGGCATACATTACGGAAACAAGCGCCACTGACTGGTCCAGAAGTCCTTCAAGTGTAGAAGCTTCAATCTTTCCCTGACGGTTAGGCTGAGCAATTCTAACCTCAAAGCCCTTCTCGCGAAGAACCGGTGCTAGGTCCAAAACAGAATCATGTTCAATTGCCGAGAAAACCACCGTGTTGCGCTTGTGATCCTTGTTACGAATACCTTCTGCCATACCAAGAACTGAGAGGTTATTGCCCTCGGTACCGCCGGAGCAAAAGACCACATCAGGAGCTCTAAATTTGCCGCCTACCGCACGTGCAATAACACCACGAGCACCATCAAGCTCTCGCGCTGCTTGACGACCAAGCGAGTGCAAAGAGTTTGGGTTCACCCCTGCAATAGGTGAAGCTTCATAGGTTTTCTCGGCATCAAGCGCCTCTTGGCGCATTGGTGCTGAAGCTGCATAGTCTAGGTAAACGTACTCCATAGCGTGTTTCTGTTGATTCAATCTTGGTAGTTTATGTGCAAATGATGCTTGAGAGTGCAGCCTAGCCCTGAACGGTAAGAGCAGACTCGCCGGCGTCGCGGATTGCCTGGATAGTTGCACTGCGATCTTCCTGGCCAAACACAGCACTACCCGCAACAAGCATGTCTGCACCGGCGGCTACAACATCAGCTGCGTTAGCTGCACTAATACCACCATCAACCTCAATCAGAGGATGAGCGTTGTGCTTACGGCAGAGCTCTTTAAGAGCTTTGAGCTTCTCAATTGAGTGAGGAATAAACTTCTGACCACCAAAGCCAGGGTTAACCGTCATGATAAGCACCAAATCAAGATCTTCAATAAGATCCTCAAGAACGCTTACAGGAGTTCCTGGGCAAAGTGAAATGCCAGCCTTAGCACCGGAATCCTTGATAAGGTGAACAAGGCGATGAGCATGGACCTTGGCCTCGTAGTGGAAGGTGACAACGTCAGCACCACGGTCTAGGAACAGAGGTGCAATCTCAGCTGGATTGGTGACCATCAGATGGACATCAATAGGCAGCTCAGAAGACTTTTTACAGTACGAGAAAATATCTGGACCAAACGAGATATTAGGGACAAAGTGACCATCCATCACGTCGTAATGGATGTAGTCAGCGTTTGCAATTGAATCAAGCTCGCTCTTAAGCTTGGAGAAATCTGCAGACAGAACAGATGGTGCTACCAGGACGTTATTCATCAAACTCTCCTATCGAGTCATTCCATAAAATTCTTCATTTGGAAGGCGGTTTGTAAGGCGAGAAGTAATTTCTTCTGGCGTAGCACCTTCGTAAAGTACAGCGTAAACAGCTGAAGTGATAGGCATCTCAACGCTCATCTGCTGACCAAGCTCATAAAGACCAATGACAGCCTGAGCACCCTCAACAACCATACCGGTCTCTTCCTGATAAGACTGAAGCGTCTTACCCTTGACCAAGGCTTCTCCAAATGTTCTATTTCTAGAATGCTCAGAGGTGCAGGTTGCTACTAGGTCTCCCATTCCTGCAAGACCCATGCAGGTGAGTGGGTCTCCGCCAATAGCACATACTACGCGGCCAAGCTCTGCAAGACCGCGAGTCATTAGGGCTGCAAGAGCGTTATCACCGTTGCCCAGACCAACAGCAATACCACAGGCAATAGCAACAACGTTTTTAGCAGCAGCGCATGCCTCGACACCACGCACGTCAGAGCTAACGTAGGTCCTGAAGTATGGACGAGAAAGTAGTGCCTGGAAGCGTTTTGCAACCTCAGCGTCCTCAGATGCTATAACGGCTGCAGAGATTCCCTGCTTAATGACCTCTTCTGCGTGGTTTGGACCGGAAAGAACGGCGATTCTTGCAGGGTTCCCAAGCTCGTCAGCAGCTACTTCGTGCATAAGCTTGTGAGAACCTGCTTCCATACCCTTGGAAAGGATCAAAACA
Organism: uncultured Atopobium sp.; assembly: GCA_937997345.1. Classification (GTDB taxonomy): domain Bacteria; phylum Actinomycetota; class Coriobacteriia; order Coriobacteriales; family Atopobiaceae; genus Lancefieldella. Next base: position 15,713 of record CALKTD010000008.1, on the reverse strand, counting down.
TCAACCTCTGGATCAAGATATGGTGTGCAAGCAGCACAAACAGAGCGCAAAAACGCGGAAGGAGTAGCCATAACAACAGCATCTACACCGGTGAGAGCCTCAGCCTCACTAGTGGTAGACACAATATTGTGTGGAAGCTCAGAATCAGAAAGATGTCTGCAGTTGACGTGCTCTTTATTGATGGACTCGGCAACATCGGCCTCTCGAGACCAAATAATTACCTCATCAGAAGTTGAAGCAAGAAGTGTTGAAAGCGCGGTACCCCATGATCCCGAACCAATAACAGCAACCTTTTTCATGATTAGTTGTCCTTTTTCTTTTCGCCGAAAGAGAATTTAGACTCACTACCAACATTAAGACGATTGATATTCTCGCGATGAGCCCAAATAACTGCCGCTGCTACAACAAATACAGGAATGGTTGCCACGGAATCCATGCCAAATAGCAGGCAGAATAGTGGAATGGCAACAGCTGCGCCAATGGAGCCAAGCGATACGTACTTAGTTGGTACGGCAAGCGTAATAAACACCGCAAGAGCTACAAGAGCAGCAAGTGGATTAACTGCAAGGCCACCGCCAAATCCAACAGCAATTCCCTTACCGCCATGGAAATGAAGCCAAGGCGAGAAAATATGACCAAGAACGCAGCAGGCATACACAAAAGAAATGATGAGCTCAGCCTCTGCGTGATCATTTCCCGAGACCAGAGGAGTAAATCCCTGGGCTCCCAAGAACCAACGAACCAGCATGATACTGACAATGCCCTTACCTGCATCGCAAAGAAGTGTAAGAATACCTGCGGCTTTACCAGCATTTCTTGCAACATTGGTGGTGCCAATGTTTCCTGATCCAAGTTTGCGAATATCTTCATGAGCCATAACGCTTGCAATAATCAGGCCAAATGGAATGCCACCAAGGCCAAATGCAATTAGTCCAAAAATCAGAGCAACAACAATTCCAGACATTAGTTAGATTCGACCTTCTTACGGAACTTCAAACGAATAGGTGTACCAATCAGAGAGAACTTTTCGCGAAGTCTATTCTCAATAAAGCGCTCGTAGTTGTCATCAACAAGGTCTGGAGCATTGCACCAGAACGAGATAACAGGAGGCTTAGAGCCCGTCTGAGTAGCGTACTGAATCTTAAGGCGACGGCCTCGATCAGAAACCGTGTGTCCGCCTTCTCTAATCTGGGCGAGAAGCTCGTTGAGCTCGGAAGTCTTAAGCTGAAGTGCGCGGGATTCTGCAGCCGAAAGAGCAGCGGCAAGTACTTTATCAATAGCGCGGCCAGTAAGTGCAGAAACGTTGATAGAAGCAATCCAAGGTGCAAAGGCCAGGCGCTTTGCTACAGAGACTGCTACCTCATCGCGCTTTGCCTCAGAATCAATAAGATCCCACTTGTTAAGCAGGAGCACCAGCGCGCATCCACGCTCTACAGCCATGTTTGCAAGTTTCTGGTCCTGCTCGGTTACGCCAACAGAGGCGTCAACAACAAGAAGACAGACGTCTGCGCGGTCCATTGCCTGCAGGCCTCTGACCAGACTGTAGTACTCAACGTCCTCGTGTACCTGGCTCTTTTTGCGAATACCGGCGGTATCAACAAGACGAATAAGAGTTCCCTTCCATTCAATCATGGTGTCAATAGCGTCACGCGTAGTACCAGCAACATCAGAAACAATAGAGCGTTTCTTGTTAGCCAGGCGATTTGCCAGTGAAGATTTGCCTACATTTGGTCGGCCGATGATGGCAAGGTTAAGAATGCCATCATCCTCTGGCTCTTCATCAGCCTCAGGGAAAGCATTGACAATGTCGTCCAGTAAGTCACCAGTACCATGACCATGTGAAGCAGACAGAGGTAGAGGTTCGCCGCAGCCAAGTGCGTAGAAGTCCCAAAGACCGTCCTGCTCAGTTGCAGGGTTATCTTTCTTGTTGACAACCAAGAACACGGGCTTGGCGCTCTTGCGGACAATGCGTGCAACCTCTTCGTCTTCATCGGTAACGCCGGTAGAGCCGTCTACCACAAAGACAATAACGTCTGCCTCTTCACACGCAAGAAGCGCCTGCTCTCGAATGTGTGGGGCAAAGCGGTCCTGCGATTTGATAGACTCAATGCCGCCGGTATCAATGAGCTTAAACTCACGACCATTCCAGTCAGCGTCATGATATGAGCGGTCTCGGGTTACTCCCCTAGATTCGTGCACGATTGCATCGCGTTTCTCGGCAATTCTATTTACCAGCGTGGACTTGCCAACATTTGGGCGTCCAACAATAGCAACAATGGGCTTAGCCATGTCTCACCTTTCATTTAGTTGGTTTAATAATACCAGCAATACGTGGCTAATCCCACTCTTTGAGCGCTTTAATGCACGACTTGGCAATGTTTGTGGGACCAGGAATTGACATGATGACTTTTGCTCCGCGTGCCTCTAGCTGCGCAGTTAAATCGGCTAGTGACATGCCATCAAGAGTGACCTTATCAAAGTTAAACATGACCTCAGGGAGTACTACCAGAACATCTGTGAGGTCTTCAGGTATCTGGGCGAGAAGATCAACGGCGCAAATAAGTCCTGTGACATTAACGTCTCCACCAAAGAAATCATTGCGCACGGCAAAAGTAGAAACGTTGCCGTTAGCTGACCAGCTGTCGCAGAAGGTCTGGATGGTTTGCTGAGCAGCTTCTCCTACAATCAGCAAAATCTTGCGAGAACGAGCAGAAAGATAGGTATCTGCTTCATCAAGAGCGGTACGCATAGTGCTACAGACTTCTTCAGCCTCATCGAGGAAGCTTCTGAGCATACCAATACCGTCATAAAATTGCGGATAACCGTCATAGGTATACGCAGGTGGAATAGGTAGCTGAGCGTCTACGTAGAACTCATCAGAAAGCTGGAATCGCGTAATGCCCAAAGAAGCTCGTGCACGCTTCTGGTATGGTTCAACAATTTTGACTACAGAGCGAGATAGCTCTACGTCATCAGAATACGAATGAGTAAAGCGTTTGGAGTCTTTGGTATAGCCAAGCGGAACAATGGCCAAAGAGGTAATCTGCTGGTGAGCCTCTACCCAATCAAGCGTTTTATCAAGCTCTTCACCGTCATTGATATTAGGGCACAAAACAATCTGGCCGTGAATCTCAATACCAGCGTCCATGAGTTTCTCAAGAACTTCAATGCCCCTAGCAGCGCGAGCGCCAATCAGATTACGGCGAACATCAGGTGAGATTGCATGAAGCGAGACATTTATAGGCTCAAGCTTATGAGAAATAATGCGTTCAACGTCCTCATCGGTGAGGTTAGTGAGCGTAACAAAATTACCTTGCAAAAAGCTCAGGCGGTAATCGTCATCTCTAATGGAGAGCGAAGGGCGCATGTCTTCTGGCAGCATAGCCATAAAGCAGAACTGGCACGCGTTTACGCACGTCTTGATGCCATCAAAGAGCACGTCAACAAAGTCAACGCCCCAGTCTTCTCCGGATTCACGCTCAAGAACACACTCATAGAGCTCATCATCACCAGGAACAGAAACTTCAAGCTCACAAAGGGAGCCATCTGCCTCCCAACGCCAATCAATCAGATCTTTTGGTACTACACCATTGACCTTCTCGATAATCATGCCTGGTTCAAGGCCAGCCTTCCACGCAGGACTACCCTCTTCAACGGACTCAATAAGCGCACCAAGTCCACCAGATTTTGTATTTCCGTAGTCTGCGCGCTGTTCCATGTTAGGCGCCTACAATTTGTTCAATAGCTGATTTAACTGCATTGATATGAGCTTCCGGCGTAGAAGCGCCGGCGGTAATACCAATATGCTCTGCTCCCTCAAACCAAGAAGCTTGCAGCTCATCAGCGCCTTCAATGTGATAGGTTGCGGGGCAATAGAGCTTGGAAATCTCTGCCAAGCGAGTGGTATTTGCAGAGATCCTGCCACCAATAATAATCATGACATCAGACTCTTTTGCAAGCCTCATGCACGAGTCCTGATGGCCCGCAGTAGCCTCGCAGATGGTATTCATAACGCGAAGCTCGTCAACAAGCGGAAGTACCGCGTTAACTACTTCAGAGAGCTTAGCGGCGCTCATGGTGGTCTGCACCACTAGACCAACCTTCTTTGCAGCTCTCATGACGTCCGCCTGAGCGGCAACTTCTTCCACGGTGTCAATAGCCAAAGAACCTGGCACGTGAGCCAGCGTAGCTTCTACCTCAGGATGTCCAGACTCTCCTACCACGTACACGGCATAGCCCTGTTTGGCGAGAAGTTCTGCGGCTCCGTGAGCTTTCTTTACAAACGGACAGGTTGCGTCAAGTACGTCAACACAGCCGTCCTTGGCAATCTGCTCCTCTTGAGGAGTTACACCATGTGTACGCAACAATAGCGCACTTCCTGCAGCTTCAGAAGCGGAATCAACTACCTCTACGCCCTGGTCTTTAAGAGACGTAACAACACGAGGATTATGAATAAGCGGACCAAGCGTGCGCACGGGCGCATGAGCATCTTTGACGGCCTGCTGGACCATCTGAAGAGCTCTTTCTACACCGTAACAAGCACCTGCTTCATCGGCAATTTTGATAGTAGGCACGAACTAATTCCTTCCGGGATGCTCTTTGAGCATTGCATCTCTTAGCTCGTATACCCGCTCCATGGCCACTTCTTCCATCTCTTTTGCCTGATCTTTACGCTTCTTAGAAGTCAGATCATTAAAAGAAACCTTCTGACCTGCACGAAGATACACCTTTACAGGCTTAACCAGAGGAGAACCTTTTTTCTTAATATCAAGTGCGCCAATAATGGCCAGTGGCTGGACATCTACCTTGGCAAGCTGGGCGATAAGCGCAAAACCGCCGTGAGTTTCTCCACGCTCTGTATTGCTTCTGATCCTTGTGCCCTCAGGGTAGATAAGAAGCATCTCTCCCCTAGAAAGTGCCGTGGTTGCACGACGAATTGCCTTCATATCAGCAGTTCCGCGGTCTACTGGAATACCGCCAAGTCTAGAAAGCGCCCACTGAAGCGGTTTGAATTTGTTGAACTCACTCTTGTAGATGGTTCTCACGGGGATACCGTGAACAAGGAGGTGAACAACAGTAACAATAGGGTCCAAAAACGTTGGATGGTTCATGATAAGAACGCGAGGGGTCTTATCGCCAACAAAGAGCTGGTCATTGTCCCAGCGCCATCTAAACCAGATTTTTGTAATCAGTCCCAGTACACTGACTGCCAGCCACTTAAAGAACTTGGCTGGAGCTGGAAAATCAGCAAGCGCGGTATCGTAATAATCGTCAAATGAGTTTCCGCCAAAAGGACGCAAATGCTTAGATGCCGTTGCTATAGAAGACTTTTTCTCGGAGCGCTTAGGCTCTTCCGTGTGAGACTTCCCGTCATCAGAAGAGCTGCTCTCTGATCCATTTCCCTGGTGAGAAGCTCTGCGGTTGCGGGCATCTCTTTTGCCGAGTCCAGGATGCAGGGCAATAATAGCCGCAATAACCTCTTCAACAGAAAGCGCAGAAGAGTCAATGTGATGAGCGTCTTCTGCTGCACGAAGCGGCGCTGCCTTACGCTCAGAATCAGCCTTATCGCGAGCCTTGATGTCTTCGAGGATCTTCTCCTCACTCTTAGCGTCTACCTTGGCATCGTTTCCGGTGGCTGCGTCTCCACCCTGGCGCTGAACAGCGCGGCGGTGAGCACGAGCAGCAGGGTCTGCGGTCAAGAAAACCTTTACATCAGCTTCGGGGAATACCACGGTGCCAATGTCACGACCTTCAGCAACTACATCGCCATTCTCGCCAGCGCGACGCTGAAGCGTGACCATAGCCTCACGGACCTCAGGGATGGCTGCAACGACGCTAACGTTTCTATCTACCTCGGGAGTACGAATCTCTGTTGTAACGTTTAATCCGTTTGCGTAGACGGTCTGGCCGTTTGCGGAGTTGCCAAACGAGATGCTAATGCTGCGTGCAACCTGAATGATTTTCTCGGTATCAGTCATATCAATGCCTTGACGCAGGCATTCTACGGTTACGGAGCGATACATTGCGCCCGTATCAAGGAAAATCAGATCCAGGCGATCAGAAAGGGCGCGCGCAACCGTAGACTTTCCGGAGCCTGCTGGGCCGTCAATAGCAACAATCATTACTTATCCCCCTTGGTGACACCCCAAATGTCACGAAAATCGTAAAAACTTGGCTCAGTGGAACGACGAATAACCTCTTCTGGATCAAGGTTAAATCCACCAAGCTTGAAATCAGAACTGCCTGTACTAGTAAAGAAGATTGAAGAGACATTTGCAAGATGCACATTCCAGCTTGAACTACCTGGGATGCCAAAAATCTCTGCCATCATAGAGCGCAGATAACCACCATGAGAAATACAAACGGTACGTCCAGAAAGACTGGAAAGCTCGTTAAGAATGTTGCGACATCTGCTTCTTACCTGCTCGTATGACTCTGCTTCTGGAGCTGGTATGGAGTGGCCGTTTTTGTCTGAGGCCCAAGGAAACGTAAGGCCATAGGGCTTTAAAATCTCTTCCGCATCAGCAAAACGCTTGCTCTCCAAAATGCCAAAATCCATCTCTGCAAGGTCATCTTTTACCTCACAAGGAATACCAAGCTCGGTGGCAGCTATCTGGGCCATGTCTTTGCAGCGAGATAAAGGAGAGGTCCAAATTCTATCTGGATGAAATGCAACAAGTGCACGAACAGCGTGCTCTCGCTGTTCAACACCATGCTCGGTAAGTTCAACGTCTCTTCTGCCGCTGAAAAAGCGCTGTGTATTAGCCACACTCTCTGGGTGGCGCATAAACAAAATGCGATGAACCTGAGCTGGAACTTCAAATGGCTGCATTATGTCTCCTCTCTGGGCGTGCTTGAGCTGTTTGACGTGCGCTTAGAAATCGTGCGACTAGTAATTACTTGCCGGCATGTAAAGGCATAATGGGAGAAGCACCAGGCTCTCTGCCAATAGTGCGCTCCAGAGCAGCAACTTCCTCTTCTGTAAGAAGTCTCCACTGTCCTTCTTTAACGCCTGTAAGGTTGAGTGGTCCAAACGTATCTCTGTGGAGTGCGAGAACTCTATGGTGAATAGCCAGAAGCATCTTTTTGACCTGGTGCTTTCTGCCTTCTCTAATAGTTACGCTGACCAGGGAGTTTGGCTCTCCTCCACCGGTTTTTCCTAAACCCTGTGGAGCGAGAAGTGCCTTCATCTTGGCATCGTTGGAAACAATCTCAACCTCAGCAGGAGCTGCGAGACCATCCTCAAGTTCAATACCCTCACGCAAGCGATTAAGCTGATCTTCTGTAGGAGTACCAACTACATGAGCAACATAGTGTTTCCACACATGCTTTGAGGGATGCAAAAGCTCTTGTGCCATCTGACCATCGGTAGTGAAGAACAGAAGACCCGTGGTATCCATATCAAGACGTCCAACAGGGAAAAGTCCCGGGTATCTGTCAGTGGGAACCATGTCCACAATGGTTGGTCTACCCTGAGGGTCTTTCATAGTAGTTAAGTACCCTGCAGGTTTATTGAGCATCAAGTAAACGGGTTTCTCGGCAATTGAGCAGACAATACCATCAACTGCAACAACATCAACCAGCGGATCAACCTTGCTACCAAGCTCGGTGACTACCTGGCCGTTTACCGTGACGCGACCAGAGGTCATCAGGCGCTCAGAGCCACGGCGACTAGCCACTCCTGCGCGCGCTAAAAAGCGCTGCAGGCGCATGGGGACAATACGCTCTTCTGCCACGGCCTATGCATCCTCTTGCGTATCGTAGCTGTCTCCCAAAAGGGAGCGTTCATCGTCAATGTCTTCTGCGGCTTCTTCAAGCGTTGAAGTGAAGCTTCTGCCAGAAAGTCTCTCGCGAATAAACTGCTTGGACTCCTCATCAGGGGCAAAGTCTTCCAGCGGCGGCAACTCTCGCAAAGACTTAAGGCCAAAGCGCTCTAAGAAAAGGGCTGTTGTGCCATAGAGAATGGCTTGTCCCCTATCTGCCTCTTTGCCCACTTCACGCACAAGGTTTTTCTCGCGAAGTGAAGAGATAACACCATCAGAGTTAACACCACGAATAGCTCGGACGCCTTCACGTGTAACGGGCTGGTGATAAGCAATAACCGCAAGCGTTTCAAGTGCAGCCTGAGAAAGGCGTCGCGTATCCCAGGAGAGCACAAAATCGCTAACCAGCTGATGATGAGCTGGGTGCGTAAAGAAGCGCCAACCACCTGCTACCTCTCTAAGCTGGAATCCTCTGTTACAACGTGTATATTCATCTGCAAGCTCTTTGAGCGCTTGAGCAACCTCGGCAGGAGCTGCATTGGTGACCTTGGCAAAGTCGGCCGTGGTGATTGCATCCGTTGCAACCAAAAGCAGTGATTCTAAAGCGCCTTTGAGCGACTCGGAATCTAAATAGGTAAGCTCTTCTGCCATAAGTTATTCCGCCTCTTTCTGTGCTTCATCGGGCGTTTGAGTTAACGATAAAAGCGTCTGCTGGACGTCTTGGAGCGCATTTTGAGATAAGTTAAATCCTTCAAGATCTGGCTCATCACCAGATAGCTCTTCTAGTTCCAAAAGAACTGACTCATCAAGCTGGTATGAATCTGCGCCCTCTATGTGCTCAATCTCAATCTCACCAAAGATGACATCCTGCTGAACACGAACAAGACCGCGCTTAAATAGCTCAAGCACAGCCAAAAAGTTTGCAACAACAATTTCTGGCGTATCTTGACCGTCTAAGAGCTCAGAGAACGTCACTTTGCCCTTGGAGCGCGTGAGTCGGTCCACAGAAGCTACCGTCAGGGCCACTGGGAGCCTTTTTGGTGCCACATGTTCTGCTTCAAGCAAGAATGTCTCACGTTTTGAGTCAATGTCCGCACAGATGACGGCAAGGCTTCTAAGCGTAATACCCTCAAGATAGTCTGGCATGAGGTTTAAGAAATCAGGATCTGGGCCCACTGAGCGTGGGAACATATACGATTCTGCTTCCATACGACTACCCAACGCTGCGCCTGCGTTTCTGAACTGTTTATACGCGATAAGGCGAGCGATAAGAACTTCTCGAGCCTCATCAGGAGAAAGTCCGTCAAGCTCATCATCAAATTCATCCTCATCGTATGAGTTTTTGAGTGAAACATCTTGAGGCACCAAGGCATGGGCCTTCATGTCCAGAAGCGTTGACGCAACAAGGACAAAGTCACTGGCAACGTCTAGGTCAAGCTCTTCCATGGCGTCAACTTCTGCCAGGTACTGATCAGCAACCTCAGAGATAGAAATAGAGCCAATAGCAACTTTTTGCCTACTTACTAGTTGAAGCAGCAGGTCAAACGGGCCAGAATATGTTGCAGTGTTTACTTTGTACGACATTAGATGATTCTCGCAAGCAGACTCAAGATGACGTTAGAAATGTCCCCAATAATGGACGAGAAAAAGCCGGGTACAAAGAACATGAGTCCCACTACAGCAATCATACAGTAAGGCTCAATGGCGTAGAACTTTTGACGGTTTTTCTCGCCAAGAAAATAGAGTAGCAGCTTAGATCCGTCCAAAGGCGGAATTGGCAGCATGTTAAAGACTGCCAGGCTTACGTTAATCTGAATGTAGAAGATTACCAGTGAAGAAACGTAGTACATTACCAGCGGATTGTATGCCGCACCAAATGCAACAGCTAATGCGTTGAGCAAACGCAACAAGAGTGCGCCGAGAAACGCCTGCAAAATGTTAGAAGCTGGGCCCGCTAGTGCTACCAGAATCTCGTCACGGCGACGATTTTTAAGGTAGTTGGGGTTATAGGGAACAGGCTTTGCGTAACCAAAGCTAGGACCTCCCATCAACACCAACATCAACGGCAAAAGAACCGTACCGAACAAATCAATGTGTGCGAGCGGATTGAGCGTCAAACGGCCAGACATTTTAGCGGTAGGGTCTCCGCACTTGTATGCCACAAAGCCATGTGCAACCTCGTGAACCACAATGGCAAAGATTACCAGTGCAAATTCAGCGAGCGTTGTCAAAAGCGATGGAACTGATGTTAAAGCAATTGGCACAACAATCCTTATCTCAACATCTGCAGAGAAAGTGCAGACAGGCGCGTACAAACAAAGACTCTCAAGAACATGACATTATTTACAAAACAGTAGATACAAGATAATTTTAACCAATATTGCCAAAACTACCTACCCATCAATGTCTGCTTCCATTTTTTCTGAAAGCTCCAACCATTCAGTCTCAAGCGCAGGAATCTTCTTAGAAAGTGCCTGGTATTCCGCCATGCACTCATCAAACTTTTGCTGATCGTTATAGAGAGCCTCGTCAGCCATAAGCGTCATGAGCTCATCGTAACGCTTATGAGCAGGAGTAAGTGCAGCTTCAACCTCGCCCAAGCGCTTCTTAGTCTCCCTGAGCGCACGACTTCTTCGATTGCGCTCCTCCGCCTCAGCTCTTCTCTGCTCCTTTGTCTTCACATTGCGAGAAGATCCTGCAGCTTGACCTGCCTCTGGACCAGCACTCTTAACCGCTCTTGCACCCGAAGTTCCATACGAGGACACCGTCTTGCTCGACGTCTCCCCCTGAGCCGCTGCTTGAAGCTCTGCAAGCTTAAAGAGGAAGTAATCGTAGTCTCCGTCATAGACCGTAACCTTGTGGTCGCGAACGTCCACAACCTTGTTAGCTACAGCTCTGACCAGGTGCTCATCGTGACTGATCAAGATGATGGTTCCTGGGAAGTCAACAAGCGCCTTCTCTAGAACATCAACAGAATCAATGTCCAGGTGGTTAGTTGGCTCGTCCAGAAGCAACAGTGGATCTGGAGAAACCAGCATCTTAGCAAGAGCGAGGCGAGCTCTTTCTCCACCAGAAAGCACGTTTACGCGTTTCTCAACGTCATCACCGTGGAAAAGGAAGGCTCCGAGCAATCTACGCTCTTCTGAAGTAGTCCATCCTGCAGCAACGGTATCAAGCTCTGCAAGTACCGTGTTTGCTGGATTCAGCTCTTCAAGCTGGTGCTGTGCGTAGTAGGCTTTAGTGACGTTTTGTCCAAGGCTAATTTGTCCTGCATCTGGCTTAAGCTTACCAGCAATAAGTTTCATGAGGGTAGATTTACCTGCACCGTTAGGACCAACAAGCGCTACGTGATCTCCTCGATACAGTTTAAGATCAACGTTGTCATAGACAAAGTTATCCTCATACGATTTAGCCACACCCTCAAGAGAGATGACCGTATCTCCGGTACGAGGAGGATCTGGGAACCTAAAATGCATGTGATGAGATTGCTCTGGAAGAACTACCAGCTCTTCACGAATCTTCTCGACCTTTGCCACGCGTTCTTGAACCTGTTTAGCCTTAGTGGGCTTATATCTAAAGCGTTCAATAAAGGTTTCCATATGAGCGATGTCTCGCTCTTGAGCAGCTCGTTTAGCGCGGAGTTGTTCAAGATTTTCTTCTCGCTGATGAAGGTAGCCGGAATAATTGCCGGTATACGTTACCAGCATGCGATTCTCAAGCGCCGCCACATGCGTTACGCAAGCATCCATAAATGAACGGTCATGGCTTACCAGAAGAACTGTTCCATCATATGACGATAAGAACCTCTCAAGCCACTGGACAGATTCCAAGTCCAAGTGGTTAGTAGGCTCGTCCAGAAGAAGAACATCAGGACGACGCAGAAGCAGCTTTGACAAAGAGATACGCATCTGCCAGCCGCCCGAGAACTCTTTAGCAGGCTTATCAAAATCTTCTACCGGGAATCCAAGACCTGCAAGAATCTGGCGAGCTCTACTTTCAAGCTCATAGCCGCCAAGACGCTCAAAGCGCTCCATAGCATGAGCATAATCTTCCAGGTATTTGTTAAGCGTAGCGCCTTCAGGAGTTTCAGCAATCTTGTGTAAGAGATCATTTACCTTTCTCTCCCACTGTTTTATCTCATGAGCAGACTCGATGACCTCGTTCAGGGCAGTTCTATCCCCCATGAGCTCTGTCTCTTGCTCTAGGTATCCAAGGGTAGCGTCTTTTGCAAAGGTAACAGTTCCCTCATCAGCAGACTCTAGGCCCATGATGATTTTTAGAAGCGTAGTCTTACCAGCGCCATTAGGACCAACTAGAGCCCAACGCTCCCCCGCATTGAGCTGAAGTGTTACGTTTGAGTAAAGGACCCTGCCACCAAATGACTTAGAAATCTTATCCGCAAGAGCAATCAAGTGAACTCCTCATACATATCTGAACTGGATAAGTATAAGTCATTCACTTGATTTACGTGCAAAATTATGTAAATGCAACCAAGCTTGTGAAGATTTATTGACGCTTCTTATAAAGAAAAAGAGCTGCACCAGCAACAACAGTTGCACCAGCAACGCCAATAATCAAAGGAAGCGTAAGAGCGTTATCACCAGTATCTGGAAGAGCAGACTTTTTTTCTTTGGAGTCTTAGGCTTTTCCGGAGTCTGTGGCTGAGGCTCTGGAGTTGGTTCAGGCTGAGGTTTTGGCTGTGGCTCTGGAGCCGGTGGCTCTGGTCTACGATTAACAAAGGTAACCGTAGTTGTCTCATTGGAACCAGTAAGCTCACCAACCTGAGGATTAGGATCATCAATAGTGTAACCATCCAAAGTGGTTATTTGAGTAATGGTGGAGCCAGCATAAGCCAAATAATCAGGAATAATTACAGTACCATCTGGTCCCGTAGTCAGGCTGTAATGAGTATCATTTTCTTCATTAAAAATTGAAAGCTGACCTGTTTGTGTATAAGCTACACCACGTGCTGGAGCAGCCTGCGTTAGAGGTCGAGGTACATCAGTACTTGGTAACAGAGCTGGATTTGGTGGATCAAAACTTGGAAAACTAGGTGGCATTGCAGGAGAAGGTCACCAGGTGTAGCTATCTCAGCCATGGTAGCAGTCAAAGTTGCTTCAGCAATAGGATTGCCGTATTGATTAACGACCCTAACAATAATATCTCCTATTCTGCGTTTTAATCTATAAACCGCATAAACATCTGTATCAAATGTTTGCATAGTAGAATCATACTTAAAGGTAACTGCATGTGAGGAACTATAAAGCTGGCCAGTGTAATCATAATTAACAATGTCAAATAGACCTGATCCTGTGTCATACGAGTATGAATTAGGAATATTTTTTGGATTTAAGGTATAGCTACCATTTACAGGAACTCTAACTAAAGAATTAGATGGAATATTTAAGCCAACAGTATTTCCAAATTCATCTTAGACATTTACGGTAACTTCTGAAATAGATTGAAGATGAGAATATGGACGATGTTTATAATCTAAGTTTTTTGCTTTTACGGTAATGTTAAGGTTACCTAAGATTTGCTTATCAACGATGTTGAGTGTAGTTGAGCTTCCTGTACCAGAAGCAACTCCATTAAGCGTATATGTATAGGTTGTGTTGTCTGCTTTAAATCCAGCTTTGAACTTTGTCTGCTAAACTTTATAAGTTCCGTCAGGAAGATTTACCTGGACTTTACCGTTTGCATCAGTAACTTGCTCTGCAACAACAGAACCAGTAAATGTATTAGTTACTGTAATTGTTACACCATCAACAGGTTTACCATAATAGTCATCAGTAACATTAACCGTGAGCTGATTTTGAACTGCTGCTGCAAGCGCAACCTTTGGAGCTCCGATAACAATTACTCAGCATAGTGCAACCAAAATTGACGCTGCACATACTTGAACTTTTTCACTTCAAATCTTCCAAATCCATTAAGGATTACAATTGTCTAATTCAAATGATAAAAGAAAATATCATTAAAATGAATATAAGCTACATTCTAAATTGCAGTTTATTAAATTTTCATATCATAAACAATAAGAATCACCTATAAATAGCTATTCGCTATCCATCCACACACAAAAAGCGAGAAGGCCCTTCTACTTAAAAGATCTTCTCGCCAAATAGTCTTCAATAAATTTGAAGGAGTTGAGGTTATTTATCCATGGTGAGATGAATAGCAAAGCCAGCAATCTCTTCTTTGAAATAGACCAAAAACGTACTGCCATCCGGATTAAGTCTTCTTGAAGACTCATCGATTTCAAAGTTACGACCTGCAAAGTAATTCTCGGCAGCAGGAATGTTGTTAACATGGAAGCCAATATGACCCTTTGTACCTCGGCCATTTTGCTTCATGACCTCTACTAAAGTGCCGGCAAAAAATGAAGGTGGCTGCTCAATCGTTGGAAGTCCCATAAGAGCGGTAAACAGGTTTGCAATCTTTTTTGCCTCGTCAGCATTACTTGCGTTGATGCCAACGTGCGCAACGTACATATCAAACTGCTCAACTGGATTAAAAGTGTTGAAATTGTTAGATGATTCTGTCATACATCTCTCCTTTCCTAGGGTTCAAGTATATAAGGAAAGCTCTAAGATTTCTGCTTCGCAATAAATATTAGTCAGCACTGTAACTAAGTACTAACAAAAAAGGCCCAGTTACCTAGGCCTTTAAAATTCTATGGTGGGCGATGCTGGATTTGAACCAGCGACCCCTTCCGTGTGAAGGAAGTGCTCTACCCCTGAGCCAATCGCCCGAACGACTTGCAATAATAACAAACAATGACGCTAATTTCTAGCTTTTGACTTTTTTGAAGGTGAATACGTAGACACAGCTTTATTCATCTGAACAAGAATGATTCCAAAGAAGATAAGCTGAAGGATCATTGGCGTAATTACCATAGGCTGAGAAGAAAGTTGCGAGACAAAGACCCACTCAATGGTAAAGAGGATGAGCTCAATGCCAGCAACAAAACGAACAATGCCATGGGTTTTCTCAAAGTCTTTAGCCAAACTAATGCATTTCTGCAGAATGTAGCAGCAATAAACTGCCATTAAGCTGCACAGCAGAAGCACAATCATGCTTGAAGAGAAACGACCATAGCCAACTGAGAAGGCAAAGATGACAATTCCGGCAACACCAAGTGCCCCAAGCATAGAGGAAAGCGCCATCATCAACTTAGTTCCACGATCCATACAAACTCCCAACAAGTCAAATCACAAAGAAAAACGTACACAAAAGGAGCTAAACCAATAAAATAACTTACTTGGCTTCAAGAGACTTTTTAACTTTATGAGATCCTCGAGCAACAGCACTTGCCATTGCCAATAGTGCAAACAGCTCAATGAACTGCAACGTTACAGAAGGCGTCAAAATCAACTGAGCCACAACAGTAACAGCCAGCACCACACACGATCCAAAAATCATGGGATAAGCGGCTGCAGCTCTATTGGGAACATTAGCCTCTCTAGCTGCATAACCACCAGTTAAAAGAGAAATCATACTTGCAAGTAAAAGAAGGACGGAATCAATTGATGGACCAGCGCCAATTACAAGAACCGCAACATTAACAAGACCTAAAAGTCCGCCAATCAAAAGTGCCAGACTAAAGAGTTTCATTTTACGAGTCTCAGGAGTCATATATCCCCTATCTACAAGTTGTAACTGACGGATATTGTACCCGTCTTTTATATAAATTAAGTAATCGAATCATTAAACGGTAGAGTGTTTCGGTAAAAGAAATGGCGAGAAACTCAAAGGGTTTCTCGCCACATATGTATTTGGTGGGCCCAGAGGGATTTGAACCCCCAACCCAGGGATTATGAGTCCCCTGCGCTAACCGTTGCGCCATGAGCCCGTAAGAAAAAAGCGGCGACAGATGCCGCCGCCAGAATGCGTGGTGGAGAATAGGGGGTTCGAACCCCTGACCTCATGACTGCCAGTCATGCGCTC
>CALKTD010000007.1 GCA_937997345.1 uncultured Atopobium sp. | reverse complement strand
TATGGGCCCAAAGCCCATCTGGGGTTCGAATCCCCAGCTCTCCGCCATTTTAATTTCACCTATCTCTGTCTGAACCCACCGTAAACTCAGATAGAGATATTTTTATGTAACCATACTGCCCTCCTTTTTACTGTTCTTCTTTTCTTTATCGTCCTCTCAATACCTCTCTTTCCCAAAACCACATTTCAGAGAAGCTGAAATTGTTCCTCTATCTCCCCTACAGGTATTGACTCTAACTTTTTTCGTGAAAACACTTGCATTTTACAAACAGGTCTGTCATATTGTTAGCGCACGCGGCGTTACCTCAGCTGGATAGAGGACCTGACTACGAATCAGGGCGTCATAGGTTCGAATCCTATACGCCGCACCACTTGAACTTAGGAGCTCCTTCAGGAGCTCTTTTTTATTATCTACCTGGTCTTAAAGCTACTTCACCGGAAGAGTTTGCATACAAATACTGATAAGAAATACCGGCTTCATCAAGCTCATCCATTACCTCAGCCATGCATGTTTCCGCCATGATGACCTCCAAATACTCTTGTGGACTTAAATCTTTTAAACCCACTCTACCTTGGTCTGAAATCCACTTTCTTAAAGTTGCAAATTGCTCTGATGCAATATGGATCTCTGAATAAAACTCCTTGTGGCCGAATCCAATTTTTGCCGCACTGCCTTGCACGAACTGCCTTAATACAATTTCTTTCTGTACCTCTACCAGACCTTTCATAGTCACCTCTTTCTTCCTTTACTGATCTTAGTATAGCAAATTTATAGAACATATGTTCTATAAATAGCAAAAAAGAAATGGTCTCCACAATTCTGTAGAAGACCATTTCTGCGTCTGAATCAGTTTTGATTAAATAGAGCAACTATTCTGGTCGAATGACCTCGATGCCACCCATGTAAGGACGGAGCGCCTCAGGCACGATAACAGAGCCATCTGCGTTCTGATAATTCTCCATAATTGCAGCCATGGTTCGGCCAACTGCCAGACCAGAGCCGTTAAGCGTGTGAACCAGACGGGTGCCCTTGAACTCTGCTGGATCCTTATAGCGGATATTTGCACGACGAGCCTGGAAATCCCAGCAGTTAGAGCAAGAAGAAATCTCCTTGTATGCGTTATAGCTTGGGAGCCAAACTTCAATATCATAGCACTTGCATGCAGAGAAGCCAATGTCACCAGTGCAGAGAGTAACCACGTGATAAGGAAGACCCAGAAGCTGAAGGATCTTCTCAGCTTCCTGAACCATGGACTCAAGCTGATTCATGGAGTCTTCTGGCTTTGCAAACTTGACCATCTCTACCTTGTCAAACTGATGAACGCGGATGATGCCACGGGTATCTCGACCAGCTGAACCTGCCTCCTCGCGGAAGCATGGGGTGAATGCGGTATAGAGCAAAGGAAGCTGAGATGCGTCCAGAATCTCGTCACGATGGATGTTTGTGAGCTGAACCTCAGCAGTTGGAATGAGGTAGAGGTCAGGCTGGACGTGATAGAGGTCCTCCTCAAACTTAGGAAGCTGGCCGGTACCATAAAGAGAATCCTGATTGGTAATGACTGGTGGCCACCACTCTTTGAAACCTGCCTGGTTATGTGTATCAATCATAAAGTTGATAAGCGCACGCTCCATACGAGCACCCATGCCACCAAGAAGATAGAAACGAGTTCCTGCAAGCTTTACGCCACGGTCAAAGTCAATCATGCCAAGCTCGGGGCCAAGATCCCAGTGTGCCTTTGGCTCAAAGTCAAACTGAGTTGGCTCTCCCCATTTACGAACCTCAGGGTTATCAGAGTCGTCCTTGCCATAAGGAACGGATGCGTCAGGAATGTTTGGAATAGCTGCAACAAGTGCGGTAAGCTCTTCCTCAACCTCTCCACGGCGCTGATCAAGCTCTGCGATACGATCTTTGTTAGCTGCTACCTGCTCTTTAGCTGCCTCAGCCTCTTCCTTCTTGCCCTCATGCATAAGAAGGCCAATCTGCTTAGAAACAGCGTTACGCTCTGCCTGAAGAGACTCAACCTCAGCAATTACGCTTCTGCGCTCCTCGTCAAGCTCAAAGAATTTCTCGCGATCCCAATGGGCGTTTTGTCTGGACTCGCAAGACTTATCTACGAGGTCAGGATTCTCGCGCACAAATTTGATATCAAGCATGCAGCTTCTCCTTGAATCAACACTTTTTGGCAGTGCATTTTTTCTTATAGCTTACCAAGTATATACTTGTATTCAGATTCTTAACCCTTCACATGTTCTGGAGCTAGATTATGGACGCAATTAACTCATTTGTCGGCTGGCTTTTTGGCGATAAAACCGGTGTGTTGTTCCTCGTACTTGGTGGAATTTTGCTCTTTTTGGTTATTTCTTTTGTGTTAGAGCGCAAAACTAAGAAGATGTATTTCAACCATAAAAAGACCGAGGACGACTGGGATCTCTTTGGCGACGACCAAGAGGGTTGGTCTGACTTTGAGGAAGACAACAAATAGGTAACAAAAAAGCCCCGTGAAGGGGCTTTTTAAATACAAATGGTGCGGGCGAAGGGACTTGAACCCCCATGAACTTGCGTTCATACGGACCTGAACCGTACGCGTCTGCCAATTCCGCCACACCCGCGTGCTAGGGAATAATACTACAACATTTTGTTTTCTTCTAATGGAAAAACAATAGATATATAAGAAAATTCTTTTCAGCGGTAGAATATAAGTAGTCACGGCCGACAAACACACTTTAAACACAGGAGGTTGCCGTGAGTGACTCGCGGTCGCAGACCACGCAGACTACATATCTACATTCACCTTCTGCTCAGCAGGCATCACCTGCGGCTGAGCCAGAAATTTTGTTGAACCGATATCGCGTTCTTGCTCGCAGAGGTAACGGAGGCTTTGGCACCGTTTGTACCTGCTGGGATACTCGTTTGCAGAGACGCGTAGCCATTAAGCGTATGCCACTGTTGGGAGCTTCCGAAACTCCCGGTGTGTTTGCTTCAACTGTTGACGAGGCTCTTTCTGAGGCTCGAACTGCCTGCTTATTGGCTCATCCCAACATTGTGACTGTTCATGACTTTGAGATTGAAGGCGATTACGCCTATCTGGTCATGGAGTTTGTTGATGGCCTTAATTTATCGGAGCTCTTGGCTCGCGTTGAGGGTGGCTACCTCACCTATGCCGAAGCAGCTCACATGGTGTCTTCACTTGCAAAGGCGCTTCAATATGCCCATGAAAACGGCGTACTCCATCTGGACATCAAGCCAACAAATATCATGATTGACCGCCAGGGTACGGTAAAACTTGCCGACTTTGGTATGGCAACACTTGCCTCAGCTGCTGGTTATGGTGGTGCTCGCGGAGGTACGGTAGGCTACATGCCTCCTGAACAGGTTGAAGGCATGCTTGTTGACGAGCGCGCTGATATTTTCTCGCTTGCTGTTGTTCTGAGGCAGGCGCTAACGGGCGTCAATGTATTTGCGGGCAGAACGGCTAAAGAATCCCTTGATCACATCTACAAGGGCCCAAAAATTCCTCTGCTCAAAGAAGATCCCGAGGTTCCCTTTGCTGTAGATGCCGCCTTAACACAGGCGCTTTCCCCTGAGCCGTCAATGAGACAAGGAAGCGTCTTGGAGTTTGCACAAGAAATTGTGACTCCTCTTGGCAGCGAAAAGCAGGGCGAGAAAAGCCTCAAATCCCTAGTGGAACAGTCAGAAGAAGAGGGAATCGAGGCCTGGGACGTCAAGCATCTTCCGCTCTCAATCCGCTTCCCCTGGCTGCCCTCGGCTGCCGTGCGTGGCGTATCAGCCCTGGTCACCGCTGTTCTTCTCGCCCAGTTGTTCCAGCTTATTGCTCCAGAATCGCTCACGTTTATTGTGGTGGGTTCTCTTATAGGTGCTGCGACAGCTGCTCTTTGGACTCCGTTGGGTTCTGCGCTTGTCATTGCATGTGCGGTATATGCCCTGGCAAGTATTAGCCCTACCAGCACTTCGTTCCCGTTTGCGACGCTTGTAACCTTGGTAAGTGTTATCTGGTGGGCGTTTGCGGGAAGGGCCTCAAAATTCAGCAGCATCAACTGCTTATTAGGAGCTTTATTACCTGCTCCTGTTTCAGCACCAGCGCTTATCTCCGCCACCATGCATCCTCTACCTGCGGTTTTAACAGGAGCCTTTAACTATCTTTTTGGAACACTGTTTGCAAGAGGCATATCTTTAGGCTTTGCGGCAACTCCTCTTGCTTATGACTACATTTCGCTGACCTCAGGGCTTCCTTTTTGGATTCGCTTTGGGGCGTGCGCCCTATCTGCTCTTTTAGGCTCGCTTATTAGCCAGAAAAGACGTCGTGAGTGGATGATTTTTGGACAAATTGTCTGTGCCGCATTGCTTTCAAGTGGCTTTATATGGGCAGCTTGGATGGAGAATCCCAATTTTTGGGTAGTTGAAAGTATAGTTTCGGTACTAATTACGGTATTCTTATGTGTACTTGTATGTATTGCAATTGTCCTGATAGGTCCACTTGACGCGGATCAGGAAGGCGAGGAATTAGATGAGCTTTCTTAGTGACTTTGAAAACCGTATTGGTTCGGTCTTTGGTGCCGCACCTCAGGGATACGCAGAGCCTTTCTCTTTTAAGAAGCTTGCCAAACGCGCAGCTAAAGAGATGGAACGTGAGACGTATGAGATTGATGGCGTAGACACTGCGCCTGCCCTGTATACCGTTTTAGTTGCTCCTCAAGATGATTCTCTGATGCGTCCTCTTTATGCTGATCTAACTGCAGAGGTTTCTGACTTCGTGGCTGCTCAGGCTCAGCAAAAAGATTATGTATTTGTTGGTCAGCCGCTTGTTCGTTTTATGGTTGACCCATCTCTGAAGCCTGGAAAATTTGCTGTCTTTGCAGAAAACGTTGACGGCAATACGCTTGACCAGCTACGCAATGAAGAGCGTGCTTTCTTGGGTGGAAACTCCAGTGTTGGAGGAGCTGCAGCTCAAATGCCTCAGCAGCACAATTCCCGCGCTGCAGTTCAGCCAGAACCACAGCCAGAGCCAGATCCTCTGTCTGTAGTTCGTCCTGTTTCTGCAGATAACGCAACGCCAGAGGTTTTGGGAGATCTTGCTGGTACAGACGCCGGTCTTGCGGTAATGCCACCAGACTTTGTTGAGGCTCAAGGCGCAATTCCTGTTGTTTCCGCAGCTGAGTCCACTCCTATGCCTGTTCTTCCTAGCTCAAACGGTCTTCCAGACCTGCCCGTAAACGGAGCTATCCCAACAGCAGCTCCTGTTCCTATGACTCAGCGTCGTATCACGCCTTCCCTTGATGCCCAATTAAACGGCGTGGGCGGTCGTTCTTCTCGCAATCTGCAAGGCACGCCACGCGCAAACATGGATGCTACCTGTATTTTGATTGATCGCCAGAGCGGTCGTTCGTATCGCGTTGAGGCTCCTCGAGCCATTATTGGTCGCGAGCGCTCTCAGGCAGACGTTGTTCTGCGCGATCCTAACGTTTCAAGACGACACGCCGAGATGACCTATGACGGTCACGATTGGCACATTGCTGATTTGCACTCCACTAACGGAACGCTTGTCAACGATATCGACGTAGATGAGGTAATTCTGCGCGACGGAGACCTCATTACCATTGGTCTTATGGACCTTCAGTTCCGGGAGAACTAATGATTGATTTGATTCTCTTTGCAGGACGTGTTCTGCTCGTTGTCCTACTGTACATCTTCCTGTTCTCAGTCATGCGTACGGGCATTGGTCTTGTCCGCGGACAGCGCAAAGATGGAGCAATTTGGTCTGTTGATGTCGAGAAGGGCGTCAAGTCCTTACGTGGTCTTCACGTAGACATCTTGGGTCCTGTTGTTATTGGACGTTCTCCTTCGTCTGACATCGTGATTGACGAACCTTACGTTTCTGCTTCACACGCCCGCTTTACTATCCAGGGCCCTGCTCTGGTACTTGAAGACCTTGGATCCACAAACGGAACCATGGTTAATGGTCACATCATCGAGCAGCCTGTTACCCTTCGCGACACAGACGAAGTCCAGGTCGGCGATGTGATTATGCGTGTTGGACGTCGATAAGAGGCTCATGGTTTCTTCTGATACAACACATATTTCTGATACACCTGCACAAGAGCCCGTGAGTGCTCCTGGTCGTTGTGAGTTGCCTCTTGATGGCCGAGGCGACGCAGAGGCAGTTTCTGGCTCTAACACCTTTATTTCTTGGGGCGCCCGCTCTGACGTGGGATTAGTTCGCGAACATAACGAGGACTCGTTCCTTTTGCGCACTCCCCTTTTTGCCATCTGTGACGGTATGGGAGGTCATGCTGCCGGTGAGGTAGCAAGCTCCATTGCTGTTAAGGTTATTGCTGAACAGGCGCCAAGTACCGCAGACGATGTCCGTCTAGGTGCTGCAATTGAGGCCGCTAACCAAGAAGTTATTGATGCTCCTGCAAAGGGTATTGGCAAACCTGGCATGGGCTCCACTGCCTCTGCTGTCCTCATTGAGGGCAATCAGATGGCCGTTGCCCATGTTGGTGACTCTCGCATTTACCTGCTCCACCATGGCACGCTGGTCCGCATTACTCACGACCACAGCTATGTTGAGGAGCTCATTGATTCTGGTCAGATTACCGCTGATGAGGCTCGCACACACCCTTCTCGCTCGGTAGTTACGCGAGCGCTTGGCTCCGATCCAGACATGTATGCAGATCATTTCTCGCTTGAAGTATCTGATGGCGACCGCATCATCTTATGCTCCGATGGCCTTTCTGGCATGGTGCCCGATGACGAGATTGAGTCCATTGCGGTCTCTAATGTCACACCACAAAAAGCTGCAGATAACCTTGTTTCCGCAGCTCTTACCTATGGCGGCTCAGACAACATTACCGTTATTGTCATTGACGTCTTAGACGACGGCATAGCTGATCAAACTAGGAAACACCTTACTCGTGGCGTCATTGCCACGTTTGTCTCGTTCCTTGCACTTTTTGCAGCCACTGTTGCCGTGTTCTTCCTGTTTGTAAGTAGCGAGTGGTACTTAGGAATTAACGGAACTACCGTTGGCGTTTATCGAGGTATTCCTACTACAATTGCCGGCATAAACATGTCTTCACTTGTTGAAACTACGTCGATTGAAATAAAAGATTTGCCTGATGCAGTTCAAGACTCTCTTGCAGACGGAATTCGCGTTAAGAACGAGGATGAAGCACATAGCACCGTCGAGAATTACCGCAAACAAATTGACGACGCCAACAACAAAGCGGTCAAAAAGAAAGAAGACGCTCAGTCTGGCGGAACACCCACAACAGAAACAACAACGTCAACAACAAGTTCGGGAGGTGAGTAGGAATGGAAAAAGCAGGTGGACTAAGGCGTAATACAGAGCTCTTCTTACTATTTGTAGGAGCAATCCCTGTATTTCTGCTGTACGCCATGTACATGATTACTGCTCGCTCAACACTCAGCCTTGAGACAATGGCCGTTCCTATTGGTCTCTTTGCAGCATTTACTGTGGCTCACATTGCTATTAGGTTCCTTGCTCCCGCAGCAGACCCTGCCATTCTCCCTATTGTGTTTGTGCTTTCGGGAATTGGCATCACCATGGTCACCAGACTTGCGCCAAATCTTGCAGTCAACCAAACAATTTGGCTCTTTATCTCTGTTGTTGTGATGATTGTGGTACTAGCGGTCATTAGAAATCTCGACGCGTTAGCACGCTACAAATACTCCATTGGTATTCTCGGCGTCATACTGCTTCTTCTGCCAATTGTTATTGGCCAGGATCGCTACGGCGCAAAACTCTGGATTTCTTTTGGCGCATTCACCTTCCAGCCTGGCGAGCTTGCAAAGATTGCCATTACGCTCTTCCTGGCATTTTATCTTGCACTGAATCGAGAAGCCCTATCGGTCTCCATGCGTTTTTTTGGACCTTTCCGTATTCCTCGCTTTAAAATGCTGCTTCCTCTGTTTGTCATGTGGGGTATCAGCCTGATTGTTGTTATTTTTGAGCGCGACCTTGGTAGCGCTCTGCTCTTCTTCGTGTTCTTTGTCATCATGCTCTATGTTGCAACAGGTCGCGCAAGCTACGTTTTTGTCAGTATTGCGCTCTTGGCTATTGGCGGCGTGGTGCTTTATCACTTCTTTGGTCACGTTCAGACTCGTGTCAACATTTGGCTGAACCCCTTCAACGACCCTGCTGGAGATGGCTTCCAAATTGTCCAGTCCCTCTATTCCATCGCAGATGGAGGGCTTGCTGGCACCGGAATTGATAAGGGAATGCCTACGCTTATCCCTATTGTTGAGTCTGACTTTATTTTCTCAGCCATTGCTGAGGAGCTGGGACTCTTTGGCGGAGCAGCAATTATTACCCTGTTCCTGCTCCTTACTGTGCGTGGTCTTGCAACAGCTGCTCGCGCAAAGTCCGATTCATCTGCTTTTGCAGCTGCTGGTCTTACCAGTGTTTTGGCGTTCCAAACCTTCCTCATTGTTGCAGGCGTTACTAAGCTCATGCCTCTTACCGGCGTTACCCTGCCCTTTATGAGTCAGGGCGGCAGCTCTCTTCTTTCCAGCTTTATCATTGTTGCCTTACTGCTCAGAGCGGGTGATGAGGGAACTGGTCGCGAGACAGAGCTTGAGCCAAGCAAAAAAGTGCTTGATTCCCAGAGACTTGAAATTTCTTCTGGTGGAGCTCACGCCTCCTCTGTTCTGCACGGTAGTCACATCCGCGGAGGCTTTGATCTGCAGTCCGAGGAGTCAGGTGTTCTAGGGCGCGTTGCTCTCGGAAAGCGTCTAACCAATTTGGTTACCGTATTTACCCTCTTCTTCACCGTTCTTCTCGGCAACTTGACCTTCTTGATGGTCATTGACGCACCTAGAATTCAGGCACTTCCTACCAACAACCACACTATTGCTAAGAGCGCATATGTTCAGCGCGGCGCTATCATGACTTCTGACGGCGTCACCCTGGCAGAGAGCGTCAAGCAAGACGACGGTACCTACGTGCGCAACTATCCGCACGATGGCATGGCATCTCACACGGTTGGCTACATCTCTACCCGGTACGGAACTGCAGGTATCGAGTCCTCCATGAACGAGACGCTCACCGGCCACGCGGATCATTCTGACTGGAGAAGCGCTCTGTACTCGATGGCAGGCGTTAATACCGCTGGTTCAAGCGTTGTCCTGACCATCAATTCCCAGATGCAGGCTGTAGCAGAAGCTGCGCTTCAGGGCTATTCGGGCTCCATTGTTGTTATGGACCCAGCCACCGGAGCCGTGCTTGCAAAGGCTTCAAGCCCATCGTATACCCACGCTGATCTGGGCACCATTATCGAGTCCGGTACCGGCAGTCAGCTGGTCGACAGAACTACCCAGACGCTCTACTCCCCTGGCTCATCGTTTAAAACCATTACGCTTTCTGCTGGAATTGATACACATACCACCACGTTGGATACCACGTATTCAGCTCCAGGAACTATGGAGCTTGGCGGCGGAACCATCCACAACTACGCCAACGAAGACATGGGAACAATTCCTCTGCGCGAGGCATTTGCTCGTTCTTCTAACACAGCGTTGGCCCAGCTTGGCGTAGCACTTGGTGCAGACAACCTGGTTAATTATGCGCGCGCCTTTGGTTATGGCACCGCGCTTGGCCAGGACTTCTCCACTACACCATCGCTGATGCCAAATCCTGCCGAGATGACCACCTGGGAGCTTGGCTGGGCATCCTGCGGCCTTCCTGTTGGAGAGCATGCAAGCCCTGCAGGTCCTCAGACTACCGTTATGCAAAACGCTGTTGTCGCGGCTGCAATTGCTAACGGCGGCGTTGTCATGAACCCTTACATTGTTGATCGCGTTCTCTCGCCAGAGGGAGCTGTTGTTTCTACAACGTCACCAAAATCCCTTGGACAGGCAGTGTCTGCGGATACCGCCGCGCAGGTCCGAGAGGCAATGTTGGGCGTTGTTGAATCCGGCACCGGTATGGGAGCTCGCGTTCCAGGTGTCAAAATTGCAGGTAAAACAGGTACCGCAGACGTCGAGAACGGTAACTTTAACTCGTTCTTCATCGGTTTTGCGCCTTACGACCACCCAACCCTTGTTGTTTCTGTTGTCATCGAAGGCAACGGCGAAAACGTTTTGGGTTACGGTGCTCAAGTTGGCGGACGTGTTCTTGCACAGTGCCTGAACATCCAGGCTTTGGGAGCTGCTTCGTAGCGCCCAAAACATCGCATGGTCTTCTCCCCAAGTAGTTGGGTGTGTTCTAAGATAGTAAGTGACGTGGCGAGAAAATCGCACGCTTGATAGGAGTTGAGTTATGCCAGGTAGAATGCTCGGTGGGCGTTACCAGGTTCAAGACAAAATTGGTACCGGTGGAATGGCCACTGTTTACCGCGGACAGGACCAGGTTCTTGGTCGTACTGTTGCCATCAAGATGATGCTGCCGCAGTACGCAAACGATCCGTCCTTTGCTGCCCGTTTTAAGCAGGAGGCTCAGGCAGCAGCAGCGCTCTCCAGTCCTTATATTGTCTCGGTCTATGACTGGGGCAAGGACGGCGAGTCCTACTACATTGTCATGGAGTATCTGCGCGGTACAGACCTTAAGAGCGGCATCCGTAAGCATGGAGCCCTCGATTCCCGCAAGGTCGCTCAGATTGGCTCTCAGATTGCTCAGGCGCTCTCTGTAGCACACCGTCACGACATCATTCACCGTGACATCAAACCACAAAACATCATGGTTCAGCCAGATGGCAACATCAAGGTCATGGACTTTGGCATTGCTCGTGCAAAGAACAGCAGCCTAACCACCGATAACTCTGTTCTTGGCACCGCTCACTACGTTTCTCCAGAGCAGAGTACGGGCAAGCCTTTGGGACCAACCACCGATATCTATTCCCTGGGCATTGTCATGTACGAGGCTGCAACTGGCCGCGTTCCTTTTGCCGGTGACGACGCTATCAGCGTTGCTATGAAGCAGGTCAACGAAGCTCCTCAGCCACCATCGCTGATCAACCCCAACGTTGACCCTGCACTCGAGGCAATCATTCTTCGTTGCATGGAGAAAAACCCAGCTGACCGCTACCAGAGCGCTGACGAGCTTGCTCGTGCGCTGCGCGATTTCATTGCTGGCCGTGCCACTATTCCAAGCAACACTAGCGTGAGCCCCCGCATTGTGACACCACCTCAGCCAACTTCCAGGCTGGATCGTCGCGGCATTGACGGCTCCAACACCTACATTACGCGCGGTGGCGACACTGGTCGCTTGAACCGCGTTCATTCCCGTGAAGAGGCCGATGAGCTGGACAAGCGCGAGAATAAGCGTCACAAGCGCAACGTTATTCTCGGCATTTTAGGCGCTTTGGTTGTCCTGGCTCTTGCCGGTTTTGCTATTGCGCACATCCTCGGCAACTCCTCCCAGCAGTATCTGGTTCCACAGTTTGTTGGACAGACAAAAGACCAGGCAACTCAGGCACTGAGTGCATCTGGCAGCCACTTTAAGCTGGGAACTATTACAGAAAGCTACAGCGATTCTGCTCCAGAAGGCCAGGTCATCGACCAGACACCAAGCGCTAACAGGCAGGCTCCTGAGGGAACCGCGGTTAACCTTGTCATCTCTAAGGGCGCTAAACCTGCTGCCGCAGTTAAGGTACCTGATCTTACCAACAAGAGCCCATCAGAGGCTGAGTCTGCTCTTGCTGCCGTTGGCCTCAAAGCAAGAAATGGTGACTCGGTTGAGTCGGACGACGTAACCGTTGGTTATGTCGCAACCCAAGAACCAGCTGCAGGTGGCGACGCTAAAGCTGGAGACACTATCACCTATCACCTGTCTTCTGGCAAGGGTAAGGCAGATGTTCCAGACGTCACCGAGATGACTGCCGAGCGTGCGTCCGATGTCCTGAAAGATGCAGGCTTCAAGGTAGACACTCAGCAGCAGCCTTCGTCGAGCGTTCCAGAGGGCCGCGTCATTTCACAGTCTCCAGCTAATGGCAAGGCAGATAAAGGATCTACCGTAACCATCGTTGTTTCTTCCGGTGCCCAGAGCGGTTCTGTTCCAAACGTTGTTGGCAAGGACTTTGAAACTGCCCAGTCCACGCTGGAAAACGCTGGCTTCCAGGTCAACACGGTTTGGGTCTATGACGACAACGTTGCAACCGGTAACGTAGTTGGTCAGACACCTTCAAGTGCTGCAGCTGGTGCTACCATCACCATTCGTGTCTCCAGTGGGCCTCGCCCATCAGCGTAACCGCTGCGGTGTGCAGTGTGCGGCATGCGGCACACGGCTTCAAGCGCGTAACGCGGCCCACGATGCTCAGCTGGCGCGACGCAAAGCGAGCAGCCCCAAGCGTGCAATGAGCTCAACCAGTACGTTCAAGCCTTGCAACCGTGTTCGGTTGCAGGGCTTTTTGCTGTCGCAGAAATAGCTCCATAAGAACATGTGCCATCATCAGCTTCGGCAGCGCAAGCGCTTCATTGCCGCAAGCATTTCATTACTGCGATTATCACGAGTGTCTCCAGCAATAAAAACATCCTCAAATAACTGAGGTTACTTGCATCATTTTTGGAATACGGTTGATAGGGCCCATTTGATAATGGCTGAGCACACCTATGTCGGATAATCTGTCAAAAAGACGTATACATGACGCCGAAAATAGCTAAGGCGTGCAGAATATCATCATTAGGTGTGTAATATGTCCGCAATTGAGCAGAATATCCGCCATAGGTGTGTTTCTTAAGTGCGGAATTTATCGATAGTTAGATTTCTTATATAAGTCTATTCATTATCAAGCATATTGGATTAAGTTTATGCATAGAGATGTATATCAAGTCTTAGGGCTCTCTAATTGCTAGGCAGTGAACTTCTAGTTGTCCGTTTATCTTGATTAAGAGCTAGACGATTCCTCAGCAAGGTGCAACTAAGCTGCGTTATTTTGCACGCCAAGCCTAAGAAGCCGACGCTGATACGCTGCAACAAAGAAAAACCGGCAGCGCGAAGCCGCCGGTTGGAAATCAATGGTGCCCCCGGGCCGATTCGAACGGCCGACACCCGCTTTAGGAGAGCGGTGCTCTATCCCCTGAGCTACGAAGGCATGTAGGATATTCTACTCACGTAGGCTCGCGTAGGCAAATCTCGCCGATGTTTGTGTGGCAAGAAGCGCCATGGCGCTTGCTGTTGCTTATGCACCGAGCGGCGTAGTTGCGGTCGCGTCGCCAGCGCAAGCGTCGCCGACACTTGCGAGCCGCCAGCAGCGCGATGCTGCTACTTGCGACGAGCCTTGCGCTCGGCTCTCTTTCTGTCGTACTCAGCCTGACGCTCAAGGTAGAAATCGTTGAGTTTCTTATCGGTCATACCGGCAACCTTAGTCTCGATCTTCTTGCGAAGAGGACGCATCTTAAAGAAGCTGTAGACGACCGAACCAAAGATACAGAAGTAAGCAAAGACCAGCATGATGGCAGAAATCATACCAACACCGGTGTTCAGGTCTCTAGACTCTGGAACCATATATGAAAGCACCAGCGTAATGATAGTTGCAACAAAGCCAAGGCCAAGGAAGACCCACCAAACGCGCTCGGCACGATGGTAGTCTGGATCCGCACGCAGCATAGCCTCAAATCCACGGCTACGAATATCCTCGCGCTCGCGCTGGCGAGCACGTGCAGCACGCTTCTCCTCTTTGCTCTTTGGAGCGCTGGAGCCAGAGCTAGAGCCACTCACGCGTACAGACGCAGCTGCCTCTCGTACTGGTTTAGCAGTGGCAGCAGATTTGCGACCAAAAGCGGAATACGAAGAATGCTCAGTCTCCTCAGAGTTTTCTTTCTTTGAAAGGCTTGCGGTAGCCTCACGCGCTTCTTTGGTTGCGCCTGTAATGGTGTCACGCAGTGACATTGGTCTCCTTCAGTGGTACAAACTCAGTTCCCGTAATAATCTGGAATGCCGCACGATAACGCTCGGACGTTCCCTCAATTACCTCTTCTGGAAGATGAGGTGGCTCTCCTTGCATGTCCCAGTGGGCTTTCAGCCAATCGCGTACATACTGTTTGTCGTAGCTTGGCTGAACATGTCCCTCAGAATAATCTTCAGCAGGCCAGAAACGACTTGAATCAGGTGTAAGGCACTCATCAATAAGTGTAAGTTTTCCGTCGATAAAACCAAACTCAAATTTGGTATCCGCAATAATTATTCCACGAGTTGCAGCATATTCTGCAGCAGCCTTATAAATTGCAAGCGAGGCTTCCTTCAGCTGAGTAGCAACATCCTCACCAACAATCTCACAGCAACGCTCAAACGAGATATTCTCATCATGATCGCCAAGCTCAGCCTTAGTGGAAGGAGTAAAAATTGGCTCAGGAAGTTTAGAGGCCTCAGTCAAGCCATCAGGCAGCTTAATGCCGCAGACGGTACCGTCCTGGTCGTAGGTCTTCTTGCCAGAACCAGTAAGGTAACCACGGACAATGCACTCGATTGGCACAGTCTGTGCTTTCTTTACCAGCATTGCACGACCGGCAAGATACTCAGTGTAATCTGCAAACTGCTCAGGAGTCTGATCTGGCAAAACAGAAATCATGTGGTTAGGCAGAAGGTCCTTGAAGCGATTAAACCAAAATGCGCTAATACGCGTCAGAATTTCTCCCTTAAAAGGAATCTCGTCGGGGAGAATAAAGTCAAAAGCACTAATGCGATCGCTCGCAACCATCAAAAGTTTGTCGCCACAGTCATAAATATCGCGAACCTTACCGTGCGAATCAGGACGAAGCTCAGCTCCAGCCACAATGACCTCACTTCTGCGCAAAGCGCGTTGTATTGCAGGACTTTTGATTGTACGGCAAAATGCCCAAAAATCGGCCTACAACAAAGTATCTGTTACAGAGATATTATTTTGGGAAAGCAATGGAAGATGCAGCGAGAAGGTCGTGCCCTTTCCAAGCTCGGATTCTACCGAGATAGTGCCGTTATGACGGTCCATAATCTCTTTTGTGATTGCCAAACCTACACCAAGGCCACCTGAAGAGCGCTCGCGGCTTTCTTCTGCACGCCAGAATCGCGAGAAGGTCTGTGGAATGTCCTCAGGAGCAATTCCCATACCGTCATCAGTTACGGAGATAACCGCATCGATATCGTCGATTGATACGGTTATAACAACATGACCCCCGTCGTCGGTGTAGCGAATAGCATTGCTCAGCAAATTGGTCAGGGCTTCTCGAATCATGTCCGAGTCAACATCAACAAAACAGTTACCCTCGGGAGTCTTATCCACAAAGGTCAACGTGCGGTTATTCTCCTTGAAGAGCGTTTCTTGTACCGCAACAAGACTCGCCACCATAGCCACAACATTGACGCTTTCTGGGTTGAACTTTGTCTTTCCGTTCTCAAGCCTTGAGAGGTGAAGCATGGCATCTACCAGGCGAGAAAGACGTCTACTCTCAGACACAATGTTTTCCAAGCGCTCTTCATCTGCAGGTAAGATGCCATCTTGGATTGCCTCAACAGTGGCCATGATAGCCATGAGCGGAGTTCTAAGCTCGTGTGCAACATCACTGGTCAGACGGCGTTCAAGTTTAATGTCTCTTTCGAGTGAAGACGCCATGTCGTCGAAGGTTTCTCCCAGGCGCCCTAATTCGTTCTCGCCACGGATGCCTGAGCGAGCCGCAAGATTGCCGCTTCTGATCTGGACAGCCGTCTCGGTAATACGGCGTACCGGCTTGGTAAGCGAGCGTGAAGCCAAAATACCAATCAGTCCAGAAAGCGAGATTGCAATGGCTGCAGCAAGACTAATTGCCTGGTAGGAGCCATTACGGAACGCAATGTCTCGCTGAGTCAGGAATGGTTCAGAACCAAACGTCCAAATTCTAATGCTGCCCACAGACTCGCCTTGCAGGTTTTGGACAACTGCGTAAACCACGGCGTCGCCTGTCTGAGGGCCAGATAGTGCACTATTTCCGCCAGGTCGGCGAGCATTTGGCGAGTCGTCATACAGCACTGCGCCAGAGACGTCTAAGACCTGAATACCAATATCAGGATTAGTTGAGGACGCTTGACGCGCAATAGAAAGCACATCTGCATTCCAACCTTCTGCGCGCGCGTACGCCTGAGACATATTGAGCGCGGTAGTATCAACGGTGTTTTGTAGGTTCTCCCTGGTATAAGCGGTAAAACGATTTTCCCACACAATGCCCAAAACAGAGATGAGCACCAATACCGTCATGACGGCAGTCAGCGCAAAGAACGCCGCCATACGGGTAGTAAAGCTCTGAGTACCAACGGGATCAGGCTTAATAGTTTTATAAGAACCCTCAGTTTCCGGAGGGTTCTTAAGAGAATTTGAGTGATGTTTCTTGAAGAACGCCAAAGCTCTAAAGCTTAGGACTCGTGGCTAGCGTTGCCAGCCTCAAAGCGATAGCCAACACCGTGAACGGTGAACAGCCAGCGAGGATTACGAGGATCATCGCCGAGCTTTGCGCGCAAGTTCTTGACATGTGAATCAATAGTGCGCTCATAGCCCTCAAAATCATAACCCAGGACCTTCTCGACAAGCTCCATACGTGTGTACACGCGGCCAGGATAGCGAGCAAGGGTAGTGAGCAGCTTAAACTCTGAAGCGGTCAGGTCAACTTCCTCGTTGTTGATGAGAATCTTGTGACCAGAAATATCAATAGTAAGGGTGCCGTAATCAAGCACGTCAACAGCAGTATCTGGCTCAGAATACGTGCGACGGAACAATGCGCGGACGCGTGCCACCAGCTCACGTGGTGAGAAAGGCTTAACAAGGTAGTCGTCAGCACCAAGCTCAAGACCAATAATTCTGTCTTCTACCTCACCTTTTGCGGTAAGCATAATGATAGGCACATTAGAGGTATCTCTAATTGCACGGCAAACGCGCTCTCCAGAAAGTTTTGGGAGCATAAGATCGAGGATTACCAGGTCAAATGCGTGCTTTTCAAACTCTTCAACTGCACTCTGACCGTCGCCAACGCCCTTAACAACGTAATTTTCGCGCTCAAGATATGCTGAGACGGCGTCACGGATGACTTTCTCATCTTCGACAATCAGAATTTTCTTCTCGTCGGAAGCCATTGTCTCCCCTTTTCTTTTGCCCTGCATGTATGTGCGTATGGCACATTACGATTATTCATTAATTATTTGTATTCATTCTATCTCTATGCCTACAAATAATCTACAAAGAAAAAACACGAACTGTCACGGAAGCCGGATATCCGCTGGTAGGATCCTTAACAGTTGAGTAGGTTACAAAAGAATCACAGTTGCCCTCTCGAGCGGGAAACTCTCCGTAATCAACGCTTCTATCCATTGAATAGAGCCAGTTTGCCGTTTGATTTTGCGTATCAACAAACACGTAAGAGGCGCGGCTCTTAACTATGTAAAGGCTACCTTTACCTGCCGATATTGCATAAGGTTCACGCTCTATGACGTAAGGGTTTTCGCCTGAAGCAGGCAGGATATATGTTCCCATCTTGCCCAACAGACCGCCCGAGTCATAACTTGCTTCAACTGACACAATAAACTTATCGTCTACGCGACTTGCTGCAAAAGGTTTGACAGATTGAGGCATAACAAGCTGGTCAACCTTGGTTTTAAGGCTGTCTCCCAGCAGGTATGCTGTAACGCCATAGTAGGT
Organism: uncultured Atopobium sp.; assembly: GCA_937997345.1. Taxonomy (GTDB): domain Bacteria; phylum Actinomycetota; class Coriobacteriia; order Coriobacteriales; family Atopobiaceae; genus Lancefieldella. Next base: position 36,782 of record CALKTD010000007.1, on the reverse strand, counting down.
ACCCTCGGAGGCGCGAACTCGAGGAGTAAGGGTAACTACGCCCTTTGAGATAGACGGTGCAGTAGCAAATCTACCTGGAGATTCAACGGCGTCCGTTCCCTCAGAATCCCCCACACGCCACACGTAGCAGTGCGAAGATTCACGGGTTTTCTCGCCAGAAGAAGCTGGTTGGACTAGCCAAACCACCTTGTCGTCTCCACAGGCAAACGGCGCCGGATCCCAGTTTTTGTCGGCCTTGTAAAGGACCTTTGCATCTCCAGTAAGCTTGCCATCAGAAAATGGCGCAGCAAGAAGCTCCCAGTCAAAAGTTGTGGTATCCACCTCAACCCATGCATAAACGGAGTCGGAGCAGCGAACATCGTAAATTACGGCGGTGGTATTGTTCATCTGAGCCGCAGGAACAACGTCAACAACCTGGCCAGACGTCAGCGAAAGAGCGGAGCCCTTCACCATTGGCGTAGCAGACGCTCCGGCCGTGGTGACGGGAATCCAATTTCCATCGGCTGGATGCAGCACGCTTCCCAAAGGAAGAGTCCAGGTCTGGCTAGGTTGGGCAGAATACTCCGCTGAGCTATAGGATTCCAGCACATTTGTGCCAGAAGACTCGTCCAGTACCAGCGGTTTTCCTGCATCTCCCGAACCTTCTTGATGAGAACAGCCTGACGCGATGCTAATTGCACCCGCAACTACGACACCAGCCGCTCCCGTCTTAAAGAAATTTCGGCGAGAAATGTTCCCAAACAAAGACACGATTTAGTCCAATTCAAGATACTCAAGACGGTCAAACAAAACGTTTGAACGGGTAAGGAATGCGCGAGGATCAAAAATCTTCTCAAGCTCCTCGTGGCTCAACGTGCAAGCTGAATCTGCCTCAAGAAGCTCCTGGTAGGATGGTCCTTCCTTGCACTGCTGAATATCTGCCCAGACCTTCATAGCGTTGGACTGAACAATCTTGTATGCCTCTTCACGAGTAATACCAGTGTTGACCAGGGCAAGAAGAACCTTTGACGAGAAGAGCATGCCACGGGTCTTATTGAGGTTGGCCACCATCTGCTCTGGATACAGGACCATGCCATCAAGCAGAAACTCAAGCTTTGACAGCATGTGGTCAAGAGCAATAAAGCTATCTGCCTGAGCAACGCGCTCAGCGGAAGAGTGACTGATATCACGCTCGTGCCAAAGAGCAACGTTATCAAAAGCAACCTGTGCGTTTGCCTTAACCACACGGGACAAACCACAGATCTTCTCGGCAGTAATAGGGTTGCGCTTGTGAGGCATAGCGGAAGAGCCCTTCTGGCCCTTGCGGAATGGCTCCTCGGCCTCGAGGGTATCGGTCTTCTGCAGTGCACGCATCTCAGTTGCAATGCGCTCGCAGGTAGCGGCAACGGTTGCCAGAACGCCAGCAAGATAAGCGTGGTGGTCGCGAGAAATTACCTGGGTTGAAAGTGGATCGTGGACAAGACCGAGTTTCTCGCAAACGTACTCCTCAACAAAAGGGTCAATAGAAGAGTAGGTTCCAACAGCACCAGAAATAGCACCATAGGCAACGTTTTTACGAGCATCCTTCAAGCGGTCAAGGTCGCGCTTAAACTCCCAGGCCCAGCTACCAAATTTCATGCCAAAGGTCATAGGCTCAGCATGAATGCCATGAGTACGACCAACGCACAGAGTATCGCGCTCCTCAAATGCGCGACGCTTGCAGATAGCAGCGCAGCGACGAACCGCAGCAATAAGCAGGTCACATGCCTGGGTGAGCTGGTAGCAAAGAGCTGTGTCACCCAAGTCTGTTGAGGTCATGCCATAGTGAACCCAGCGGCTTGGCTTGAGCTCACCCTCTGGAACCTCAGCATCAATATAGGAGCCCATGTTGGTCAGAAAAGCAATGACGTCGTGGTTGGTAACGGCCTCAATCTCGTCTACCTCAGCGCGGTTAAACGCTGCATGCTCGCGAATCCAAGCTGCCTCTTCGCGAGAAATGCCAATAACACCAAGCTCAGCCTGTGCTTCGCACGCAAGGACTTCAATCTCCTGCCAAACGGCGTACTTGTTCTCCAAAGAAAAGATGTGGCCCATTTCTTTGCCGGTGTAGCGATCTACCACGATGAGACTCCTTCTGCTCGTAAAAGAAAAGGTCGAGTACCACTATGGTACCCGACCTTTGAATTACCTGGTGGGCCGTTAGGGGTTCGAACCCTAGACCTTGGGATTAAAAGTCCCCTGCTCTACCAACTGAGCTAACGGCCCATTATCGGGCGTGGCAATTTTACCACGCAACTAGGATAGTGTAGCAGTTTACTCCCATGCCCATTGTCCATTTACGAAAATTGGTGTTTCTTTTCCATCGGCAGAAATTCCCCAAATGTTCAAATCGTCTGCACCAATCATAAAATCAACGTGCGTAGTGCTCTGATTAACACCGTGGGCCAAGAGCTCATCTGGGCTCATCTCAAGGCCGCCCTTCAGGCACTCTGGGAAGCCCATTCCAAGTGCTAAATGGCAGCTAGCATTCTCATCATACAGAGTATCGTAGAACAGAATGCCGCTCTGGCGAATAGGCGTGTTCTTAGAGATAAGAGCACATTCTCCCAGGTACTTACCGCCCTTTTGAGAAACAATAGAAGTCAGAACGTCCTTGCCCTGTTCAGCGCCGTAGTCGACAACCTCGCCGTCTTTGAAGGTAAACCAGAAGTTCTTAACAATCTGTCCAGCGTGAATCAGCGGCAGCGCAGAGTGAACAGTGCCGTTTACCTTGCGATAATTTGGCGTGGTAAAGACCTCCTCAGTAGGAATATTAGGGAAGAACAATGTTCCGTCCTGGGTCTTGCCAGCGCCGCCCTCCCAAAGATGTCCTGGATTCATGCCAATAGTCAGGTTAGTTCCATTTGAAGACTCATAACGAAGTTCTTCAAACTGGTGAGAATTCATGAAGCGCTTAGTCTTCTCAAACGTTGCATTATGAGTCTCCCAAGCACTCTGAGGATCTTCTCCACTTGCATGAGCAACGTCCAAAATAGCAACCCAAAGTCTGTAGATTGCCTCAGCCTCAGAAAGCTCTGGGAAAATTACCTTTGCCCATTCAGCTGCAGGAACGCCAGCAATACACCAAACGTTTTTACCAAAGTCCATGCCGTTTCTAAAGATGTCGCACTCCAGGTTTCTTGCGCGAGAAACAGCAGCTGGCTTTTCTGGATCAATTCCCTTTAGACCATTTGGGTCATCAGATGAGAGGAACAAAAATGCCGCACTCTGCTCTGCAAGGGAATTAAGCTGCTCAATCTTCCAGCTTGGGGTCTTAGAAAGACGTGCTAGGTCAACATTTTCGTACATGATTCTTGAGGACTCTTGATCGCCCCAAATAACTGTGACAAATTCTGCGCCAGCCGCATAAGCTGCTCGCTGAACCCTACGGGCAAAATCAGCAATCTCAATTGAAGCATTAATTACCAGCTGACTTCCCTCAGAAATTGCGCATCCCTTCTTAACAAGAAGCTCTGCGTATTTATCAATCTGATCTGACAGCGCATCAAGAGCGATCTTTACCTCTTGATCTGTCATAGGGATCTGTGCCATGTTCTTCCCTTCACCCATCAATCCACGTAATTCGAGTACTTAAGCACGCTCTATCAAAGATATATCCGAAATATTTCCGTTCAACTTCTACCCGAACAACCTTCTTCACAACGCCAAATTACAATCTTATCCATAAAAAGAGCCCCGAAGGGCTCGTATCTATCTTTGGAGCGGGCAACGGGATTCGAACCCGCGGATGATGGCTTGGGAAGCCATTGCCTTACCACTTGGCGATACCCGCAATTGTGTAGATTTTATCACAGTATTTTTTGCCTTTTAATCGCTTGCTCGGCAACTAGATAAAAGTTTGATGAGTTGTTTTCTGCCTAGCTGCGCATATACAACAAATATGCGCCTACACAAATTTTCTCCGTCAGAAACTGGACAGGCGCTGGTCAGAATAGGCGCAAAGTCACTCTTTAGCATGCTCTCCAACGAAAGGAGCGCTATGCAAAAGTACTTCTGGCGAGAGACCCCCGCACACCACTATCCCACCTCTTATAGGCGCCTGCTCTCCACCCGACAACTCCGCCTTCCTCGGGCAAAGCTACTTGGCGGAGATCCCGTCATGCCAAGCAGCTTCCCTTCTGTAGGACATGCGGGTCTGCGGGCACGTCTAGCAGACAGGTTTTCTCGCAAACCTGAGGCTCCCCCATAAAGAAAAAGACCGGTGAAGCACCGGTCCTAAAGAAAGCTGTTTTGTTGCAGCATAATTAGTTAACGCTGTGATGGAGCGCTGGGTTCTTAGCTAGGCACTCGTTACAAATACCCGTAAAGCACAGAGCGTAAGAGTCAATCTCGCCGCAAGAATCCTTGGTGAGATTGGTAAGGTCCCTCAAAACTGGTCCGTCAACATCAAAGACACGACCGCACTTATGACACTGGAAGTGGGCATGCTCGGTTGTGGTTGGATCAAAACGAGAGATATTATCACCAGTATTAACAACCTGGAGCTCGCCTGCGTCAACAAGCTGCATAAGGTTGCGGTAAACAGTTCCTAGAGAGATGTTTGGTAACTCCTCTCTTACTGCTGCATACACACTATCTGCCGTTGGATGGTCATGGCGACCTTCCATGTAAGTACGAATTGCCTCACGTTGCTTACTGTAACGCACGATAACCTCATTAATTAGTAAGTGTTACTGATTACTGAATACGTTAACACTAATTGTCTATATGTTGCAACAAAAGCTCACATTTATGCATTACCAAATATCTCCATATACGCAATCTACCTCTGATTTTTCAGTTTGGAGGCACGCATGTTTATCACAAAATCCTCAAAACCTAAGAAGGAAACAGCTGCACGAAGACAAACCCCTTCTTCTGTCTTTCACTTCTGGTTTATTCCTCTGTTAATTGGAGCCCTTCTCCTCAGCCATTTTTTCCTAAAGCCTGCTCATAGGCTTGCTTTTGCACAAGAACCCTCATTTACCGTTGCACAAAGAGAAGATTTTCCTGGTGGACAGCAAATTCCCATGTGGACTGCTAGCGACGGTACCTATCTCTACTGTGGAGACGAATTTAACCACTATGGTGCATGGCCAGGAGCAACGGGAAGTGTGGTTGACCCGCAGTCTTATACAAAGCTCACCTCAGCTAACGGCACTCGCGGTGGAACGTATACCGCCGAGCAGCTTAGGGCTATTGACTACATCATTTATCACGGAGCAACTGCGTCCCAAGAAAAAGACGTATATGGATATACAGGCTGGAAGGCGCGAGCCATCACGCAGTTTGCGCTTTGGGCGGTTATGCGCGGAGAAGCTCATGCTCTTGCGGTTAGCGTTCCTCAGGCAGAGCTTCATCAACCAATTGAGCAGTTCTATTCCGATGCTATGAATTACGCCCAAAACAACAGCGGCGGTCCGGAAAGTAGAGTTGCAAAACTCTTTGTGCCTACAGGTGACAAACAAGTTCTGTTTTTCTTTGGACAGCAATCTGGTTCACTCAAAGTTACCAAAGGCTCATTATTACCCGATGTCACTTCAAATAACGAGCACTACTCCCTAGAAGGTGCTGTTTACGGAGTATATTCCGATGAGGGTTGCACCAATCTTCTTGGCAGCCTCACTCTTGACGAATTTGGGTCTGCAACGCTTGATGGGCTTCCTGTTGGAACGGTATACGTAAAAGAAATCACTGCACCAAAGGGCTTTCTTCTTGATCAAACAATTCATGCTGTAAAGATAAAAAACCAGGAAGAGAGCGCTCTCACGGTTACCGACACTCCTGTCGGAGACTTTAATCTACGCATTTCAAAACAAGACTTTGACCACGGTACTAGCCTCAGCGAAAACAATCATTCCGAGCAACAAAGTGCTTCTCCCCAAGGAAACGCAACACTACAAGGTGCGCTTTTTAAGGTGACCTACAGCGGCTCCTCTGAAACCACGCTTAGAACATGGGTTTTCTCGACCGACGAACAGGGTTTTGCCTCGTTTGACGCAGAGCATAAGGTTTCTGGAGATGATCTTTTTACTCTTGGCGAGAAACCCTGGCTTCCTCTGGGGTATTACCAAATCGAAGAAATTCAAGCACCTGAAGGCTATAAACTTCCAGAACATTCACTTCAAACCTGGAAGCTATCAAGCCAAGACGGAAATCTATTCTGGACAAATATCTCTAGCGGAAAAGTAAATCCTTCCTATGAACACCTCTTCACCTTTAAAGACGAGGTAATAAAAGGAGGTCTTAAGATCAAGAAAATTGGACACACTTCCCTAAGTTCACCCGATGGTTATTCTGAGGCAGAAGAAATGCCAAGTTTAAAGGGCGCCAAAATCGAACTTACTAATAACTCAACTCAGCCCATTTTCTACCAAGGTAACTGGATTGCCCCGCACGAAGTTGTCACCACAGTAGAAACAGACGAATCTGGAGAGGCGGCGATTAAAGACCTTCCCTTTGGCTCTTACTCGCTTAAAGAGGTGCTGGCTCCAGCAGGTTACTCTCTCAACAAAGAATGGAACCCTACGGTTACCCTTACTTCTGAAGAAACTATAGAAGCACCTGAACTCATTGATGAAAGAATTTCTTTACAAACAATGCTTGTAGATGCTGCTGGATCAAAAAATCCTGAATATGCCGAGAAACTCAATCTTGTTGATCACATTAAATACGAGGGTCTTACCCCAGGAGAAGAGTACGAAATTACCGGAGAGCTCTATGAAACAAAACAGCTCCAAGAAGGTACAGCGGAGCCCATCGCTCGCGGAACTGTCCGCTTCAAAGCTCCTACCTCATCGGGAGAAGCTGCGGTTCCTTTTTCTGTAAGGACTGCCTCACTGGAGGGCAAAGAAGTTACCGCCTACGAAACCATCTCAAAAGATGGTGAGAAAGCTGCTTCGCACACCGACAGTCACTCTAAAGCACAAACTATTCGTGTGACGCCTAAGCCCCATCTTCCTGGAACAGCAGATAATGCCTACGCAGTTCCCCTTTTACTCGCCTTGGCAGGATCGGTACTTATTGGATGTGTCCACTTATTTGCAGCAAAAATAAGACGCTCCTTTTAGTTGAGCAACCTTGCCTTAGCGCCAAAAAAGAAAGGGCAGAAATCTCTGCCCTTTCTTAAAAACTTACTCTAGCTAGTGACTTGTTCGTTTATGAGCGTCTAATAAGCTCAGTAACAAGAGCTGCAGCGTCAGCACACTGACCAGCATTAACGTTCTCGCGAACATCGGCAGCGGTGCGGCTAAGCGCAGGAAGTCCATCCTCGTTTAAGCCCATCAAGGTAACAGAACGAACTGAATTCTGCATTGCAGGAGTTGCATCAGTGGTGCCCCAGTCAAATGCACTCTGCTCAACATCAATATGAAGATCAGCTGCAATAGTAGAAAGGAGTCGAGTCATTCTGCGATCAGCGCGGCGGACGTTGCCAATTCCCTCATTCTTAAGAATGGAGAGCGTACCAGCACCAACACAATCAAGGTTAATGAGGAAAGCACCGCGAATATCAGTTCTATGCTTTGCAAGGAACTCCCTCATGCCTGAGTGGTCAAAATCAGACGCTCCAAGTGCAACAAACCAAATGTCGTGTGCAATGAGCTCGTCATCAGAAAGTGAAAGAACAGCATTACGAAGATCATCCTCAGAGATAGCAGATGCATCCACAGAGTCAGCATCTTCACGATTCTCTGCAGATGGAGCTGCTCCACCCTTCCAATCATCTGATGGTCCGTCGTTACGACCAAAGAGTCTAAAGGAACGGCGTTTTGCCTCAGGAGTCTTTGCGTCCTGTGCCTCTGTGAGACCCTCATCAGCTGAAATGGTGTCGAATGGGCTCTCTGCGTCTTCTGCCTCTGGAGAAGGTGCAGATGTTTGAGCTGGAACGTAGTGGGGAGCTGGCTCGAAAGATGGAGCTAGTGGATCAACGGCATCGCCAGAAGGATCGGGAAGATCAAAGAGGGACGCACGACGAGCAAAATCATTCTTAGTGTGAAGCTCATGTGCAGTTTCAGGCTGAACTTGCGTTGCATTTGCGTCTGCAGATTCATGAACCTGCTTCATGGTTGCATTAAGCTCATCGTCAACAGAATCATACGCAACGGTGTTGTCAGCAGAAGCATCTTCAGTCTGCTCTTCTTCTGTTGTTGCATTTACAGCCTCTGCAACATCCTCGAGAGATGCAGTCTGGCTTGCGCCAGTAGTGTCATAAGCAACATAGCTTACTTCGCAATCCTCAGGAAGAATGCCCAGTGAATTAAGAACTTCCTCGCCGTGGCGAACGCCTTCCACCTCATCAGGCTCTGGGATAAGTGCAGCTGCATCTCCTGCAAAATGATGAACAACCTCAGGGCGATGACCAGTAGGACGGACATTCTCGAGAATACCAAGAAGTGCTGCAACTGAAGACTTGTTATTGTTTGCGCCAATAGTGCAAGGTGCAAAACGCTCTGCAATAGTTGCGACAGAAAGAGCAACAAGTGGAAGAGCTGCAAGAATACCAACAATCCAGAAAAGGACACGAACTGGATCAGGAAGGAAACGAAGAATCTGAACAAACGTAGCAACAAACACTGCAACTACACACCAACGCGCATATCTCTGTGCAAGTGGTACGTACTTTGCTACAGGAGACTCAACAAGGAAGTTTGTATGTGGAGAGTCATAGTGAGCAACAATTACGATTGGACGATTGCCTTTTGCGACAAGCTCACCAGTGGCTTCGTGTTTAGCAACAACGTTCTGGCTTCTAATAGAAGATCCAAATGAGCCAAGAATGTCATTACCAAAATATTTGAGGCACGTAAGTGCGCCAAAACCAGCGACAAGCAGAACGCCAAACACAATAAGCGCTGCATTACCAGTGCCTGCAAAAATAACGCCAATGAAGAGGAGGATTAGATAGATTGAGTAGCCAAGACTCTTAATAGACTTAGCGTCAAATTCTTCAATAGTTGCCTCAAGCCCGTGAAGTTTCATTTCTTCAGCAATGGTTTGAGCAGCCTGAAGCTCCTCTTGACTACCGGCAGGAGCAATATCAATCTGCTCGTCTAGATAGTCAACATAGTCATATGTAATGGCCATACTGCGTCCTTCGTTGGCATGTCTTCTGACAGGTTTCATATATACGTCATTAGTATACGTCTTATATCGAAATATAGCGGTTAAAGTGTATTTTTACGCCCAAATTTAGAAATTCTGCACTAAATATCAAAAACTTTCGTATATGTTTAGAGAGATTTGAGTTCAACTAGCAAAAAGCGGGAGGTGGATATGGCTCCAAACGATCAAACTCTAGGTAATAATGAACTGGGTGCCTGGAGGATTTTCTCGCTATTTATGCTGATACTTCAAAAGGGACCTCTACCCTCGGCAGAAATATATACGGCAATTTACTCAGATTTATCTACCAATTCTGCTTTAAGAACTTTTTCAAGAGATCGCACTGTTTTGAAACAGCTTGGATTTGCAATTACAGAGGTAAAAACGGGAAAAGAAAAGTCATTCTATCTTTCGGACTCGAATTTCTTTGATTCCTCGTACGACTTAAGCCCCGAAGATGCCAATCAGCTGCTTGTAATCTGCAGTGCAATTCTCACTGATACAACTTTTGTGTACCAAGAGAAATTGAGAAACGCGCTCTCTAAAATTGTGGGTAACTTTTATTCCTCGGACTCAGGCAAACCAGACAGCCAAAAACTCAATGCTTCTTCCCAAAGCAAAGTCTTTCCTGTTCTATACGAATCACTCAGCTCTAAACAGCTGGTAAACATCACCTACACAAATTCACAGGACCTAGTTAAACAAAAAGATTTGGGCGTACTGGATTTCTTTGTTTCACAGGGACTTCTATACTTTGTGGCCCAAGATTTTTCATCCAGTACTGAGACCGCTTCCATCAAAACTTTTCGCGTTGACCGTGTTTTAGATGCCGCGATTCTTAAAAATAAATTCTTCTCCATACCAGAAGAATTTGATTCAAAAGACTATAACCTTCTTGATTTCCAGCTCGGATTGCAGGCTGGCGTTCTTACTGCATTTATCCCCAAAAACATACTCGCTGCTTTTGAGCATTTCTCTCAGGGGCAAGGGGATGTTGAGTTCCTCTCTAATGGCGCTTTGTGGACCGTTGCTTACGCTCATGAAGACACCGCTTTGTCTTGGATTCTTGCTCATGGATTAATTCCAAGGTCTCCGGAGTCTCTTCTCGCAAAGTGGAAAGGGTCTTTAAGCGAGGTTGCCAATGGCTGTTAAAAACACCTCTTTTGGAAGAAAAAACATATCGTCAGCTGTCTATAAGCTCATACTGCTTGCTTCTGCATTGAGGGAGTCTTTTGACGCAGTTGAGCTAAGCGCGGTTCAGTCGCGATTTGGAATCTCCTCTGAAGAGGCTGCTATTCTGATGGAGCTTTTGCAACTCACGGACGAGAACGGCTATCTTCCCCTTCCTCTTACAGGAGACCAAGATACTCTGACACTTGTTGGAGCGTCTCCCTTTACTGCTCGCGAGCTTGTCTTAACGGATGAAGAAACCTTGGCACTTAAAGAGGCTTTTACCGCTCTCGCTTTGCCCCAAGAAAGTGTATTTTGGAGCCTCTTGAAACCTCCATATACAAGAAGCTCTTCACCGGACGGGTCTTCAGTCTCTCTTGTCTCCAAAAGTTACTCTAAAGAAGTAGACGCATTCCTCACCTGCTCAAATGCAATTGCGGAGTCACAAGTTATTTCATTCGACTATCGCTCTGAGGAGTCTGTCGCAGAAGCTCGCGGTGATAGAGATGCTGCAATTAGCCAGAGAGAGGTTTTTCCCTATAAGCTGTCATACGGAGAAAATGGGTGGCTTATCGAGGGGGTTGATTTAAACCTAGAGCAGCAAAGGGTCTTTAGGGTCAATCGAATGAGCTGCATTGAAACGCAATCCGCTTCATTTGAGCACAGAAAGCTTGCGGAACGCGTGCAAGATTCTGCTATGCAAGAAAAGTCTCAGCTGGTAGAGCTTGTCTTTCTTGATAAAAGTGCTCTTACGCACTATTCGTGGCCGGGACTTAAAACAGTTGGAAGCCAGCGCAATGCTGCAGAGATTAAAGCGACTATCCCCTACTATGGTGGAACATGGTTGCTACAGCGATTGCTTGCCCTTAAGGGAAAAGTAACAACCAAAGACAAGGCCGTGATGCATGCAATGCGCACTTACGCTGCGTCTTTACTTGCTGAAGAAGAGCAGCTCTAAGCCAATCAGGTGATTACGGCTCTGCTAAGCATCGTGTTCTTCTCGCCACTTGACAATTTGCTCGGAGATGTCCTTTGTCAAGACACGCTGGTAGTTCTTGTTAGGCAACGATTTCAAGAACGAACTGCCATACCGCTTGGATACTAGCCTGGAATCGGCAAGCACCAAAACGCCCTTGTCATCAGCACTTCTAATAAGGCGACCAGCGGCCTGTTTTGTTGCAATTACTGCCTCTGGCAGAGAATAGCGCCACCACGCACGATCTTCTCGCGCTTCACGCTCTTTGACCAGCGGTTCATTAGGGCTTGCAAACGGAAGCTTAGGAATTACTACGCACCTAAGCGTATCTCCCGCGGCATCAAAGCCTTCCCAAAACGATTTAAGAGCAAACAGCGAGAGGTTCTTTTCGGCTAGGAACTTTTCACGAACACGTCGAGCAGAGGAAGAGCGCTCTTGACAGGCAAGATTAAGGCCCTGTTCACTCAAACGTGGCTCCAACGCTTCATAGAGGCGTTCCATATCGCGCCTGTTGGTAAAGAGCGTCAGCACTGAGCCGCCCATCTGAACATGAACGTCATACAACAACTTCTCCAAAGCGTCTAAGTAACCTTGATCAGTTGGTGCAGGCATGTCTTCGGCCACAAAAACGCCCATGTGGTTCTCGTAGTCAAAGCTAGAGTCTAAGTGCAAACTCTTATGTTCAAAGGCGCCTCTATCCAAGCCAACGGCGTGTTCGAAATGAGAGAAATCATCTCCAACGGCAATAGTTGCTGAAGTAAACACAACAGAGTGTGTCTCGGGAAGCCACTTTTGCGCCAGCTCTGCTCCAATATCAAGCTTCTCAGCCATGAGAGCCTCAGAGCCAATATCGCGCTTCAGTCGAGTCAACTTTGCTGAATAGACGTAACTCTTGTCCGCTCCCTCGCAGATGAGCTTCAGAGACTCCAGAAGGGTACTCAAGAACATCCCCGCCTCGCTCAAATTGCTTGCAAGGTTTGGAGCTGATGCAATGAGCGCCTCGGTGGTTTTTCCTATACGAAGCGCTGCTTCTTCAAGAGCAGAAAGAGCAACGAAAGCGGTCTCCAAGACCTCTTTCCATTCCTCTGTCTCTCTTGCCTCATCGTTAATCCAAAGCTGAAGGGAGTTATAGCCGCCGTCGCTTTTGGCCAACGGAGACAGCTCATGAACGGTAGCCATAAGGTTACCCATTGCTGCCATGGCTCGCTGAACTGCGGCGGCAGAGCGCGTGAGAAGACCGGTGAGCAGCGTAGAGTCTTCAAGATTGGCAGCGCCCACCATAGCAGCATGAATGGCTCCAGATTTAATTCCGCCAAGCAGCTCAAAGCCGTTTCGCATCTCTTTGGCAGAAATCTCTACTGCCCACTGACGGCGAGCCTCGGCCTCAAAGCCATGAGCCTCGTCGATTACCCAATGCCTAATAGGTGGCAGAATTTTTCCGTCAGCAGCAACGTTTCTAAGCAACAGAGAATGGTTGGTTACCACAACATCTGAAGATCCCGCACGCTTACGAGCCCCATGAACAAAGCACTCATGAGGGTAATACGGGCACTTGGAACGCAGACACTCCGCTGCTTTGATAGTTACCATCTCTCGTGGAACCGAGCGCCAGCGAATCCCCAACGCATCCAAATCACCATCAGCCGACTGGCACGCGTACGCGTAAATAACTGCGATTGCGGTCAACATATCTGAGGCAACGCTGTTGCTCGAGCGACCTTCCTGGTCGATTAACGTCAGGGGAAGTTCTTCAAGGGCGGCCCTGTCAACGCGATGCAAGCAAGGATAGTGCTCGTATCCTTTTAAGCTGCAGAAACTCAATCCGTTTGGCAATGCTCGTGCAAGAGTCGGAAGGTCATGAGCAACCAGCTGGTCAGTCAAGGCGTTTGTCTTTGTAGCAATGCCTACGGTAACGTCATTTTTTTGCGCAAAGAGCACCTCAGGTAGTAGGTATGCAATCGACTTGCCAATACCAGTTCCTGCCTCAAGCTCTCTATGCGAAGAAGTTACCAGCGCGTTTCTAACCTCAACGGACATACTGACTTGCTCACTACGCGTCTCAAATTTGTCATACATCTGCGAGACAATGCCTGGTTTAGCAAATGCTCTGTGAATCTCGTCTTTAGAAATAGGCAGCATGGCTGGCGTCTCTGGGTCGTCCGCATCCCTTCTCGCCTTTGCTTTTATGTCGGCAACAAGCTTGCTGCGAATATCCTTGAGCGAGAAAAACGTGCCCGAAATCTCTGCATCTGCAAGTTCGGCACCTGTTGCATCTTTCTTTGCGACACCGCGCTGAGCTGCTTCTTCTTCCTTCATTTGCGACAAATACGAGAAAATTGGCCTAAACGTCCACTCCACTCCGTCGTGCATTGACGCCAGTTTGGCGAGAAGACCGCGGGGCAGATTCATAAGTCCCAAAAGCAAGATGCGCCACATGCCACAAAGAGCATCTACGTCGTCACTTGCGCGGTGCGTAACCTTCATGGTGCCAAACGCTTCTGCCATGCTGGAAAGCTTGTGTGAAGAAAGTCGAGGTAGCGCTATGCGTGAGAGCGACAGCGTATCAATCCAGGTATCAGAAACCGAAGTTCCGCCGGGCACCCGTTCAATAAACGTACGGTCAAAAGTGGCGTTGTGTGCCAAAACCGGAAGACCACCGACAAATTCTGCAAGAGCAGCAACTGCTTCCTTTGCGCTTGGCGCTCCCTTAACGTCTTCATCGGTGATTGAAGTGAGGGCCGTAATTTCTTCTGGAATTGGACACCCTGGGTCAACAAAAGTCTGAAAGCGCTCCACAATCTCTCTACCACTCAATTTAGCAGCAGAAATCTCAATAAGGGAGCATTTCTTAAAGGACAGACCTGTTGTCTCAGTATCCAAAACAACAATGTCGTCCTCTAAGACATCAAACGACTCATGCTCCGCCCTCTCTGCAAGTTCTAAATACTTCTTGCAAACCGCAGAAGGGGTGCCTGGAAGAATGAGTTCTTCTAGTGTTTGCGTAGCGCTTTTAGTGCTGGTCATAACCTACAAATCTACTGGCGATCCTCAAGTGCAAACTCAATAAAGCGAGTGCAGAGCTCAGGGAAATCAATGCCACCGGTGCGTGCAGAATCAGGCAGCAAAGAACGGGCAGTCATACCAGGAATGGTATTTGTCTCCAGCACCACTGGGATGCCGTCCTTCGTAACAATAAAGTCACTACGAGAAACGCCGCGGCAACCAAGTGCATTGTGAGCCTTGATAGCTAGCTCCTGAGCACGTGCATACACTGCAGGCTCAAGACGAGCTGGAATCACATGGTGCAGGGATGCTGGCTCATATTTTGTCTTAATGCTGTAGAACTCATCGCCCGTAACAATCTCAACAATCGGCAGAGCTGTTGGGTCCTCATTGCCAATAACAGGAACGGTAATCTCCGTTCCCTCAATGCTCTCCTCAATTAGGATGCGCTCGCCCTGCTCACCTGCAAGTTCAAGTGCAGCGGGAAGCTCTTCTCGCGAAGTAACGCGCGTAACGCCGTAGCTGGAGCCGTTGCCAGAGGGCTTTACAAACATAGGGAGTCCGAGGTCCTCAATAAGCTTGTCTACCTGCTCATCTGTGAAGACGGTACCTGCGGCAACGTCAATTCCCTTAGGAGTTGGAACGCCTGCCTGCCTATACATGAGCTTCGACAGCTCTTTTTCAGTTCCCATAGCAGACGCAAGGACGCCAGAAAACGTGTAAGGAATGTGCAGAATCTCGAGAAGACCCTGGATGCAGCCATCCTCACCAAAACGGCCGTGCATAGCAACGTACACGACATCATAACCGCCTTGAGCAAGGGTAACTACAAAGTCTTTTTCTGCAACATCAAGCAGGTCAACACTGGTAAAGCCAGCTTCTTCGAGTGCTGCTGCACACTGCTTGCCAGACTCCATTGCAATCTCATGCTCGTCTGACCAGCCACCTGAAACAACTGCTACATGAAGCTTTTTTAGCTCTTCACGTGTCATTTCCGCTCCTTCAGATAAGTCTCCCATAGGGTAAACTCTAATAAACGTATTTCTTCTAAGATACCGCAGATAGCTTAGAAGAGTTGGAGAAGGACAAAAATGCAATCAAATAATACTCTTGACGGCACAAACACCACGGTTGACGGCGCAGACATCTCCGCACTTGATTCTCGTCCACAGAAGGCTGCCGCCAAATCTGACCTCAGAAGCCTTTCATCAGAGCAAATCCTTGAGCTTGTGACTTCCCTTGGTCAGCCAAAATTCCGTGCAAAGCAGATTGAGGAGTGGATCTGGTCTAAGGGCGCTACCTCTTTTGATCAGATGAGTAATCTTCCAAAAACACTGCGAGAAGAACTATCTAAGCAGGTAACACTTGCTGGCGCTGAGCAGGTTGTTCGCCAGATCTCTGAAGACGGCAGCCGTAAATACCTGCTTCGCTACCCTGATGGTACTTCTGTCGAGTGCGTTGGCATGCCAACCGGCAATAAACTTTCGGTCTGTGCTTCTACACAGGCTGGCTGCGCCATGGGCTGTGCTTTCTGTGCAACAGGCGCTGCTGGCCTCACGCGCTCTCTTTCTGCGAGCGAGATTTACGAGCAGGTTATGCACGTCCGCGACGATTTTGACGCGCGCGTTACCAGCGTTGTCCTCATGGGACAGGGCGAGCCCTTTATGAACTACGACGCTACTCTCGCGGCTATGAGACGTCTCAACTCCCCTGACGGAGCTGGCATTGGTGCGCGCCATATTACAGTATCTACCTGCGGTGTTATACCTATGATTAAGCGTTTTGCCTCTGAACCAGAGCAATTTACACTTGCTGTCTCGCTTCACTCCGCGGTACAAAAGACGCGAGACGCCCTCATGCCAGGAGTTCGTAAATACTCACTGATTCACCTGTACGACATTATGGGTGAGTATGTCGACAAGACCGGTCGTCGTCCAACGTATGAATATGCGCTAATCAAAGGCGTTAACGATTCTGACAATGAACTTGGAGCTTTGAGAGACTTCTGTCGAGGAACGCTTTGCCACGTTAACATCATTCAGCTTAACGAGATTGAGGGTTCTAAGTTCCATCCAACATCCCCTGCCCGCGCACAGGAGTTTGTAAACAGTCTCAACTCTGTTGGCGTTGAAGCAACCATCCGTCTTTCTCGTGGATCTGACATTGATGCGGCTTGTGGACAACTCTTCCAAAAGAGAAATGCACGTTAAAGGCAGCATATCCTACACATTACAGGTAAAGAAGGGACCCTCTCGAGTCCCTTCTTTTTTAGTTCATATATAGAACATTTGTTCTATTGAATTGCTTTTAGCCATTCTTTTTCTACTCTCGCTTGATGAGAGAGAATGTTTTTTGAAGTTTTTCTATCAACACCACCTGAATAATCGTCGAGAATTGCATCAAGTGCCCTTCTCGACCTTCTCATTGCGTGGAGAAAACTTCTTTGCGCTTCTTTAGTCAACAAAGTGTGCTTAGCGAGAAAAGCTATTCCGAGCAGTGAAACTGTAGATATGATTGCAAACTTTATCTTCATTATGCTTCTTTACTGTTTGATAGTTTTTCAACTAAAGCTGCAAGCTCGTCCTCGTCATTGAATTCGATTTCAATTTTATTCTTGCCGCGAACATTTCGTACTTTGACTGGAGTATCCAAAGCAATTCTTAATTGCCTTGCCGCACGCTTATATGCCTGTGGAGTTGGTTGCCTTTTTGGTTTCTCTATATTAGTGACAGAAAATAGTGGAGCAAGGTTTTCTGTCTGGCGGACAGACAAGTTCTCTTCAATTACTTTCTGAGCAAGTTTAATTCTTCCTTCTTTACCACTAACGGAAAGAATTGCACGAGCGTGTCCAGCACTAATACGTCCTTCTATCATCAATGTCTGTACCTCTGTTGGAAGGTCAAGAAGGCGTAGGGTATTTGTGATTGCAGATCTTGATTTTGAGAGAACCTTCGCCAAATCGTCTTGGGTTAATTTCTCCTGTTTAATTAGCTGCTTATAACCTTGTGCTTCTTCGATTGGGCTTAGGTCAGATCTCTGCAAATTCTCAATAAGAGCAAGCTTGAATACTTCCTCGTCAGAGATTGCTTTGATTACAACAGGTACTTCCTCTAATTTTGCAAGTATTGCAGCCTGAAAACGTCTCTCACCTGCAACAATTTCATAGTGGTCGCCCTTCTCGCGAACAAGAAGTGGCTGAAGAATACCGTTTTGCTTAATAGAATCACTGAGTTCAGTGAGCTCAGCTTCATCAAAACGCTTGCGAGGCTGGTCTTTATTTGGCTTAATCTTCTTCAAAGGCAGCGTGGTAGTTTCTTTTTTATTACCAACCTCTGCATCTACCTCGCTAAAGAGCGAATTTAGGCCTTTACCAAGTCCTGATTTTTTAACCACGACGATTCACTTCCTTTGCAAGTTTGTTATATGCAAGTGCTCCCATACTTATTCGTGCATACATGGTTACTGGCAAACCATGACTTGGTGCCTCAGCAATTTTGACGTTTCTTGGAATAAGTGTCTTGAATACCTTGTTACCAAAGTAGTTAGATACTTCATTGACTACCTGCTTAGATAGGGAAGTTCTGCTATCAAACATGGTCATTACTACGCCAAAAATTTCAAGATCTGGATTAAGCTGTTTTTGCACCATCTTCATTGATTCAACAATCTTAGTAACGCCTTCTAGTGCATAATACTCGCACTGAATTGGGATAAGTATGCTATTTGCGGCAACTAAGGCGTTAATTGTTAGAAGTCCTAATGATGGTGGGCAATCAATCAAAATATAGTCAAAATACTCTTTAACCTGGTCGATTGCTCTTTTTAAAATGTTTTCTCTTGAGTCAACGGAGACAAGTTCAATTTCAGCACCGGCAAGTTGAATGGTTGCTGGTGCAATAGTTACGTATTTCTGAACTGTTTGCTGCAATATTTCTTCAATTGGCGTTTCATTGAGAATTACGTCATAAATATCAGCTTCAAGTTCCTCTTTATCAATTCCAAAACCACTTGTCGCATTTCCTTGTGGGTCAAAATCAATAATGAGAACTTTCTTTTTTGTTTCACCTAACGCAGCAGCAAGATTAATTACAGTAGTTGATTTTCCAACTCCGCCTTTTTGATTAATTACTGCCAGAACTTTAGGATCTCTATCCTGAAATCCCCTCGAAAGATCTTTATAGCTCATTTATCCTCCGTTTGACCAAGTTTATTTAATAATACAGAATGTTTCACGTGAAACATTCCACAATTACCCTCTTCTTGCAACAAACGGATTTGATTTAGCCATTCCAGTTTTTCTTGGTAATTTGATTTTGCTTTTTGCAACTTTTTTGTATAAAAGAATTTCTCGATGGCCAAGATTATTTGGTAACTCAAATGTTTCACGTGAAACATTTTCGTATCCAAAAATTTTAGCTGCCTGAGAGGCGTCCTGAAGCTCTATCTCATCAACATTGGCCTTCATTACTATAAGAGTGCCTTGGGGGGCTAAGAAAGGCTCTGCATACTCCAAAAGAATATTTGTCTTCGCAACGGCCCTAAAAGTCACAAAATCAAAGTTCAGTTTATAACTATTTGAAATTTCTTCTGCACGAAACTTCTCAGCCCTAACTCTCTCATTTAGACCAATCTCATCAATCATTGACTGAACTGCATTGATCTTTTTTCCAATAGAGTCAACCAATAGTGTTTTATTTTCACTCATGATTGCAAGAGGCAGTCCAGGAAAGCCTCCACCGGTACCAATATCAATATAGTTGTGAGTACCAGATAAAAACTCATTACACACTTTGAGTGGTAACAAAGAATCAAGAATATGGAGCACTAGCGCGTCATCAACTGAAGTAATTCTTGTGAGGTTCAGATTCTTATTTATCTCAATTAGTAGTTCAATATGTTTTAGAAGTTGTCTTCTTTGGTGCTCTGTTGAATTAATTCCATAGTTAAGGAGAAGTTCTTTAAGTACATTCTCTTTTGAATTGTATAAGGACTTCTCTGATTCAAACATTACTTCTCCTGTGACAAAACTTCTTGTAACAAGAAGAATTGTCACAAAAAAAGAGGAAGGCGTAAACCTTCCTCATCAAATTACTAAAGCTTGTTAGAGGTTCTTAGCTATTGATAGCGGTTACCACAACACGACGATATGGATCATCGCCCTCAGAGTGTGTAGTAACCTCAAGGTTGTCTCTCAGTGCGATGTGAATGATGCGACGCTCATAGCCACTCATTGGAGCAAGAGAGACCTTACCAGTCTTCTTAGCACGGGTAGCAGCAGAGAGTGCCATCTCTTGAAGCTTATTACGGCGACGGCTCTTGTAGCTTTCAACATCAACAGATACTGGATAGTGGAAGTGAAGCTTAGCGCTCATAAGAGAAGAGAGAACCATCTGAAGAGCCTCAAGCGTATTGCCGTGACGACCAATAAGGATTGCAAGATCACCGCCAGTTACGTCAAGAATCAGCTCTCCATCTTCACCGTCATACTCGTCAATTGCACAGCTATTCTCGCCAAAGAAGGAGAGAAGCTCTCTTAGATAAAAGACAGCAGTATCAGCAATCTTATTCATCTCAGCATCAGTAAGCTGAATTCCAGCTTCAAAATGCTCTCGAATTGAAGCAAACTCGTCTTGTGAATCAACGACAGGAGACTCATTAAGAGCGTTTGGCTCAGAAACGAAAGTCTCATCCTCCATGTCGTCCTCCAGTCAATATAAAAAGTTTAACTATTAATCTGCCATTAAAATAATTTGTAAACAAAAGTTATTTTGTTTACTCTCAGCTACTAAGCCTTTTTGTGAGGGCGTGGCTTCTTTTCTTTTCTCACCACGTCAACCTCGATTGGCTTATTAGCCATCTGAGCCTCAGCCTTAAGCTTCTCTTTTTCCATAATGCGCTTGGTAATAAGCTGCTGCTGAGCAAGCTGCCAAATACCAGAAGTAACGTAGTAGAGAAGAACAGCTGCTGGCACAGTCCAACCAAACCAGAGCATCATGAGGGTCATCATGCCACCCATCATGTATTGCTGGGTTCGCTGCTCACCAGAACTTGTACGAGCATTTACTGCCATAGAAAAGAAGGTTGTAAGACCAAATAGAAGAACAAAAATTATGTAAGGGATAGCAGCAACAAGGCCATCAACAGCAAAAATATCAGACGTTGCTCGTGCGATAGAAGGAAGAATGTTGTAGAAACGAGAATCTACTGGAACCATCTTTGCAACGGTAAAGAGTGCAATAAAGATAGGGGACTGCAGAAGCAGAGGAAGACAACCACCGAGTGGATTGAAGTTAATCTCTGCGTAAAGCTTACGCATTTCTTCGTTCTGTCTTACTGGATCATCAGCATAGCGCTCCTGGATTTCTTTGAGCTTTGGCTGAACAACGCTCATACGAGCCATAGAGGCCGTCTGCTTGTTGGTCATTGGAACCAGGATAATACGGATGATGATGGTAAGCAGGATAACTGCCATACCCCAGTCTCCCGAGAATGATTGAAGTCCCGCTAAGACTGTGTATAGAAAGTTAACAATCCAATCCCACATATTTCCTCCGGTGCGTTCCTTTACGGAACGGGATCGTATCCTCCCTTATGAAAAGGGTGACAGCGAGTAATACGCTTAAGAGCAAGCCAACTTCCCTTTTTAACACCATACTTTTGTATGGCCTGAACTGCATATTCGGAGCAAGTGGGCCGATAAATACAGTGAGGCTTAAAAAGGGGAGAAATGTTTCTTTGATAGAAACGAATAGCACCTAGGAAAAAGTTTGCGAAAAAAGAATCTTGTCTTTTCTCGCTCATTTGACCCCTGTCTTTCTTAACAAAGCATCCAAAGAAACGCTTATATCAGCAGGATTAGTGCTGTGTGTATCTTTAGTCGCAAAGAGAATAATGCCGTATCCCTCAACAGGTAAACCGCTCTTTCGAGCTGCTTCGCGCAGAACGCGTTTACACCTGTTTCTAAATACGGCGTTACCTAATCTTTTTGGAGCTACAAAGGCTACCTCGGAAGGATGTGCCTCAGTGGATGGTGCTACTCGTATACGAAGAACAGAACTTTGAGCCCTCTTCCCCGCAGAGAAGACCCTTTCAAACTCTGAACGAGATTTAATGGTCTTCACAGAAACATTCCTTAGACGGTGAGGCGCTTACGGCCCTTAAGGCGGCGGCGAGCGAGAACGGCACGACCATTCTTAGTTGCCATACGTGCACGGAAACCGTGGGTAGTTGCGCGCTTGCGCTTATTTGGCTGGTAGGTACGCTTCATAGCTATTTCCTCCCGAACGGGTACAGTATCGATTAAAAAGCCTACAGATTGTACTCGCGTTTATGGGTACCTGTCAAATTTTCTACGCAAATACCTCAACTTTTTCTCTTTTTTATTCAAAAACCTAGCGAGAAAACCTTTCATTTTGAAAATTTCACTTATGATAAGTGAAGAAATTTGTTGAAAGGAATATTTCTGCAAGCTGAAATATATCCGTTAAATGCTACTATCATTCAGTACGTCTTTCACAAAGATATAAAGTTATCTACAGATGTTTAACACTTGTTGAAAACTTTCATTCATCGTGAAAGAAAACGAAAAGTTTTCTTCATTTGTTTAACAATTGTTGAAAAGGGGGTGTCATGGCAAGAGATTTCTTTCCTTTTGTTGAGGAAAACACAAACCAGAATGAAAAAGACGCTGGTTCTGATAATTCTCTTACTGTCCGTTATGCTGCACGTATTGCAGTGTATGACGATAAAGCCGCAGCACCTCGTGTTGTTCTCGTAGAACCAAAAGACGTTCGTTCTTATCTTGATGAAATCGCAGCTACCGTTAACCAACTCGCTCATGAGCAGGGTGGAAAAATTCCTTTTATGGTTATGCGCGAGATTGTGGAAAATTTCATTCACGCTCGATTTGTAGCACCTACAATTTCAATCATGGATAATGGAAATACCATTAGGTTTTCAGACCAGGGACCTGGTATTAAAGAGAAAAATCGAGCTCTTGAGTTTGGTACTTCTTCTGCAACAGAAGAGATGAAATCGTTTATTAGAGGCGTTGGTTTTGGCCTTCCTTATGCTCAACAATACATGGTTGAGAAGGGCGGAAGTCTTACCCTCGAAGACAATATCTCTGGCGGAACCATTGTTACCTTGTCAACACGCCGCTCTAAAGATGCGCACATTCAGACGCTTCCAACTCAAGAAGAAGCTGAAGAATTACCTGTAAATCAGAACCAACAGACAGTTTCACATGCTCCACAAGCAGTATCTCATCAGACAGCTGCACAGCTTCCTAATCTGGTTCTTACAGATCGAACAAAACAAGTTCTTCAATACCTTTCTGAACATGAATGGGTTGGAGCAACGGAGTTAACAAGTACCTATGGACTTTCAACACCAACGTGGTCAAGAGAATTAAAATCGCTGGTAAACATAGGAATAATCGGAAAAGTTGGGCAGAAATATAAGCTCACTACTATTGGAGAAACTCTCCTTTCATAGAGTTTCTCAACATTATTCGCTGAAAGTTATCAACATTCCTCTATACTAGGTGTCCCAATTTTCAACATTTTGATTGGACACGTATGGATGCATCAATTGATTCAGACGCAGTAGCTCTGTGGCAAGACGCAATTGACCTCTTGGTCGAAGAGAATCAGCCAGAGGCTTTTATCGCTATGTTGAGAACCTGCACTCCAATTAAAGTTGAAGATAACGCACTGTGTGCTGAAACATCAATGCGCTTGGCATATAACCGTATTCTTAAGAATATGCCGATTGTTGAGAGATGCCTTTCGGCAGCAGCCTTTGAAGACATTATTTTGAGCCTTACTCTTACAAAGTCTTCTACTCCTGTTACCACTACTTCCACAATGACTCCTCAAGAGTTCAATGCTTGGAAGCAAAAAACTGCTCCTATACAAGCAGTTGTTCCAGAGCAGATTCAAGATTTTGAATCCCAAGAACAAAGTCTTGAAGAATTAAAACAACAGACCTTAAAGCGCCGTAAGAGTAATCCTCTTTATGAGGAGACATCTTTCAATTCAAACCTCACGTTTGATCGCTTTGTTGTTGGTGACGAGAATGAGCTTGCACATCAGCATGCATTAAATGTTGCAAACGACGCAAAAGGTAAGGCAAACCCGCTGTTTATTTACGGTGCAAGTGGTCTTGGAAAAACTCACCTTTTACGCGCGGTTCAAAACTACATCAACTCTGAAGATATCGAACGCGTTTGTGTTTACAAAGATGCAGATGCCTTTGTTGATGACTACGTAAATGCAGTTCGTAAAAACGCGTCAGGAAACGCCGCAACAGAGCTTAGTAATAACTACCAAAACATTGATGTTCTTATCATCGATGACGTCCAAAAACTTGCTGGTAAAGCAGGTACTATTAACTTCTTCTTCAATATTTTTAACTCTCTTATTGACAGAGGTAAGCAGATTATTCTTGCCGCAGATAGAACACCTGCTCAGCTTGGTATGGGATCTGACGGATTTGATGATCGTATTACTTCTCGTATGAGTGGTGGCATCGTTATTGGTATTGAGTATCCAAGCTACGAGATGAAACTCAATCTTATTCATGTCTTCTGCGACCGTGCATTTAAAGAAAGAAATTCTTCTCTTTCTGCAGACGATTTGCCAGAGGACATCCATCGTTACATGGCTGACAAGGCTGGTCAAAGTATTAGAACGCTTGAGGGTTTCTGTAATCGCTGTGTAACTGGTCAGATTAAAGCAAAAGAATCTGGCACAAATATTAAACAGGAAGAAATCGATAAGATTGCAGACACACTCTGGCGTCGCGTTTCAAAGACCGTAAATATCGAGAAGGTCCAAGAAGTCGTAGAGAATGTCTATGGTATTAGTCATCGCGATATTGTTGGCAACAAGAGAAATAAAGAGATTGCAGAACCTCGTCACGTTGCAATTTATCTTGCTCACGACCTTTGCCAATACACGCTGGTAAATATTGGTAAGCATTTTGGTGGAAGAAAACACGCAACTATTTTGCACAGTATTGAGGTAATAGAAGAGAGAATCAAAGAAGACAAAAGTTTCTATGATCAAATTTCTCAACTAAAGAAGACTATCCTTGAACAAAGTTAGTGTTTAAAACCTGTTTGTAAGATGTTAATTGGTGAAGAGAAGTAATGATTTATTGTTGAGAGTTTAAGAGGGGGAGTTTTACTTTGTTTATGAATGTCAAAAATAAGCAAACAAATCTGACCTCTAGAAACATATTTCTACCTCTAGAAATGTAAAGCTTTCTTCTTTTCAACATAGCTTATTATTACTACGATATTTTTATTCTTATCTAAGAAATAATAGAAAGGGTCGTCATGAAATTTACCGTAAGTCAATCCGCTCTCCAGACGGCACTTGATATTGTTTCTAAGGGCATTGGTTCTAATACAACACTTCCTATTCTCTCTGGTATTTACCTCAAAGCATTCAATGGCATGCTTGAGTTACAATCCAGCGACTTAACTATTTCTATTAAGCATCAAATTGCAGCAAACGTAGAAGAAGAAGGAGAAACAGTTGTTTCTGGAAAAGTTATCCAGAATATTGTTAAAAATCTTCCTGATGCTGCAATTACTTTTGAGGGTGGAGAGCGTACGCTTTCTGTAACATGCCAGCGTTCGTCTTTTAGACTTAATACTCTTTCTGCTCACGACTGGGCTCAATTCCCAGAGTTTGATCTTGAGAAAACCTGTGAGCTCCCAAGCCAGCTTCTATCAACTATGGTCGATAAAGTGTATCGCGTAACTTCTAAGGAAGCTTCTCGTCCTATTCTTCAGGGAATTTCTCTCACTGTTGAGGACAACACTATTCGTCTTGTTGCTACTGACTCATTCCGTCTTGCCGTTTGTGATTCCAACACAGATACTCCAGCAGGTGAGTCTTTTAGTGCAATTATCTCTGGTGAAGTGTTCCATGATGTTCTTTCCATGCGTAGCATGACTGAGAAGGTTTTGATTGGTACTACGGACAATCAGGTAGTCTTCCAGTTTGGAAACACCACTCACATCTCTCGTAAGATTGAAGGTCATTTCCCTGACTATAAGCAGCTACTTCCTACGTCTTGCACCGCGTCAGTTGATATCAACGTTGAAGATTTCTCTGCAGCCCTGAAGCGCGTCTCTGTTATTGCACTAGCAAATCCTTCAGTTCGTTTTGATGTTGACGCCAATGGTAAAGAAGTTAAGCTCTCTGCATCCTCACCAGATCAGGGTGAGTCTTCCGAGCATATTGAAGCTCAGATTGAGGGAGATTCTCTTTCAATTGCTTTGAATTATCACTATGTCTTTGATTGTGTAAACGCTGCTCCTTCTAAGGATCTTCTGCGCCTTGAGCTTCAAGGTCCTTCTCAGCCAGCTATTTTCAAATCAAACGGCAAGGTTAACTACTTGTATCTTCTGATGCCTGTTCGCCTCTAATTTGATAGGGGTTGTGTGGGACTTAAAGTTGAACATGTTCTGCTGTATAACTTTCGTTGTTTTTCTTCGAAAGAGATAGATTTATCTGCACAAACTACTATTTTTGTAGGAAAGAACGCTGCAGGTAAGACAAATACTGTTGAAGCACTACAACTCCTTACTGCTGGGTATTCATTTAGAAAACCCACACCTTCACAACTCCTTCTTACAGGTACTTCTGAGGCAAAGATAGAGATTTCTCTTATAGGAGATGGAAGAAAGCTAGAAAATATCTGCACCATTACAGAACGACGCCGCCAATTTTTAAAGAATGGCAAGAAATGTCAGGCTGCAGATATTTCTGGAACACTGATGTCGGTACTTTTTAATCCCGATGACCTTTCAATGATTAAAGGTGGCGCATCGTATCGCCGAGAAGAATTTGATGACTTTGGCCGCCAGGCAAATAAAAGCTACTTCAAGGTCTTCTCGGCATATACCAAGACAGTTGAGCAAAGAAATAAGCTGCTTAAATCTGATTGGCCAGATGAAAACTTGCTTGATGCTTGGGATCTTTCACTTGCAAGAGGAGGGGCTACGCTTCTTCATGCACGAATTCATTTGTTTGATCGCCTGGCAAAGAAGACATGTGAGATCTACCAGGAACTCTCTGGTGGAGAACACCTAGAAATGAGCTATATTTCTTCAATTGGAGAGGTATCTCTTGAGGCCACTAGAGAAGAAATTACTGATCAATTCTTGAAGACTTTAAGCGAAGCTCACACGGATGATATTCGTCGTCAGCAAAGTACAAAAGGACCTCATCGAGACGACGTTGAGTTTTTAATTGAGGGTAAAGACGCTAGAAATTTTGGTTCTCAAGGCCAAATTAGAACTGTCGTTTTAGCACTTAAGATGGCAGAAGTTCTCCTTTCAGAAGAACTACTTGGCGAGAAACCCTTGCTGCTTTTAGATGATGTTATGAGTGAGCTTGATGAAGACCGCAGAAAAGCAATCATGGAATTTGCATTCCATGACATTCAAACGGTAATTACCACTACAAACCTTGGGTATTTCTCTGAAGAGGTTTTAGAAAAAGCGCAGATAGTTAGGTTTAGCGATGAATAATCAACAAGAAATACCTGCGCGTGGTGGAAATGAAAACGCAAAAGATTTAATGAGTTCTCTGCTTGGAACCTTCAGAGATTCTAAGAGCATGTCAAAAAATCGTCGTGCCTATCTTGCGTGGATTGAAGCAAATGGTGAAAGAGAGACAGAACATACAACCGGCGTATTTGTCAGAGAAGTAGCTGGTAGAGAGTTCCCTGTGCTTACTGTCTATGTAGATAATCGTATGTGCATGATTGATTTTCTTGCACAAAGAGAAATTTATAGAGCCAGGCTCTCAGAGCAAGGCCTGGAGTTCTCAGACCTTGAATTTAAGCTGGACAAATACAATAGACATGCTGGTAAAGAAGATGACTCCTCAGAAAAGCAAGCACAGGGCCAAAAAGAAGAGAAAAAAGATCTTCCAGAACTCACACCAGAAGAGAAATTACAAATTTCTGAGTTAGTTTCTGGACTTTCTGAGCCACTTAAATCAACGGCTTATAAAGCGATTGAAGCAAGTTTTAGACAAAAAAAGAGTCTTTAGTCTAATCTGTCACTAATCTGTCCTTAAATCTCTTTACAGAGCCTCTCAGATACCAAATATTACTGTTTAAACAATGAAATTTCTCTGTGCCGAGTTGATTTTGGCGATTTCATAGTAAAATATCTATATCATTCCGCTCACAATTGAAGAGAGGACTTACGTGGCAAAAGAAAATAAGTATGACGGTACAGAGATTAAGATCCTTGAAGGCCTTGAGGCTGTTCGTAAGCGTCCAGGTATGTATATTGGTACAACTTCAGCTTCTGGTCTGCATCACCTTGTTTGGGAGATTGTAGATAACTCAGTCGATGAGGCAATGGCTGGTTATTGCTCCAAAATTAAGGTAACCGTTCATCCAGATAACTCTATTTCTGTTGAAGATAACGGCCGTGGTATTCCTGTAGACCTTCATCCTCAGAAAAAGATTCCAACTCTTGAGGTTGTTCTTACTATCCTGCATGCTGGCGGTAAGTTTGATAACGACTCATACAAATTTTCTGGTGGCCTTCACGGCGTTGGCGTTTCTGTTGTAAATGCTCTTTCTAAGAAGCTTATTGCACAGGTTAAGCGTGACGGCAAGATTTATGAGATGGTTTTTGAGCGCGGCAAGACTGTTCAGAAAATGAAGGAAATTGGTACTTCTAAGACTACAGGTACCATTATTACCTTCTGGCCAGATGACATGATTTTTGAGACCACTACGTATAACTTTGATACACTTCGTGACCGTCTCCAGGAAACCGCATTCCTTAACAAGAACCTTAAAATTACTCTTGTTGATGAGCGTGAGCTCACTCCTCGTCAAGTTGATTTCCAGTATGCTGGCGGCATCATCGACTTTGTTAAGTACCTTAATGACGAGAAAACCGTTTTACCAGGACTTTCTCGCCCTATCTATATTGAAGGTAAATCTGATCCTGATGCCCCTATATCGCAGATGGGTGAGGTCGAGGTTGCACTTCAATGGAATACTGAGTTCAGTGATAGAACTCTTTCGTTTGCAAATGACATTTTTACTGAGGAAGGCGGAATGCACCTCGAGGGCTTCCGTACCGCTCTTACTAAGGTGATAAATGATTACGGCACTAGGCAGGGTCTTCTTAAAGAGAAAGATCCTAAGCTTGAGGGTAATGATATTCGAGAAGGCCTTACTGCAGTAATTTCAGTTAAACTGCTAGATCCCCAGTTTGAGGGTCAAACAAAGGCTAAGCTTGGTAGTTCTTACATGAGGACTCTTACTAACAAGATTGTTACTCAGGGCCTTTCAGAGTATCTTGAAGAGCATCCTAACCAGGCAAAAGAGATTCTTAAGAAAGCAACTCAGGCTGCAAAAGGACGTCTTGCTGCTCGTAAAGCTCGTGAAGCAACACGCCGCAAAGGACTTCTTGAGTCTGCTGCTCTTCCTGGAAAACTTGCCGACTGCTCCGTTCGTGATGCAGAGATGACTGAGCTCTTCATCGTTGAGGGTGACTCCGCAGGTGGTTCTGCAAAGATGGCACGCGACCGTTCTATCCAGGCAGTTCTTCCACTTCGCGGAAAGATTTTGAACGTTGAGCGTGTACAGGCTCACCGCGCACTTTCTTCTGACACCATTACTTCGCTGATTACCGCTATTGGTACTGGTGTTGGAGATGAATTTAATATTGAGAAGGCTCGTTATCACAAGATTGTCATTATGACCGATGCTGATGTTGACGGCTCTCACATTAGAATTCTTTTGCTTACCTTCTTCTATCGTTACATGAAGCCAATGATTGACGCGGGCTATATCTACGTTGCTCAGCCTCCTCTGTATCAGATCAAGCCAAAGGGCAAAAAGAACGGTAAATACATTTATACCGATGAAGAACTTACTCTTGAGACAAAGAAGTTTGAGGACAACACCAAGTTCACCATCCAACGTTATAAGGGTCTTGGTGAGATGGATCCAGAGCAGCTTTGGGCAACCACTATGGAGCCAAAGAACCGCATTCTTCTTAAGGTAACCATCGATGATGCTCTTGCCGCTGATCGCGCGGTCTCTGACCTTATGGGCAACCAGGTTGAGAAGCGTAAAGACTTCATCCAAACACATGCAAAAGACGTCCGCTTCCTGGATATTTAATGGTTTCTCGCTAAATCATTAGACAGAAAATGAAAGGGTAACTTGTGGCAGACGATAAAAATATGAATGATGATCTTTTTGGTGCAGACGAGGATCAAGACCTTGATGCACAAAACGATATGGATGAAGAATACGAAGATGACGAGGTAGAAGAAGACTCTGACGAGTTTGACTCAGAGACTGGGGAAAATCTAATAACGGGAGAAACTTCACACATTATCTCTGATGAGGCTGGTACTCGTCTTGACCTCTCAGACATTCACGGTGGCACGCTTAAGCCAACCGATTTGTCCTCAGAGATGAAGACTTCCTTCCTCGAGTATTCCATGTCCGTTATTGTTGCTCGTGCACTTCCAGATGTTCGAGACGGCCTTAAGCCTGTTCACCGCCGTATTTTGTACGCAATGAGCGAGGCTGGCATTACGCCAAATCGTCCACATAAGAAGTCTGCATGGGCAGTCGGTGAAGTCATGGGTAAGTACCACCCACACGGTGACTCCGCTATTTATGACTCCATGGTCCGTATGTCTCAGGATTTCTCGATGAGACTTCCTCTGATTGATGGTCACGGAAATTTTGGTTCTATCGACGGTGATCCACCAGCAGCAATGCGTTATACCGAGGCACGTCTCACCAGAAGTGCTATGGAGATGCTGGCAGAGCTTAACAAAAACACCGTTGATCTTCAGTCAAACTATGATGAGTCTCTGACAGAGCCTGCAGTTCTTCCTGCGCGTTTCCCAAATCTTTTGGTTAACGGTTCTTCAGGTATTGCAGTTGGTATGGCTACCAACATTCCTCCTCACAACCTTGGTGAGGTTACTAACGCTGTCTGCATGATGATTGAGAACCCTGACGTTACCACTGAGGAGCTCATGACCGTTTTACCTGGTCCTGATTTCCCAACAGGCGGCATCATCATGGGTACTCAGGGCATCAAGGACGCCTACGAGACTGGTCGCGGTTCTATTACTGTCCGTGCAAAGGTTCACGTTGAACAAGTCAAGAGTGGTCGCCAGCGCCTTGTTGTTACCGAGATTCCTTACCAGGTTAACAAAGGTCTTCTTCAGGAGAAGATTGCTCAGGCAGTCAACGAGAAGAAAATTGAAGGCATCTCTGACATGCGCGACGAGTCCAACCGTAAGGGTATGCGCATCGTCTTGGATCTCAAGCGTGATGCTGTTCCACAGGTTGTTCTGAATAACCTGTACAAGAAGACTCAGCTCCAGTCCAACTTTGGCATCATTGACCTGGCCTTGGTTGACGGTGTTCCTCGTACCCTTTCTCTTCGCGAGATTCTTCGTCACTACATTGATCACCAGATTGATGTTGTACGCCGTCGTACTGAGTTTGACCTGGACAAGGCACAGAAGCGTGTCCACATTTTGGAAGGTCTTCTGACCGCAGTTGATAACATCGACGAGATTGTCCACATCATCCGCAGCTCGCAGGATGATGCTGAGGCAAAGAAGCGCATGAACGAGCGTTTTGGCCTGGATGAGATTCAGGGCGAGGCAATCCTTCAGATGCGTCTGCGCCGCCTCACCGGTCTTGCTCGTCAGGATCTTGTTGACGAGATTTCCCAGCTCAGACTTGATATTGCCTACTACGAGGATCTTCTCGCTCACGAGGAAAAGATTCTGGCTGTTATTGCTGATGAGCTCCGAGAGATTTCCAACCGCTATGCTGACAAGCGTCGTACGCAAATCTCCGACCAGGACATTCAGAATCTGGACGTCGAGGATCTTATCGCTGAAGAGGATATGGTTGTTACCGTTACTCACGCAGGTTACGTAAAGCGCGTTCCTGTTGAGATTTATCGTTCTCAGAAGCGCGGCGGCAAGGGTGTTCAGGGTGTCTCTCTCAAAGAGAACGATTTTGTCGAGAACCTCTTTGTTGCTTCTACCCACGATTACGTGCTGTTCTTTACCAACTTTGGTAAGGTGTACCGACTCAAGGTCCACGAGCTTCCGGTTGGTAACAGAACTACTAAGGGTAGCGCCATCATCAATGTCATCGAGACACTTGCAGAGGGCGAGAAGGTCAAGGCGGTTATTACTACTCGCGACTTCCCAGAAGACAACTACCTGATGTTTGCTACTAAGCAGGGAATGGTCAAGAAGACAGCAATGTCTGAGTACGACCGTACCCGTAAGGACGGCCTCATTGCAATCAACCTTAAGGATGGCGACGAGCTTGTTAACGTCCGTCGTGTCCACCCAGGTGACAAGGTTGTTCTGTGCTCCTCCGACGGCAAGGCAATCCTGTTTGACGAGGCAGAGGCAAGAAGCATGGGACGCGGTACCTCTGGCGTTCGTGGTATCACGCTCAAGGGCGATGCGACTATGCTTGGCATGGAAATTACCAATGGCAATGGTGACCTTTTCGTTATTACCGAGAAGGGCTACGGAAAGCGTACGGCAATTTCTGAGTATCCAGTTCACAAGCGTGGTGGACAGGGCGTCTTTACCATCACAATGACGGAGAAGAAGGGTAACCTGGTTGCCTGCCGCGTTGTTGGTCCTCAGCACGAGATTATGATCATGTCCGAGGAGGGCGTTGTAATCCGCGTCAAGGCTGGCGATATCTCCAAGCTTGGCCGCTCCACTCAGGGAGTCAAGGTTATGAACCTCTCAGGTACTGACGTCGTTTCTGCAGTTGCTCGTATGGTTGCCAACAAAAAGAAGGCTCCTAAGCACGCAGAGAACCAAGGTATGCTTGATCTGATGGCAGCAGGCGCTCGCGATGCTGATGAGGCAGAGTCTGTTGACCTCGGAGATGAAGAGGAAGTACTGGACGATTCACTGCTGGATGATGACGAATAAGCATTTCAGCTATACGTAATTTGAAGAGCTCAGGAGGTAATTCTCTTGAGCTCTTTTCGTTTACCGAGAAAATCAGCACGCTAACGGTAATGATTTTTATATAAAAGATAAGCCAGTTGTCCTTTTTCCCTAGGCTAAAGTTGGGAACGACTAGCGTCTATTTGCACGTCATAGTCATTTTAGAATCTACGGAGAGAGAACAATGGCCAGACTTCACGTTATGGAGCTTAGCCACGCACAGACCGTAATGGACGATTTGCGAGATGCTCTTGAGCGTCGCCTCTCGGTGAGTTCAATTGTGCCTTGTCCTGTCGAATTTACGGCTGCGTTGGTAAGGCTTTGTGCAACACAAAGCTGCGGGAAATGTACCCCTTGTAGAATTGGCCTTAGTGCCCTTAGTAACCTGCTTGAAGATGTGCTTGAAAATAAAGCAACCGAGTACACCCTTGATTTGCTCGAGAGAACAGCTAAAACCACCTATCTCTCAAGCGATTGTGCCATTGGCTACGAAGCCGGAGAGATGGTACTTACCGCATTATCTGGCTTCAGAGATGACTTTGAACAGCACGTCAAAACGCATTCATGCGGCTATGATGTGCAAGGAGAAGTTCCGTGTGTACGTGGATGTCCTGCACACGTTGATATTCCAGCATACATTTCCCTGGTGGAAGAGGGCCGCTACACTGACGCCATTAAAGTCATCAGGAAAGACAACCCGCTGCCGCTGGTCTGTGGTCTTGTTTGCGAGCACCCCTGTGAGATGCACTGCCGCCGTGCCATGGTGGACAATCCCCTTAATATCCTGGCACTTAAACGCTTTGCAGCCGAGCATATGGAAGAAACATATGCTCCTGAGTGCTCACCTGCAACGGGAAAGAAAGTTGCCGTAATTGGTGGGGGACCAGCAGGTCTTTCTTGTGCGTATTATCTGGCAACTATGGGACACAGCGTAAAGATTTTTGAGGCGAGAAAACACTTGGGTGGCATGCTTCGCTACGGAATTCCAAACTACCGACTGCCTCGTGAGCGCCTTCAGTCAGAGATTGACTGGCTCTTATCTGCAGGTATTGAAGTTGAACTTGAGCATCCAGTCTTGGGAGAAGAACTCCAAGAGCTCCGAAAGACATACGATTCCGTTTTTGTAGGCATTGGAGCACATACCGATAAAAAACTTGGTCTTGAGGGAGAAGATCTTAACGGCGTCGAATCCGCAGTTAAGCTCCTGCGAGCAGTAGGAGATTACGACATTCCAGATCTTTCTGGTCAAGAGATTGTTGTCATTGGCGGTGGAAATGTTGCCATGGATGTTGCTCGTACCAGCGTCAGACTGGGTGCCAAGAAAGTTTCTATTGTCTACCGCAGACGTGTTACAGATATGACCGCACAAGATGCAGAAATCGCTGGAGCTCAGGCAGAAGGTTGCGAAATTTTAGAGCTTACTTCTCCACTTTCTATCGTTTCGGATGGAGCTGGAAACGTGAGTGGTCTTCTCGTCCAACCACAGATTATTGGAGCTCCTAAGTGGGGACGTCCTGCGCCTCGCGCGTCGCAAGAAGAAACCAGAGTTGTCCCTTGTGACAAGGTTTTTGTTGCCATTGGACAAGACATCGAATATCAGAGCTTTGAGGCTATAGGTATCCCGGTACAGAAAAACAGAATTGTGACCGCGTCAGATGGCTCTATTGAGGGTTTCCCGGGTGTGTTCTCGGGAGGAGATTGTAAGTCTGGACCTTCGACGGTTATCAAAGCTATTGAAGCAGGTAAAGTTGCCACTGCAAATATTGACCGTTCACTTGGATGTGATCATAAAGTTACCCTCAATGTGGAGCTTCCATCACTGAAGATTAAGGGCCTCAGGCAGTGTGGTCGCTGTGAGATGAAAGAAAGGGAGTCATCTGAGCGTGTTCATGACTGGAATTTGGTTGAGATTGGCTTAACGGAAGAAGAAGCTCACCAAGAAGCAGCTCGTTGTTTGCGTTGTGACCATTTTGGCTATGGTGCCTTCAGAGGGGGAAGGAATCACCAATGGTAAACCTCATAATTGACGACTTTGAACTCTCCGTTCCTGAGAACACAACAATTTTGGACGCCGCCCGCTCCGTTGGACTTTCAATTCCAACCTTATGCTTCCTCAAGGACATCAACGAGGTAGGAGGCTGCCGCGTTTGTGCAGTTGAGGTTGAAGGTGCAGATCATCTTGTGGCATCTTGCACCACCGTTGTTGCTGAAGGCATGGTGGTAAAGACAAACAGCGCAAAGGCGCGAGAAGTTCGCAGGACAAACGTGCAACTTTTGCTTTCTCAGCACGATTCTGAGTGTACCAGTTGCGTGCGTTCACAGAACTGCTCGCTCCAGTCTCTTGCAAATGACCTGGGAATTTACTCAAAGCCGTATGAGAAAAATCTTCCTAACGAAGCATGGAACACCGCATTTCCACTCATTCGCGACAACAATAAGTGCATCAAGTGTCTTAGGTGTATTCAGGTGTGCGAGAAAGTCCAAACACTTGGCGTTTGGGATATCTCTAATAGAACTATCCACGCATCCATCAACGTCAAAGGTAAAAAGAGCATTCAAGAATCCGGCTGCGTCATTTGCGGCCAGTGCGTAGTTAACTGTCCAACAGGCGCACTGAGAGAACGCGACGATACCGAACGTGTGCTTAAGGCAATCGATGACCCGCAGAAGATAACGCTCATTCAAATTGCTCCTTCTGTGCGTACCTCCTGGGGAGAAGAACTTGGATTACCTCGAGAAGAAGCAACGGTAGAGCGCCTAGCAGCATGCCTAAGAAAAATTGGCTTTGATTACATTTTTGATACCGATTTTGCGGCGGACCTTACCATCATGGAGGAAGCAACCGAGCTTATCAACATACTTTCCGATGGTAAAGAGCATAAGTTTCCGCTCTTTACCTCATGCTGTCCTGGTTGGGTAAGGTTTGTGAAAGCTCGCTATCCAGAGTTTTTACCACAGTTGTCTTCTGCTAAGTCTCCTCAGCAAATGTTTGGCGCTATTGCAAAGAGTTACTACGCGGAAGCCCTGGCAGTTGACTCAAAAGATATCTACTCGGTTTCTGCCATGCCCTGCATTGCAAAGAAAGAAGAGGCCGCATATCCGTCAATGAACAGCGCAAATGGGCAGGACCAAGATGTTGATACTGTTCTTACGGTTAGAGAGCTCGGTCGCATGATTAAAGCGGCTCATATTGACGTGGCGCAGATTGCAGAAGAACCTTTGGATACACCTCTAGGCTTTGGCTCTGGTGCAGGCACCATCTTTGGCACTACAGGCGGCGTTATGGAGGCAGCACTACGCAGCGCCTACAACTTCATCACGGGAGAAAACCCAAGCGTAGATACGTTTGAAACCATTCGTGGCGAGAAGGGCTGGCGAGAAGCAGCCTTTGAATTGCCTGGCAAGAAGCTCAACGTAGCTATTGCCCACGGATTAAAGAATGCCTCGGCACTGCTTGAAGCAATTTCTACGGGAGCCGCATCGTATGATTTTGTTGAAGTGATGGCTTGTCCTGGTGGCTGTGTTGGCGGCGGTGGACAACCAATTCACGATGGATGCAATAGTGTTCCAGACAGAATGGAGGTTTTGCGCACGTTAGACAACAAGTCTCAAATCAGATTCTGCCACGAGAACCCTATGATTATTGCCTGTTATGACAACTATCTTGGAGAACGTGGGTCCAAGCGCGCACATGAGTTACTTCACACCGATCACACAGCCTGGAGTTTGGTGTAGGGAAGAAAAAATGTACCAATGGCACTAAAATCCGCCCTAGAACAGGACTTATGAGAAATCCTCAGGAGAGACATCCTCAATAAACTGACGGAACTCCTCAAGCTCTTGGGCCTGAACGTCCTTCTCGACATCAGTAAAGTCTGGAGCAGCAGCAATTTCTAGAACGCTCTCGTCAGCAAAGATGGGAGCGTTTGTTCTTACTGCCAGCGCAATTGCGTCTGATGGACGAGCATCCACGTAAATATGCTCTCCCTCTTTAGAGATAAGCTCAATTTGCGAGAAGAACGTGGTGCCGCGAACGCCTACGATGCGCACGCTTTTAATGTCTGCGTCCAGAGAATCAAGAACGGAGCGGAGAAGGTCATGCGTTAGAGGTCTCTCGGCAGACTCTTGATCTATGCCTAGGCTGATAGCGGATGCCTCAATGTTGCCAATTTTGATAGGAAGACTTAAGGAAGAGACGCCGCGTGGGTCATGAAGACGCAGGACAATAACGGAAGAGATTGGTCCTCCTCCGACAACAACTGTCTGTATGTCCATACGCTTTAGTGACACAAATACTCCAAATAACACGCCTTTTATCAATCTTTAGGCAGATAGTCTACGACTCTCTGTTCTGCTTTCATACCCAGTTTCAAGAAACTTTAAAACAAAACAAAAAAAGTGTTGACCTATGAGAAGTATGGAGGTATTATTTTTCCCTGCGTTGGGCCTGTAGCTCAGTTGGTCAGAGCGTCCGGCTGATAACCGGGAGG
>CALKTD010000006.1 GCA_937997345.1 uncultured Atopobium sp. | reverse complement strand
GCGCGGGCTTTGCAAGCCTGAGGTCAGGGGTTCGATCCCCCTATTCTCCACCAAATGTTCAAGACCAGGGATTTTGTCCCTGGTCTTTTTGCTTAGATACGTCAAAACATACCGATAGCCGCTAATATCAGCCACTTATCGAATAGTTGAAATATTTTCGAAAAAGTTTGAGTACGATTTACACAGGAGTATGTTCTTTTCATTGGAGCTGTGGGTGACCACAAGGAGAGAAAAGAGTTCTTATGTCAAACCTTACTCGTCGTAACTTTTTTGGAGTCAGCGCAGTTGTAGCAGGCCTGGGTATCGCAGCTTGCAAAAAGTCCGATTCTGATGCTGGCGAGAAAAAAGAATCTGACACCAACTCTACCGATACTGTTGGTGCACCAGAAGAGCTGGTAAAGGCAGCAAAAGAAGAGGGTAAGCTGATCGTTTACGGTTCCTGTGAAGAGGAGTATCTAAACGCAGTTTGTGCCAACTTCAAGAGTCTGTATGGCATTGATGTTCAGGTACAGCGTCTTTCAACCGGAGAAGTTGCTGCAAAGATTGAGGAAGAGAACGGTCATCCATCAGCAGATGTTTGGTTTGGCGGAACAACCGATCCTTACAATGTTACCTCCTCAAAGGGCCTTCTTGAGCAGTACGAGCCAAAGAATGCATCTCACCTTATTTCCGATAAGTTCAAGAGTACAAATAAGGACTGGTACGGAATTTATAAGGGCATCCTGGGC
Organism: uncultured Atopobium sp.; assembly: GCA_937997345.1. Lineage (GTDB taxonomy): Bacteria > Actinomycetota > Coriobacteriia > Coriobacteriales > Atopobiaceae > Lancefieldella. The sequence continues at coordinate 55,480 of CALKTD010000006.1, read as the reverse complement.
ATTCTGTACGATAAGGAAGAGCTCCAGCGTCTTAAGCTTGATGTTCCTCAGGATTACAAAGATCTTATCGATCCTAAATATAAGGGTCTTATTTGGTCTTCTAACTACAACACCGCTGGTACTGCAAAGCTGATTATCAACACCGTTATTCAGAAGTATGGTCACGATCAGGGCATTCAGTATCTTGTTGACCTTGATAAGAACATTGCTCAGTACACCAAGAGTGGTTCTGGTCCTTCCAAGGCTATCGGAACAGGCGAGTGCACCATCGGAATTGGTATGCTCCACGACGGCATTTATCAGATTGTTGACCAAGAGCATGAGAATGTTGGTCTTCAGATTCCAAGCTCTGGCGCATCATACGAGGTTGGCGCAACTGCAATCTTCAAGGGTGCTGCGCATCCAAATGCCGCTAAACTCTGGATTGAGTATGCACTTTCACCAGCATGCGTTGATCTTGCTCAGAAGAATGGCTCTTACCAGTTCCTGGTGATTGATAACGCAAAGCAGCCTGAGATTGCTACTGAGTATGGCCTTGATCCAAACAATGTCATGGACTACAACTTCGAGGATGCTAAGAAGCACACCGAGCAGTATGTCAAGGACGTTATGGAAGCTCTTGGTGGCGGAGATAGCCGCTTTAAGACGGAGTAAAACCAACGCCGGAAAGCAAGCAAACAATGCTGTTGCTCAAGATCTGAGTGGCAGATTATACTGGGTAGGCAGAGATCTGCCTACCCAGTTCCACATAGAGCTTTGCGTATAGGTTTAGTGTTTCAGAGTTAGGACCAGCATGGCAAAATCCCAGAGCGCTCAACTTGAGCGAAAAAAGCTCCTTGGCGATCCAATTTTGATAACGACCATTGTCGTTCTTATCGCCTTCTTAACCCTTTTTATTTTGTATCCACTTGCCATTCTTATGGTTGACTCTGTAGTCTCCGATAACGGGATTTCGTTTGATGTATTTACGCGCATCTTAGCTATGCCTTCGTTTGATCGCGCAATTACCAATACCCTCAGAGTTGGTTTTGCGGTAGGCATTTTATCAGCGCTTATTGGCCTTCTTTTTGCGTATGTTGAAGTGTACGTAAAGCTTCGTACAAAGTTTATGACAGGCCTTTTCCGCGTGGTTTCCATGCTTCCTGTTGTTTCTCCACCATTTGTTCTTTCGCTTTCCATGATTATGATGTTTGGCAAGAAAGGCCTGATTACTCGAGGTCTTTTGGGAATTTTTGACAACAACATCTATGGCTTCTGGGGCATCTTTATTGTCCAGACTATGTCGTTCTTCCCTGTGTGTTATATGATGCTTAAGGGCCTGCTTAAAAACATTGACCCATCCCTTGAAGAGGCAGCACGTGACATGGGCGCAAGCCGCTGGAAGGTATTTACCAGCGTTACACTTCCTCTTATTTTGCCTGGTTTAGGAAACGCTTTTCTCGTCTCATTTATTGAGTCGATTGCAGACTTTGCTAACCCAATGATTATTGGTGGCTCCTACGATACCTTAGCAACAACTATCTACCTGCAGATTACAGGCGCGTATGACAAGCAGGGTGCGGCTGCAATGGCTGTTGTTCTTCTTTCTATTACGCTGCTCATGTTTGTTGTTCAGAAGTTTGTGTTGGAAGCAAAGAGCACGTCTACACTTTCGGGCAAAGCAACGCGAGCTAGGATGCTTATTACAGACAATTCTGTTCGCATCCCACTTACCATTCTTTGCGCACTAGTCGCACTCTTTGTTATTGGCATGTACCTCTGCGTTCCTTATGGTTCGTTTGTTCGTTCCTGGGGCTCTAATTACGAGTTAACAACAAAGTGGTTTGAGCAGGTATTTACCAAGTACCACGGTTTGCAGGCGTTTAGTGACTCGTTTATGCTCTCGCTCATTGCGGCGCCAATTACCGCCTTGCTTTCGATGATCATTTCTTATCTGGTAGTAAAGCGCCGCTTCCGTGGCCGTGGTTTTATCGAGGCTGTATCCATGCTTGCAATGGCAGTTCCTGGTACGGTTTTAGGCGTTGGTTACATTCGTGGTTTCTCAAGCGGTGTTATGCACACAGGATTTTTGCAGGGCCTGTATGGCACGGGACTTATCCTGATTATTGTCTTTGTCGTGCGTTCGCTTCCTACAGGAACACGTTCGGGTATCTCGGCGCTTCGACAGATTGATAAATCTATTGAAGAGTCCGCATACGACATGGGCGCCGACAGCTTTACGGTGTTTATGACCGTTACGCTGCCACTGATTAAAGATTCGTTCTTGTCTGGCTTGGTAACGGCGTTTGTCCGCTCCATTACCGCAATTTCTGCAGTTATCCTCTTGGTCACACCAGAGTTCCTGCTCATCACTGTTCAGATTAATGAGTTTGCAGGTAAGGGTTCATATGGTATGGCCTGCGCCTTTGCGACAATTCTGATTGTTATTACCTATGGCTCGGTATTGCTAATGAATTGGGCCATCAAACACTTTGGCACCAGCCGAGCACTCAAGGAGGAGTAACACATGGCTACAGAGAAAAAAGGCGTTCGCCTTAAGCACATTTCCAAGATTTATCAGGATCAGAAGACTGGAAAAGACTTCTACGCAGTTCAAGACGCTAATATCACCATTGCTCCTGGTGAGTTTGTAACGCTGCTTGGTCCTTCTGGCTGCGGAAAGACCACTATTCTGCGAATGATTGCTGGTTTTGAGAGCCCTGATGAGGGAAAGATTTTCCTCGGCGATGAGCAGATTGACGAGCTTACTCCAAACAAACGCGATACTGCTATGGTGTTCCAGAGCTATGCATTGCTTCCTCACTACAACATCTTTGATAACGTTGCGTACGGTCTCAAACTCCGCAAAATGGATAAGGCAGTAATTCGCGAGAAGGTTCTTCATATCCTTGGTCTTGTTGGACTTGAAGGCATGGAAGAGCGCATGACCAACCAGCTTTCTGGCGGTCAGCAGCAACGTGTTGCTTTGGCGCGTGCTCTGGTTATTGAGCCAAGCGTGCTCCTCTTTGACGAGCCTCTTTCAAACCTTGATGCAAAACTGCGCGTTGATATGCGCAACGAGATTCGTCGCATTCAGCAGGAGGCTGGCATTACTGCTATTTACGTTACACATGACCAGTCAGAGGCAATGGCGCTTTCTGACAACATTATCATTATGAAAAAGGGTGTTGTTGACCAGGTTGGCGATCCTCAGACGGTTTACTACCACCCAGCAGACGAGTTTGTTGCAGACTTTATTGGTGAGTCAAACTTCCTGCATGCGACTATTGCAGATAAGCTTGATTCTGAGACCGCGCTTTGCCGCTTTGCGGGCCATGAGTTTGAGGCTAGTGGATGTTCTCACCTGGACAAGGGCAAGGAATGCTGCATTGTTCTTCGTCCAGAGTCTGCGCGCCTTGCTGACGAGGGAACGCTTGCCTGTGAGGTAGTTCTTTCTCGATTCATGGGCCACTATCAGAACTACCACGTTATGGTTGGCGATACCCTCATCAAGATTACAGACTTCAACCCTCGTACGCACAAGATTTACAACGTTGGTGACCACGCCTTTGTTGACTTCACTAAGGACGAGGTTCACGTTCTGTAAGTATTTTGGTTAAAGCAGTAACGTATGGCGAGAAGATCAGTTGGTCTTTTCGCCATTTTTTGTCAGATGGTTGATTTGAGCCAATTTAGTTTGCAGGTGAGCAGCTTATGTTCAGGCTCAAGCGAGGAGTCTTTGATTCTTTTAAGGAGCATCTTGCAAGCTGCGTAACCCTCTTCATATACAGGCTCAACAATGGTTGAGATGCATTTAGCAGGTAAATCGGTCCAATCGGTGTTGTTGAATCCCAACAATCCAACTTGCTTTGGAATTACTGTTTCGTAGGATTGCAAGGCATTATAGACACTTTTAAGAGCCCATTGATTTGGCACAAATACCAGTGTTTTCTTTGACGGAAGAATATGATTATTGAGCCATTGCGTGATGTCAGAGATAGACAGCGTGCTTTGCTCCATGGTGAGACGCTCATGAGGTTTATTTAAGGCCTCTAAAGCGTCAGTGAAGCCAGATTCTCGTTCAATTCTGGTACGACCTTTTGGCTCTCCGCCAATGATTAAAAAGTTTTCGTATCCGCGTTCAACGCAGCGGGTTGCAGCTGAATAAACGCCGTCGTAGAGATTACTTTTTATCCAGGAAGTATTAAGGGCAAGAAGGTCGCAGTCAAAATAGACAACTGGTTTTCCAACTTTAGCAATTCGTCTATCTACCGCTCTGAACTGATTGGTTGGCTGGATAAGCATGCCATCTGCTCCAATTGAAAGCATTTTCTCAACCCAGTCAGCTTCAAGCGTGGGGTCAAAACGAGAATTGCAAATAATTGTCTGATATCCAGCCTCAAGAGCAGCATCTTCAATACCGTTAGTCATTTGAGCTGCCCAGGCATTAGTGTTGTCCAGGATGAGAACAGCAATAATTCCAGAGCTCTTCTTAACCATTGCTTGAGCTTGGGCACTTGGAATATATCCTGTGTTTTCGATTGCTTTTTTGATACGTTGCTTAGTTGCTTCGGACATCTTTTCAAAGTGTCCGTTAAGGTAATTCGAAACGGTAGCAATAGACACATTTGCTAATTTTGCAAGGTCAATGATAGTGGTCTTAGACATTGGCACTCATTTCACCGAAATCTTTACAATGTACTTGCAAAATACCAACGTTAGTGAGTGTGCTGGATTCTACGTTAGTTAAACGTTTAACAAAATTCATCATAACACAAGGTAGATTAGACGTTTACCGAAATTCTCTTTTAAAAAAGATTGAAACAATGCAAAGTATGAGTTGGAAACGTACGTCGTCAAAAGACGTGCCCGTGCGCCCCGCATAGGGGCTCACAACTTACTTTGCGAGAGGACATAACTATGAACGTCGTTGCTGTATGCGCTTGCACGGTTGGAATTGCTCACACATGGATGGCAAAAGAGGCTATCGAGAAAGAGTGTGAGCGTCGCGGCTATGAATTCAAGGTAGAGGCTCAGGGCGGTTACGGTATTGAGAACGAGCTTGAGCAGGACGAAGTCGACGCTGCCGACGTTGTTCTTCTCGCCATTGCAATTGGCATTGAAGGCGACGAGCGTTTTGACGAGAAACGCGACGAGGGTCGTGTTCTTACGCTGGATCCATCGCTGGCTATTGCAGATCCAGCAAAGGTTATTGATCAGGTAGTTGCGCTGGCTGAGTAGCAAGCGCGTAAGTGATAATACAAGGAAGAAGAGAGGAGAAACCCATGGCAGAGGAAAAGAGTCCCTCAGTTTTGGGCAAAGTCGGCAAAGATCTTCTAAAGGCGTTTAACACGGGTGTTTCGTACTTTATTCCTATTGTCGTAGTTGGCGGAGTCTTCTTGGCCTTCTCGCTGGCTACGGGAACTGCGGGAAAAGACGGTATTGAAGTCACCAATCCTTTGATGCAGAGCCTCAACCTTATTGGTATGGCTGGCATCAAGATGATGATTCCTGTCCTTGCGGCTTACATTGCCTATTCTTTGGGCGGAAAGCCTGCTCTGGCACCTGGTTTTGTCCTTGGTTACCTGGCAAGCAATCCTGTTCCTGTAGGTGAGGTCCAAGTTTCTACTGGCTTCTTGGGCGCAATGGTCCTTGGCGTTGCTGCTGGTTACCTTGTCCAGTGGATGAAGAGCTGGAAGGTCAATAACACAATTCGCACCATCATGCCAATTCTGATTATTCCAAGTTTGTCTTCACTGGCTCTTGGCATGCTCTACATCTACGTTTTGGCAGCTCCACTTGGCGCATTCATGGACTGGCTGACCAGCCTGCTTTCAAGCCTTCAGGGCGGTTCCGCGGTTGTACTTGGTATTGTAATTGGCCTTATGACCGCATTTGATATGGGTGGCCCAGTTAACAAGACTGCTTCTACCTTCACCATGGCTCTTATGACCGCGGGTGTTTATGGTCCTAACGGCGCATTCCGTGTTGCAGTTGCTATTCCTCCACTGGTCTGCGGTGTTGCGTCTCTTATTGCTCGCAGCAAGTTTGACGACACTGATAGGCAGATGGGTATCTCTGCAGTCTTCATGGGACTCATTGGTATTACCGAGGGCGCAATTCCATTTGCTGTTAAGGATCTTGCACACACCCTGCCTGCAATCATGATTGGTTCTGCAGTTGGCGCCGGTCTTGCTGCTTGGCACGGTATTGAGTGCTTTGTTCCTCACGGTGGCATGATTGTTGCTGCAGCTACAAACAACATTGCTCTCTACACCCTTGATATGGCAATTGGTGTTGCAGTAGGTGTTGCAATTCTTGTTCTTACCAAGCCAAAGCTTGAGGACAACAAGTAATACAGAGCGAGAAACACATGTACCTTTTGGTCTTAGACCTTAAAAATTGAAGTTAAAAGGAGAGGGGCGTAGGGATTCAACCCCCACGCCCTTCTTATTACCAAGAAACACTCTTGGGAAGGGGTAATTATGGAAAAGCTACCAATTAAAAAAGCTGTTGAAGGGTTGCTTAAGCTTCAGGACACAGGAAGGTCCGCCACACTGTTAGGAATTGGACCAATGTCGCCCAACCTGCTCCAGGCAGCTTTTGAACTTGGTAGAGATTGCGATTTTCCTCTGATGTTTATCGCATCTAGAAACCAGGTAGACCTTGATGAGCTTGGTGGCGGATACGTAAATTCTTGGGATCAGAAGCGTTTCTCGGAAGATATTGCTGAAGCTGCCCAGAAGGTTGGCTTTGACGGCCTGTATTATCTCTGCCGCGATCACGGTGGTCCTTGGCAACGCGATGAGGAGCGTAATGCTCACCTTCCAGAAGATGAAGCTATGGAGCTTGCCAAGAAGTCCTATCTAGCCGACATGCTTAGCGGTTTTGACCTGCTGATGATTGACCCAACCAAGGATCCTTTTGAGATTGGCAAGGTTATTCCGCTTGATGTGGTTCTTCGCCGTACGGTTGATTTGATTGAGTGGTGCGAGAAGGAACGCGTTTCTCGCGGTCTTTCCGAGATTGGTTATGAGGTTGGTACCGAGGAGACAAACGGCGGCTTGACCTCCACCGACAAATATCACACCTTTATTGAGCAGCTTAAGAGCGAGTTGACTGCTAAGGGTCTGCCTATGCCAACTTTTATTGTTGGTCAGACGGGAACGCTTACGCGCCTTACTGAGCAGGTTGGTCACTACGATTTTGAGGCTGCTATTAGCCTGTCTAAGATGGCCAAGAGCTACGGTGTTGGTCTTAAGGAGCACAACGCAGACTACCTTGATGACGTGACGCTGCTTGAGCACACTCCTGCAAATGTAACCGCTTCAAACGTAGCTCCACAGTACGGAACAGAAGAGACTCGCGCATATTTGAAGCTTTGTGACGTAGAGGATCTTCTGGTTAAAGAAGGTCTCCTGAAGGCAGACGAGGTCTCTGGCTTGAGAAACACCCTGTTGGTCAAGGCAATTGAGACTGAGCGTTGGCGCAAGTGGATGGTTGGTGACCAGGTTAATCTGACCGTTGAGCAGATTCTTGCTGATCACAAACTGTCACTGGATATTCTTGATATTTCTGGTCATTATGCATTCAATGATGACGAGGTCAAGGCAGCAACCGAGCACCTGTACAAGAACCTTGCTCAGTTCAATATTGATGGTCAGCGTTTTGTTGTTGACCATATTAAACGTCCTCTTCGTCAGTATGTTGAGTGCTACAAGCTTGAGGGAGTTACCACGCGCATCCGCGAGGTACTGGCAGAGTAAGCACGCGTGCTTTCAGACGCGGTGTTTTACTGTTGTAACGTCCGTGCGGTCAGATTTTGGACAGATAGCTGACAAACCTAGGAGGTCGGAGGCTTTTTGCTTTCGACCTCTTTTCTTGTGCGATGTATCATAGAGAACAATAGTTACAAAAACGACGCTAAGGAGCGGCATGGCCGAAAACAACGAGCGCAAAGACGGAGTTTCTCCCGAGCTTGATATGCTCTCAACTGAGCTGCTTGGAGATGCATTTGACCTGCTTGCAGATGGCCAATCACTCAACGTTTTGCTTGTAGTTGAGGACGCGTCAGGCACTGTTGCAAGCTATGAGTTCTCCGATGACGGTCCAGAGGAGCTGCTTGAGGGAGCCCATAAGCGCGTGCTTGACCTGGCAAAACAGAAGGGCGATAAAGAAGCAGGACTTGAAGAGCCTGTTCGCTATGCGCTTGCATATGAGGGAGCCATTCAACTGCTCAAAGAGGGCGGTTACGAAGATGCTGTGCTTCTTGAGTTTGGCGAGAAGGGCTATAAGAGTTTCTCGGCATATTCTTTAGTTCATGGAAAAGGTCAAGGCGACCAGTTTGTGTGGTCTGATCCCGCCCCAGCAGGGGAGCTTGAGCCACTTCTGTAATGAAAAAGCTGCGTTCATTAAAATTTCTGGGCGCTCTAGGCACGTAATTGCACTAAAGTTCTAAAGCTGATAAGAATTGGACCTGAAGTAGCAAGTCCAAACACATACCTTCGAGAGATAGAGACTTATGCGTCAAGACAACATCAGAAATATTGCTATCATCGCCCACGTTGACCACGGTAAAACCACCATGGTTGACCAGATGCTTAAGGCAACCGATGCATTCCGCGAGAACCAGCAGGTTCAAGAGAGAATCCTGGACTCCAACGATCAGGAGCGTGAGCGCGGAATTACCATTCTGGCAAAGAATATCTCTATTGAGTACAAGGGCGTTAAGATTAACGTTATTGATACCCCTGGCCACGCTGACTTTGGCGGCGAGGTAGAGCGCGTTTTGAAGATGGCTGATGGCGCGCTTTTGCTGGTTGACGCAGCTGAAGGCCCTATGCCACAGACTCGCTTTGTTCTGCGTCACGCCATTGATGCAGGTCTATCTATCATGATGGTTGTCAACAAGATTGACCGTGACGGTGCTCGTCCAGAGGCTGTTGTCAACGATTCACTTGATCTGATGATGGATCTTGGTGCAACTGATGAGCAGCTTGAGTTCACCATGGAGCACGTTATCTTTGCTTCTGGCGTTAACGGCTACGCTCGCCTTGATCCAAATGACGACAACGACAACATGTTCCCTCTTCTCGACATGATTATTGATGGTCTTCCAGCTCCAGATGTTGATATCGACGGACCTCTTGCTATGCAGTGCGTTACCATCGACCACTCTGACTACCTGGGCCGTATTGGTATTGGCCGCGTGTATTCCGGAACCGTTCATACCGGCGACAAGATTCTTGTTGTCAAAAACGATGGTTCTCGTACCATGAGCCAGGTCAAGCAGCTGTTCACCTTTGACTACCTGGGTCGTAAGGAGTGCAGCGAGGTTGACGCAGGTGATATTGCAGCAATCGTTGGCGTTGATAACACTGATATTGGTGACGTTTACACTGACCCAGAGAACCCAGTTGAGCTGGATCCAATTGAGATTGATCCACCAACCCTTTCCATTATTTTCGAGCCTTCTACCTCGCCACTTGTTGGCCGCGAGGGAGACATTGTTGGTGGCCGTCAGCTCAAAGAACGCCTGATGACAGAGCGCGAGAATAACGTCACCATGCGCATCGAGGAGCTTCCTGATAAGACAGGTATTGAGGTTTCTGGTCGTGGTATTTTGCACCTCTCCGTTCTTATGGAGAGCATGCGCCGTGAGGGCTTTGAATTCCAGGTTGGTCGTCCTCGCGTTCTGTTCAAGAAGGACGCTCAGGGTCACACACTTGAGCCTATTGAGCAGGCTGTTGTTGAGTGCAACCCAGAGTATGCCGGTAAGGTCATCGAGGTCTTTGGTAACGTTGGTGGCACCATGTCCATCATGGACACCGGCGAGACTCAGACGCACCTTGAGTTCAAGATTCCAACCCGTGGCATCATGGGTCTCAAGACGCGCGTCATGAACGTTACCCACGGTGACGCCGTCTTCTACCACACCTTCCTTGAGTACGGTCCTTTTGCGGGTGATATTGGTAGCCGTCAGAACGGCGCCATGATTTCCATGTCCACCGAGAAGGCTGTTGCATATGCGCTTGGTACGCTACAGGAGCGCGGCCAGCTCTTTGTTTCTCCAGGTGTTGAGTGCTACGAAGGCATGCTGGTTGGCGAGCGTTCAAGGCCAGGCGACATGGTTGTTAACATTGCACGTACCAAGTCTTTGGGCAACCAGAGGTCTTCAACTGCAGATATTTCAGTTCAGCTGACTCCTCCACGTCTGTTTACGCTGGAAGAGGCTCTGGAGTACATCATGGATGACGAGCTCGTTGAGATCACGCCACAAAACATCCGCATGCGTAAGCGTATTCTTTCCGAGACTGAGCGCCGCAAGTGGGCAGTTCGTAACGGCATGGTCAAGAAGTAACAGCGTCGTTTACAGATAACCAATCTGGCGAGAAAACCTTGCAGCCACAAGGGTTTCTCGCCAGTTTTGTTTTAGGCAGATTTTAAATAAAGTGCAGGTAAACAGCATGCAAGAGCAATGCAATGGCAATGTAAAATCGTCCAATACCGTCAAAAATCGCCCAAGACCGTTCGATTGTGGGTGGATACTACTTTGATGGGGTGTTCTGCTCAGGCTGCTTACCTGGCTTCTGAGCTTTGTGACGAAGCTTGTTGACATTGCGCATTACGTGCGGCGTAAGGTCAACATCTGCAGGTGAAAGCACGTTGTATTTGAGCGACCAACGCCTGAGGCCAACGGTAACTGCGACGCAGACAACTGCCGCCCAAATTTTTGTAACACCTACATAAGAGACAAGCGCCCAATACGAGGTTGCTCCAGCAACTGCACAAAATGCGTAGAGGTTGCTTCGCTGGAAAATACGAGGGATATCGCCAAGAAAAACATCGCGAAGCATGCCGCCACCAACGCCTGTGATACTTCCCATCAAAATGACCGAGAAGGGAAGCAAGTGATATACCAGGGCCTTATCAGTACCAACAACAGCAAAGAGGCCAACGGAGATAATGTCGGTCCACTCGAGCATGCGTGGGAATCTATCAAGCGGTTCGGGGAACATAAACAGCAAGACAGCGGTAAAAACGGCAGCTGGAATGGCGTAGGGCGAGTTGAGCATGTAGACGCCGCCTTCTTGCATCATGACATCCCTGATAAGCCCTCCACCCAGACCGCCCAAAAGGCCAAGACCCACAAAGCCCACAAGGTCCAAGTGACGATCTCTTGCAACTAAAATTCCCGAGATTGCACCAATAATTACGGTAAGAAGGTCCAGCCAGTAGGGGATGCCCACAGAAATTGCATCTGTGCCATACGGCGAGAAAAACGGTGGCATCCATACCTCCTACTGGTGTTTTTGTTTTTATTAGTATGACAATACTATACAAGTCTTAAAAATACACAGAACTTCTCAACCTATTTTGGTGAGAAATCCGCTATACTGTCCCGTGCGGTTTTATATGGAGAGTTGTCCGAGTGGCCGAAGGAGCACGATTGGAAATCGTGTAGGCGCCTAAAGCGTCTCCAGGGTTCAAATCCCTGACTCTCCGCCAGAGCATTCACGGCGCCTACGGGCGCCGTTTCACCCTTCGGAGGGGTGGCAGAGTGGTTGAATGCGGCGGTCTCGAAAACCGTTTACCCCTTCTAGGGGTACGAGGGTTCGAATCCCTCCTCCTCCGCCATTTAACATTTTGATTTGATTAATTGCTACTAATAAAGATATATTTATTTATCGATTTTATATAGAATGTTTAGGCTTAGTAATTCGATGTCATTTTTTTGACATGAGGGGAGAGTTAAATGGCTGTTTCAGCAGATGAGTTGAATGGCTTCAGGCGTGATCGCTATTTTGCACGCTCCTGGGCACTTCTGACTCTGGAAAAGGGCTGGTGGAAGCCTGTCCTTATTATGGCTCTGTTTGGTCTTATTCCAGTTGTCGGAATTCTTGCACTTGTTGGTTATGCACTTGAGACTGCGCGCGTAACTGCATGGGGCATCAATGCTGGTCCAAGGCAGAAGGACCTCAAGTTTGGTACTTACATTGTTACTGGTTTTAAGGCAGCTGTCATTGCAATTGCCTTTGGTCTGGCATACAGCATTGCTACTGGAATTCTTTCCTTTATTCCAGTCATCAATCTGATTCTTATCCCAGTCTTTATTGTTGCAGCATTTGTGTACCCACTGTTCATCAATGTTGTTCAGGTTCGCGCATCAGTTTATGGTCGCATCTCTGCTGGTTTTGCTTTTAAGAACATCTTTGAGATGATTAAGCATGACATGGGCGGTCTGTTCCGCATCTTTGGTATGGGCATTGTGCTTGGCATTATCACCTCTATTATTATGGGTATCATTGGCGGCAGTGCTGCAATTAGCATGATTGTTAACATTGGTACTCAAGCTTTAACCATTGCAAGAACTCAGAACGTTACCAGCCAGGACCAGGTTGGTCTTATCATGCTTGCCCTGCTTGCACGTGGTTTTATTCAGATGGGTCCAATCTTCCTGGTTATTGGCTATATTGGTCACGTTGTTGGTCTTATCGTTATGCTTCTTATGCAGAATGCAATCGCTCTTTGGATACGTCAGTTCAACGTTCCTGCATGGGGACAGAGCAACGATCCACTGCCACCATTTATTAACGATCCTCGTGATGGCGCAGCTGCTACTTATGCAGCTCCAGCACCAGTAGCTCCAACTGCACCAGCAGCAACCGCTGCTCCTGCAGCAGCACCTGTTGCTGTTCCTGTTGCAGCTTCAGCACCAGCTCCTGCAGCTCCAGTTGCAACTCCAGCTCCAGCAGCCCCCGCAGCACCTGCCGCTCCAGCTCCAGCTGCACCTGCAGCTCCTGTTGCTGCTCCAGCTGAGCCTGTTGCGGCTCCAGTAGCACCTGCTGCACCAGCTGCACCAGTAGCTCCTGCAGCACCAGTTGCACCTGTTGCTCCTGCGGCTCCTGCAGCACCAGGTGCACCTGTTGTGCCAGCGGCACCTGTAGCTCCAGAGGTTCCTGTCGCTCCCGCAGCTCCAGAGCCTGCACCTACTTCAACTGTTGTTGTTGAGCCAATTATCCCAACAACTCCAGAGACTCCTGAGGCACCAGCTGCTCCAGCAGACGCACCAACTCAGAATCCTGAGGGACCTGCAGCTCAGTAAAGTAGAGCACCTATAAAAGAGACGGCCATCATGCAGATTGTGTGATGGTCGTTTTTCTTTTTCAATCCCATGTTTTTAAAATTGCGCGAGTGACCATGCCTTAGAAAGATTCGCGTCAGATATTTGCAAGATTAGAGGTAAATAAGCAGCAAATTGCCGATTTAAGCTTTATATGTGGACTGCATGTGAGAAAGTTTGTGGGCTAGTTTCGTATTTGAGCATTTATGTGGTATGATGCTTGGTCGAACTTTCCTGCTTCGGGTGCACCTTCACTTCCCGAAGCCATTAGCCCAGAGGAGGTGACAATATGAAGGCCTATGAACTGCTGTTTTTTGTTGACCCAGCTTCCACCGAGGAAGTCCGCGCTGGTGTAATGAAGCGTATTGACGTTGCTATCACCACTGACGGCGGAGTAGTCGACAGCGTCGAGGACTGGGGTAAGCGTAAGCTTGCTTTTGAGATCGACGATCTTACCGAGGGTGACTATACCCTCATCAATTTCCATGCAGATCCAACGCAGATTGCAGAGCTCGATCGAGTCCTGCGAATCAATGATGCTGTTAAGCGTCACATGATCGTGCGTCGAGTCGATAAGGACTAAGTCCTTGTAATGGAAAAGTGGAAGTATTCCACGATGAGAGGTAGTGAGATTTATGAGTATTAACAGGGTTAACATTTCGGGCAACCTGACCCGTGACCCGGAGCTTCGCTCCACAGCAGGCGGTACCCAGATTCTATCCTTCGGCGTTGCAGTTAATGATCGTCGTAGGAATCAGCAGACCGGTGAGTGGGAAGATGTTCCCAACTTCGTTGACTGCGTAGTATTTGGACAGCGTGCTGAAGCACTTTCCCGCTTCCTCTCCAAGGGTTCGAAGGTTGCTATTGAAGGCAAACTTCGTTTCAGCTCCTGGGAGACGAAGGAAGGACAGCGTCGCAGCAAGCTTGAGGTTGTTGTTGATGAGGTCGAGTTCCTTTCTAGGAATCAGCAGGGTGGAGCCCCTATGTCACAGGGCGCGCCATCTTATGCAGCTCCAACTCCACAGGCACCCGCTCCCGTTCCGGCTCCGCCAGACGAGGAGTTTTACGATGCTGATATTCCGTTTTAAACGTCAGACAGCAACACAGACGTTACTGTCATCTGAAAGGTAAAAGACATGGCTCAGCAGAAACAAGATTTCCAGCGCCAGCCGCGTCGCAAGTATTGCCAGTTCTGCAAGGAGGAGACTGAGTTTATCGATTACAAAGATACTCAGCTTCTTCGTAAGTACATGACCGATCGTGGCAAGATTAAGCCTCGTCGCGTCACTGGCACCTGCACGCAGCACCAGCACGACATTGCACTTGCTATCAAGCGCGCACGCGAGATGGCACTTCTGCCCTACACTGTCCCTGTGGTTTCCAGCCGCGGTGGCCGTAGTCGCGGATAACCTATCTGTTCTTCAGGTAGAGTTGGTTAGCAATGGATAGACCGGATTCAAATATTCCTCAGGTACCTGAAGGGTATTCTCGCCCAGAGAGTAGCCCACAGAATTTTGCCGGTCCAAGCAACCAAAACGGAGGCAAGCCGCGTCCGTTTGAAGCTCCAACCTACAAGCAAGGCTTTGTTCTTTGCGTTGTTGGCGGAGTAATTACCGGTCTCCTTTCTTTTATTGGAGCAGCTTTGGTTGCGTATGGCATGGTAATTGCTGTCTATTGCAAAAAAGGGCACGGATGGTTTGGTCCTGCTATTACTTCAGTACTTGTTACGGGTGTAGCAGCTTATTTGCTCTCGGGACCAACGGAGGCGGCAACTTCAGTTACCGCTTGTGCACTTGCTCTTGGAGTTGGCTACGCTTTTGCAACAGAGAAACTTACCGTTGGTGTTGGGTCTCTTCTTGTAGGAGCAACGACTTTGGCACTTCTGGGATACGACGCGTTTTTTGCCGCAATGGCAGGAACAACTCTTCCCGAGCTTGCTCAGAACGTATTTAATCAATACGCCTCGCAGGTCTCAGGTGCTTCTCCAGAGATTCAAGAAGGTCTTTCAACGGCAAAGGCACTCTTTATGCTCTTTTGGCCAACCAGCTATACCGGCATGGCGCTTTTATATTTTATAATTGCGCGTTTTGGAGCCCGAACAGTGTATAAAGCACTGACAAGAGACCCACAGAAATTACCACAGTTCCAGCTGATGGACGTTCCATTTTGGATGTGTGTTCTTACTGTGGCCAACTTGTTTGTATATGCACTCTCAAGCACCATTTTGCCTGCACAAGACGTACTTCAGCTTATAACGCTGAATGTGTTTATGGCTCTTAGAGTTGTTTTTGCTCTTCAGGGCCTTGCAGTACTCACATGGTTTGTGCGCGAGAAGCACTTCTCGTCAGCACTTTCTCTGTCACTGTTTGTATTAGCAGGCATGTTAGAAGTTCAGTTAGGCGTTATGGCTCTCGTAGGACTTATTGACGCCTGGGCAAACTTCCGAAAGCTTGACCGCTCAGGAAGCCAGGATTCAGAGTCCACGATAAACAACAACTAGTCGATACTATCGACTCATCAAAGGAGTTTCCCATGAAAGTTATTCTCTTGGGCGAGCTTCGCGGTAAGGGCGGCGAAGGCGACATCGTAGAGGTCGCACAGGGTTATGCGGAGAACTTCCTGTTCCCCAACAAGATTGCCCAGCCTGCTACACCGGGTAACATCAAGCAGCTTGAGGAGCGTCGTCACAATATTGCTAAGCGCGAAGAGCAGCGTATTGCTGACGCAAATGCTACCAAGGCAGCTCTTGATGGCAAGCTCGTAACTGTTGACGCTCGCATCGGCGAGGAGGGCCAGCTCTTTGGCTCCGTCACCACCGCTCAGATTGCTGACGCAATCGAGGCACAGCTTAACGTCACCGTTGATCGTAAGCGCATTGCTCGTAGCGCTGCTATCAAGACCGCTGGTCGCCACAATGTCACCATTGAGCTTTACCGTGACATCACCGCTACCGTCGTTGTTCTTGTTGGCGAGGACGATGCTGCTCCTGTAGAGGAGGAGACCGAGGAGGTTGTCGCAGAGGCAACCGTCGAGGTTGAGGTTGAGTCCGCAGAGTAGTTTTATGCATGCATAAAACACTGTTCTCCTGCATTTTTTGGTGGTTTATACAATTTCTGCAGTTTTCTACAGATTTATGCGCTTTTAGAAAAAGCAAGGCCATCTTAAAAGAATGGAATGTTTGTTCGAACCATCCCTTTGTGAAACATAACAAAGGGGTGGTCTTTTTATATGTAGACAGAACGGTATATTTTCTTATGATCTACCTGCGGTTATTCAAAATGTTATGTAAAACATATTCACTTAACCTGCGGAATTGTAATTTGATTTGTATAACCGCAGATAAGCAATTGTGTAGAAAATACCACGTGTCGAAAAAAGTCTAAAAAATGTTGAAAACGTTGAAAACTCAAGAAAATCCCGCTCAGGGTATGCGAGTTTTGGAAAATCGTGTTGAAGACTTATATTTTCGGATTTTGCAAGTCAAAATGACTCTTTATTTTTTTGAAAAGTACACTACTATTCAGATTCATCCCCAAAAAACATGATTGGAAAAGACGATGGCACAAGACTCGTTTGAGATGAATCCTACGCAATTGACGGCCCTAGAGAACGCCTCTATGCCACAAGATTCTGATGCCGAGTTTTCCATTCTTTCTGCAATGATTCTTTCGGAAGAAATTAGGGGAGAATGCCTTATTAGGCTTTCTTCCGAGGATTTCTATATTCCATCCAATCAAATTATTTTTGAGGCCATTAAGTCACTGTTTGATAACAACAAGCCGGTAGATGTCATATCGCTTGCAGATCACCTTAAGAGTAACGGCAAGTTTGAGCGCGCTGGAGGAGCTGTCCGTTTAGCAGAGCTTGGAAACAACCCACTTGCTATGGTTGGTTGGGAAAACCATGCTAACATGCTGCACCGTGATACTACGCTCAGAAAGATGATTAGTGCTTCTGCAAAGATTTCTGCGCTTGCCTACAACGCGCCAGAAGATACAAAAGAAGTGGTTGACCAGGCAGAGAAACTCATTTTTGATGTAACCAACAGAGATGTTCAGCAGTCCGAGCAGGGCATTGAAGACATCATGACTGATCTTTTTGAAGAGCTTCAGCAAAATGCCAGTAAAGATGCGGCGGAGTTGGGTGTTCAAACTGGATTTGCAACCCTAGATAGCCTCTTCCAAGGTTTTCGTCCTGGTCAGATGGTTGTTATCGGCGCTCGTCCTGGTGTTGGTAAGACTTCTTTTGCTCTCAGCATGGCTTATAACGCTGCGGTTTCCGGAGCAACTGTTGCGCTCTTCTCGCTTGAGATGAGTAAGATTGAGATTGCGCAGAGACTGTTGGCCTCTGAGTCAAAGGTTGATTTGCAGACCATCCGTTCTTCCAACATCAGAAATGAGCAGTGGCCTACCCTTCTGGAGGCAGCAGAGCGCATTTCTCGCCTTAAAATCATCGTTGACGATACTCCGGGCACAACAGTTACAGAAATCCGCGCAAAAGCCCGCAGAATGCTTAATAAAGCCGAGAAGGGCGTCATTATCATCGACTACCTCCAGCTGCTGTCTCCACCAGCCGAGAAGGGCCGTGCAGATAGCCGTGCAACTGAGGTTTCTGAGATGTCCCGTGGCATTAAGATTATGGCTAAAGACCTCAAAGCACCTGTTATTGCACTTTCTCAGCTC
Organism: uncultured Atopobium sp.; assembly: GCA_937997345.1. Taxonomy (GTDB): domain Bacteria; phylum Actinomycetota; class Coriobacteriia; order Coriobacteriales; family Atopobiaceae; genus Lancefieldella. The sequence goes on along the minus strand of CALKTD010000006.1, from coordinate 37,696 downwards.
AACCGTACGCTTGAGAACAGAAACGGCAAGCGTCCACAGCTTTCTGACCTGCGTGAGTCTGGTGCAATCGAGCAGGATGCAGATATTGTTCTGCTACTTGACCGCTCACTGAGTGATGAAGAAGCCGCACGCGATGATCGTCCTGATAAAGACGTTACCAACATCATTGTTGCAAAGAACCGTGCAGGTGCTCTGAGGGATGTTCCTGTTATGTTTATGCCAACGTCTACCAAGTTTGTTGAGATCTACCAGGGAAATAATTACTCAGAAAGTGAAGCCGCGCAGTACGCTGCAATGGCAAACCCTTCACATTAATCGTTTCTTATGTGTGACAAAACCTCTGCGCTTCTGTGCTTTTGCGAGCGGTATTAGATATACTTATGAAGCAACCCCTAAAGAGGTTGCAACCGTCATGTAATGGTCGTGTTTGTAGATAGCTGCGATAGGGGAGAACTTATGCCAGCTTCCGTGCTTGTTGGTGCTCAGTGGGGAGACGAGGGTAAGGGTAAAGTTACCGACCTCATTTCCGGAGATTTTGACGTTGTTTGCCGTTACGCAGGTGGTGCAAATGCAGGCCACACGGTAATTGCTGGAGACACAAAGCTTGCGCTTCACCAGGTTCCATCTGGCGTTATGTACGAGAATACCTATCCAGTTATTGGTAATGGCTGCATTGTTGACCCAGAGGTTCTTCTCAGCGAGATTGATATGCTGGAGAGTAAGGGTATTTCCTGCGATCTGCTCAAGATTTCTGGCAACGCTCACATTGTTATGCCTTATCACAAAGATCTTGATGGCGTACATGAGAAAAAGCTGGGTAAGAACCTTATTGGTACCACTAAGCGCGGTGTCGGTCCAACGTATATGGACAAGATGAACCGTACTGGCCTGCGTATTCAGGACATGCTTGACGAGAAGATTTTCCGCAAGAAGCTTGAGGCTGCACTTGAGTACACCAATCCAATCTTGAGCCTTGTGTATGGTCTTCCAACCTATACCGTTGACCAGATTTGCGAGACCTACCTGCCTTATGCAGATCGCATTCGTCCTTACATTGTTGAGTCTTCTCTCTTCCTCAACGAAGAGCTTGAGGCTGGAAAGAATATCCTCTTCGAGGGTGCTCAGGCAACCATGCTTGATATTGACCACGGCACCTATCCATTTGTCACCTCTTCTAACTGCACCGCTGGTGGCGCAGTAACTGGTTCTGGCGTTGGCCCAACCAACATTGACCGTGTCCTGGGTATTGCAAAGGCATACCTCACACGCGTTGGCTCTGGCCCATTCCCAACAGAGCTCTTTGATGAGACCGGCGATCTTCTCGGCGAAGTTGGACATGAGTATGGTGTAACTACTGGTCGTAAGCGTCGTTGTGGTTGGTATGATGCAGTAGTTGTTAACTATGCAGCTCGCATCAATGGCCTCACTGACCTGGCAATTACCAAGCTTGACGTTCTTGGCTGCCTGGACGAGATTAAGGTATGCGTTGCTTATGAGTGCGACGGCAAGATTTACAAGACCGTTCCAGAGCACCAGAGCGTTTTCTATCACGCAAAGCCTGTGTACGAGACTCTTCCTGGTTGGAAGTGCGACATCTCTAACGTTCGCAACTTCTACCAGCTGCCTCGTGAGGCTAAGGACTACATTGACTTCTTGGAGCAACTTGCTGGTGTACGCGTTTCTATCATCACCGTTGGTCCAGATCGTGAGCAGACAATCGATCGCTACTGGAGGTAACTCGTGGCGTCTTCGGACTGCTCAACTTTTGCGATAGTTTGTGATAACCCCTGTGGGCTTGAAGCTTCCCAGCTTGAAGCCCTGGGGGTTTCTGTAATACCTGGGGCTCTGAACTCTGATTCTGATAGGGTGAGAGAGTTTTATCGAGGCATTTTGGAGTCTGGAGCTCAAAAGATCCTCTCGCTCCATGTGTATTCTGATTTTTCTGACTCACTTCTTACGGCCAAAAAGGCATGTCAGAACAATCCTGATATCTCAAGCTCAATTTGCCTGGTAGATAGCGGAAACATGCCTACTGCCATGGGAATTATGCTTGAGCGCTTAAGCGTGGCAAGAAAGTCTGGAGCTTCATTTGAGGCTGTCTGTGCGTATGCGCAAGAGCTGGCTGAAGTAGTTGCCACAATGTACATCGCAATGAACAAGGTTGTCCTACATAAAAGCAAGGATAAGCGCCCGAGGCTTTCTTTAAGGCTTCGACTTGAGCGTTTGCATAAGCACATTTCAAACGATATGTATTTGTATCGTTTGGTAGGTGGAAGGTGCACAGAGGTTGCTCGTTCATCGGATTTTACCGATCTAGCTGCAAGAATTTCTCGCCTTATGAGCGCTTGTTTTGTAAAGCGCGGCGAGCTCAAATATGTAGTGATTTCAAGTGGCGAGAAGCGCATAGAAAAGCACCTCAAAAAACCACTTAAAACCAATGAATATGATGCAGAATGTATTGCAGAAAGACTTGCTTCTCTCGAGTTTAAAAAACATCTGGGTGAAGGTGTTGTTGGCGTTGCTTGTATCCCAAAGGCGTTGTATCAGAAGGCTGGAGTACTTATGAATGACACCGTTGATATTTTGTTGCTCGGCGCGGGTGGTCGTGAGCACGCGCTTTTGACTAAGCTGCAGGAGTCACCTCGCGCAGGAAAAATTTATGTCGCTCCAGGAAATGGTGGCATGGCTGCACAGGCAGAGATCGCTCCCATTGATCAGAATAACCCTGATGAGGTTGTCACTTTTGCCAAGGAAAAAGGCATTGGCCTGGTAGTTATTGGCCCTGAAGCGCCTCTTGTTGTGGGTGTTGCAGACGCTGTTCGTCAGGCCGGTATTGCATGCTTTGGCCCTAACGAGAACGCTGCGCAGATGGAAGGCTCAAAGGCGTTTGCCAAGGGCGTTATGGAGCGAGCAAACGTTCCAACTGCAGCTTGGAAGTCTTTCACAGACCAGGCGTCTTGCGAGGCGTATGTTCGCCACATCGGCGCTCCTGTAGTTGTTAAGGCGGACGGTCTTGCTGCAGGTAAGGGCGTTATTGTTGCAACTGAACTAGAGCAGGCTCTTGAAGGCGTCCGCGAGTGTTTCTCCGGTCACTTTGGCGATGCAGGAGCAACCGTTGTTGTCGAGGAGTTCCTTGAGGGACCAGAGTGCTCCCTTCTTGCGCTCACTGATGGAACTTACGTTGTTCCGCTGGCAACGGCCCAGGATCACAAGCGCGCTTACGACGACGATAAGGGACCTAACACCGGTGGTATGGGTGTCTATTCTCCTGTTCCGTTTGTAACCGATGAAGAGCTTTCACAGATGATTGCCATTGAGCAGCGCGTTGTCGACCAGCTCAAAAAAGAGGGCATCAACTATTCTGGCTGCCTGTATGGTGGATTTATGCTGACAAAAGACGGCCCTAAGGTTCTTGAATTTAACGCTCGTTTTGGCGATCCAGAGACTCAGGTAGTGCTGCCTCGCCTTCAGGGTGATTTGATTTCAATTTTGATGGCTTGCGATAACGGTACCCTCCGTCATCAGCAGGTTTCCTGGTCTGATACGGTAGCTGTTTCTGTTGTTCTTGCAAGTGCTGGATATCCTGGTTCTTACGAGAAGAGCAAGGAGATTATCGGCATTGAGGCTGCTCAGCAGCTTGAAGGAGTCTCTGTCTATCACGCAGGAACTGCTCAGACCGAGGACGGAAAGATTGTCACTGCTGGCGGTCGCGTGCTCAACGTTACTGCGCTTGCGCCAACCTTTGAGGAAGCTCGCTCTCGCGCATATGAGGCTTGCGACCTTATCAACTTTGAAGGCAAGCAGCTCAGACGCGATATTGGACTTAAGGCTCTTCAAGGTCGTCCAGAAAAATAATTGAGGTTAGTGGTTATGGCAAATCAAAATGACGAGAAAACCAACGTACAGGATGATGCTTGGACCAGCAATCAGAGCAGCTCTCAGTTTAACGATGTGTTTGATGACATGCAGTCTACTGAGCCAGAGATTCTCGACGCTGACATGCAGGTAACTCCAGAGGTGTTTGATTCTGCTCGCAATGATTTGCACTCGGCAGTTGATTCGCTTACCTACGACGGCAAGCGTGTTGCTGTGGGCGATGCTGCCTACCACCAGTCAGGTGAGCCACAAAAGCGCAGCTTTGTTGCAGGTACAGAAGATGCACGTGACGCTTCCCTAGAAGAGAAACCACTCTCTGAGGACACCGTTTGGGTTGGTCGCATTTTTGACGTGAATCGACTGCGCGTTTCTCTTCCTGATGGACGTACTGCCCTTCGTGATGTTGTGCGTCATCCTGGTGCTGTGGCTATTGTTGCGTTGACTGATGAGGGTAGAATTTGTCTGGTTCGTCAGTACCGAACTGCGCTTGGTCGCGTAACAGTTGAGCTGCCTGCAGGAAAGCTTGATCCAAGCGAGGATCCTCTTGATTGCGCTCACCGTGAGCTGCTGGAAGAGACCGGAATGAAGGCGGGAAAGATGGCCTTTCTCACCACTACCGCCACTTCTGACGGATTTACTGACGAGCTTATTCACCTTTATATGGCAACTGAATTGACCTTTGAGGGATCAGATCCAGATGCCGACGAATTTATTAACGTAGATCTTGTCCCACTATCTGAGCTGGTAGACGCCGTTCTCGATGGCAAAATCGAGGACGCAAAGACTATCATTGGAGCTCTTATCTGCGATTCAATTTCACACCGATTGCCTATGGAGTAATTACGCATGCTTGATCGTTCTTCTCGCCCTGTATCTGGCAGTTCTACGAAACAAATTTCTGGCAAACATCGCAAATCGCTGTTTGCCAGTTTTCTTTCTTATTACGCTCCGCAAAAGCATCTGTTCATTCTGGACACTATCTGCGCCATCATCCTGGCTTGTATCGAGCTTGCGTTTCCTCAGATTTTACGCTCGCTCACAAAGGGGTTGTTTACGCAGGGTAAAGATGCCATTCTCGGCAGCTTGGTATTCATTACCGTTGGGCTTGTATTCATGTACTTTGTCCACTTTCTGTGTCGCTACTTTGTCATTAGCTGGGGACACATCATGGGCGCGCGCATGGAAAGCAAGATGCGAGAAGACCTGTTTGACGCTTACGAGCGCATGAGTTTCTCGTATTACGACCGCCATAAGACGGGCGATTTGATGAGTCGCCTGGTGTCCGACTTGTTTGACATTTCTGAGACGGCGCATCATGGCCCTGAGTACCTGATTATTGGCCTGCTTGAGATTGCCGGCTCTTTTGTCATTCTGGCTTTTATTAACGTACCCCTTACGCTGGTGCTTGCTGGAATCGCTGCGGTGTTGGTAGTGTACAATTTCTTTGCCAATATGCACATGCGCGGTATTTTCAAAGAGAACCGTATGCGTATTTCCGACGTAAATACCCAGCTGGAAGACTCACTTTCTGGCATCCGTGTAGTTAAAGGCTTTGCGGCGAAAGATCACGAGCGCAAGAAATTTATAGCAAGCAACTCGGCATATTTAGACTCCAAGGCCAATATGTACCAGGCTATGGGCAGGTACCAAGCTGCAATTTCAGGCATGATGGGTGTTTTGAACACTGTTGTGTTGGTTTTGGGTGGTTGGATGATTGCTCAGGGTCAGATGCAAGCCATTGACCTGGCTACGTATGCGCTCTACATCTCGCTGTTTACCACGCCAATCATGAACATTTTGAACTTTACCGAGACGTTCCAGAAGGGTCTTGCTGGCTTTAAGCGATTCACGGAGATTCTTGAAACTCAGCCGGACATTCAAGACGCACTTGGCGCTCACGATATTCAGATTACTGCCGGCGATATCATCTACCAGGATGTTCATTTCTCTTACGATAATGCTGAAGACGTTATTGATGGTTTGAATCTTCATATTGAGAGTGGAAAAACCGTTGCACTGGTTGGTCCATCAGGTGGAGGTAAGTCAACTACCTGCGCTTTATTGCCGCGCTTCTATGACGTCACAAGCGGAAGCATCACCATTGATGGGCAGGATATTCGCTCCGTCACGCAGCACAGTTTGCGCTCGGCAATTGGTATGGTCCAGCAGGACGTGTATCTTTTTGACGGCACCATCGCGGAGAACATTGCATACGGCTGTCCTGAAGCTTCCGAAGAAGACATTGCACTTGCGGCAAAGCGTGCAAACATAGCCGAGTTCATTGAATCGCTGCCAGATGGATATGACACGCAGGTAGGACAGCATGGAACCAGACTTTCTGGCGGACAGAAGCAGCGCATTTCTATTGCGCGTGTGTTTCTAAAGAATCCACCGCTGCTTATTTTGGATGAGGCTACTTCTGCCTTGGATAACGAGTCCGAGCGCGCGGTTCAAGAATCCCTTTCCGAGCTGGCAAAGAACAGAACTACGCTGGTCATTGCTCATCGACTCTCGACCATTATGGGTGCTGATGAAATTATCACCATCGATCACGGTCGTGCAGTTGAGCGCGGAACCCATGATGAGCTGCTAGAAAAAGGCGGAATCTACGCTCATTACTATCAAATGCAGTTTGGTGGTGCGCCAAATCCCTCAAGGCGGTAAAATAGAACATTAGGTGCTTTGCGAACTGCGGTTTACGACAGCAATCGTTCTTCTCGCGATGCGCTTAACCGCAGATTTGCGGTTTGCAACTAAAGATTGAGAGTCAACGCATTGCACGCTTTGAAAGTGTGTTTATGCAGGTTGAATGAGAGAGCTACATGGCTAAAGATGATGCAGAACGTTCACGCTTCGCGCGCCGCCAGAAGGGTGCGCTTGATGCTGACGCAGCTGAAGAGTTGTTTACCAAGGTAGACGAGACGGGCCATCCTAACGAGGAACGCGCAGCTCTAGAGCGTGCTCGCAGGCAGGGTGGAGCTGCGGCAGTGGACGTTGATCCACTTTCGGGATCTGACCCTTCGGGCTCAAATATCGAGAAGGTCATTACAAAGACGGCCGTCCTTTTTGTTCTGATTTTCCTGGTAATCGTTGTTCTGATGCAGGTTTCTTGTGGTGTTATTCGTCGAGCTAACACAGCAAATCTAACTGAATCAGTTACGGTGCGATCTGTTGCATCTGCATTGCGTGGAGGTGTCGAGTGGGGTAATGGATTTACGCAGTTCCCTGAGGATTTCTCGGTTCAGGAAGCTGATGAGAATACTGGTCGCGTTGAGGTAACAGTTACCGATACAACCTCAAAAGACGTGCTTGAATGCTATGCGGGATCCAGCGTCCAGGCGCAGGCGTTTGCTATTAACGCGCTGCTTAACCCACGAATTAATACCGTTGTCTATCACGTCAGTGTTCACAGGAATGATCAGGGTGAGCTTCAGAAATCTCAGCTCTTTGGATTCCTTAAACCTGGCGGAGATGCAACGCCTATCTTTACCTTTACATTCTCAAAGACTCAGTCTTCTGATGGAGTAAATATCACCATGGTCATTACTGGCGCAAACGATACTATTCAAAAAGAGCTGCGTGACCAGATTGCCACGTCATTTACGCCAGTCCGTGTGCTTGGCGGTATTGTTGGTGGAGACTCTTCAACAAAGAAGAACACCACAACTGGCACCACTGGAACTACTAACAGCACAAGTACAAGCGACAGTTCTTCAAGCACCAAGTAGCTTATGCACCTGCAAGCAAAAAGCAAAAAAAAGCAAAAGAGCCGCTGAAGACAGCGGCTCTTTTGCATGAGCAGCTAACGGCGACTCATTAGGAGTCTGGTGTACCTCGAGGCGGTGATGCCGTGGATGATTTTGCACGTTAATTTGACTGAAAGCCATGGAATTGATGCTTTCAAGACGATTTTTACCTTTTTCGCCTTATTTTGAAGCTCAATTTTTGTTTGATAAAAAATGTAACGAATAAAGTGCTAGGAAAATACATTTTTATGCATAACGGCGATTGCTTGCACAAAAATAGGTGCCCACTCTACGCGAGCGAGCACCTACGACAAAGAAAAAAAGAATACTTCTCTGTAGCGCAGGGATCTGTACGAGCACTTTGCTTTTGCAGAAGCGTCTTACTCCTGCAGAAGCTGGGCAATCAGACCAAGCTTTGTTTCAAATGAAACGCCGCGAAGCTCAAAGTTTGGCTGCTCACGGGTAATTTCCATGGATTCGCAGACAAACTCACCAGCAAACTCGACAGCGTCAGCGATTTCCTGACCACACATAACTGCAGCTAAAAGCGCAGAAGTAAACAAATCACCGGTGCCGTGCAGCATGTAAGGCAGAAGCTCGGAAACAATCTCGCCACGCTCGGACTCGGTAGCAACAAAATTGCGGATAAAGCCGTCGCCACGAACAATACCCTTAAGGACGACGCACTTTGCGCCCATCGCGAGCAGTGCATCAAGCAGCTCATCTACCTGCTCATCAGTCAAATCCTGACCAGCGTATGAAATGCCCGTCAGAATTGAAGCCTCAGTAAGATTCGGTGTCAAAATATCTGCACCGTTTACCAGGGACTTCATTGCGTCACAGAGCTCTTGCGTATAGGTTGGATACATCTTGCCGCCATCGCCCATAACTGGGTCAACAACGCGAAGCGCCTTTGGATGCTCCTGATACAAACGTTGAATGCTTGCAACCTGCTCTGCAGCACCAAGGAAGCCAGAATAAATGGCGTCCAGGTCAATGCCCTCTTGCTGCCATGCATCAAGGTAATCCTCGAGCATGTTGGTGGTGTCATGCATGTAGAACGTAGGGAACTTGGTGTGTGCCGAGAAAAGCGACGTAGGTACTGGGCAAACGTCACATCCCGCTGCTGACAGAACCGGAATAGCTACGCCAAGCGAGCATTTTCCGTATCCGCAGAGGTCGTGTACTGCGGCGATGCGAGGGATGTAGGATCCTTCTCGCTGGTACAGAACAGAGTTGGTTTCATTCATTACAGTTTCCTTTCACGTGGACTGATGGACCAACGTTCAAGAAAATCATACTCTATACTGTGGAGTGGATATCTGACGTATCCGCCTATTTTAAGAGACGTAACAAAGGAGCAGAGATGGCAGATCAGCCTGTTGTCGGCATCATCATGGGATCAAAGAGCGACCTTGCAACTATGGAGGGATGTACCGCTGAGCTCGAGAGCCTTGGCGTTCCATATGATCTGGTCATTGCATCTGCACACCGCACTCCAGATAAGGTTCACCAGTGGGCTGAGACCGCTGCTGAACGCGGCCTCAAGGTAATCATCGCGGCTGCAGGAAAAGCCGCTCACCTGGGCGGAGTTGTTGCAGCATTCACCCCACTGCCTGTTGTTGGCGTTCCAATGAAGACCTCTGACCTGGGCGGCATGGATTCCCTGCTTTCCATGGTTCAGATGCCATCTGGCGTACCCGTTGCCTGCGTTGCCATCAACGGCGCTAAAAACGCAGCTATTTACGCTACCCAGATTCTCGGCGCATCTCTTCCAGAGTATCGCGAGAAGATCGTCCAGCTTAAAGCCGAGATGGTTGACGCATAAGCAAACGCGCGTCCGCATTTGCATACACGCGTAACCGCACGCACGCAATTGCACACGAGACCTGCGCTTTAGGAGACCTGAGGCGCGGGTTTTGCGTATCGCAAAATGTGATTATGCGATGACTTCATAAGATGTACAGAGATTTTTGTTTCGTGCATAGCTAAACTTTTAAGGGGTATGACAGGGGTATGACAAGGGTGCCTTCAGAAGGGGAGTGCATGGAATCAAAAAACGGCAAGCATTTTGCTTCATTCGCCGCTGACGATCAGACGGCTGGAAATACTCACACCTCAAAAACCTTCGTCGAGAAGACTCCTATGAAAAGCTCCGTATCTTCAAAAAAAGATGGCAACAAAAAAACTTCTTCTAAAAAGCCTGGCGAGAAGCCCGCTAAGAAGAAAGGTTTTTCCTATATTCTTTCCACGCTCTTGCTGGTAGTTGGCATTGGCCTCTTGGTTGTTGCTGGCGTCATGTTTGGCAAAACCCAGCTTGAATACCACGAACAAGACGTCATCAACGAAGAGCTTGCTACATACGCAACAGTTTCCGAGAAAAAAGATGAGGCCCCAGTTATTGACTGGGCCGGCCTTCAGGCAGTAAACAACCAGGTTGTTGGCTGGATTCAGATTCCAGATACACAGGTCAACTACCCTGTGTATCAGACTACAGACAACAATCACTACCTGCACACAAACGCAAAAGGTGAGTGGTCAATCGGCGGCCAAATTTTCATGGACTACCAGAACAATCCAAACGGCCTTACTGACCAGCAGACTATTCTCTATGGCCACCATATGAGAAACGGCTCCATGTTCCAGTACATTGGAGCAATGAACGACCAGTCTACCTTCGATAAGATTGAGACCATCTGGTACGTTACACCTACTCAGACATATGAGCTTGAACCTGTATTCACGTATCACACCGATGAAGACGACGAGGAAGTCAGGCAGTTTAACTTCAATTCTGTCGATGAGTTCAGATCTTACTTGAAAGATAGGCTTTCTAGGGCAGTAAGCTCGCGTTCTGATGCAGCAGATGTTATTTCTCGCGCTGATCATGTTCTTACGCTCTTTACCTGCAATTACACTGACCAATACGGCAGAACCATGCTCATCTGTGTTCCAAAAACCGAGGCTCAGCCAAAGGCTCAGTAGCCGAAAAAGGGCGGTTCACAGGGGCTGTAAATGCCACTTTCTTAAAAAATTGTTACACGCTCCGAACATATTTGTTCGGAGCGCTTTTTCTTGCAAATTTCCAGGTACACTGTATGTATTGTTGCCAGACGTGAGAGGCGTTTGATCAAGGGTGACTCAAGCTGAGGCATCCGGAGGGGATCCAATGGAACTTCACGAGGAATGTGGCGTCTTTGGAGTATGGGCGCCTAACCGTGACGTTGCTCGACTCACTTATTTTGCGCTGCACGCCCTGCAGCACCGCGGACAAGATTCCGCAGGTATAGCTGTCGGTGACGGCCAGACCGTGCTTATCAGAAAAGATACGGGCCTCGTAACTGAAGTTTTTAACAACGATGACCTTAACGCAATGCCAGGTAAAGTGGCTATCGGCCACTGCCGCTACGGCACTGCGGGCGCCAAGGGCTGGGAGTCGGCTCAGCCTCACATGTCGTCCATCGACGAGACCCTCATCGCCCTGGCACACAACGGCACCCTCGTCAACTTTGACTCCTTGCGAGAAGAGCTGTCTTCTCGCAAGATTTCCTTTAGATCCAATACAGATTCCGAGGTAGCAGCCCAGCTTATTGGCTACTTCACGCGTCAGATGCACCGACTGCGCACTGGCATCGCTGCAACCATGAACCTCATCGAGGGCGGCTATGCTATGGTGCTCATCCGCGAGAACGCGCTGTATGCCTTTAGGGATCCAAACGGCATTCGTCCGCTGGTACTTGGCCATATTGGCGAAGAAGGCGAGAATAACTGGGTGGTTGCATCCGAGACGTGCGCGCTGGATATCGTAGGTGCCACGTATGTGCGTGAGGTTGCTCCAGGTGAGATTATCCGCATTTCGGATAATGGACTTTCTTCTGAGATGGGACTTTCTTCTCGTCAGCAGGCAGATTGCATCTTTGAGCAGGTGTATTTCTCGCGTCCTGACTCAATTATTAGTGGACGCTCGGTGTATTCTGTCCGTCATCAGATGGGTCGCCAGCTGGCAAAAGAGACACCGGCCGATGTTGACCTAGTAATTGGCGTGCCAGATTCTGGCGTTCCTGCAGCCGAAGGCTTCGCACAAGAGCTGGACGTGCCGTTTGGCACTGGTTTGATCAAGAATCGCTACGTTGCAAGAACGTTTATTCAGCCTACTCAGCATCTTCGTGAGCTGGGCGTTCGTCTGAAACTCAATGCACTTTTAGACGTTGTCGCAGATAAGCGCATTGTGATGGTGGACGATTCCGTTGTACGCGGAACCACCTCAAAGCAGATTGTTCAACTACTCAGAGACGCGGGAGCCACAGAAGTGCACGTCAGAAGTGCTTCTCCTAAGGTTGCATGGCCCTGCTTCTACGGCATTGACACTGCTGACCAGCACCAGTTGGTTGCGGCAAAAATGAGTACAGAAGAAATTTGCGAGTATATCGGCGCGGACTCTTTGGGCTTCTTAAGCCTGGAAGGCCTGCTTGCATGTGTGCCTTCAAGAGGATATTGCGAGTCTTGCTTTAGCGGCAAGTATCCTGTGGCAATCCCTGAGGACTTCCACCAGAGATTCTTGCCAGAGAATAAACCAGACAACTTGCATCCCTCATATGCACTAAAGTTTGACCAGGTAGAACAGCAGTTAATTGACGGGGCCTTATACCCTCAGAGTAGTAAGGGGAGAAACAATGACCACTTCCGCTGAACCAACCAAGCAGATCACCTACGCTGACGCAGGCGTTGACGTTGATGAGGGCGCTCGCGCGGTTGACGCCATCAAGGCTGCTGTTGCTACAACCACTCGCCCCGAGGTCATTGGTGGCCTGGGCGGCTTTGGCTCTTGCTTCTCGGCCGCAGCTCTGAAGGACATGGAAGAGCCTGTACTGGTCAGCGGCACCGATGGCGTTGGCACTAAGCTTGCCATCGCTCAGCTGCTTAACCACCACAACACCGTGGGCGAGGATCTGGTTGCAATGTGCGTTGACGACATTGTTCCCATGGGTGCAGAGCCTTTGTTCTTCCTAGATTACGTGGCCGTAGGCAAACTTAAAGCCGAGGCTGTTGCCGAGATTGTTGGCGGTATTGCAGAAGGCTGCCGCAAGAGCGGCTGTGCCCTGGTAGGCGGCGAGATGGCCGAGCATCCAGGCGTTATGAACCCCGATGACTACGATCTGGCTGGCTTTGTAGTTGGCGTTGTCGACAAACCAAAGATCTTAGGTCCCGAGAAGGTCAGTGAGGGTGATATCATTCTGGGACTACCTTCTTCGGGTATTCATTCCAACGGATATTCGCTGGTACGTAAGGTAGCCATTGAGGGCAAAACGGTCGAGGAGCTCAATCAACCTCTGGAGGAGCTTGACGGAGAGTCGCTTGCAGATGCTGTTTTGCGTCCAACTACCATTTATGCAGGTGGATTGCTTGCTGCTCTTCGTGCAGGAGCTCCTATCAAGGCCATGGCACACATTACCGGCGGCGGAATCACTGAAAACCTTAATCGTGCACTGCCAGCTCACCTTGATGCAGAGGTTGATCGCGGTGGAGAGGCTGGTCCTGCATGGTCTATCCCACCTGTAATTTCATACGTTTCTAATGCTGCAAATCTGTCTCTTGATGAGCAGTATCGCACCTTCAATATGGGCGTAGGTATGGCTCTTATTGTGGACATGGATGACGTTGACGAGGTAGCAGAAGCTCTCTCTGAGCAGGGTTTTGAGCCATTTGTCATGGGTCAGATTATCCCAGGTACCGGAAAGGTGGTCTATAACGATGCCAATTAAGCTTGGCGTTCTTCTTTCTGGTTCAGGTACCAATCTTCAGGCTATTATCGACGCCATTGATGCTGGCACGTTAGATGCAACCATTGAGCTGGTTATTTCTTCTCGCCCTAGCGCATATGGTTTGAAGAGGGCAGAGGCGGCTGGCTTGCAAACTCTGACGCTCTCAAAAGAGACGTACGAGGATCCGTTTGTCGCAGATATGGTTATTGCCACCGAGCTTAAGCGCTATGACGTTGATTACGTTGTTATGGCTGGTTACATGCGCAAAGTGGGTGCTCCTATTTTGGAGAGCTTCCCTAATCGCGTGCTCAATCTGCATCCAGCGCTGTTGCCAAGCTTCCGCGGTGCGCACGCCATTCAGGATGCGTATGAGTACGGTGTCAAGGTGACGGGCGTTACCGTTCACCTGGCAAACGCTGACTATGATCGCGGTCCCATTATTGCCCAGCAGCCTGTTGTGGTTGAGGAGGGTTGGACTGTCGACCAGCTAGAAGAGGCAATTCACCAGGTAGAGCACAAGCTGTATCCAGAGGTATTACAGCTTTTTGCCCAGGACAAAGTCCACGTTGAGGGTAAAAAGGTTCGTATAGAGTTAGGCAAGTAAATGGCGAGAAATGCCCAGATTAAACTGAGTGACGTAGCAACATCGCGTGTTAATAACCTGAACTTTATGAGGTTTATTGCTGCGCTGATGGTCATTGTTTCTCACTGCTACTCAGTGGTTTTGGGCGGCGATGCCGGCAGCTATTTGCTGAAGTTAACTGGGGATCGTTTAAGTCCCGGTGGCGTTTCTGTTGGTGTCTTTTTCTTGTTTGGTGGGTTTTTGATTGCCCGTAGTTGCGAGCATTATCCTGAGGCAAAAAAGTTCTTCTCGGCACGTGTTTTGAGGCTTTTTCCTGAGCTTTTGTTTGTTGTGATTCTGATTGCACTTGTACTTGGTCCAATACTTTCAACGCTTTCACCTGCGGAGTATTTTACTAATCCACAGACGTACAAATACCTGCTCAATGGTGTCTTAATTATGGTGCATCAGTTGCCGGGTGTGTTTACCAACAATCCTTCGGGCGACGTGGTTAATGCTGCACTGTGGACACTTCCCGTTGAGTTTATCTGCTACATTCTGTGTTTTATTAGCTACAAACTCACCAAATTTGATAAAAAGAAGTTTTTGCTGCTCTCGGTACCTGTTTTTGCGTTGGCAGCAGTGTATTACGTGAAGTTTTCTCCACTTCAGCTAAGCGTTGTACGTGCGGTTCTTCTGTTTTACCTAGGTGTTTTGATTTGGGTACTTAGAGACCACATTACTATTTCGCCTGTTTTAGGCTTTGCGTCGATTGTTCTGTGGTTTGTTATGGTTTTCGGCGGCATCGATAATCTGGCAATGCTGACGGTTTTTCCTATTGCTTGCTTCTGCCTGGCATACGGAATGGGTAACCACTTTAGTAAATTTGGCACAAAGTTTGAGCTGTCCTATGGCATTTACCTTTGGGCTTTTCCTATTCAGCAGGCGCTGGCTCAGTATTTTCCCGCTTGGCATCCTTACATAAATGCGCTGGTTGCAGCTTTACTGGCAACCTGTGGAGCTCTCGCTAACCACTTTGTTGTTTCCGCTCCACTTGGAAGATATCTGAAGAAGCGTCGTCAGAAGGCTCTTGAAGCGCAAAAGTCTTCTGACGAATAAATGTCTCCCACAGAGTAGTCAGGCGCTTAAAGAGAAAGTGCCGAGAAAAAAGCTATTTTGCCAGCCCCACTAGATAGAGCGTGGTTTGTATATAGGCAAACGATGCAACACCCCAGATAAGAGGTAAAACCAGATCTCTGATAGTAAGTGCGGCTTCGTAATTAGAGCGCTTGGCTATCTGTGAAAAGATGCCGGTAACAACAATAAGGGCGCCAATACCCATAAAAGCTGGAAAAAGAAATTGCCGTTTAACTGTGATTTCAGTGGTAAGAAACATAATGGCGATAAAAAATGCGATGCCCACAAAGATATAGAAGAGCATAAGAATTCCAAAACGGAGAAGATCAAAGTTTGTGTGCCTAAAGACTTTGCTCAGACTTCTTTTTCCAAGCAGCAGATATACCGTTAAAAAGTAAAAGACAGCCATAGGAATATAGATAACTTTATAGACATCTATAAGTTCCATATGACCGCCTTATCTGCTAAGCCTGCTAGTTGCTTCTGTACCACTCAGTTTATAGTAGCGCAGTAATTGCAGTAACAAGTCCAAAGAGAATGCCAGGGGCGTTAGCAATCATAATGGGAACGTCTCGCTCTTTCTTAAAAGCACCGTAAACAAACCAAACAATGCAGTTAATCATAGCTACCAGCGGCTGGATAAAACTACCCTTGTTTCCAGCAAGATGTTCATTAGTTTGTTGCTGAATAACTTGCGTCGATCCACTGACAGAGTTCATCAAAGTTGACAGATCCATCTAAAAGCACAGAGATCCATCGCTCTTTATTCATGTGATATGCAGGCAGATAACCCTCCTGGTGCAGAAGCATTTCTAGAAGAAATGGATCATCTATTTTCACATTAACAAGATCAAAGCGGCCAGGTTCTTCTAAGCCCAGTTTTTGACTGGGTACATCGGCAACAAGCGCAAACCACTTGTTATTGTGGGGATGACGCAAAACCGCATAGGTTGGAGCTGTCGAGAAGGGATAGTCAGGGTCTATACCGTATTGATTTGCAACGTATTCAAATAGCTTTTCTCGCATGATCTGACCTCCCTAGTCCATATCTTATTATGAATGACAGTCTCTCTATAGAAAGTCTGAAATTATTATCATCCCCAGCATACGCACCCTAAACAGCTATACTAAATGTGTCTGTGTATGTAATAAAAAGTCCAAGTGAAGGGCGCCATATGAGTCGTGTTTCTCGTAGAGAAGATGAGTTCTATAGCATGTTCTCTGAGTTTTCTGCACTGATTGTTTCGACAGCAAAACTGTTTGTCTCCTATATGGAGTCATTCCCAAGTTCAGAAGATTATGAAGTCCAGATTAAGAACTATGAGACACTCTGCGATGACCAGGTAGGAAAGATTATTTCTACCCTTAACACGTCGTTCATCACGCCATTTGACCGCGAAGATATCTCGCGCCTTGCTCTACTTATGGACGAAATTGCAGACGGCATTGAAAGTGTCTCTGCACACCTCAGCATGTATGACATCAAAGAGATGCGACCAGAGGCAGTTCAGGTGGCACATCTGATTCTGTTTGCATCAGAGGAACTGCAGAAAGCTTTTGACCGTCTTCCGGATTACCACAAAGATGACTCGGTTATTAGGCATACGCGCTCTGCAAATGAGTATGAGGACCAGGGGGACGTTGTCTACCGCAACGCTCTGAGCTCTATCTTCAGAAATGTTGATGATCCAATTGAAATTCTTAAATGGAAGAGCCTTTTGGATAGGCTTGAATCTACCCTTGATGCTTGCAAGCACGTTGCAAACGCTGTCCAGAATGTCATTGTGAAAAATGGCTAGTATCCTGCTTATTGCGGTACTTGTTTCCGCTCTGATATTTGAGTTCATTAACGGCTTCCATGACACCGCAAACGCTATTGCTACCACGGTGTATACCAAGGCTTTGCCTCTACGCACAGCAATTATCATGTCCGCTATCATGAACTTTATCGGTGCGCTTATGAGCGAGAAAGTTGCTATGACAATTGCTTCTGGTCTGGTTGATATTCAGCTACAGCTTTACGTTATTTTTGCTGCACTGATGGGCGCCATTGTTTGGGACCTTTTTACCTGGTGGTTCTCAATCCCAAGCTCATCTTCGCATGCACTTATCGGCAGCCTTATCGGTGCAACCATCGTCTTTACCGGCAGCACTGGTCACATCCTCTGGGTTGGCGTTGTGGAGAAGGTTGTTATTCCTCTGTTTACCTCGCCGCTTATTGGTATGGCACTGGGCTACTTTATTATGAAGCTGGTGTTTGAGATTTTTGCTGACTGGCCACCTAAAAAGGCACATGGCCTGTTCCACCGTCTTCAGGTGCTCTCAGCTGCCTTTATGGCATACAGCCACGGCAATAATGATGCTCAGAAGACCATGGGAATTATTACGCTTGCATTGGTAACTGCCGGCCTGCATGATCCTTCTATGGGCATCCCTCTGTGGGTCAAGCTTCTCTGCGCAACTACTATGGCTTTGGGCACCTCCATTGGCGGCGGCCGCATCATGCGCACCGTTGGCGATGGTGTTACTAAGCTCACACCAGTTATTGGCTTTGTCGCCGAGACAAGTTCTACCGTTGCAATTGAGCTCATGACTGCACTTGGAGCACCAGTCTCTACTACACAGGTCATCACTACGTCCATCATGGGTGCAGGATCTGCTCGTCGTCGTAGCTCCGTACGCTGGGGCGTTGCGCGCAAGATTATTGCTGCTTGGTTTGTAACGCTGCCAGCTACTATGGCACTTGGCGGACTCATTGCTTTCCTGACCAGTTTTGCTCTGGCATAACCCATGCTCAACGTTGTATTGGTAGAGCCCGAAATTCCCGCAAATACGGGAAACATTGGTCGTACCTGCGTGGTTAGCGGAACTCATCTGCACTTGGTGGGCCCGTTGGGTTTCTCGCTTGATGACAAAAGCCTCAAACGAGCAGGTATGGCCTACTGGCAAAGCCTTAACGTTTCTGTCTACGATAACTGGGATCAATTTCTGGAGAAGAATGGTCTAACCCAAGCGTCTAGCGCACCTATCGCGGACGCTGCACACGACGCTGTCACCGCAGTCGACGGCACCTCCGCAACCGGCCGATCTCCGCTGCACTTCCTTACCAAGAAGGCTAAGAAGACCTACATACAGGCAACGTATTGCGATGGGGATTACCTCATCTTTGGTAAGGAAAGCTTGGGATTATCCGAGGAACTCTTGGCCAAGCACGCAGATGAGTGCGAGAGAATCCCAATGCTGCAAGACTCCGCAAGCCTGGTTAATTGTGAGGACTGGAGTCAAAAGCATGATGCACTTGACGGTGATGATCAGTACGCTCATCCAGCGCTTTTGCAGCAGGATATCTGCGGAAACTTTATTGACCCTAACGAGTTCTCGGTCAGTGCGCTTAATGTTTCAAACGCTGTCGCTATTGTGCTGTACGAGGCACTACGGCAGATTGGTTTTCCAGGTATGGCTGCTGGGGAGTAGTTTTCTGACAGTAGTTTTCTGACTAGAGCTGTGTCTGTCTCCGGCTACTTCAAGAATACGCAAACAAAACCCGAGTGCGAGGCACCCGGGTTTTGTAGTTGCATTAGAGCTTTCTGTTATGCTTCGTTTCTTTTCCTACGACGCAAAACAAGAGAAGTTCCCAAGGAAGCCACAGAGGTTAGGGCTGTGCTAACAAGAATCACGCTTGAGGCGTCGCCAGTCTCTGGAAGGGCGCTCTTACGCTTTGCTGGGGTTTGAGACGCCGCAGGAGCTTCAGGGTTCTTTGTGTAGTAGAACGTGTATTCAAGCTGATCGGCAGAAACATATCCGGTGCTATCTCCCTGAAGTGTGTAACCGTCAATCTCTCGAGCAGAAACATTCTGCAGGTTGAGTGTCTGGCTGCCAATAACATCGTCGGAATGAATTTGCTCGCCGGTCTGTGCGTCAACGTAATGGACGGTATAAGTGTAGCGAGCCTCCTTGCTATACGTGAAGGTTAAGACGTTATTCTCGGCATTCTCGTCAAGGACCATAGAGCGAGAAGAAACGTCTACATAGGCATAGTCTCCGCGATCAGCTGCGTCGAGAGCCCACTTGCTGACAAGGGATCCGATTGGAGCAGTCTCGGTTGTGGTTGAGAGGACTTGACCATCGTCTGTCTGGTGAATGACTGTGTAAGAGACGGAAGAATTGTTCTTCTTCCAGAGCGCGTGGAGGGTAATGTCGCCTGTAACTGCTGCAGAGAAGCTGTATACGGAAGGATTTCCGTTGGTGTAGAGAATCCAGCCTGCAAAGGTGTAGCCTTCGCGAACAGGATCAGCAGGCTTTGTTGCTGCGTCTCCGTAGGTAAGCTCTTGCGAATTGACTGACGAACCACCTTCAGAGTCAAAGGTAACGGTTGCAGTAAGAGGCGCCCATTTGGCGTACAACACTGTATTGGCTGCAGGCATAGTGGTGTCGGTAATAGGAGTGCCTACAGTCTCTGAGTTGTCATACCAGCCCTTAAAGACATAGTCAGGACGCGGAGAAGTCAAAGAGGTGCCAGGAACATCGGTGTTGGCATTAAAGGGCTCTCCAAAGAGATGAGAGTACGTAGCAACAGTTGTACCAGAGTTTACGTAGGTAACGGTATAGGTATTGCGCTTATAGCGGTGCTCAATCAAGTTGGAATTGTAATTAGTGGTGAGGGAGTCATAGTTGTATGGCTGCCAACTGGTCCAACCAAGCGCATCGTAATTGGTCCCATCAAAATGGTCAATGCTCATGCGGTAGCCGTCATACGAAAAACCAGGATGCCTATTCTCGATCTCAAGATAGCCATCACCATTGTTATTTGCAATTTCTGTAATCATGTCGGGTCGTGAAAGCGTGTGGTCTCCGCCCATATCATAGGTACCATCAAGGTTTTGATAGTAATAGAAGCGGTAGCGTGGACCAAGGTTAGTGGAGCTAGTGTAGCGACCATAGACGTCAAGAACATTATCTGCAGTAATTTGAGCGCTTGGGTCAGTAGTCCTTATTTTGACAGTGGTAGCGGTTCCTCCAATGCCAGGGATTAAACCGTACCAATAGTAAGTTCCAGTTGGGTCGTTTGCACGCATTGCAGCAACCATATCCTCACTGTATTTGTTGCCCGTATTAGGGTTAATGGCGTAAGGGTCTACTGAATCACCATAATAAACGGTAAATGTTGCAAGAATAGGACCGTTTATCTTTGGACGTAGGTTGACAGTAATAGCCGCAAGGTTGTAGTAAACGTTAATAGTGGTGGAACCATCTGCAGCAATAGGAGTTGGATTGCTCTCGTGGCTGTATGTTTCAAAGCGGAAAACGCCTGTATTTGGCTGGACGGGAGCAGTTGCAGTCATTGTTCCAACAGTTCCGGAAGCTGCGGTGGTTGTAACGTAGTTGTAGTTAGAAGGGTTGTTTGGATCCTGAATAAAATAGGCGTAGTGATACGTTGCTGTTGCTGGAGTCCAAAGTGCCTTTGCAGTAACAGGCTCTTGAGGCATGGTGGTAGGCAAAGAATCTGCAATACCATCTTCATTAAGGTCCCAACCAGCAAAGGTATAACCAGTTCGTGTTGGATTGGGGACGGCAGGAACAGCATCTCCCGGATTTCCAATTACAGGAGACAGCTCACTGCCGGAAGTTGAGAAATAAATTGCGCTGCGAGGATTGCGGTCATAGTAAATGTACTTAACAGCCTTGCCATCTGCGGTAACCTTGAGCTAAAGGTCTGCAGTTGTGCGTACAAAACCTGGATAGGTAACATCAGAGGCAGTAACAATTGAATCGGGTACACCGTAGTTTTGTTCGGAGGACGCCTCAACATAATTTCCGGTAGTCATCTCTTTCATGCGTTTAACGGTGTAGGGAACAGAGCTAGGCGTGTAATAGACGGTCTGTTTAATGTAGTGATCTGAACCAGAAGCAACGCCAGTAACGGTTGTTTGAGCAGGATCTTCCAGGTTATAGCCGGTAATTGTTGGAGCGGCAACTGACCAAGATTCTCCCTCATTTACAACTTGCTTTGAAGGCGCATGAATCTCTTCATTGTTTAGTACATTAACGTATGAAACAACAACCGAATATTTACCTGCATCTTCAATAGATTCAGCAATTGCAGATGCAGGCAGACTGCTCAACACAAGAACGAGAGCAAATAAAATGTTCAAAACTTTCTTGACACGCATTATTTCTCCTCAAACTTTCTCCTCAAACGACAACAAGAAAAATAAATGATAATTAATGGCGAGAATAACTTGCTGCTCAAGCTTAAAATTGACTATATACACATAATTCACTTCTCTTTATGGTGCAGGAGAAGTGGACAGATGCTATATGAAGTGTTGTGATAGGTCCGTTTTTCAGAAATAGGCGTTAAATAGGTTTAGTCCTAGAAGATTGGATTCACAGATTTATCTCTAGAATAATGAACCTCATTAGGCTTTTCTGATTGGATGTCTAATGACAGTTTTTAGTTTCTCTGGAGCTATTTTACGTACATCGCTCAGATAAACTTCATGATGCATACGCTCAGCAGTGATGTCTAAAACGTATCCCTGGCTCTCCATGTATTCATGCATAAGGGAAACGGTTTCGGGTTCACTATTATAAGGTCCAATATGCAAGCATTGTACACAGAGGCCTTCTTCATAGGTAAAGAATTCTACCTTAGAAAAATCTAACTTCTTTTTCTTAGTTGCTTCATCGATGGCACAATCAAAATCTTCTTTGGTAACAAAGTCGGGTAGGCGAATAACTGAAATCCACTTGCAGTTTTCTTTATGAGCGCAATCAACACCATGAGTATCCTCTTGCCACCAGAAGCCCTCTAATGGAGGAACAACAAAATCAAAATACCCTTCAATTTGATGAGAGCTCTTTTTACTCATTTTGATGGTATAGGCAATGCCGTAAAGCAGTCCTATTGACTGCTTGTACTCACCATCTTCTACGTTGGGATCTCCAGATCCTCTTACTGCAAGATAATTAATAGACGGAACAGTTATTATGCCTGGCTTATTTTTTGGTGCATAGAGCTCTTTAAATTCCTTTTTGAAATCAAATGCCACCTTTTTCGCCCCCCCTACGACAGCTTGTTAAAAATCCTATCGTTTCTGGCTATTTTGTAGATGACAGCACCTTAGTAAGTTCAAGTAAGAGCTTTGACTTCAGTGTCTCTAATTCCTCTGGAGAAGGACAGGTTGAGCTGTCATACATCTTTTCCATGGGGTACCACCAGACAGGACCTTTGCCGTTATGACCGTATTCGCCTAGGTCACCTGAAACCCTAGGGAATAAATGCCAATGGAGATGAGAATCTCCGTTACCTAGCAGCTCGTAGTTTATTTTCTCGCAGGGAAATGCGCGTGATACCACTTCTCCAACAAGGGACATTTCTTCAAGAAACTTCAATTTGAAGTCTGCGTCTAGCTCATGAAGCTCTGTTGCATGTTGCTTACACAGAAAAATTGTATATCCCTTAAAATGCTGATTATCACCTAAGACAACATATCCTGTTTCCAATTCTTTGACAAAATAAGGATTATTTCCTTCTTTAATCATCTGAATTCTGTCGCAAATCAGGCACATTCTTTAGTTCTTTCTTTAGATAGTAAGTATTGAAATTCATCAAAATATAAAGTTATAAATTGTTGCTTTCAGCTTCAACGGGTTTCTCGGCAGATTTCTTAACAAAGAGTTTGCCGGATTTCTTGAGCTGATAGGCAAGAATCATGATGGTTATCAGCATAACAATCGCAGAGACGGCGGAGCCTTCTGCACCAAAGTTTCCGCCAGTAAGCCAGCCTGGGCCACCGCTCGGAACAAACTTTAACAGCGAGCTACCTGTGGCACTTCCGCTTACCAGAACGCCAAAGATGTTGCCCTGAGCAAAGTTCCAAGCCCCGTGAATGCCAGCAGCTCCCCAGAGATTGTCTGTTTTGATGATGTAGAACGTTTCCAAGATGCCAAAAAGAATTAGGTCGATCAGGGATTGCATGCTAAATCCGCTGTTAAACATGTGGAGAAGGCCAAACAGACTGCTTGAAACTACAATCGCAACAATCTTGTTGGACTTCTCTGCCATGACAGGAAGGAGCCAACCTCTGGTGACAAGTTCTTCTGTTCCGCCCTGAATTATCCAAAACAGAATGGTAAGAAGAATAAAACCAAGGGCATAGGGCGTAAAAGTAGTGCCAACTAATTGATAAGATCCGGTCAAAATGAGAATCAGCATCACAACAGAGAAGAGAAGAATTCCTAGACCAAAGCCTTTGAGCAGCTCTTTCTTCCAGTTGTCTTTGTAAAATCCTAGGGTAACAATCGGACGTTTTTCAAAGAGTTTTACCCACAGGAAAAAGAGACCTGCAATAAAGACAAAGGAAAGAAGCGTTACCAGAAGATAGTAGTCTCCAAAAATCTCTCTCAGATTGAGGGAATCGGAAAGGCGATATGGAAGTTCTGGGTGCGTCATGTAGTAAGGGGCAATAATAAGAGCTGCTGAGATGGCCATTACAATAGCGCCAATAATTTGCCCAACGACCAACAAGAAAACGGCTAAAAAGGGACTAAGCCAAGCTGGAGTTAGTCTCTTTGCCAGCTTGACGTCGGAAAACATACGATTTTCTTGCATAAAAACTCCTAGTAGAGGGGCTCAAAGCGCGTCATGTAGATGACGAAAGTTCATCGATGATAGCGGCAGGCAGTGCCTGCCTGTGATTAGTTCTCTTTATACTCTAAGAGAAAATCGCAACAATCGCTACCGTGGCCTATGGTTTTTGTACGGCCCCAGATAAGCTGCGGGTGCAAGTTACCGTATCCTGCATCATCACTATCACAGTATGCAGCGGTTATTTCGGGGCAGCTGTATCTTTTGGTTATCTCATAGTAGGGGCAGCTCACAATGTTAAGGCGAGCTTCGTTACCGTGACTTTCTGGATATTCAAAGGCAAATCCAGCACTTGATGTGCAGCTTTTCTCGATACCTGATTTAAAGAGGCGAGGAAACTTGCGTGCAAGACCAAACGTTTTGATGGCCCATTGGAAGAGCGGGACTCGTTTGGCAGCAAATCGCTGGAAATATTCGCGGATATACCAGACGGCCTTTTCTTGTGGGATGCCCTCTGCGCGTAGAGCTTCATATACTGCAATACCAGGGTAAATGCGCTTGTAAGAATGAGCGCGAAGTTCCTTGGAATCTGATGCATTTTCTGCACAGAGCGCCTCGAATCGCGTTTGAGCTGCCTGTGCAATCTGATCTGCTCTTGCCGCGCCGATGTCCTCGGCGGCTATCGCGCACGTTTCTTTGATGAGCTGCTGAACTTTCATATGAGCCTCACTAGTCGTAAAAATGCCCTGATGAAAAGCTAAGTAGTGCACAGCAACAATTGTACGCTTAATTTTTACGGAACGCAGCAAGCGCGGATGTCCAGCGATGGCTTAGGAAAAAGTTTCTAAAATCACGGGAGCTCCTGAGATTTTAGAGGACAGATTGATGGGGCAGCGGATGGTAAGGGTCTTATTGGGCATTAATCATGTCTAGGAGTTCTTTTGTATACTCTTCGGGGTAATTGATGGAATACTCGCCATGATATAAGCCTTTCTTTATTTCAAGAACGCTATCAGGCAGTGCCTCATGTAATTGTTCTGCTGAGCAGATCATCTTTTTCTGCTCTTTTTCTCCAACAAGTATATGGACTTTAGTGTGAGCATTCTGAAGGCCGGGTTTTATCTCATAGGATGTATTTGCTTCCAGAAATGCAATCATGTTCTCTTTTGAGATTTGTGACGTGTCCCGATAATAGTCTTCAAATAAATCTTTACGAATATGAAGATAGTCAAATTGCATTTGAGCAAAGCACTTCTTTTTCACTAAGCCATAACTTAGAGAGAACATTGGTTTAATCAAGGCATTTGTCAGCTTGGACGGAATGACAGATGCACTTTCAATGACAGCGTTTTGACAAATTGTATTTTGTTGCGTCAGCATTTCTACTAAAATCTGTGCGCCAAGGGACAGCCCTCCAATAAGGAGAACTGAGCCTCCAAATTCTTTATCAATAAAAGAAATGAGCCAACTTGCGTTTTTCTCAATACTTATAAAATCATTGTCACTACCTGCGTGTCCGTCAAGGATTGGCAGCACAACGTGATATTGATTCTTCAGCAGTTCAGCCTCGGCTTTATAGTTCCACCAAGACAAACCGCCGCCGTGAAGCAGCATGATTACGTCGTTATGTTGTTTTCCAAATTCTACCGTTTTCATAGCTGCTCGAATCAATCACTTAGCTTGAATTTCCTGCGAGATATCTTTCTATATTCTGCAGGAAACAATCCCGTATTATTTTTGAAATTTGCAGCAAATCTTCCTGCATTGGAATATCCAACAGCTGAAGAAACCTGCTCTATTGCAAAGTCTGTAGAGGTCAGGAGCATTTCCGCTTGACTCATGCGTCGCTGCTGGATGTATTCAGAAATAGTGCAGTGATATATGCATTTAAAGGAGGTTTTCAATTTTGTTGTACCCATGCACGCAATTCGAGCAAGCATAGCAAGTGGAAGCTCTGTGTTGTAATGGTCATTTATATAGGAGGCAACATTGCTCAAGGCATCTACGTCCTGTTGAGATATCCTTGTACAAAGATCATTTTTACTCTTTTTCCCATGTTCATAAACAAGAGAAACGGCTTCCGCAACCTTAGATTCATAGAACAACTTTGCTGGTATGCCTTCACCTTTATAATCCCAAACTTGCTGTAAAAGATGTGACATCTCCGGAAAGTTAAACGTTTGCCCTATACGACTAAAAGCCTCATGTGGCGGAATATAGTCATCAGGATATTTTTCACGTAGATATTTTTCATAATATGCAGGGAATACTTCTATACCCACGGAACGAACTGGAATGTTCTTATGAAAAATGGCCTTATAGGCTTCATGTCCTCCGTAAAAGGATTTTACACATCCTGCAGTTAGACGGCGGTAAGGAGTCAACTCTTCACCGGACACAGAATCGTAATAAGTAATACTTAAACATTCTGGTGTGTTAAGAGAGATAAAGCTATCTTCAAAGAAATAAAAATCATGTATTTTGATATCAAACAGATTCTTTTCTCCGTAAACCCAGTAATATCCACAGGCTACTTCTTTTGGAGCAAGGTACAGTTTTCCAGCAGGGCAGTAGTTTGGCGACGACTTTGTTTCAACAAATCCACTGCGAGTAAGCCAATCTTCGTAAAACTCACTGATTCCCATGTATGCACCTCAGAATCATACAAATCGGACAGAATAACATACCAATCAGACGAATAACAATTAGTAGAGCTATTTCGATTTCCCTGATATTTTATGCTGTTTTTAAGGTTAGATACAACTAACTTCATATTGTTATAGCGTCTTTTAGATTTCAATATGAATGTAAACGGAGGTCATTCATCATGACAAACAAAAAGAATATCAAGAAACAGAGCCTTACAGTCAAGGAGCTCATTACAGTTGGTATTTTTTCAGCACTCATTTTTCTATGCATCGCACTGAGTGGGGGTCCGTTTGCAATGTTTCCTGCTTTAACTTTTTATTATCCAGTAGGCGCTGCACTCCTCGCTGGGCCTGTATATCTTTTATTAGTGGCAAAAGTTCCAAAATCAGGACCAATCTTTATAGCGGGGCTGTTAATGGCAACTTTTTGTTATGTAACGGGTATGCATATTGGCATGACCATTGGATATCTAATCGGCAGTATACTTGCGGAACTAGTAGCATGGATCAGGCGCTATAAAAGTATAAAAATTAATATTTTGTCTTATGTTGTTTTCTGTCTTGGCGGAACCGGGTCATACATTGCCTATTTCATTAATCCGCAGGCTTGGATAAGCCGAATGTTGGAGAAAGGTACACCACTTGAATATCTAGATACGATGACAGCATCTGTCAACCAGTGGGTCTTAGTGACTATGGTAGCCGGCACGATTTTAGTTGCACTTATTAGCGGTTTTATTGGCAGCAAATTACTCAAGAAGCAATTTGAAAAAGCTGGGATAACGTCATGATTTGGAGCGCGTATACAATAAAACACTTTGAATCACGATTTGATCCACGCACAAAATTCATCTTACTTTTTCTATGTGTGATTTCTTCAACGATTGCAACATCGCTCCAATATGAGAGCGCGCTTGTTTTTGCGGTTGTAGTATTTGGGTGTGCAAGCGGAAAAGTTCGTAGGTCACTTTTTTATGCTGCATTTTATGCCATTTTTTATATGGTGACACTATTTATTATGTCGCTTGAAAAAGGAATACTTTATACCGTCTTTACAGCTTGGCTCGGCTTGTTTTATACAGTCTACCCTTGTGCATTCTTGGCAAGTATTATTCTTTCTACAACTAAAGTTAATGAATTTCTGACTGCGATGAACAAAGCGCGTATCCCTAATAAGATTGTTATTCCACTAGCAGTTATGCTTCGATATATACCGTCAGTTTGTGAAGACTGGAACTATATAAAAGACGCCATGCGACTTAGAGACGTGAAACCCTCTTTATTTGGATTTTTTAAAAACCCAGTTATGATGGTGGAATGCCTTTATGTCCCGATATTGATGACAGCTTCTAATACAGCTGATGAGCTTTCGGCCGCTGCAGTTACGCGCGGGATAGAGAATCCAAAACCACGCACTTGCCTTCTTCAAATAAAGTTTCGAAAAAGGGACTGGATTGCCATTGCTTTTGCAGTTTACGTGCTTGTTTTGGGTTGTGTTTGGAGGGGTATATAACGAATGATCGAATTCAGGCACGTGTCCTTTTCGTATGACTTCCGCGGGGAGCAAGAAGATATTCGCAAAAAGGATAGTTTGCGCGATATCAATTTGAAAGTGAACGATGGAGAATGTGTCCTTCTCTGTGGAAAGAGCGGATGTGGTAAAACCACAATAACTCGCCTTGTGAATGGACTTGTTCCAAATTTTTATACAGGTAAGTTGACCGGAGAGGTTCTACTTGATGGTCGCAACATTTCAGAAATGCCAATATACGAAGTTGCATCTCATGTTGGATCAGTATTCCAGAACCCAAGAACGCAGTTTTTCAACATGGATACAGATAGCGAAATTGCTTTTGGTATGGAGAATCTTGCATTACCAAGAAAACAGATTGAAGAAAAAGTAGCTTCCACAGCAAAAGATTTGGAGATTGAAAATCTACTTAAACGAAATATTTTTTCTCTTTCAGGAGGAGAAAAGCAGAAGATTGCCTTTGCCTCTGTATATGCTATGAGCCCATCCGTTTTTTTGTTAGACGAGCCATCATCCAATCTGGACATTGAAACGATAGCTGCTTTAAGAGCCCATATAAAAAGGCTTAAATCTCAAGGAAAAACTATTTTAATTGCTGAGCACCGACTCTATTATCTGATGGGAATTGTTGATCGAATCATCGTATTTGATGAGGGACAAATAAAAAAGATTTATTCTGCCAAAGAGTTCCTAACTTTGACTGATGAAGAACGCCAGGACATGGGTCTTCGAACTACTAACTTACAAAAAGAACTTCCCGAGGTAATTAACGGAGAAGCGAGCAATGTAAAACTAGAACTGAAAAACACTTCTTTTTTCTATAGAAACAAAGTTGTGATAAGGGATATCAATGCAAGGTTTTCACAAGGTGAAGTTATTGCGATTGTAGGAAAAAACGGTGTCGGAAAGACAACGTTTTCTCGGGCTCTTTGCGGACTACATAGAGAAATAAAAGGAGATTTTTTCTGGGATGAAAAGGTAATTCCAACAAAGAAACGACAGAAAATCTCTTACATGGTCATGCAGGATGTGAACTATGAGCTTTTTGCAGAGAACGTAGAGGAAGAATGCTCCTTCGGAATAAATAGACCAGATCCACGAGTTATTGCAGAAACGATGGATACGCTGGATCTGTTGCCTCTTGCCAAACAACATCCAGGCACGCTTTCTGGTGGACAAAAGCAAAGGGTGGCCGTTGCCGTGGGGCAAGTTTGCAAAAAAGAAATAATCGTCTTTGACGAGCCTACCAGTGGCCTAGATTACGAAAGTATGATTAGAGTGGCGAGAATCGTCCAAAGTCTTTCCGAACAGGGGAAAATCATATTTGTTGTTACGCACGACTTTGAATTCTTTTGCAAAACATGCAATCGCGTGCTCGTGCTTTCAGATGGTGAAATTAGCTGTGATTTAAAGTGTCGCATAGATAATAAGGAGCAGATAAAGCAAATGTTCTTTTCCGCCATTGGCGAAAAAAAGAGGTGATCTGTTTGAACAAAGTTCGAGAAAATCCAGTTAAATTACTTCTAAAATGGGCAGGTAGTGATAAGTGGTACTTATTTATGTCCGTATTATGCGCGTTCTTGAGTGGATTATTTGTAATTGGACCGTATGCTGGCATTTATCAGTTGATGGACACCATTCTACTTGGAACGCTAACGGAGAAAGTATTGATAGACTGTATTGTCTTGGTGACCGCAACGACAATTCTTCGCATGGTGTTGCTTGGTCTGTCAGGCACACTCTCGCATAAAGGCGCTTATAACGCTTTGTTTAAGGTGCGCTGCATGATTATAGAACATCTTGCTAAAGTTCCACTTGGATATGTCAATGAGCGGAGTACGGGCGAAATTAAAACTGTTTTGAATGAGGACATTGAGAAGTTAGAGCTTTGCCTTGCGCATAATATTCCGGAGTTTGTCAGCTACTTTACTGGTCCTGTAGTCATTTTTGCTTATCTCGTGACCGTGAATATCCCGTTGGCACTTATTTCTCTGGTCCCTTTACTTTTAGACATTCCGATAATGATGAGTGTGTTTAAAAAGATGTCTGAGGTATTGCCAGAGGCTAATACATCTCTCGCTAACTTTAATTCTGTCATGGTTGAGTACGTCCGAGGCATGCGTTTAATTAAGGCATACCGAATGGGCAGTAAATCATTTAAAAAATTTAGAGAAGCTATTCTCGATGGAAATAGAGCATGGAACAAGATTTCGAAAAAAACCGCACCTTTATACGCAGCATTCATTTTATTACTTGAGTCTGGACTTTTATTGATTGTCCCACTGGGTGGAAAATTTTTCCTACGGGGATCAATCACAGCCAGCGTGTTTCTCTTGTTTGCTTATGTTGGCTCATTGTATTTAACGGAATTGCTTCCACTTCAGCAACTGTCTAGTAATTTTGCTCAGGCATTTAGTGGCGTTACAAAAGTAAAAGAATTACTGGCACTTCCAACTTTCGAAGGTGGAGATCCTTGTCCTAAAACCCATGATATAGAGCTAAGAGACGTGAGCTTTTCATATGATGGAAAACTAAACGTGCTTGAAAATTGCAGCTTACATATCCAAGACGGCGAAAAGATTGCTGTTGTAGGCGCTTCTGGAGCGGGTAAAAGTACAGTTGCAGCATTGATTGCACGTTTTTATGACGTGGATAGAGGAGAGGTTTTGATTGGAGGAAAGAATGTCAAAAGCATCCAATATGAAGCGCTCCTTGAACATATTTCTCTTGTTTTTCAAAAAACTTTTCTGACACAGGACTCTGTTTTTGACAACATTCGCATGGGGATG
Organism: uncultured Atopobium sp.; assembly: GCA_937997345.1. Classification (GTDB taxonomy): domain Bacteria; phylum Actinomycetota; class Coriobacteriia; order Coriobacteriales; family Atopobiaceae; genus Lancefieldella. The sequence continues at coordinate 7,055 of CALKTD010000006.1, read as the reverse complement.
AACGCCTCTTTGGAGCAGGTGCGGGAAGCAGCGAGAGGTGCACAAATTGATGATTTCATTATGTCGCTTCCTAATGGATATAATACAAAAGTTGGAAGTTACGGTTCTCGCTTCTCAGGCGGAGAAAAGCAGCGAATTGCTATCGCAAGGGCAATTTTAAAAAATGCTCCAATTCTTATTTTGGATGAAGCAACGAGTGCTGCTGATCCAGAAAATCAGATGGAAATTGACAAGGCAATTAGAAATCTATGTATAGGAAAAACAGTCATCATTATTGCGCATAGACTTAGTGTGGTTGGAATGTGCAATAAAGTTGCAGTGGTGGAGAATCGCACGATTTCAGATTTTGGTACTCACAACGAGCTGCTTTTACGTAATAAGTACTATAAAAAAATTTGGGATGACTATGAACTAACAAGGAATATTACCTATGGAAAAGGAGAGTTAGGAAGATGAGAAAAAATCTTTTCCATAAAAGTAGCCAGTTTTATAGCGGTTTAATATTGACTGTCTGTGAAGGGCTTCTTTCCGGAAGTAATTATATTGTCATTTATATGGTGCTTAAGATGTTGTATGACCAAGTCGCTGATATGAGTAAGATTTTTAGCATATCTTGCTTTGTTGGGGCAATCTTTGTATTACGACTTGTAATTTACAGCATTGGTTATACACATACTCAGATAGGCGGCGCTGAGGTTTCTAAAAATATTCGACTCGGTCTTGGCGATAAGTTGAAAAGGGTCCACTGTCCAGATTTACTTCAAAACATGAAGGACAATATATCAATATTATGACGGCAGATGTAAGCAGCTATGAGCAGATTCTGACGCATAAGCTCGCCAGCCTTGTAAAGAATGGAATTTTGACATTAATAGTTATCGCCTTCACGTATGTACTCTATTTTCCGGCCGCGGTCATTCTGGCCAGTTCTCTTCTTTTGTTGATTCCAGAAATGATGCTGTCATTTCAAATTGTAAATAAGTACGGCGTGGAGAAAAACTCAGTTACGGCAGAAGCCATAGGACAAATAGTCGAATACATTGACGGAATTCAGGTTTTTCGATCTTATGGAATGGGCGGCACTAAAAATAGAAACACAATAGACGTTATGCGAAAATTTAGCACGGTCAGCTATCAATATGAGGCACATGGTATACCGGTTAATTTTGCTTTTAACATAGTAAATTGGCTTACTGTTCCATTGGTCATGTGGGTTGGTTTTCTCGCATGGCAATCGGAGGATATTCAATCAATCAGTTTTTTGTTTCTGTGTATGCTGCCAATGATTTTAGCCAAGCTTGTTACCGCAATTTCAGTTGATATGTTTAGTTACAGGAACCTTCTGATATCAAAGACAAACATTCTAAATGTGTTGGCAGAAAAAGAAGAAACGAAAAGTGCTGATGTTTTTCTCCCAAAGAAGTATGACATCTCATTTCACGATGTGTCGTTTTCCTATGTATCTAAAAATCCTGTTTTGAAAGAAATGAGATTTTTCATCCCACAGCATGGATTAACTGCAATCGTGGGAGATTCCGGATCTGGTAAATCAACGATTCTGAATTTGATTGCAAAGTATTACGATTCGGAAAGTGGAGAAATAAAAATAGGGGAGCAGTCGATTAATCACGTCAGTTCAGAAGATGTTCTAAGCCTGATTTCAATGGTTGATCAGGACACCTTCTTGTTTAATGACACGGTAAGGGAAAACATACGCTATGCAAAACCCTCTGCTACAGACGAAGAGATAGAAGATGCTTGTAAAAAAGCTAACTGCGATACGTTCATTTGTAAAATGGAAAAAGGCTATGATACCCCTGTTGGCGAGAATGGAAATCTACTTTCCGGTGGCGAACGCCAGCGACTTTCGATTGCTCGCGCCATATTAAAAGACAGCCCAATTTTACTTCTTGATGAAGCAACATCTTCTTTGGATATTGAAAACGAGTTAGCTGTAAAACAGGCAATTTCAAATCTTTTACAAAATAATAAAACCGTTGTAATGATTGCTCACACACTGTCCACTATAAAAAATGCTAATCAGATTCTTGTGGTGGCTGATGGGAAAGTTGTGGAGTCCGGAACTCATAATCAGCTTTTGTCGCTGAATGGTAAATATTCTGATATGTGGAATGCTGAACAACTTATTACGGCATAACGTAGATTGAGATTTAACTTATAAACGAAGAGTGCTATAAGGGTTATTTTCCGGCGAGGATTATCAAATTTGATTACTTTTCCACTGCTAAATCTAGAAATCATCTATTCCGCGTCAGACTGCTTCGTTGCGGTGATAGAACTTTCTAGCATCTTGCGAGACAAGATTACAACACACTCCACATGCTTGGTGTAAGGGAACATGTCCACAGGTGTTACGCGCTCAATGGCAAACCCGCTGTCGAGAAGAACTTTGAGGTCCCTAGCTTGCGTCACAACGTTGCAGCTCACGTACACGATTTTCTTCTGGGCTAGCTGAGTTGTTGCTTTAAGGAAGGTAGGTGTTGAACCTGCACGAGGTGGGTCAAGAATAATGACGTCAAAGTTCTGACCATCTTTTGTTGTTGCACTAGCAATGAGAATTCAAGCGTATCCAAACAAAAGCTCACTATCCATTTAGATAAATGACCCAAAAATTCATCTTCATAATATTCCAACAATCAAAGCCTGAACCGCCGCTACAAACGATATGATCAAAAACGGAGTGACTACAAAATGTTCCTTGATTGCCAAATGCCTCATCCAGTTGCCGAGCTCATAATCAGGATGCCCCTCTGTTCCGGGGATGACAATCTTACTCTTATGTTTTCCTTGGAACAACAGACAATCCAGCAAAAAGAAATCTCCTAAGTTCAATATGCTCCATTGAATATACCCCATCCAAAAAAGATTCCAAAAGCCCGAAATGCCTGTATGTATAAGACTTGCTATTGAATATATGAAACAAATCCCGCAAATTACAATTGTTATGATGAAATTTATATTTTTCTCCTTTTTTGACATCTGTTCAGGTGCAGCTTTCTGAATTGCCTTTGGATAAGAATCAAAAAAGTATCTTGGATTAATAAGTACCAAGACTGCCACTGCACCGTTAAAGATTGCGGCTATTGCAATCCCGTCTAGAATCGCTCGTATATAATCCATAAAACTATCTCCTTAGCAAATTCCATTCTTTGTCGCCGTATACTATGCTTATAACTTTGCTGTGACAGAAAATCAAAGAGTTTTGTTCGCGCATAACCTTATAACCATAATGGAATAATTACCGTTAAAACGAATGTCAGAATAAGACTTATTCCGCAAAATACAACAAGCTTCATCACCTGGCTTTTGGCATTAAATCCAAAGTTATTATATCCCTTTGCCCCTGCCGTTTCGGGATAAATCTTTGAAGGTATTTTAAATTTAGTAAGCATAAGATAGTCAAAGAATATGATATCAAAAAGCTTATAACCTTCAGTAATAATAAAAAATCGGACGAATGCTTCCATAAAAGAGAGCTTGAATTTTACCGTATCGACGATTGCCCAAATGAGCACCACCACTACTCCGAGAAAGCCGACTATCATAATAGATACTCCAAGTATATTCACCCAAGGAGTCCTATCTGGCATTTTTTTCATCATTTCCTTGATATCATCCGGTGCGCCAAAATGTTGAGCGCCAAACTTTGGAATGGCATTGACGAGAAGCTGATGGAACTTCAGCAAGAGCTTGTTAAAAAGGCCAACAACAAAGAAGCCTACGACGAGATTGCCGACCAGATATTCGCTCTCAGAGAAAAGCGCCAGCAGGCCTCAATGGATACGGTACAGAGAGATGAACAGCTGCAGCGTATCACAGACTTACAGGATTTCATCAAAGACCAGTCTTCCGAACTTACCACATTTGATGAAGCTCTTGTAAAGCGCTGGTTGAAGCAAATCACCATCTGGGATGACCACTGTACGGTTGAATTAAAATCCGGCCTTAAGGTCGATGTTGAAAGATAAGAGAGTATGAAAAAAAGTCTGTAAATAGCATATGATCCTATGCGGGGTCTCCTGTGATACACTAATCCACAGGAGGCCTTTACTATGGCAAGAAAAGAAAAGCAACCAATCCACAAGGTAGTGATGACCGACGGGAAACGTCAGATCATCCAGCGACTGCTCCAAGAGTATGACATCGAATCCGCGGAGGACATCCAGGATGCTCTCAAGGATCTGCTCGGCGAACTATTAAGGAGATGATGGAAGCCGAAATGGATCACCATCTTGGCTACGAGAAGTCCGAGCGCTCCGACTCTGATGATGCCCGAAACGGTTACAAGGAAAAGACCATCAACTCCAGTTACGGATCCATGAGAATCGAAGTCCCCCAGGACCGCAGGTCTACGTTTGATCCAAAGGTCGTCAAGAAGCGTCAGAAGGATATCTCAGACATTGATCAGAAGATCATCTCCATGTACGCCAAGGGTATGACGACGCGACAGATCTCCGAGACAATGCAGGATATCTACGGTTTTGAGACCTCCGAAGGCTTCATTTCCGACGTGACGGACAAGATCCTTCCGCAGATCGAAGACTGGCAGAACAGGCCTCTGAGCGAGGTCTATCCAGTTCTCTACATCGATGCGATCCACTACTCCGTTCGTGACAACGGTATTATCCGGAAACTTGCTGCTTACGTGATCCTCGGAATCAACCTTGAGGGAAAGAAAGAAGTCCTCACGATTGAAGTTGGGGAGAATGAAAGCGCGAAGTACTGGCTGGCAGTCCTGAACAACCTCAAGAACCGTGGAGTTAAGGATATCCTGATCATCTGCGCTGACGGACTCTCCGGTATCCGGGAGGCCATACAGGCAGCCTTTCCGAATGCGGAATATCAGCGCTGCATCGTCCACCAGGTCCGGAACACGTTAAAATACGTGTCAGACAAAGACCGCAAGGTCTTCGCCAATGACCTTAAAACGATCTATAATGCTCCCAACGAGGAACAGGGGCGCGCCAACCGGGACCGGATCACAGAGAAGTGGTCGGAGAAATATCCGAATGCCATGAAACGCTGGGAACGCGACTGGGATGTCATCACTCCGATCTTCAAGTTTTCCGCAAATGTGAGAACCGTCATCTACACGACGAACGCGATCGAGAGTCTGAACGCCACATACCGCAAGCTGAATCGTCAGAGGAGCGTTTTCCCCAGCGCCCAGGCTCTTCTGAAGGCCCTGTATCTGGCCACCTTTGAAGCTACGAAAAATGGAGCATGACAATCCGGAACTGGGGACAGGTTTACGGCGAGCTGTCGATTATGTACGAAGACCGGCTTCCCGAATGACACGATAAACAGCCGAAACGGGAGGATTTCTCCGTCCGCTGTAGACATGTCAACCTGTATCCGTTATAAAATAAGCAACCGTCTGAAGGTCGATAACGCTGCTTTTTGTAAGCCCTCAGACATAAATCCTATCACAGGAAATCCTATTTACAGAGATTTCTTCACACACTCTCGCAAAGAGGACACCTCGTTCTCTTTTTTATGTACGAACAGGAAGCCGTACAAGCTGTACTGCAGGAAAACGGTTCTGGGCTTCATTTACTACAGCATCGTAGAGCTGCAGCGATTCAGTCAAATCTTCGATGGTAATTGCAAGCGCATAGTCAATTTCCTGGTCATCCTCTACATCATAGCGTGTGTGGAGCTCTAACCATACTTCCCAGTCACCGCCGTGAAAACTTGAGAATTCCTGCTCGAAATGGAAACAGGTATCCCAATCCATACGCCCATCGGATTCAGAAGGATTGTTTGTTATCAACTTATCCTTGCCGTTTCTTGAGTGTAAGGATGCATTCACATATGCGCCAAGATACTCAGCACCCTTGGTTTTATCGACAGGTGGCTGCGTTACACAGGTTACTGTCACTCTGATCTTCTTGTCACGCTTGCTCATATCGAATTGCGTGTCACACACTCCGGGCATAAGGAACTTGGCGTGCTGTTTAAATTTCTTATTCATTGTGCCACGGTGAAGGAATGTCACCCGATGCGCCGTGGAGAACATACTCACGAGAGGATTTGCAATGCCTCTACCGTAAAGGTTCCCATAGAAGGCATTCTCATCTCTCGTTATTTTCTTCTTCGATACCTCGCTGATCGGCATCTCAGCACCATGATAGAGAAGAGCCTCTGACATGAGGATATCCTGATTTGGCACTGACTGCGATATCTCAGCCAGGTCACCTGCAACTGTAGGAGCAGTAAAACTCGTGCCCGCCTCAAAAGCCCATTGTCCGCCACTTGCAATCATCATGGCATATTCATCGGGAGGAACGAAGTCCGCCTTTGTCATCGTACCTGCAAGAGAGACAATATCTGGCTTTCGGAATCCGCGGAAACCGGGACCGATTCTTGAGTAAGGTGCAACATCGTATTGACGGCTCAGACCTTCCTTGTGTTCTGCGCCAACGATTGCTCCTACGGCAATGTTCAGCATAGAATCTGCCGGTGCCGCTATACGATTGTCATCGTCCTGCAGGATATCTTCGAGAGAATCCTGGCTGCGATACAGATAGTGATTGCCTGCTGAAATAGTAAACTTTACACCATACTGTATTGCAAGGACATCCAGTTCATAGCCAAGGATGCTTATTTCGTCACCTTGGATAGGGCTCTCTTCACTCGATGAAAAGTTGAATATTTTAGTAATATCCTTGTACCGCAGAACAGCCTCTTTAATTCGGGCGATCATGGTACTGTTGCAAATGAGGTCAGGGCGATCCGGCTTCTTGGAGTCAGGATCAAGCCCACGGATATTACAGTCGATAATCCGTGTTCTCGGTGTGAGAACACCGGTGGCAAGCTGCTCGCCAAGATTCTCAAAGGCTACCTTTCCCGCGACATTGGTGCCGTGCTTCTTGTCACCGGGAGCTGCTCCAGTCGGAACCCAATGTTCGACAATCAGCGGTTCAAGTTCCGGTGGGAAATCCACTCCCGTATCGAGAACAGCCACAATAGGAAGTTCATCAATCACGACGTTCGGATTCAGCGACATCTGCGTCTGTGCAGGAACCGCATAC
>CALKTD010000005.1 GCA_937997345.1 uncultured Atopobium sp. | reverse complement strand
CGCTAAAAGTTGGTCGAGAAGAGCTATTTGCTGAACCATGTTTGGACCCCTCGCTGTGCTCCATGCGACAATCTCTTTGCTCCCGAAGTCATAGACAGGAGCAAAGTATGCCTTGCCCCATGGTTGCTTAAACTCTGTGACGTCGGTACCCATCTTCTTCCACGGTCCATCAGCAGAAAAGTCGCGTCCTATGACGTTTTCAAAGGTCTTACCGACAACGCCTTTATAGGAGCTATAGCGGTGATAGTCTGTCTCACGCCGTATCTTACAGTAAATACCCATCTCACGCATGATTTTAAGAACAGTCTTGTCGGCGATCCTCACTCCCAGCTCAGCGCGCAGACACATGGCTATCTGTCTGTGACCACAGCCGTTTGTAGTACGTGAGAAAATCTCTGCAACCGAGCGGTGTAGCTCTGGGCGTGTCGGCTTTACTGGGTGAGCTCGTGCATAGTAGTAGGTAGACCTTGAAAGCCCTGAGCACTCCAGCAAATAGCACAAAGAGTACCCCTCACTGCGTAAAGCACTCACAACCTCAGCCTTTACCCCAATCAGAGCTCGTCTTTCTCGACCAGGGCGCGCAATTTTTTTAAGTAGGCTACTTCAGTCTCGAGCCTGCGGCAGCGCTCCTCAAGTTCCTGCTCGCGGGTGCGTTTCTGTGGCTTGGACAAAGAGCCTTTAGGTCTTCCTTTTGGTTTTGGCTTAAGAGCCTCTGCGCCACCTGTACGATAGAGCTTGCACCAGCTCTTAAGCGGTACCAGCGACATAATCTTAAACTTGGCCATTGCCTCAGTCCTTGTCATGCCACCCTCAACGACAGCTCTTGCTGCAGCAACTTTTTGCTCGTAGGTATAGGGAGCTTGCTTGCCATCCATGGTCAGTAGCACCTCGCTTCCAAACGCGTGGTATATATAGTGCCATGTTTTTACAGCTGAGAGTGAAACAGAAAGAGTACTTGCAACCGTACAAGATCCCATACCGGAAGCAAAGAGCTCTGATGCCTTTCTCCTCACCTCTACATCGTACTTTACCCTACGATCCATACGCATAAAAAGCCTCCCATTTCTTATGTCCAAGAAATGGGAGGCAGTTCAACATGACGCGGCTTTTTTGGTGACTAGTTATAGGAGCGGCTCTGTGAAGAGAGCTTGCCTGCGACCTGGGATTACTGTGGCAAAATCCAGCTAGGAAGGCCGTCAGAGAAGATGCGTGCAAGTGGATACGCCTCTTCAACAGTTAGCGTTGCAACAACGTGATAAGGGCCTTCTGCTGATGCATCAAATACCAGTGCAAGGGGTTTCTCGCCATCAGAGGTAGGAAGCGCAAGGTAGACGCAGTGCCTGGATGGATTGTAGAGCTCAACGGCCATGCGCCATCCATGTTTTGCTGCTCGCAGGGCGTTTTGCACCAGAGGCGAGTCGTCATCAAATCCGCACTCGGGATCAAAGAGCAGAGGCGCGGCACCTGGAACGGGAAGCGAAAAGTCAGCGTCAGTATGCATGAGCTGCTGCTCGTTCTTTCTGTAGACGTACGCTGCGGAAAGGCAAGCTTGCGCTGCCTGCAACGAGGGCGCGTCGCTCAGATAGGTGGTGCTAAGCGCATTCCAATCGGAGACAGGAGCCTCGTTCATGACCACGTCAACAGGGTTTATGGGCAGCTGCTTTTCTGCGGCGGGCAGTTTCTCCCATGAAGCGATACCAGACTTAGGCAGACCGCGAAGCACGTCAACTGCCTGATCCTGCAGCTCACTTGCAGAAACGCTAAGCTCCAAGAGCGTCCAAGGACGCAGAGCTCCGCGTTTTGACTTGCGGATAGTAGCGGTAATTACCTCGTCTGTCTGCGGTTTCTTGTAACGCGTGTTAAACGTAAACGTGCCGCCCTTGGAAATGAGCGCGCGAGAAGACACTGCAAGTTTGAAGTCTTCCTCCAGCTGCTTGAGGACGTTGGCGTCGACGGGAGCCATCTGATACAAAATGCCGAGAAGCTCGTTGTTGACGTGGAGTTCTTCTTCAAAATCGGCAGGGTATGTTGGGGCAGGGGCAGGAGCTTCATTCTGATTGATTGCCGGCGCAGAAACTGGAGACTCAGAAGTTGTAGCGGCCGAGGTAGAACTTGTTGTGTTTAGCGCTTGCTGCAACACAGAAGGAGCTGCTTCAAGCGTTTTTTCTTCATCGGAACCGTCATAGGGGTTGTAGGTAACGGTAAGCGAGATAGTTGGCTCGGGAACTATAGGTTCAGAAGTTACAGGCTCAGGCATTTCTTGCTCTGGAGCTGGTGTTTCGGTTTCAGTGGCCTCTGGAGCTAGCGTTTCGGCTTCAGCAGGTTCTGCGGCTGCCTCATTGGCAGTCTCTTGCTTGGGCTCTTCTGCAGCTGTTTCTGCAGATGGCACGTCTGCGACAGTTGTCTCCGCAACAGACAGCTCCTCGGACTCCTCCGCGACGGCTGACTCCTCTGACTCCTCCGTGACCGGCAGCTCTTCTGGTTCCGGTTCTACCTCAGGCTCCGCCTCAACTACTAGGTGTTTTGGCTTGAGAGCACGAATGGACTTTGCCCCACGGCGACGCTTCCAAGGTTTGCCATTGCTTTGCATCTCGACGTTTTTCTCGCCAGCAGCCAGCGCAACTTCAAAGGTATCAAAGGTCAGAAGTGCTGCGTAGACGTAACCCTTTTTGAACGCCGTGATCTTAATGAAATCGGGGCACGCCTCCATGAGGGCGCGGATGTCGTCAAAGCCAAAATCCTGCGGTGCAAGGTCGTCTTCAATCAGAACGCCCTCAACGGTAGAGAGGGGAGTCTGCTTAGAGACGCCAATGGTTGCTTTGAGTAGTTTATACAGGTAGAGCGCGTGTTCTTGTTTTATAACAGCCATGATGCTCCTGAGATAGTAGTTAGTGGACTACATACTACTCGATTTTGAACAGACAAAGATACTGATTACGTACAGAAAGTCGCAATACGTAGCGAAAAAGCGAGAACTGGACTGATAGAATAAGGCTAGATTGAAGGGAGCTTACATGATTGGTCGTTTTATTAAGAGAGCTGCAGTTAGAGCTGCAGGTTTAGCAATTACCCAGTATGCCGCAAAGGCAGCACTTCAATCCGAGGCTGGAAGAAAGCTGCTTGCCACAACAGCTTCTAAGGCTGCTAACTTAGCAGGTAATATCGCTAAAGAGCAGATTACAGCTGGATTTAATGCTCATATTAGGCCAGCACTGCCAAACGGCGATGCTATTCAGTCGTCAGTCGCTCGCGCTCAGTCTGCGCTTCGTTCGGCTCAGACTTCAGTTTTGGCTGCTCAGGCACAGCTTCAGTCTAACTTAGAAAATCGTTTTTCTCGCCCAAAGAACAAGCTTTCAAAGCAACTTGCAAGCACTGCAGAGTCGCTTGAAGAGATGGGGGAGACCCTGGCCGAGCACCAGGATGCTGCCGCAGATATCGCAGTTGCAGATGTTGCTGAGGAAATTGCTGCTCAAAGCGGACAGGATTCTGACGCTCTGTTAGCCTCTACCAAGAAGCGTAAGTCGTTCAGAAATGCGGCAATTGCTGGTGGCGTTGTGGCTGGTGCTGCTCTTGGTTTAGCTGCATACGGTGCTTATTCTATTGCTCCACGCAAGCAAAATGATCGCTTGCTTCTGGAGCGTTGGCACGAGATTGCCCGTCATCGCTACGCTCACCGTGGCCTCTACAACAACGAGGCGGGCATTCCAGAGAACTCCCTGCTTGCTTTCCGTGCAGCTGTCGAGAAGGGCTTTGGCTCCGAGGTTGATGTCCACCTGACCGCAGACAACAAGTTGGTTGTTGTTCACGATTCAGCACTTGATCGTCTTTGCGGCGTACAGAAGATTGTTGAGGAGTCCACGCTGGAAGAGCTCCGTGGCTTGAGGCTTCTTGCTACCGACGAGCAGATTCCAACATTTGAGGAAGTCCTTGAGGTTTATGCATGGAGTGGCTCCGGTGAGCTACCTGCACCTTTGATTATTGAGGCTAAGACGCGCAACAATAACGCTGAGCAGCTGACAGAAAAGATTATGCAGGCTCTTGATCTTCGTCCCGTTCGTGCATGCATCGAGAGCTTTGATCCTCGCGTTTTGCAGTGGCTGCGTCAGAATCGTCCTGAGATGCTTCGCGGCCAGCTTTCGGAGAATTTCCTGGTTGATCGTCAGACTAAGCACATGAACATTGCTACGCGAGCTGGTGCTACAGCTCTCTTTGGTAATTCTGTTGGTCGTCCAGACTTCATTTCATACAAGTTTGAGGATCGCAAGAACCCCTTTGTTAAGCTGGCTTGCAATACCATGGGCGCACACCTTATCACCTGGACCGTTAGGAGCGAGGAGGACATGATTGCCTCCGAGCTTGAAGGTGCGCCTGTCATCTTTGAGGGATTTATCCCAACTCCCGCGTCGCTGATTAACTAGCTTTTCAGTTGGCGAGAAGAACGTTTGGCTTAAACTATGGTCAAAATTTATAGGTTTATCTGGGACTCCACGGGTTTCTCGCCCGTGGAATTTCTTGTGAAAAGTTCTTTGAAATTTTCGTATGAATATATGTACATATATCAATTTAAGGAGTAGACTAGGCGTAACAACAACCCAAGGAGGAGCTATGGGCTCAAAGACAAAGGTGAAGATTGCTCGCATTGTCTGTTCTGCTGTTTTGTTAGGTATTGCTTACGCGGTTGAACATGCATTTAAGCTGCAACTTTGGCAGGCACTTTTGATATACCTGTTGCCTTACGCTGTTGCGGGATACGATGTTGTTCTAGAGGCATGGGAGAGCATCACTGAGGGCGAGTGCTTTAATGAAGACCTGCTCATGACCATTGCTACTGTTGGTGCCTTGCTCATTGGCTTTGTGCCTAACGGTTCTCCTATGTTTGATGAGGCAGTCTTTGTCATGCTGTTCTTCCAGGTAGGAGAGGTGTTTGAGCATCTTGCTTCCGATAACAGCAAGAAGTCTATTGCCAAGCTTATGGATATTCGTCCTGATAGCGCAATGGTTGAGCGTGACGGGCAGCTGCTCACTATCTCTCCAGAAGAGGTTAAGCTGGGAGAGATTATTGTGGTCAAGCCTGGCGACCGTGTTCCTGTTGACGCAGAGATCGTCGAGGGTTCTACCAGCCTTGATACCGTTGCTCTGACTGGCGAGAGTGTTCCTCGTGACGCGACGGTAGGGGACAACATTATCTCGGGCTGCGTAAACCTTTCTGGCGTGGTCCGTGCTCGCGTTACCCACCTTTTTGAGGACTCTACTGCTTCCCGCATTATTAAGCTGGTGGAGAGTTCAAATCAAAACAAGTCCAAGAGCGAGAGCTTTATTCGTCGCTTTTCTCGCGTGTATACTCCAGCAGTTGTTTACAGTGCTATTGCGCTGGCGTTTTTGCCACCACTGCTCTCGGGAGATTTTGTAGCTAACGCGTCTACCTGGGTTGTAAGGGCGCTTACCTTCCTTATTGCATCTTGCCCGTGTGCGCTGGTAGTTTCTGTTCCTTTGGCCTTCTTTGGCGGTATTGGCGCCGCTTCAAAGGAGGGCATCCTGATCAAGGGTTCTGCATACATTGATACGCTTTCAACCCTTGATACCGTTGCCTTTGACAAGACCGGTACACTAACTGAAGGTGTTTTTGAGGTTTTGGCTGTTCATCCTCAAACTATTGGCGAGAAGGACCTTCTACACCTAGCTTCTCATGTTGAGATGCACTCCACGCATCCTATTGCTGCAGCTCTTCGCGCTGCCTATCCAAGCGAGGACGATGGCTGCGTTATTACGGACATCAAAGAAATAGCTGGTCAAGGTATCTGTGCTAACGTAAATGGCAAGAGTGTTTCTGTTGGCAACTGCGCGCTTATGGAGAGCATGGGAGCTTCTTGGAAAGCATGCGAGAATCACGGAACCATCATTCACGTAGCTGTGGATGGAACCTATATGGGTCACATTGTTATTTCTGACCGCGAACGAGCTGATGCTCCGGCAGCAATCGCTTCCCTCAAAAACGTTGGTGTTTCCAAGGTTGTTATGCTCACGGGTGATAAACGCGATGTTGCGGAAGAGATTGCAGCTAAGATGGGCATCACTGAGGTTTGCTCTGAGCTGCTTCCACAGGATAAGGTAGCTGCGGTCGAGGGTCTTCTCACCCAAAAAACACCTGGTAAGTCCCTTGCTTTTGTTGGTGATGGCATCAACGACGCTCCTGTACTTGCTCGAGCTGATGTTGGTGTTGCTATGGGCGTTTTGGGGTCCGATGCTGCTATTGAAGCTGCCGACGTAGTTCTTATGGATGACAAGCTCTCCAAGCTTTCAAAGGCGGTAAAGATTGCTCGACACACTCTAGGTATTGCAAAGCAGAATATTGTGTTTGCGATTGGCGTCAAGGTGGCTATTTTGATTCTTGCGGCCTTTGGCCTGGCTCCTATGTGGTTGGCTGTCTTTGGAGATACGGGCGTTATGGTGCTTGCAGTTCTTAACTCCACCAGAGCCCTGAATATCAAGTCAATCAAGTAAAAGAAGCTAGGGCTGCTTGTCTTTGAAAAAGGAGCGCTCACAGAAGAAGCGCTCCTACAAAGGGTATTTTCACAAACGGCTGTTTCTACACATAGCCAATCACAAATTATTGAGCCTTCTTACGAAGTCTACGAGCACGGTTTGCAAGATTGCGGACCGTGCTTTCCATTCCATGAGGAACGTAGGTTAGTGACTCTAAATCTTCTGGAAGGTAGTCAACAAGGCTGACAGGCTTTGTGGGTGTGAAATCTGCTGGTACAGGACCTGGAGCAATCAGATACGCGTGAACCTTAGCGCCTTGAGCACCAAGTTTTTGTTCGTACTCACTAGGAACATCGTGAGGAAAATCAGCCTGAGCATCTCGCGTTTTCCAAATAAAGTTGTAACCAGCAACTTCAACTTGCTCAAGAGAAAAATCAAAAAGTGGCTGACTGTCCGTTTTAAGACGAACAACACCCTCTTTACCCAAAACATTTCTATACTGCATAAGACGCTCAGCATCAGTGAGGCGCAACTTTGCCTGCCTGATTCGTGGAAATGGTGCAGGGAAGTTGAGGTAAATAACAGAGACCTCTTCTGGCGAGAAGTACTCATCAATCTTCATGCCGGTACCAGGAACTACGATGGCGTTAGGCACTCTTGCTTCATAAATTGTTTTAGCAGCATATGAAATGCAGATAGGTTCTGTATCAATGGCTACAAAAAGCACGTTAGGATTTGCCTTAGCTTGAGCGGCAGTAAAAGATCCTTTACCGCAGCCAAGGTCTACACGAACCTCAGAGAAGGGGACATGTCCCTCAGCAGTAATTGGCGCACATGCAGAAGCCCACGTACCTCTCAAAGCCTCTGGATGAGGTTCAATAACGCTAGAATAAGCCTCTAGGCGCTCTTCCAGAACAAAGTTTTTAGGCAAACGTGCATGTAGTGCGCGCAAAATAACTCCTTAAAAGCAGGTAAAATCAGCGTTTCTTTACAGAAGCTGATCAAGCGTTTCTCCGTACGAAGGTAGGAATTCTGTCATAAAATCGTGCACTTCTGGAAGAGAATCTGCTAAATCTTCAACAACTCCACGAGTTGAGGCTTCAGCGGTAATAAATTCTGAGTTTCCAGACTGAGCTTCCTCAATGCACTTAATGAGTGCTGCAATTTTATCTGCAGCCTTAATAAGCTTTCTGAGGTAAGCCTCACTCTCTGAAGCCTCAGCGCTGTGAGTAAGCACCTGAGCATAGACATCTTGCAAGTCTTCTGGCAGTGTGGAGAGGATGGTTTTCTCGGCACGTGCCTCTACCTGATGATAAGCATCTCTAATCTCTGAATTAGCGTACTTTACAGGCGTGGGCATGTCTCCGGTGATAATCTCTGATGCATCGTGATACATACCAATAAGGGCTGCGCGATCTGCGTCAAGATTTCTGTGGTAGCGCACATTTGCAATAGTTGCTAAGCAGTGAGAAATAATGGCCACGTCAAGGGCGTGTTCAGCAAGACTCTCTGAGCGAGAATTGCGCATAAGCGACCAGCGCTCAATGTAGCGCATGCGAGAAATAAGTGCAAAAAAGCTGGACTGCGACGAAGAATTCTGAGACATTGCCCCTCCTTAATTTGTTTTCTCAACCTTACCACGGATACCGGACAAAAACTGTTTTGACACAACTATGCAATGTAGTCATAGCAAATATGAAGCAATCAAATACTTTAGATGTTTATATGAAATTATCGATATCTGAACATCCGTTCATGGGTATTTTTGCCCCGCTTACCGGCAACCTTGGCTAACTTCTTCTCATGAAGTTAGCCAGAGCTTACTATTCAAATAAACCTCGTCCGTTTAAAAGAAGTGAGCGGACAGTAAAGGAAGGATGGGAAACATGAGTAAGTATGCTTTTGTAGGCGGCAAGCTCGTTGACGGTACTGGCACTGCACCAGTTGAGGACTCCCTTGTCCTTATTGATGACGACAAGATTACCTATGCTGGCCCTCGCAAGGAGGTCCCAGAGGGATATGAGGTACGTGACGCATCCGGTTATACCGTAATGCCTGGTCTTGTTGATACACACCTACACTTCTCTGGCAACCTAACTGATAACGATAACGACTGGGTTATTGAGTCCGTTGCACAGAAACAGGCATGTGCAGTCAAACAGGCTTATGACGCTCTTACCCACGGTCTTACCACTGTTGTTGAGATTGGTCGCAATGGTATTGCTATCCGTGACCTTGTTAACATGGGCATTATGCAGGGTCCTCGTATCTTTGCTACCGGTCTTGGTCTTTGCCGCGTTGCTGGTCACGGTGACTCTCACCACCTGCCATTGCAGATCTCCAAGGACGGACACCCTTGGGGTGACCAGGTAGACGGTCCATGGGAGCTTCGTAAGGCAATTCGTCGTCGTCTCCGTGAAGATCCTGACGGTATCAAGATTTGGGCAACTGGTGGCGGCATTTGGCGCTGGGACTCTGACCGTTTACAGCTCTTCTGCACCGAGGAAATTAAGGCAATTGCTGACGAGTGCGCACTGGTAGGTATTCCTCTGTACGCTCATTCCTATAACAATTTTGACGCTGCATATGACTGCGTCCGCTTTGGTTGCAAGCAGCTCATCCACGGCTTTGAGATTGACGAGCGCACCATGAAGCTTATGGCTGAGCAGGGTACCTTCTTTACCCCAACTATCGGCTTCTTGCCAACTTGGTACGGAACTTATCCACCAGACTGGACTCCAGAGCTTGATGCATTCCCAGGTGAGACTGTTGTCGAGAAGGGCCTTGCACGTACCTATGATAACCTGCGTAAGGCATATGATATGGGCATTACCATTACCATTGGTTCTGACTCCTTCAGCTTTGTTACTCCTTACGGCTATGTCACCATCGACGAGATGTATGACTTTGTCGAGAAGGTTGGCATCTCTATTCTTGATACCGTTGCAGCGGCTACTTACAATGGCGCAAAGATGCTGGGCAAGGAGAACGAGTTTGGCGCTGTCAAGGAAGGCCTCTCCGCTGATATCCTTGTAGTCAAGGGCGACGTTGCTAATAACATCCGTGACCTCACGCCTGAGAACATGGACGTCATCATGAAGGAAGGTAAGATTATCGATCGCGGCAGCTTCTAAGCTTCCTGTTCGATAGTTTGTAACGCGAAGGTTGGGCCCTGACTCACTTAAGCGTCAGGGCCCACTTTTACAAGTAAGAAGTTTATTCTTTGATATAAAAGGTTGACATTTGATAGGAGCTCACTATGTCTGAACCAAAGCAGGTGAAAATTGTGCTGCTTACCGGCTATTTAGGCGCAGGTAAGACCACTATTTTGAACCATATTCTTTCTAACACTGAAGGTATTCACGCAGCAGTTATCGTCAATGATATTGGTGAAATTAACGTTGATGCTGGTCTTATTAAAGATGGTGGCTACGCTAAAGAAGGCGATGTTATACCTCTAACTAATGGTTGTCTCTGCTGCACGCTTTCTAATGATTTGGCACTTCAATTGGGCGATTTGGCAGATACCGAGGAGTTTGATTACATCATTATTGAGGCTTCAGGCATCTGTGAGCCAATCCCCATTACCTATAATATTTCTGCATTCTGCAATCAGAGTCAGCATGCAACTAACCACTCTCATCTCAACCTAGATAACATTGTTGCAGTTGTTGATTGCGCTCGCATGTTTGAGGAATTCCACAACGGTGCTGATCTTCTCGACCCAGATATTGAAGAGGATGACATCGAGAACCTGCTTATTCAGCAGATTGAGTTCTGCTCAACGCTGGTACTTAACAAGACTGATTTAGTTACTCCTAAGCAACTCCATGAGCTCAGGGCGCTTGTTCGCGGTTTGCAGAAAGACGCTGTTATCGTTGAGGCGGTCAACGGTGACATTCCTATGAGTGAGCTTATCAATACTGGTCGTTTTGACTTTGACAAAGCATATGCTTCTGCTGCTTGGATGAATGCAATGGAGCATCCTGAGGAGCACGAAGATCCAGAGGTTTTGGAGTACGAGATTACCACCTTTGTGTATCGCCGCCGCCAGCCGTTTGACCTGGATAAACTTAATCAGTTTGTGGCTAGCTGGCCAAAGAGCATCATCCGCGTCAAGGGCAGCATCTGGGTTTCGCAAGACCCAGAGATGAGCTACGTATTTGAGCAGGCAGGCAAGCAGGTTCAGTTCTATGAGAACGGAATGTTCTATGCCTCGCTGCCAGAGGATGAGCGAGAAACCCTTCTTGACGAGAAACCCGAGCTACGCGCAGAATGGGATGATGAACTGGGTGATCGTCAAACAAAACTGTGCTTCATTGGCCGTCATATGAACCATGAAGAAATTGAAGCCGGCCTGGATGCATGCCTTACTGAGTATGTTCCTGAAGAGTTCGACTACTAGCGTTTTCAGCGCCAAGAGCTCCGGCGCTTGAGACGAGGGACCCAGTTTATCCGGGTCCCTTTTTTAGGTTAGAGGTGCCTAATGACCAAGATTGAGCAGCTTAAAGACTGGATTCAGTCATCAGATAACATTGTGTTCTTTGGTGGCGCCGGCGTATCAACAGAAAGCGGTATTCCAGATTTTAGGGGCACTAACGGCCTGTATCGCCAAGGTGGTATCAAAGTAGAAAACATGACCATTGGTCTAGGTCAAGACGGCTACGACATGGGAAAAGAAGCCTATGACCTGGGAAATGGCGTAACCGTTGACCCCGATAACGAGGAGTCTTTTGCCTACAGCAAGGCGCCAGACTTTACGCTTGAAGAAATCTTCTCGCTCGATGTGTTTTTGGATTATCCTGCAGCGTATTACACGTATTTTAGAAACTCTCATCATTTGGGGGAGGCTCAGCCAAACATTGCTCATAAGTGGCTGGCAGACTTGGAAGCTGCGGGAAAGTTGCGCGCGGTAGTGACGCAAAACATCGATGGACTTCATCAAGCTGCTGGTAGCAAGCGTGTGTTTGAGCTCCACGGCAACGAGACGCGTTTTTACTGCCCCGAGTGTGGCCATACCTACACGCTTGATCAGATTGAAGAGCAGTCCTCTGTGGTGCCGCTCTGTCAATGCGGCGCAGTTATTAGGCCTGATATCGTCTTTTACGGAGAGGGCCTTGATATGGATACGGTTTATGGGGCCTTGAACGTCATTTCTCAAGCGGAGGTCCTTGTAGTTGCGGGAAGTTCGCTGGTAGTGCAGCCTGCCGCCGGTCTTCTCGACTACTACGAGGGCAACAAAATGGTCATCATCAACGACCAACCTACGCTGTACGATGGTCGTGCCAATCTGGTGATCAGAGACAGAATAGGCGCTGTCATAGAACAACTCCTGTAGAAAGACGCCTACCCGCAAGTGCGCAGGTAGGCGTTATCATTTCAATCAATGGCGAGAACCACACAATGCGCGAGAAACCCGTGTAATGGAAGCTCGCATAAGGCGCGACGCGCGAGAAACCCGTGTTAGTTGGCGGTTTCCTCGGCGAGCGTCTGAAGCGTTGCCATGAGAGATGGAACAACCTGCTTCTTACGGCTGACAACACCTGGAAGAACAGCAATGTTGCCATCAACCTTTACGTTAAAGGCGCGCTCGATGACGTTGGCTGCATTTGCGCCGTAGAAGAGCATCTCGGTGACCTGGCTCTTTACGTCGGTGAACATGTAGAAGACCATTGGAAGCTCTTCGGACTTAGCGGCAGTCTCCAAGAATGGTCCAACAAGTTCCTCTGCAGCTTTGCGGCTGGACTCGGTCATGAAGGAGCCCTGGCCAACACCAAACTTTACGCCGCCTCGGCTGAATACCTTGTAGTCACCATGGAAGACTTCCTCTGCAGTACGTCCAGTGAGGTCAGCACCAGCGTCAAACATCTGCTCAGAGTAAGCGTCAATGTCTTCTCCGCAAATCTCTGCAAGCTTCTTACCAGCAACAATATCGCGCTCAGTGCAGGTAGGGGAGCGGAATGCAAGGGTGTCAGAAAGAATTGCAGAGAGCATAAGACCAGCAATGTTTTTAGGAATATCAATGCCGTGCTCGTGGTAGAGGCCATAAATGATAGTGCAGGTACAGCCAACAGGGACGTTTCTAAAGGTAATTGGGTTAGAAGTCTCAATGGAGCCGATACGGTGGTGATCAACAATCTCCATAATCTCGGCCTGCTCAAGACCATCAACTGCCTGAGTACGCTCGTTGTGGTCAACAAGAATGACATGCTTCTTGCGAGGGTTCAAAAGACCAGGACCGCTGATAAGACCAGCAAAAGTTCCGTTCTCGTTGATAACAGGGAAGAAGCGGTGCCTTGAGTTGGTCATTTCCTTACGAGCATCATCAATTGCGGTGTTGACGCTGAACTTGAGGATGTCGTCAGTGAGCATCTTCTCACGTACAGGCATAGACATGATAAGCAGGCGAGCCACCTCAAAGGTATCGCGAGGAGTACTGATAATGGCGCAATCACGCTTTTTAGCCAGGTCAATGACGTCCTGAGCAATTGGAGCATCACAAGAGACAATGAGACAGGAAGCGCCATGCTCAACTGCGATAGTCTGATTCTCATGGTTGCCAGCAACAACAATAATATCGCCTGCGTCAACAATATCTGAAAGAGCAGAAGCGCTGGTACCAACGCGAATATTGCCTTGCTTAACAACACCCTGAGGATCACCAAGAACCATGGTGCCACCAAGCGTAGAAACGATATTTGCATAGCTTGTCTTAGCCTTAGAGAGCAGGTTTGGCTCGGAAAGGCTCATGTTTGCATTTGCAATATCTTTAACGGCAATCAGGCCGGTAAGCTCTTCTTCCTCATCAGTAACGCAGAGCGTATCAAGCTTGACGTCCTGCATGAGCTGCCAAGCAGCATAGAGGCTCATTCCAGCATCAACTTTTGGCTGAGCTTGAATTTCTGCGTCTTTAATCTGAGGAGTAACCGTAGTAATAAGCTGTGGCTCCTCAAAGCCAAAGTGATTTAAAACAAAGGCAGTCTCACGGTTAAGAGAGCCAGCACGACGAGCTTCATAGATAGGGTTATCAATCTGATTTTTGAGATACGCATAAGAAATTGCAGCACAAATGCTGTCTGTATCTGGGTTCAAATGGCCAATGATGTTTACTTTACGAATTGCTTCTGCCATCTTCGCCTCCCTGATGATGTCGATGATGTAACTTTTTAATTAGAACACACTTTAGTAAGCACATTTTGTTTCTTTTTTAATACCACCTTGTAGTGTACCCCTCTCTCTTTTTACTTAGAACAGAAAATCGCAGAAAAACAGGGGGCGTACCTGTGAATCTGGTAAATGTGTATAGGACAAATGACAATTCAAAAGTTGAAGGAAATTAGTACAATGAAAGGGTTAACAAATCGATTGAATCGGAATACCTAGTGAGTTCTCCTACGCGTTTTTCTGCTAAAAAAAGAAACGCTCGTCATATGGTTAAAGTAGTGTACGTCCCTGAGTCTTCATCTGAGGCAAGGGAAGTTGCACCTGCAGAAGCACCTCAGGCTCCCGTAGAGAAGGCTGATACTACTGCAAGTCCATCAGCCGCTCTGCAGACTGCGTCTGAACAGCTTTCGTCTGCTTTTGCGTTGTTTGCGCAGTGTAAGCCTGCAGAAAAGTCTGCTGCACAGTCTGCAGAAAAACCTGCAGAAAAACCCGCAGAAAACATGCGGTCTAAAGTTGCGCCAGAAAAAAAGAAGCGCCAGAAAACGCCTCTATCTGCACGCAAAAGCATTCGTGTGGAGAAGCGCCCTCGCAATCAAGCAGATCCAGAACCAGAGCAGCGCCATTCTCACCCCGTGAGTGCGGGCAGAAGAAAGCTTGAGCTGGTAAGTGTCGTTGTAATTTTGGTGCTTGCGGTGCTCTCGATTGTCCTGGTTAACCGACCAAGTCAAAAAACGCTGGTATTTGGCAACAATCAGGTGACATATACCGGCACCACCATTCAGGGAAAGATGAATGGTCAAGGCAAGATGACTTTTGAGAATGGCGATACTTATGAAGGAGAATTTGTCGACGGGTATTTCCAGGGTACGGGAACGTACACCTCAAAAGATGGCTGGACGTACGAAGGTCAGTTTGTAAAAGGCCAGGCAGACGGCCAAGGAAAGCTCACTACGCAAGACAACATTGTGTACGAAGGAACTTTTAAGCAAGGGATTTATCAAAGTGCGAATTAAATGGTTTTCGCTTGTACGTATAACAGGACTTGTTTTAGTCCTCATATATCACTTTTTTAAGGTAGCACTTCCAGGTGGCTTCATTGGCGTTGACGTATTCTTTACGTTCTCGGGATATCTCATCACAGCTCTTCTGATTGATGAGTTTGCCCGCTTTAGATCCATTGATTTCATAGGATTTTTACGCAGACGTTTTTACAGAATTGTGCCACCGCTTGTATTTATGGTGCTTGTCTGTACGCCATTTCTTTTGCTTGTACGAGCCGAGTTTATTTCCGGTATTAAGTATCAGATTGCCGCAGCTCTTGGCTTTGTAACTAACTACTTTGAGATTGTTTTGGGCAACAGTTACGAGAACCAATTTGCCCCGCATGTGTATCTTCATACTTGGAGTCTTGCAGTTGAGATGCACTTTTATGTGCTGTGGGGCTTATGTGCCTGGCTACTTGCTTGCTTAAGCAAAACAATTAGAAGCTATAAGGTAAAGATTGCTGGAGCTTCTCTGGTGCTTTTAGTTGTTACTTATTTGGCAATGGCTACAAGCGCTCCAAGTTCTACGAATCTTTCTATTCAGTATTTTTCTACGCAAACACATGTGTTCCCTTTCTTTATCGGCGCACTTTTATCGTGCGTTGCAGGAATTGCTCAGACGGGCACGCTTTTTGAGCAGTTTGAGCAGAAACTTTCTACTCCGTTGACGCTCGCGGGTCTTGTGTTAAGCCTTGGTGTTCTTGTTTGCTTGAGTGTCTTTATGCACTTTGACAATCTCTTTACGTATACTTTTGGTTTTCTTTTTGCCTCACTTGCATCTGCAGCAATGATTTTCTTTGCACGCATGCTGCATCAAAAAACTGACGGTATTAAAGAGCCTGGCATTGTTTCCTTTGTGGCAGATACCAGCTACGGTGTGTATTTGTTCCACTGGCCTTTGTACATTATTTTTGCCGAGAAGGTCAATCCTGTCCTGGCTGCACTTTTAACCTTGGTGCTTTCGTTTGTGTTTGCAAGCTGCTCGTTCTATGTGCTTGAGCCAGCGTTGGCGGGAAAGTCTCCAGAGCTCTTCTCGCATATTAAGCTTGACAGTCATAAGATTTTGCGAATCACTGGGTTTGCGCTTATTCCATTTGCGGCAGCTGTTGCCTTTATTGCGTTTACCGCTCCACAACTGAGCGATTTCCAGAATGATTTGCTACTTAACGCCTCATTGCAGGAGCAGAGTACTATGACTATGACTCGTAAGCACGCGGATACCTCACAGGCAAGTAATTACAACGTCGTCGAGGGCGTCACCTATATTGGCGATTCCGTTTCGCTTCGTGCTCGTTCTTACCTGCAGGATGCATTGCCCGATGCTCAAATTGACGCTTCTGTTAGTAGAAACGTGGCGATGGGCGTAGATTTGCTGCAGTCGGCAATCGATAACAACACTCTCTACCAGAATGTTGTTGTAGCTTTGGGCACCAACCCTGTTGGCGGCTCCGATGCGGTTGATAAGATTGTGGACATGCTGCCGCGCGGACATCGTCTGATTTTTGTCACTCCGTATGATGGAAGAAACACTGATCCAAATGCTGGTGCAAATGCCATCCGTGCTCACGAGCTTGAGCTTGCTCAGCAGTACGACTTCATTACTATTGCGGACTGGGCACAGGTTGCGCAGGATAATCCTGATATTTGGGCAGGTACTGACTACGTACACTTTGGCTCAGATTCAGATTCCATTAATCGTGGTGGCACTCTGTATGCGCAGATGGTCAAAGACGCTGTAGATAAAGCAAACCAAGGGCACGTAAAACCATAAAAGCCTACGGCAAACTACAAAAGGCTACGTCAAACCGCAAAAGCCCACGTTAAAGCATAATTTAGTTGCCATTCTTCCTACTCATTTGTAACGTCGCGGTTTAATGGCAATTTACAGTGCGATTGTGCTATATAGCTTGGAGATTTGGTGTCCCTTGTGACAAATCATCTGAAGGCGGCTATCTAACGCGAGCAATGATCACAATTAATGGGTTAATTCATTCTTATGTATAAATAAGGTTCAGTATGCGTAATGATGAATAACAATATATAAATAGTTTAACTACCACTATTTTCAAGCCTCTAACTACACACTTATGTCGGATAATCTGCTAAATGCGAGGCAAAAAACACACCTAAGTCCAATAATCTGCAAGATATAGAGGGTTTGAGTGCAATGCATACGTCTTTTGAGCAGATTATCCGACATAGGTGTGTTTTCGCGTTCTGCAACATGCCTTCGCTTCCTGCAACGTACCCTCGCGCATCGCATCGCGTCCTCGCGCACCGCATCACGCTCTCGCATCTCGTATCGAGCCCTCACACCCCGCATTGCACATGCGTGCAGCGGAACGTGACCTCGTGTTTTGCAGACATATCCTCTTCCCAGCTTCTCTACTGTGGAGTCCTCGCAATATTTCATTAGAATGGACTATGTGAATATTTCATCTGACAGCCCCTTAAGGAGGAGCACATGGCAGAGTTTGTCTATCAGATGTACAAAGCTCGCAAAGCAGTTGGCGAGAAGGTCATCCTAGATGACGTCACCGTCGGCGTATACCCAGGCGCAAAAATCGGCGTTGTGGGTCCAAACGGCATGGGAAAGTCCACCCTGCTCAAAGTCATTGCCGGTATGGAGGACGTCTCTAACGGTGAAGCCAAACTAACCCCAGGTTACACCGTTGGCTTGCTCCAACAGGAGCCGCCGCTAGATGAGACCAAAACGGTCAAGGAGAATATCGAGCTTGCCTTCGGTGACCTGCTTGCCAAGATTGCGCGCTTCAACGAGATTGGTGTTGAGATGGGTAATCCTGACGCCAATTTTGACGCGCTTATGGCAGAGATGGGCCAGCTCCAGACCGAGATTGACGCAGCTAACGGCTGGGACCTGGACAGCCAGCTCTCCCAGGCAATGGACGCGCTCCAGTGCCCAGATCCAGATTCTCCCGTCACCCATCTCTCTGGTGGCGAGAAACGCCGTGTAGCCCTGTGTCGTCTGCTTCTCGAGGCACCTGACCTGCTGCTTCTTGACGAGCCCACCAACCACCTTGACGCGGAATCGGTGCTCTGGCTTGAGAAGTTCCTGCACGATTACCCCGGTGCTGTTATGGCCGTCACGCACGACCGCTACTTCCTCGACGACGTCGCCGAGTGGATCTGCGAGGTTGATCGTGGACAGCTCTATCCTTACGAGGGCAACTACTCAACTTACCTGGAGAATAAAGCCGCTCGTCTTGAGGCTCAGAACCAGCAGGACGCCAAGCGCGCAAAGAAAATGCGTGCTGAGCTGGAGTGGGTTCGTTCGTCTCCTAAGGCTCGCCAGGCAAAGAACCGTGCGCGTCTTGACCGCTATGAGCAGATGGAAGCAGAGGCTCGTGCATCCAAGAAGTTCGACTTCACCGAAATCCAGATTCCTGTGGGTCCGCGTCTGGGCCAGAAGGTCCTGGAGGCCGCTCACATCCACAAGGCCTTTGGAGACCGCGTTCTTATTGATGACCTCTCGTTTAGCTTGCCAAGAAACGGCATTGTTGGCGTGATCGGTCCCAACGGTGTTGGTAAATCCACGCTGTTCAAGGCTATTGTTGGCCAGGAGGAGCTCACTTCCGGTACGCTTGAGATTGGTGAGACGGTTCAAATTTCTTATGTTGACCAGCTCAGGCAGGGAATCGATCCAGACAAAACTATCTGGGAGGTTGTGTCTGACGGAAACGACTTTATCAAGGTGGGGGACACAGAGATTCCAAGCCGCGCATATGTGGCTAGCTTCGGCTTTAAAGGACCTGACCAGCAGAAACGCGCTGGCGTCCTTTCTGGTGGCGAGAGGAACCGTCTAAACCTTGCTCTTACGCTTAAGCAGGGAGGAAACCTCCTGCTTCTGGACGAGCCTACCAATGACCTCGATATTGAGACGCTAGAAAGTCTTGAGGATGCACTTGAGCGCTTTCCAGGATGCTCGGTGGTAACCAGCCACGACCGTTGGTTCTTGGACCGCATTGCTACGCACATCCTTGCGTGGGAGGGTGACGACGAGAACCCAGGCAAGTGGTTCTGGTTCGAGGGAAACTTTGAGGCATACCAGGCCAATCGTATCGAAAGACTTGGCCAGGAGGCTGCTCGTCCTCATCGCATTCACCGCAAGCTCACCCGCGACTAGCGTATAGGTGGTGCAAGCTCAGCGCATCCAAACAGAAGATAAAAATAGTAACTATTTTTATCATTGAGATTTTGTGCAATATGTTTAAGAGACTTACAAGTGGGTATCAAAAATGAGAAGCCAAACAGTTTCTCATTTTTTTGAGAAAAAAGTTATGAGGAAAGAGAAGAACATGGCACTTGATACAAACGTCGGTAACATCCTTAACCAGCAGATTAACAAAGAGTTCTATTCCGCTTATCTGTATTTAACTTTTGCAGATTTCTATGAGGAGCAGGGCCTGAAGGGCTTTGCAAACTGGTATGTCATCCAGTCTCAGGAAGAGCTTGCTCACGCACGTATTCTTCGTCGTTACCTGCTTGATAACGATTGGACTCCAACCATGGAGGCAATTGCAAAGCCAGACCTTACCTTTACCAAGGTAGTCGAGCCAATCAAGGCAGCATATGAGCACGAACAGTTCATTACCGCAAGCATTAACGAGTGCTATGCCGTTGCTCAGAAGGCAAACGATTTCCGCACTATGCAGCTGCTTGACTGGTACGTTAAGGAGCAGGGTGAGGAAGAGGCAAATGCTTCTGATCTTCTCAAGGCAGTTGAGCTCTTTGGTGGAGATCCAAAGAACCTGTATGACCTTGACCGCGAGAATGCCGCTCGCGTTTACGTTGCGCCAACTATGCCAATGTAAGCAGCAGCTTAAGCGCGACTTGCACGCAGCTTAGACGCTACAGTGGAGTTTCGATAGCCTCTGATTTGTTCGAAGAGGTACCTGAAAACTCAGCAAAGATGGCACCGCCTATGATGCAGGCGGTGCCTATTATTTTGAGAAGACCAAAAGGTTCGCCAAGGATAAGAGCCGAGAAAATAACTGCAGATAGTGGCTCAAGGTAGCCAAAAACTGCTACGCGCTGAACTGGAATCTTGGTAAGTTGTGGGAAATACAAAAATGATCCAAGGCCTGTGTTAAAGAGGCCGATGGTCAGAACGGCCAGCCAATTTACTGATGCTGGGTCTGCAGGCAGCTCAATGCCATGGAATACAACAGTAACCAGAGCAACAATAGCGCAGCCAATGCCCAGCTGGATGCTGGTACCCTCAATACCAGAAACATCTTTGAGCTGTCTGTTACAAATAACCATAACGGCATAAAGAACAGCAGAGAGGGCGCCAAGAAGAAGACCAGCTGGCGAGAGGTTCAGTCCAACTCCATAGCCAATAATAAGAGCAGCTCCAATAACAACTACAAGAAAGCCTAGTATCTTTTTAGCAGTGAGTTTCTCGCCAAATAAAAGGGGAGAGAGCGCCATTACAATAACGGGACCGCAGTAGTATTCAAGCGTTGCTATACCAACACCTACCAGATGATATGCCTCAAAAAGGCAGGTCCACTGAAGACCCAAGGCAATGCCTGATCCAATGAGCGCCTGGAAGTCCTTGGGGTAGTGTTGAATGGTAAAAGCCTCTTTTTGCACAAGCTTAACCACAAGCAAAAAGAGCGTGCCCAAGAGCATGCGGAAGAAGACAATTTGGTAGCTAGGAAGATTGATAAGGCTTGCAACGATTCCGTTAGAACCGCAGATGATAAGCGCAATTAGGTAGAGCACGGTAGGTTTAAACGTGGCGTCTCTCATCGGCTACTCGCAAATTTCTGTATCCACAGACTGTGGGATTCTGTCGTTACAAATTACCTGGTAGAACAGTTTTTCTTGCTCTCGTTGATCTGAGGTCTGACCAAGCATCCACATAGTTTTTGCAACCAGCGCCTCGGTGGTCATATCGTCTCCAGAGAGAACACCGGGCATATCTTGATAGGTTCTACCGACCTCATATACACCCAGGTCAAGACCCTCTTCAGGAACTTGTGTGGTAATAACTACGGTGCGACCAGACGCAATCCAATCGGTGATAGCTTCTTCATAAGAGCCGTCGTATGAGGGGATACCGCCAATACCAAAGGTTTCAAGCACAATGGCGTCGTAGTCATTCTTCAGAAGGTAGAAGATAGATGGATTAAGCTCGGGGGTCAGTTTAAGCACAATGACACGCGTATTGAGCGTTTCATAGGTTATAAGACCGCCATCTACCTGCTCTTCATTTGGAGCACTACGAATAATCTTGTTGCCACGGATGTGAGCAAGCGGTGGATAATTCATGCTCGTAAATGCATTGAAGCTTAGTGTGCGCTGTTTATGAGCGCGGGTGCCGGCAATAACCTCGTTGCCAAAGACCACCACAACTCTGGCGCTTTTGTCGTCGAGTGCGTAGAGAACGGAGTGGTAGAGGTTGAGTTTGGCGTCGGTAAACGGATTTGCCATTGGCTGCTGAGAGCCTGTGAGCACAATGGGTTTCTCGCTATTTTGAATGAGGTAGGAGAGGGCAGCGGCGGTATATGCCATGGTATCGGTGCCGTGAAGGATAATAAAGCCGTCGTAGGCATCGTATGACTCAATAATGGCGTCTCTGATCTGGAGCCAGTTTTGAGGACGCATATTGGTACTGTCGATATTCATGACTTGTTTGAAATCAAATTCGCAGAGGTCATGAACAAGAGGGACGTTGGCTAAAAGTTCTTCTCCCGAAAGTGAGGGAGCCAAGCCCGATTCAGTGGAAACAGAAGCAATAGTTCCTCCTGTTGCCATCAGTAAAAGTTTCTTCACACGTCCCCCATGAACTCCAATTGTGCAGACTTTACAGAAAATCAGTCTGTATAGCGCTTTATTGTAACGGGATAGATGCTTTTCAAGGCGAGAAAAACAAAGTCGGTGTATTCTTTTTTCGGTAAACGAATCTTTTAGCAAGGATTGTTGATGGCAGAGAATAACCTCTTTGGTTTTGGTAAGAAAAAGCGTCCAGCTCAGGTTCCACCTACTATCTCCCGTAATGGGGAGTCTTCTACGTCTCCGCGTGCGGTTCGAGGTCGTCACGCAGCTGTTGGAAGCCGCGTGCAGGCGCAACGTAGGACGGCGCAAGATTGCCCAACAAATCCCGTTAACCATGCCCGTGCAGATGCCGCCCGTGCACGTGGTCGAGCAAGAACTGCTTACGGAAATCACTATGGCACACTCAATCCCAGAGATGAAGCTCAGGCAGTATATGCGGCTAGAAGACGTCGTTCTTCTCGCATGAGGCTGGGTCGTGTGGCCCTGGCAGTATTGCTTGCAGCCATCATCTTGTGGGTAGTGTTTACGCTGGTAAGCTCATGCAGTCCAGGAGGCGCTTTTGCGCATGCTCAGGCGCTTGATCCTACTGTTACCCTGACTGGTTCTGTGAAGGTCGGATAGCTTTACGGGTTGCGTCGCGACTAGCACCTGCGAATACGACTGCGGACGCGCTTGCGCCGCTACCGGCATATCAGCGGAACCTACTTTGAGCCTTTGCTTGTAGAGACAGCAGAGAAGTCCAAATTCAAATCAACTGAACCGGTAATGCCGTCAACTTGTCCTGTTGAAGTGTATTGCCATATCAAAAAGTTAAAGTTTACGTCTGGTTGATCAACGTATTGTGCCAGCCAAATAGGCTCGTCAAGCGAGACCAGATCAAAACGATTTAGATCAACTTTGTTGCCATACACGATGACGCGATATCCTGCTTCTTGAATGGTGGTGCAAAACGCACGCGCAATTGCGTTAGTTTCTGCAGGGGAAAGGTTGTCGGCGCGACCGCTGTAATCGGGAGAAGGCTCCAGGTCAAACGCAACAGGAAGAGCAAGTTTTGTAACTCCTGCTTCTTTTAACTGCTGCAGAACAAAAGCGGCCTCTTCACAAGCTTCTTCCACGTTAATAGCCTGCGAGAAGAAGTACACACCTACATCAAGACCTGCGCTTTGTGCACCCTTTAGGTTGGTCTCAAACAGCTCATCCGCGCGAATACCACCCTCAGTGGAGCCGCGGTATCCAATGCGAAGTATGGCAAACTGAATGTTATCGGCAGCAACGGCCTCCCAGTCAATAAACCCCTGGTGAGAAGAGACGTCAACGCCCGTGCGTGTGAGCTCTTCTCCGTCCACCACATAATGCGCGCGT
Source organism: uncultured Atopobium sp. (assembly GCA_937997345.1). Classification (GTDB taxonomy): domain Bacteria; phylum Actinomycetota; class Coriobacteriia; order Coriobacteriales; family Atopobiaceae; genus Lancefieldella. The sequence goes on along the minus strand of CALKTD010000005.1, from coordinate 33,132 downwards.
CCCGTTGCATCGTAGATAAGGTTTTCCCACTCATAGGGGACTTCGTTTTTGATGATCAGTTTGTTGTCAAAAGAGAGGGAGAAAAGTCCCTGGCACGATTGCAACAATGCCAACACAAATACAATGGCCAGCGTAATGAGTCCCCATTTAACAACAGGATTGTTCTGAGAATTTTTCCCAAGTGTATGCATCGCCTGCTGCTTACGTTTTGAAGCGTTTGCAGAAGCAGGTGTGTGTTTAGTTTTAGAACGAGTCGTAGAGTTTCTCGTTTTCTTGTTTTTATGTGAGTTCTTAAAAATCACTGGTGAAAGAATTGTCCTTGTTCAAAAATTGGCTCGCAACATACGTTAATGCCCAGCTTATGATAGATGGACTCGTCGTCGCTTGGAATAATTGACGAGAAATACGCGTCGCATCCACGGAGTAGTTGCGTGGCATCAACGGCTTTTCCGGCCAATGGATTGGTAATTGAGCTGATAGAGAGTGCAATAAGCATCTCGTCAGCGCAGAGGCTGGTGCGAGCCAGCTTAAAGTTGCTCTCTTTTAGTGCGCAAATGGGCCTTAGGACCTCATTTGAGACAATGAACGTTTTCTTCTCAATACCAACTACGTATTTGAGGGCGTTGAGTAAAAGCGACGCTGGCGCACCTAAAAGCTCCGAAGTCTTGCCAGTAATAATGGTGCCGTCAGGCATAACCATAGCGCCCGCAAGCTTTCCTGTCTCTTCTGCTTTATGCAAACAAGCCGCATGAGCTGGCGAGAAGTTCTGGTCAACGTTAACGTCTTTCATCAACAGATTAATCTTTGTAAGTTCACGTTCACCCATACCAGTACGCTCGAGTTTCTCGGCAGCCCTAAACCACCTGCGTACAATCTCTGCCTTTGAAGCTTCCTGGCAAACCTCATCATCAATAATGCAGTTGCCAACCATATTGACGCCCATATCGGTTGGAGACTGATACGGGCTGGTACCTGCAATTTTCTCCATCATAGCCTTGAGCACCGGGAAAGCCTCAACGTCGCGGTTGTAGTTAACGGTGACCTCGCCGTGAGCCTCAAGGTGATACGGATCGATGATGTTGTTGTCGCCCAAGTCTGCTGTAGCTGCCTCGTAGGCAACGTTTACGGGGTGCTTGAGCGGAAGGTTCCAAACAGGGAAAGTTTCAAACTTTGCATAACCTGCGCGGACTCCACGGGCGTTCTCGTTGTAGAGCTGAGAGAGGCAGACAGCAAGCTTGCCAGAGCCGGGACCAGGTGCTGTTACAACTACCAGAGGATGCGTAGTCTTGACGTACTCGTTTTTACCGTAGCCCTCCGCCGAGACAATCAGGTCAATATTGGAAGGGTAGCCCTCAATGGGGTAGTGACGGTATACAGCAATGCCCATGTTTTCCAGGCGCGCGCGATAAGCCTTTGCCTTTGGCTGGCCAGAGTATTGCGTAATGACAACGCCGCCGATAGCAAGACCACGAGCACGGAAGATGTCCATAAGCCTTAGCACATCATCAGCATAGGTAACACCAATATCGCTTCTGCGCTTGCCGTTTTCAATGTCGTTTGCGTTGATGGCAAAAACAACCTCTGCCTCGTGAGCAAGCTGCTGAAGCATCTGGGCTTTTGCATCTGGAGCAAATCCAGGGAGGATGCGAGAAGCGTGGTTGTCGTCAAGCAGTTTTCCGCCAAACTCAAGGTAGAGCTTGCCGCCAAACTCACTGATACGCTGGTGAATTCGATCCGCCTGCATAGTGATGTACTTCTCGTTATCAAAGCCGATACGCATGCGTCCTCCTGCCAAGATTTACTGTAGAAATTGTATCATCAAGCGAAGACTTCCTATACGCTATAAGCTATACAGAAAACAAATAAACAACCAAGGAGTTGTGTATGGATAGCAAGTTTTCACAAATACCTTCTCGTGGCGAGAGGTTCAAAGAGCTAGCTTTCAGTGCCTTACGTGCATTTGGTTATGGTTGTCTTACAGCAGCTGGAATGAGTGCTGTTATCTTTGCATTTGCGTACTTTACCAGCGGTATGGATATGTTTACGGGCATCGACTGGGTGCGCCGTGTCATGTACGTCATTTCTTCTTTGGGAATTATTGCTTGCGGCGTTGGCCTGCTCTTTAGCGGAAAAGAGTACGAGGACCGTCAGATGGGCTTTACGCGTGATATTGATGACCCCATCAGCCTTAAAGAAGGAAAGCTTGATCCTCGCATTTCAAAAATCGAGACTAATCACCTTTCGTGGCAAGCCGCAATCCTTTATGCATCAATTGGTATGTTTGTAGTTACTACTATCTTTGACGAGGTCATGAGTCATACCTTCTTAATGTAGGCATCCTCGTCTGGACAGAGACAACTTACTAGGACAGTGCCAGCTTGCTAGTACGGACGCAGAGCGCCTAGTATAAAGGCAACTCGCCCGTTAACGGGTCAATATCTTCTGCGGCAAGTGGCTCAAATGCCAGGCAGGTAAATGTTGGTTCTCCATGGAACTCGGTAAAGCCCGCGTCCCTAATAAGGGCCACGACAAAGCCACGAGCTTTTCCCTCAGCGGCAAGCTCAAGCAACGCTTCTTCAGAATCAACGTAGACACATACTTTTGCAACGCCAGCATCAAACCAGTTAGTGATTGCAGAGGAATCTTCATCAGCATGGTCCAAATAGACCCAATTCTGATCATCGGTGACACGAACTTGATCAAGTCGACGCTCTTTTGCAAGTGCCATCAGCGTGACTTCAACACATGCATGGCTTGCTTGAGCAGCAATTTTTCCTTTTCGCATCTTAAGATCGCGACGAATAACAATCATTTGTTTTGATTTATACGAAGAGCTTGGCATGAAAGACCTTTCTAGAAACTGAGTGCTAAGTGTACCATTCACGGCTTTCCGATTTTTGTCAAAAGAAAATCTCGAAGGATCAAAAAGACTCTCTAAAACCAAGAGCGGCGAGAAGAACGTTGAATGTTCAGCTTGTTACATCAATAAGTTAAATAACGGCACCTGTGTGGAAAGTTGATCCTTGTCCATGTTGCTAGGGTTGACTGAGGAGGTGTCTATGAGAGAGTTGGTTATTCTTGTCATGTATATTTGGGCTTCAATATCGGATATGCGAAATCGCACTATTCCAAATAGAATCCCTATTTTGCTTGCTATTTCATGGCCTATTTGGCTTGCAGTAAATGAAAATCGCACTGAGTTACTGATGAATGCATTATGGAGTGAGTTATTTGTTATATGTGTGTTGGTTATGGTAGGCATAGTTACAAAATTTATAGGTCATGTGTCTTCTCTGGGAGGGGGAGATATTAAACTTATTCTCTCAGCATGCCTTTATCTTGAAATAAAAGAGACATTTGTCTTTTTATTTTCGGCAAATATTTTAGGTGTTATGTTTTCTTTTTTGTTCTTTATTTTGCGTAAATTTTTAAAGAGAGAAGACAGAAATAAAGAAAAAATTACCAGTTCATATAGTGTATTTATGTATACATTTCCGTTTGCACCATTTCTTGGATTTGGTGTGGCACTTGCGCTATTTTTACGCTAAAATCGGGAGGTGTTATATGAATTTAAAAATTCTTCTAATTCCCGAATATATAAAAAGTTTTTTCTGCTATCAATAGTTTACACGTTGCGTTGAAAGATTGAGTTCCCCCAACACTCAATTTCATTACTGAATGGCCCCGACCATTTAGATTTCTCGTTATGCGAGGCAACGTATGCCATGGAGGCAGGACGACTATTAACGTGGTCGCACACATGTCACCCTGCCTCATGGCAATCCCTTTAGAGTTATTTGCTCTATCTTTGATATACCCATTATTTCAAGTATTTAAAAGTAAAAATACAGCTACTAAGCTATTTTCCTGCGGTTTTATACGTGTCAGAAATTAGCTGCATAGATCATCTAAAATCTTAAAAGCCAGATGGCGTAGAGGCTCTTTGTTATCGCTGAAAATCGCTGATACATTATTTTGCATAGTGCAATTGATTTTTGTATATCTTTTGTATAGCCAATTAATTCCAAGTGGCAGGGTCACTTATGATTTATTTACGTAACAGGTATGCAGTTTTCTTCAAATTTCCGCTTGTAAAACAACATAACAAATTGTATCTAAAGATATTTTAGTGTAGTATGATACGGTAATAACACGGGACTATGCATAAAACATACGCGTGTTTTTCAGACATCGTTTGAGCAGATGGGGCTGTGAGATGGCTAAGGCAGGTGTTACCAAAAAGACCGACCCAGGTTTGGGTAGGACAGTAGCAAGGTTGTTACAAGAAAGTGGCAAGCGCCAGGTAGACCTCTGCGAATTCTCACATTGGTCACGTGCGTATGTCTCTTATATTTGCACCGAGCGCCGTAAGTGGCCTTCATTTGATAAAGCAAAGGTTATTGCTGACTTCTTCTCCTTAAGTCTTGATCAACTCTGGGTTGAGCATCTTAAAGATCTTGTTGATGCTGGCGTAGAGCTCACAGAGACGCAGAAGAAGAATTTAGCTGAGGGCGTTAATCTTCCAAATCCCACTGTTATGCATGACGGAAATGACAATAGAGAATACCTCCAACCTGTTGCTTCCTCGGGGAACGGCTCAGATTACACGCTCCCGGAAATTCTTGGCGTCGAATAAGTATTTTTGACTATTTTTATTGTTTACAATGCCATACTTGCTGTATACGCGTATGATTCAGCGTTGTTCAGATTGCATGGGGCTATCTGAAGAGTAGGAGATGTGCAAGATGGCTGGACTACACTGTTCAGACTGCGCTTTTAGCTCGTTCAAATTTAACGAGGACGCCCAGATGTACCAGGCGTACTGCTCGCGCGGCTATTTGCTGGCTGATCCACATATCCATGAGCTTTTTGCCATGCACTTTGCTAAGTCTCCAGAGGATTTTGTTCCCGTCAAAGATCCGTTTAATCGCGAGTATCTGAGGAAGTCATATATCTGTGGAGAATTTATTAAGCGTAAGGATAATTTGGGTTAACGGTATGTCTTAAAACCCTGTTATGTAACATAGCAGGGTTTTATTATGCCTCTGACGTGTTTCTCGTCTAATCAATATCAAAGAGTTAAGTAAATATCACAAAAGTTGTTATGTAACGCTTATAGATTTCTGCATAATTAGTTAACTTTCTGTTATATGTTCCCTTAAAACAAGCTAGTATTGATTTGGGGAAATCTCCTTATTACAAGGGGATTTAAAACATTTATAAAGGAGCGGCAGCAATGTCGAGGCGACCACAAACAGAAAGTTGTGACACACGTCACAGGCTTCTTAAATCCGCAGAGCAAGAGTTTGCTTTACAGGGATACGATAAAGCTTCACTGAGACAGATTTGTGCACACGTAGGTGTTACCACGGGCGCCCTTTATTTCTTCTTTGATAACAAAGAGGACCTCTTTAAGAATGTTTTGATCCCTGTTACTGAAGGCGCAGTTCAGATTCTTGAGGATTACAAAGACCATCTGCTGGTCTTCGGAGAAAGAAATCTTGAAGACACTCTTTTGGGCAATGCAGAAACGCTCGAGAAATTCTTGGACCTTCTGTACGGCAATAGGTACGTGGTGCAGATTCTTGTGAACAACCGAGAAAACCCGCACGTCGTTCATTTCTTTGAAGAATTGACTGAGGTTATCTCTGCAACAATCAGAGCTATTCTTTATCCCAATGTTGCGCAGGTTAAGCCCTATGATGAGTTTATTATTACCTGGCTTGCACAAACTGAGATGACCACCATTGTCAATATTCTTAAAAATGATGAGACTCGTGAAGAGGCTGACGGTCACATTAATTCAGCAGTCATGTTTACGCAAGGCGGCATTAAAGCCTTGATTGAGGAACATTAGATGCTCATCTGTGCATAAAAATTGACAAAATCTACTTAATTTAGCTATTCTTAATAAAGGTAAACAAAAACCAAAGGAGACCTTTATGAAGTTTAATAAGCTCGGCCTCGTAGTAGCCTCCGCTTCCGCAGTTTTTGCTCTTGCGGGCTGCAATCTCATTCCTAGCCTTTCTGATACAGGAACCACTACTGGCGGTGGTCAGCAGCAACAACAGCAGCAAACTAAGCCTGATGCAAATACTGCAACCAAGCCTTCAGATACTCGTGCTGGTGACTCTGATTCCCAGAAGCTCTACGATTCTCTGATGGACAAGCACAACACTTCCGAGCAGATTACCAACACTCAGAAGTACGTTGATGATGTTAAGAAGACTGGCGATAAGACCGAGGTTCTTATTGATACCGATAAGATTACCGTTACCGTTACCGGTATTGGCGTTGACTTTGAGAACTCTAACGGCTATCTGGTAGAGGTTGTCAACAAGACCGATACCAACATCTTCATTCAGACCTCCGACACCACTGTTGGCAAGGATGAGCTGAACCTGTTTGTTAACGCAGCTCCTAACGCAACTACCAAGGGCTTCGCATTCTTTGATCCAGGCGTAAAGATGGATGCATCTGCAACCATTCGTGGTACCATCCTTGCTCTTTATGGTTCTGACTACAGCATGGATTCCTTCAACGTTATGTTCTAAGGTTTACTTAGTTCGTTGACTGCAAAGGCTCAGCTTTTTGTCTGAGCCTTTTTTGTTAGCGAGAAACCCAATCAATAGCAGTTAAATGAGTCGGCATTTAAGCAGTTGGAATCCGCTAGACTATAGAGTTGTTAGCTATAAAGAAGCATGTATGCACTGTATATAAGGAGCTATGATGCTAGATTTAGATAAAAACACAGACAGGCCATATAACGACCTTATCTTTTTTAAGCCTCTTTTTCACAATAAGATTTGGGGTGGAAGAAGACTTGCTGAAGAGTATGGTTACAATATCCCCGAAGGCTCAGTAGGAGAGTGCTGGGCAATTAGCGCACATCCTAGCGGAGACTGTGAAGTTGCCTCTGGTGCATATGCTGGCAAAACTCTTTCGGAGCTTTGGTCAACGCATCGAGAGCTTTTTGGTAATGCAGAGGGAGACCGTTTTCCGCTTCTTATTAAAATTCTTGACGCAAAAGATGACCTCTCTGTTCAGGTTCATCCAGATGATGAGTATGCTGCAGAGCATGAGAATGGCTCTCTAGGAAAGTCTGAGTGCTGGTACATTCTTGATGCAAAAGAGAATGGTGATATTGTTGTTGGCCAGAATGCTTCCTCAAAAGAGGAGTTTGCAGCCATGGTTGAGCAGGGAAAGTGGTCTGAACTGCTTAATTACGTGCCAATCAATGCTGGAGATTTCTTTAGGATTGATCCTGGAACCGTTCACGCCATTAGAACGGGTACGCTTATTCTTGAAACGCAGCAGAGTTCAGATATTACGTATCGTGTGTATGACTATGATCGTTTAGGAGACGATGGCAAACCTCGTGATTTGCATCTAGCACAGAGTCTTGAGGTTATCGATTACGCACAGGAAGTTCCAACATCTGGAGAAATTACTGCTCCAAAAATTGACGGTAAAACTGAGCTTATGAGCTGCAAATATTTCTCGGTAGAAAAATATGAGATTCATGAGTCAAAAACTATTGCACAGCCATGGTCTTTTATGTGCGTAAGTGTTATTGAGGGAGAAGGAACAGTTTCTGCTGATGATGGCAAGGGATGTGAACATACGCTTTATAAGGGCTCACATTTTATTGCTCCTGCACATTCTGGTGATCTGCACTTCTCGGGAAATATGACATTGATTACCTCTCATCTTCCTCATACAAAGTAGGATGATAAATGAGTCGAATGCAGCTTAATCTATAACATTTGACTCGTTTCAAGTAGAATATAAAAAGTTGGGACTCCCATACGCTTATAGGAGGAACATATGAACAAAGAGATGATTACTCGCCGCGCTTTTGCGGGATTGGCTGCAGGTGGTGCTGCTAGCACGCTTGCTGCTTGTAATAGTGATGTCCTTCAGGCAATCTTGAATCCTGATTCAGTTCTTGGTGGAGCTGGTCAAGATTCTCAGAATGGCGGTCAGGGCGGTACTGGGGATACGCCTTCTCATTCAAGCCTTGTGAAGCTTGAGGAGACTCCAGATAATCCAACGCTAACCGGAGATCTTTCTAAGATTATTACTGGCGTCTGGTGTGTTGACAATGGTGTTGGAACTAAAGGTGGATCAAAGGAAGGCAAAACCTTTGACCATGGTGGTATGCTTAATCAGGGCTATAACGATGGAACCGTTCTTTACTATTCATTCAAAGAAGACGGCACATTCTTCATGCATAATTTTAAAGGTGTGAAGAATGACGGTAAGTGGGAAGCAAAAGGAACTGTTGCCATTCAATGTACGTATGATGATGGCGATAGTGTGCCAATGTTTTTTGATAAGGACGACAACAACTATCTGAAGTATAGCGATGCCAAGAGTGAGATTACGTTTAATTTCAAAAAACTTTCTGACAATCCAGACGATACTTCACAGATTGCTTATATTGATGGCCAGGTAGTCAATTTTGCTGCCACTATTCCAGGTACGTATTATCTCTTTGGCCTGCACTATGCAGATGGCTCTAAAGAAGATCTGACCAGTAATCAGATTGAGTCTATGAATAAGGGCTCGGGTGCAGCGTATACCTTCTCTGCTCATAAGGATGGAAATGCTGCATTATTCTATCCAGACGGTAGTGTTGCTCCTATTCAGATTGTTGCAGAAGAGCCTTCTGAAGACGGTCTCTCTTTCCCTATTCTTGCTATGGGTTTCTCGGCAGATGAGGATATTTCTCAGTCTGTTCTATACACTACTGAGGAGGATAAGAAACTCCTTAGCATTGATATCCCTAATTACACTCTTAAGTTTGCTCTCATTAATCACCGCGAGGATAATTGGGCTAAATATGAGTATCCACCAAAGGCTGAGTTCCCTTGGCAGCCAGATGGTAAGGGTGGCTTTAAGCTGGTAACGCCTACTTCTTCTGGTTCTGGCAGCGGTTCATCTGGAAATGGTGGCAGCTCTTCAGGAAATGGTGGCGGCAAAGGTGGCTCTGGTAAGAAATAGTCACAACCTTTTCTGGTTTCTTCTACTAAAAAGCAGGCACATGATATGCCTGCTTTTTCTTGCCAAACTTTTACGCGTGTAAAAGAACGGTGATATGAAGCCTGGTATAAAACTTACGCAGCGTGTGCGCCGCCCTCAATCTCACCAGTGCAGTGTGGGCAGCGAGTTGCGCCTTCCTTAACCTCTTCAAGGCAGTGTGGGCAGTGTGGAGCTGCAACCTCTTTGACAGCCTCTTCTTTGTCCTTCTTAAGCTTGGAAGCCTTCATGAACTTATTGAGGGCCTTAACCATGCAGAAGACAATGAATGCAATAATCAGGAAGTTGATGATTGCGCTGATAAATGCACCAAAGTCAATGCCGTTCTGGGTGCCAGGAACTGGAATGGAAAGACCAGAAACCTCAGTGCCGCCACCAGAGATTAGCTTAATAAATGGGTTGATGATGTCATTGACAAGGGAGGTAACAATAGCGGTAAATGCGCCGCCAATGATGATACCAATAGCCATGTCCATAACATTGCCCTGCTGGATAAACTCTTTGAACTCCTCAAAAAACTTTTTCATTTCATCCCTTGCGTATAGTTAGTAGAGGACAGATATTTCCACTCGCGCCTATGGTGTGCGCTTATGCACTGACCAGACCATAGATACGAGAGTATTTGTCAGTTAGATACTTGGTGTAGTAGTGGACGTCAAATGGCTCACCGCATGCGCTCATGATGAGCTCCTTGGAGTCTTTTGCACGACCCCAGGTCCAAATACGGCTACCCAGCCACTCCCTAATAGGAGCAAGATCTCCAGATGCGCATACGGCATCAAAGTCCATGCCCTCAGCAATCATGGCGTGCTTGTACTGTGCACCATAAGCGCTACCAAGTGCATAGGTTGGGAAGTAGCCAAACTCGCCCCAAGACCAGTGAACATCCTGAAGAGCGCCCTCGGTGTTGTTTGGAACCGTAACGCCCAGATACTGCTTGTACTTCTCAGCCCAAAGAGCTGGGACATCCTTTGCAGTAATCTCGCCAGACAAAAGTGCCTGCTCCATCTCGTAACGGATGAGGATGTGTAGAGGATAAGTGAGCTCGTCTGCCTCGGTGCGGATGAGACTTGGCTGTACTTTGTTAGCTGCTGAGAAGAGCTGGAAGGCAGTAACGCGATTAAGCTGGCCAGGGAAGTGCTTGCGCATAAGCTGAATGAGAGGCTCAGCAAATGCCTCAGAAAGACCAACGTAGTTCTCAAAGAACCTGGACTGAGACTCGTGCATGCCCATAGATGTGCCGTTGCTCAAAGAGGTAAAACGGTACTCCCAGTTAATACCCTGCTCGTAGAGGGCATGACCGTTCTCATGCAGCATGGAATAAACGTTGGAGAGCACGTTATTCTCGTAAGCATGGCTGGCAACCATGACAAAGCCAATACCAGGGCCACCCGTGTAAGGGTGTTCAGTCTTGCCAAGCCAGAAAGCATCTTCATCAAGACCTTGGAGCTTTACCAGGTCTTTTGCAAGATCCCACTGACGGTTGACATCAAACTTACCCTCAAGAGGCTTAGTGCTTGGCTGACGCTTAGAAGCCATACAATCAGCAACCAGAGGAACTACCACTTCTTTAACGTTATTGAAGAAGGTGTTGTAGAACTCTCTATTGGTGCCGTGCTCAAAATCGCTGAGTAAGAGATCATATGGGTCTTTGGAAGCATCGCGTGCCTGGCACATCTCTTTGCGAAGCTCAATTAAGCTATCCAGCTTTGGAGCAAAGAGTGACCAGTCATCGCTGTTCTTTGCCTGCTCCCAGACCTCATTAGCCTCTGTGGTAAGACGAACAAAGTTGCTCTGAAGCTCAACAGGCACATCTACCAGCTGGCTTCTATCGCGACGAAGAACTTTAACTTGCGCACGATGAGTCTCATCAAGTAGAGCGCGATTCTCGTGAAGTCTATCAAGCAGTGCGCCAACAGTGGGATCACAGAGGGTCTCCTGGACCTGTTCGCCAAGGATTGCCAGGGCTTCTCCGCGCTCTTCAGCAGCCTTTTTTGGATCGATACATGGTCCAAAAGAGCCAATCTCATTAGCTGCGTAGTTGAGAGCAAAAAGCTTCTTCTCAAGTTCATCAAGTTTAGCGATATCATCGCGGGGATTTGAAAGCGCTGCGTTCAATTCAACAGTGTTATGTGCGCTATCCATAAAAATCCTCTCTACAAAAATAGGTGTGACCAGTTATTTTACCGGTCAACAGAAACCGTTTAGCGTATGCGCCATATTTTACCCTGTAATTTGTTGATATTTGAGCGATACTAAAAAGACTACGTCCTAAAACAATAAGTACATCTTTTCGGCACAATTTTTGCCCAAAGATGTCTTGTAAGGAGTAAGAGTTCTATGGATGACAGCAGAATCTCATTTGATCAGTGGGGTGATCTGTACGCAGATCGCGTTCAAACCATGCGAAAGAGCGAAGTACGAGATTTGTTTGCGGCCCTGTCTCGTCCAGGTGTCATTGCGCTGTCTGGTGGCCTGCCGGATATTTCTTCGCTGCCACTTGATCAGGTTGCAGAGTGCGCTCGACGCTGCGTTGCTGTTGAAGGACTCAGGTCTCTTCAGTACGGCAACTCTGATGGCCGTATTGAGTGCAGAAGGACCATCTGCAAGATTTTAGCTGCTCAGGGCGTCGAGGCTGATCCTGACGAGATGATTTTAACTTCTGGTTCCCAGCAGGCGCTTGATTTCTTGGGTCGCGTCTTTCTTAATTCAGGTGACGATATTATCTGTGAGGGCCCAAGCTATCTTGGTGCATTCCAGGCATTTTCTGCGTATGAGCCTACTGTTCACACCATTGATATGGATGAAGAAGGCATAAGGACTGATCTTCTTGAGGCAAAGCTCAAAGAGCTTGCAGACCAAGGCAGAAAGCCTAAGTTCATTTACGTTATTCCTAACTTTAACAATCCTGCGGGCATCACCATGTCTATGCCAAGGCGTCTGCGCCTTCTTGAGCTGGCTCGCCAGTACAACATCCCTGTTGTTGAGGATGATCCGTATGGTCTTATCCGCTTTGAGGGAGAAGATCTAACACGCCTTAAGACGCTTGATCCAAATGTCATTTATCTGGGAACTACCTCAAAGATTTTTGCGCCTGGCTTGCGTTTGGCTTGGATGGTTGCACCTCGTCACTTCCTTGAGCGCATTAACCTTGCTAAGTCTGGTTCTGATCTTTGTACCAGCCCCTTTAACATGATTCTTGCCGAGCATTACTTCAATGAAGTTGATTGGCAGGCAGCGCTTGAGGTGTCTAAGTCTCGCTATAAAGAGAGAAAAGACGCCATGCTCGCAGCGCTTGCAGAGTTCTTCCCCAAAGACGTTACCTGGACTAAGCCAGAGGGTGGTTTGTTCCTGTGGGTAACCTTCCCGCCATACCTCAACACTGAGCAGTTGCTTCCTCGTGCAATTGAAGAGGGAGTTGCCTTTGTACCAGGTGTTTATTGCTATCCTGACCAGCGTATTAGTTCAAGTATGCGCCTGTGCTACTCATTTGAGACGCCAGAGCGCATCCACGAGGCAATCCGCAGGCTGTCACTATGCGTCCAAGACCGCATGGCGCTGTATCGCGCATTCCTAGAGGCGGGCGCTCTACCTGAGTCTTCTCATTCTGAATCTCATTCTTCTGCAAGGGAGTGTTAAGTATGGCTACAAAAGTTGCTGTCATTATGGGTGGAGCCTCATTTGAGAGGAACTTCTCGCTTAAAAGCGGTGCTCTTGTCTCTGAGGCTTTGGAAAAGCGCGGTTATGAGGTTTTGCCACTTGATGCTGATGCACACCTGGTAGACACTCTTCGTGCCGAGAAACCCGATGTTGCGTTTGTATGCCTTCATGGTGCGGGTGGAGAAGATGGTGCAGTACCTGCACTTTTGGAGTTCCTCAAGATTCCGTATGTGGGCTCAAGGCCTGCATCTTGTAGGGCAGCCTGGAACAAAGCTGACATGCCTTTTATTGTGCGCCAGGCCTGGTCAAAGGAGGAGTCCGAGGTTATTTGGCCTCCTCAGATTGTACTGACTGCCAGCGCTTTTAAAGACCTTGGAGCCGCAGCAGCTCTTGACCTGGTTCCCGAGCGCCTTGGCGGCGGCGTTGGCTTCCCTCTAGCAGTTAAGCCTGTTCATGGCGGCTCTGCTATGGGCCTTTCTAAGGTTGACAGCGCTGACCAGCTTGGACCAGCACTTCTTGGCGCGCTTGGTTTTGACGACTCCGTCATTATCCAGCAGTGGGTTGATGGCGTTGAAGTAAGCGTTACCGTGCTCTCTGACGCAGATGGCGAGAAAACCCTGCCACCGGTAGAGATTTCAGTGGTCAAGGGTATTTACGATACGGATGCTCGTCTTGATCCAGAGCGTATTCAGCATTTCTGCCCAGTTCGTCCTGTGTCTTTGGCGGCTCTTGGTGCAGATCCAGCTGCTGCTCGCGAGGCTCTTGAACGTGCAGCTCTTGAGGTGTTTACCGCGTACGGGTGCAGAGATCTTGCTCGTATCGATCTTATTTGGGATGGACATCACGTTATGGTCATGGGTCTGAAGACATTCCCAGGACTCACTGAGACCTCCCTTGTTCCTATGGCAATTGAGGCTGCAGGATACGCTGTTGAAGACGTCCTTGCGCAGCTTGTTGAGGGTGCGCTTAAGCGCGGCAACTAGGGGGTTTCATGGAATACGTATTAGGCATTGATGTTGGTGGTACCACCATCAAGTTGGGACTTTTCTCTGCAGAGGGAGAGCTGCTTTCTGAGCAGAAGGTCAAGACGCCCGCACTTGATAACGAGGATGGTTATCAGACGGTAACCGATGCTATTAAGCTGATTGTTCATGGCCAAAAAGCAAGCCGCAACGATGTTGTTGCGTGTGGTTTGGATATTCCAGGTCCTGTTGCAGATGATGGAACCGTTGGTCTTCTCGCCAATGTAGATATTGACCCTGAAGGATTGGTGCAGGCAATCAATATGTGCCTGCCAAACGCAACCATTGCGTTTGTCAACGATGCTAACGCCGCAGCTTTGGGCGAGGCGTGGGCTGGCGTTGCCGTTGGCGTGCCTTCGTTTGTACTGATTGCGTTGGGCACCGGCGTTGGTGCAGGTGTTGTTGTAGACGGCAAGCTTGCTGCGGGTGCTTTTGGCGCTGGCGGCGAGATTGGTCACATCATTGTTGAGCCAGAAGAGACGCTGACCTGCGGTTGTGGTCGCCACGGTTGCCTGGAGCAGTATGCCTCTGCTAAGGGTGTTGTCCGCCTGTACCTGGAGGAATGCGTTTCTCGAGGTGTTGTTCCTGTGAGCGTTGAGCACGAGACTGATACGGTGTCCGTGTTTAGGGCTCATGCTCAAGGCGATGAGTGCGCAACCCTTGCTATCCATAAGATGTGCCACTACCTGGGTCTTGCTATGGCGCAGGTTTCGTGCGTGGTTGATCCTGCCATGTTCTTGATTGGCGGCGGTGTTGCGGGTTCGTTTGCAACGTTTGCTACCGAGCTTCGCGAGTGTTTTGAGCAGTACGCTTTGCCGGTGAGTAAGGGTGCTCGTATTGAGGCTGCGAGCTTGGGTAATCAGGCTGCAATGTATGGTTGTGCGTACGAGGCGCTGCGTCTGAGACAAGAGCGTTTTGGCAAGGAAAGCGCTGAGTAGAAGCAAGTTTCTGGCGCATGATCTTCTCGCCTGGAAAAGGGTACGTATGTTAGGGCTCTTGGCGAGAAAAACATCAAAGTATTTGTCATAAACGCTGTACTAAATGAAAGTGCATTCAATAACATAATTTCTGTTACAATTTATGTAAAAACGTAGTTGTCAAAGCTGCTCAGTGCTAACATTGAGCAGCTTTTTTTGGTTGTGTTTGGAACAATTCCGAGCACTAGGATGAAAGGGGAGTGCTGTGGCTGACGAGTCAAAGTATGACATCGTTGCTGCTACTGGTTGCCCAACCGGTATTGCGCACACCTTTATGGCTAAGGAGGCCCTTGAGAAGGCCGCCGCAGCTAAAGGTCTTACCATTAAGGTTGAGACGCACGGCCAGGTCGGTGTAGAGAACGAGCTCACCGCAGCTGAAATTAGGAACGCCAAGGCAGTAGTTGTTGCTGCCGATAAGGACGTCCAGGCCGAGCGTTTTGCCGGAAAACCAATGGTAAATGTTGGTGTTACTGCAGCTATTAAGGATGCAGAAGGTCTTATCGACCGCGCTCTTGTTGCTCTGCCTGAGGGCGAGCTTGCAGAGGCAGATGACGCTCCAGTCTCAAGCACCATTGAGAAGGAGTCTGTAGGCCACATCATCTACAAGCACCTCATGAACGGCGTTAGCCACATGCTGGTCTTTGTTGTTGCTGGTGGTGTTTTGACGGCTGTTTCATTCCTCTGGGGTATTACTTCCTTCAGCTCCACTCAACCTGACTACAACAGCTTTGCTGCCATGCTCAAGATCATCGGCGGCATTGCAATGGGCCTTATGGTTCCAGTTCTTTCTGCTTACATTGCTGAGTCTATTGGTAAGCGCCCTGCTCTTGTTCCTGGTTTTGTTGCAGGTATGATTGCTATTCAGGGTCTTCCAATCAACCCTAACACCGGCATGATTGATGCTGGTGGCGCTGGCGTTGGTTTTGGCTTCTTGGGCGGTATTGTTGGAGGCTTCCTTGCCGGTTATGTCATCGTTGGTCTTGAGAAGCTTCTTGCAGGTCTTCCAAAGAACCTTGATGGCCTGAAGGCAATCTTCCTGTACCCACTGCTTTCCACCACCATTGTTGGCCTGGTTATGCTAGGTATTTCTGGTCCAATGGCAGCAATTAACACCGGCATGATGAACTTCCTGCGCGGCCTTTCTGCTTCTGGTCCAATTGTCCTTGGTCTTGCAATTGGTTGCATGTGCGCGTTTGACATGGGCGGCCCAGTCAACAAGGCAGCTTACGTCACCGGTACTGCACTTCTGACCGAGGCCCTTGCTGCTGGTGTTGGTACCCCAACTTATGAGTTTGGCACCAACTTCATGGCTGCAGTTTCTGCTGCTTGTATTGTTCCTCCACTGATCACCACCTTTGCTGTTGTCGTTGGTAAGAAGTACTTCACCAAGTCCGACTTCAACGCTGGTCTGGTCAACTTCATTCTTGGCTGCACCCACATTACCGAGGGCGCTATTCCATTCATGACCAAGAACATTTGGCCTGTCATGCCTATCATGATGATCGGTTCTTCCATCGGCTCCATCCTGACGCTGCTTTTTGGTGTTCATGACCCAGCGCCTCACGGTGGTTTCCTGGTTCTTCCCGTTGTCGATGGCGGCCTTAAGTGGGTTCTCGCCATTCTCATCGGCGCTGTTGTTGGTGGTATTCTCTTTGTTGCTTTCAAGGCATACGAGTACCGCAAGAACGGCAACCAGATTGTCGAGGGCTAAGCGTTACGCTTAGCGCACTCTAAGCAAATACCAAGGATTCATCTTATGACCAGGTACGCGCTTAGATAATCGCGATAAAATATGGACTCGGCGATTTCGTCGGGTCCATTTTTGTTCTAGAGGGAGCTTTGATGATTTACACACTTACCACTAATCCTGCAATCGACATGAACGTCAACTCGGGAGTCCCTTCTTATACGCACGTCAACCGCACAACCGATGCCGTTTATACACCAAACGGTAAGGGTCTGAACGTCTCGTTTACGCTTGCTCACTACGGCGTTGAGTCCACTATCCTGGGCTTTTTCGGAGGCTTCTCGGGCAACTATATTGTTGAAGAGGCATCCAAGATTTGCCCGGTCAAGCCTGTGTGGATTGACGGCATCACCCGCGTAAACATTTTTGTGACCACACCAGAAGGCGAGCTTAAGTTCCCTAATGCAGGTGCTCCCGTTATTCGCTCCAAGCAAGACGAGATGCTTGAGCTGCTGCGTACTGCCTCCGACCTGGATGTGCTGGTGGTCTCTGGCTCGCTTTCCCCTGAGATGGATCCAACCTTCTACGACGAGCTCTTTGATCTTTGTCATGAGCGCGGCGCTGAGCTGGTCCTGGACATCTCACATAAACACCTTGCAGAACTTGTCGAGAAAAAACCGCTGCTCATCAAGCCAAACGACGAAGAAGTGGCAGAGATCTTTGGCGTCGATGTCCATAACGAGGCCGACGTTCTTCTCGCCCTCCACAAGATTCATGAGCGCGGAGCAAAAAACATCCTGCTTACGCTTGGCGGCGAAGGCGCGTACTTCTTCAACGGCGAGCACGTCTGGCATGCAAACGCTGCGCAGGTAGAGGTGCTTTCGACGGCATGTGCAGGCGATTCGACGCTGGCAAGTTTCATGTCGGTTTGGCTCGATGACCCATCGGCTGTCGAGAAGGCCCTGACGCGCGCGATGGCTACCGGCGGAAACGTTGCTATGAGCGCTGGCCTGGGCGACTTTGCGCTGGTCGAGAAGATCGCGGAGTCCATCCGCGTTGAGATGGTGGAGTAGGAGCGTTCACTGCGTTTACGTGATGGCCCGCGAGCTCACGGGTTTCTCGGCATCAGGCGTGCGCAAGTCTCCATATCTGCAAAATAAGTCTTTTCTCGCCCCTCAATTTCATGTAACGTATAAGGGCTAATGTGACAATTAGGTTTTCGAACCTCTAAAGAAGGAGAGTGCAATGTCCGGACACTCTAAGTGGGCTACAACCAAGCACAAGAAAGCAGCTATCGACGCTAAGCGTTCCTCGCTGTTCTCTAAGCTTTCTCGCAACATTACTGTTGCTGCAAAGATGGGTGGCGACCCAAATCCGGACAACAACGCTAGCTTGTCTGCCGCTGTTGCCCGTGCTCGCATGGTTTCCATGCCTAACGCAAAGATTCAGGCCGCTATCGATAAGGCATTTGGCGCTGGTGCTGATGCTGCCGTTTACGAGGAGATCGTTTACGAGGGATACGGTCCTGCAGGCGTTGCAGTTTACGTTGACTGCCTGACTGACAACAAGAACCGCACCGCAGCAGACGTTCGTTCCGCATTTACTCACTCTGGCGGCAATCTTGGTACCGCTGGTTCCGTTGCGTTCCAGTTTGAGCGTAAGGGCTCCATCGCAGTTGACAAGGTTATTGTCTCCGAGGAGAAGAAGGTTGCTGACCGCGAGAACGCTGTCGACGAGGACGAGTTCATGATGGCAGTTGCTGAGGCTGGCGGAAACGACTACGAGGATGCCGGCGATCAGTGGATTGTCTGGACTGCATACGACAAGATGCAGGATGTCCAGAAGGGCCTCGAGGCTCAGGGTATTGAGGTTAAGGGTTCCGAACTTACTATGGTTCCAACCACCCCAACTGACGTCTCCGTTTCTGATGCAAAGAAGGTTCAGCGTCTTATCGATAAGCTCGACGAGCTCGACGACGTTCAGAACGTCTATAGCACCATGAACATCACCGACGAGATTGCTGCTGCTCTCGAGGAGGAGTAAGCTCTCTGGTTCGCGCCGCGCGATGTGCGATGAGCGACGAGCATGATGAGCGCGACGAGCGCGACGTGCGACGAGCGCGAAATCACAACCGGCGACAAAACTGCACTTCAAAGCCCCGCCAGTTGGCGGGGCTTTTTGTTTGGATAGCGTTGATGCTGTCAGAACACACTTATGTCGGATAATCTACACGTTTTTAGAAGCCCGAACACACCTATGTAAGATAATCTGTATATACAGAGCCAAAAGCATAACTTACAGCCCTAAAAAACACAGCAAATGACGATATTCTGAGAAAAATAGGACTTTTGAGGGTCAATTTTGCAGAATAAGTGACTTTGCTGTGTTTTCAAAACGCCAAAAATAGGCTTCTAAAAAATTTATGCATACAGATGAATTCACTCTCATGAATATTCATGAGAGTGAATATTTTCGTATCATGGTAGTTTAAATTTTGATGTCTTCTTTGCTGGGCGAGAGAATCGATGGACTACAGCAGTGGAAACATTCGATTGAAGCTGAATCTCGTCGTCCAACGCACGTAGCCGTAGCAGTTCTACAGGCCCACGCGAACAACCTTACGAACGCCGGCAGCTTCGAGTGCTGCTACCTGCGAAATCGATGCGGATTCGTCCGTCATAAGTACGTCGATATCAGCAGGCGATCCATATTGGAAGCTGGAGTTGACGCCCAACTTGCTTGCGTCGGCCAGGACAATGTGCTGCTCAGAGTGCTTAAGCATCAGCGAGTTCACGCGCATCTCGTTTGAGACCAGCGTGGTAAGGCCGCGCTCAGCGGAAATTCCTGAGCACCCCAAAATGCATTTCGCGGCGCGAATCTGATTGATCGAAGCAAGCGCAAAATCGCCGGTCATAGACTTCTTAGCTGGTCGAACTTCTCCGCCCGTAACCAAAACGGTCATCGATGGGGGATAGTCGGCGGCCAGAACGCTTCCGTTATTGGTAACAACCGTGATGTTCTCGGCGGTGATGAATTCCAGAACTTTTATAGCGGTTGAGCTGGTGTTAATGAAGACCGTATCGCCGTCTTTAATCAGCTTGGCGGCGGCCTGGGCAAGCTTGAACTTCGCGGTTACCTGGTTAGAGCTGAGTCCAGTCGAGAGTGGATCAAGCAATGTGGCCATGCCATAGCTTCGAGAAATGAGACCTTGAGCTTCGAGTTCGTCAAGATCGCGACGGATGGTAAGCGAAGAAACTTCAAATCTTTCGGCAAGATCGCTGACGGAAACCTGACGGTATTGTTCAAGAAGACTCATGATCGAGCTTCTGCGTGATGCTACAAATGAATGACTTGTGGCCATGAATCCCCCAATAGAACTCAACTGCTGATAAACCTGTAGAACTAGTTGCAAGCTTTTCAAAGACGCGCTGGCGAGAAACCCGATTGCTCGCGAGAAGTTCGTATAAAGACATTTAACTAATTCAGTTCTGTGAAAAACATCGTACAAATTGATAGCACCTTTTGAACGGTTCTCGAACAATTGTGTAGACGCTTTTCAGTAGATCTGAGTTTATCTTACCCTATTCAATGAACATTTTGAATACTTAAACGGATATTTTTTAACGGTCAACGGTTTTTATGACGTAAATCTCTAAAGTGAGCATAGATAAGTATTGCTTAACTCCCAACTTTAGTTATACTAACATTATCGATTCGATTGGTAAAACGTTCTAAACGTTCAATAAATAGGGAAATTTGTTATACGGCAAGTCAAATGTCATATAAATTATTTATCTAATTGTTGAAGCGTTCAGAAGATTCAAGTATTTGTCATTAAGCGATGTGCTCTTGTGTGGTCTTGGTATAGTCCAACACAAGGAGAAGATTCACAGTAGTCTACTGGAGAGGAGTGAATCGCATGTTACTTCGCGATATTTACGAGCAGAAGCATTATGCATTCGTAAAGACCCCTATGACTTGGGAAGAGTCTATTAGAGAGTGCTGCAAACCACTGGAGGCTGATGGAACAGTCAATTCAGAGTATGCGGACGACATTATCGAGTGTGTAGAGAAGTATGGTCCTTACATTGTCATCGTTCCAAACGTTGCAATGCCACACTCCACTGCTCGCATTGGCTCTAATGGCAAGACTGCTATTGGTTTTATGCACTCCGATGTTCCTGTTAACTTCGAGGATGGCGATGATGAGAAGCAGGTTAAGACCTTCTTTACTCTGAGCGCAACCGATCAGGAAGCACACCTTAAGAATATGCAGATGCTTGTTCAGGTCCTTATGAATGAAGAGGTTCTTGAGCGCCTGAAGAATATTCAGTCTCCAGAAGAACTCTTGGAGATCGACGAGCTTATCTCCGAGTAAGCACGCCCGTTTGGGCACGTAATTGAGGATTTCCTTTTGTAGTGTGGGCTGCAGAAGGTAAGTATGTAGGACCCTTTGAAAGGGGTATTAATGGATATTGTTCTTGGTATTTGGAAATGGTTTGCGAGCAACTTCTTGACTCAGCCAGCCTATTTCATTGGTTTGATTGTTGCTATCGGCTACATTCTTCTTAAGAAGAAGTGGTACGACGTACTCGCTGGCTTCCTTAAGGCAGTCATTGGTTATCAGATCCTCCTGGTTGGTTCCGGCGGCCTGGTAACTGCATTCCGTCCAGTTCTTGTTGGACTTGAGGCTCGCTTCAACCTTTCTGCAATGGTCATTGACCCATACTTTGGCCAGAACGCAGTACAGGCAGGCATGGAGGCATCTAACGCTCCTGAGTTTATCGCAGGTCGTTCCTTCTCCTCCGTTATGCTTCTTCTGCTCTTTGCTTTCATTCTGAACATTGTTCTGGTTGCTTTTAAGAAGCAGACTAAGCTTCGCGCAATCTTTACTACTGGTCACGTCCAGGTTCAGCAGGCAGCAACTGCATTTTGGCTTATCCTTTTCTGCTTCCCACAGCTTAACGACGTTACCATCCTTGCAGTTATGACCGTTCTTCTTGGCCTTTACTGGGCAGTTGGCTCCAACCTTTGTATTGGACCTACTCAGGACCTCACCGACGGTGCTGGCCTTACCATTGCTCACCAGCAGATGTTTGGCGTTTACTGCGCATCCAAGGCTTCCGAGTGGCTCTCTAAGCACTCTAAGAAGGAGTCCAAGCGCATTGAGGACATCGAGCTCCCAGGCTTCCTGAAGATCTTTAACGAGAACCTCGTTGCAACTGCAATTCTCATGACAGCATTCTTTGGTGTCATCCTTGCTGTTCTTGGCCAGGACTTCCTGCTTGAGAACAAGTTCATGAAGCCAGGTCAGGATTTCTTCTTCTACATCATGACCACTTCCTTCCAGTTTGCTGTTTACCTCTCTATCCTGCAGCTTGGTGTTCGTACCTTCGTTACTGAGCTCACCAACTCCTTCCAGGGTATTTCTAACAAGCTCCTCAAGGGTTCCGTCCCAGGTGTTGACTGTGCTGTTACCTATGGCTTTGGTTCTCCAAACGCAGTTACCCTCGGCTTCCTCATGGGTGCAGCTGGCCAGTTCCTGGCAATCGCAGCTCTGCTGCTTCTGAAGTCCCCAGTTGTTGTTATTGCAGGCTTTGTTCCACTGTTCTTCGATAACGCTACTATTGGCGTTTATGCAAACAACAAGGGCGGCCTCCGTGCAGTTCTTATCATGCCTTTCATCTCTGGTCTTCTCCAGGTCTTTGGTTCAGCTCTTATCGCTGGCTGGGTTGGCATGGCTGCATACGGTGGATACCTTGGTATGTGGGACTGGGCAGTTGTCTGGCCAATCATGACCGGCGTCATGAAGTTCCTGTCCTACGCAGGTCTCGCAATTGTTGTTATCGCTCTTATCGCAATCCCACAGCTCCAGTACCGTGCAAACAAAGACACGTACTTCATGGAAGTTGAGGATTACCAGAAGTGCAAGGAAATCCGTGCACAGAAGGCCACCGCAGCTAGTGCGGAAAGCAAGTAGCCCTCTTTCTTCCTACCCTGAGCAGACCCCCATCTGCTCAGGGTTATTAGTAATACTCGGCACATTGTTTAATGTGGTATTTGCTTTAAAAGCAATCGGCATAGCGCCCAAATGGGTACAAATACAATGTGTCCGTAATCAGTTTGTTTGATCGAAGGAGTCAACATGAACGCAAAGATTTTGGTCGCATGTGCAAACGGCGCAGGTACCTCCCTGATGATGAAGATGACCGCTGAGCGCGTCACTCAGAAGCTCAACATGGGTGTCGATAAGATTCACCACTGCGCACTTTCCGAGGGCGTAAGCTCTGCTCGTCAGTATGACATTGTTTTTGCACCACTTAACTTCCTGAACATGTATGACGATGCTGCTAAGGCTGGCGTTACCGTCATTGGTTTGCGCAACGTTCTTTCTGACGCAGAGATGGAAGAGAAGCTCAAGGAAACCGGCGCTGCAGAGAAGTTTTCCGCATAGTTTAGGTTTCTAAAGAATCGAGCACTTTAATGACTTTTGAAAAGAAAATTCTTGCCAAGATGCCTAAGTGCTATGCACTTGGCATGTTTGAGGGAGAAGACACACCAAGCTTTTTAGCTGCCGTCGAGAAGGACGGTCCAATCCGTCGCTTTACGCTTGATGGTGAGCCTCTGGAGACTGTTGCTCCGGGCCCTGGCGGCGTCATGACCATTACACAGGTCCCTGGCAGGAAAGATCAGTTCCTCGCAACTCGCAAGTTCTTCTCGCCAAACTTTGGTGGAGACGATGCGGCAATTGCATCCTATACCAAGCAGGCAGACGGTTCTTGGTCTGAGCAGATTCTCTGCGACCTTCCTTATGTTCACCGTTTTGGCATCCTAAAGGCTGCTGACGGTCAGCTTTGGGTTCTTGCTTGCTCTATCAAAGGTGGAGCTGAGACGGGCGTCAAGGATGATTGGCGCACTCCAGGTGCTGTTTGGGCCGCTCCTTTGAGCGATAACCTTGAGCAGTACACGGCAGACAACCAGCTTAAGCTGACTTGTGTTGCTAACTATCAGGTTCAGAACCATGGATTCTGGACTGCACCTGATAAATCGTATGCTTTGATCTCAACCGCTGCAGGCGTGTTTAGATATGTGCCACCAACCACCCCTCAAGGTGCTTGGGATGTCACCTGCCTTCTGGTCCAGCCAACAAGCGATATTGTTGCTACAGACTTTGACGGCGACGGAAAGCTGGAGATCCTTACCTTCTCCAAGTTCCACGGTGACACGCTGGCAATTTGGCATGAGGGCCAGACTCGCGATCGCTACGAGCAGGTTTGGTGTGACCCGCAGAAGCGCAGCTTCCTTCACGCGCTTTGGGCAGCAGACCTTAATGGCGAGAAGTGTGCAGTCATTGGCAACCGTAAAGATGGTCGCGATTTGTTGCTTGTTAGATACGTTGACGGTGAGTACACCGTAGACGTTATCGACCACGACCTCGGACCAGCAAACTGCATGGTGTATAGGCATGACGGCAGCGATTACATTGTTGCTGCATATCGTGAGACAGACCAGCTGGCTCTCTACAAAGTAGTGGAGTAGGGCTGCGTTTTGTAGCGAGCGCTCAGGATGAGCTTCTGAACATGCAGGCAAAGTCCTGAGCGCCGCTCAAATTACCGGCATATGCATCAAAGTACTAGTCCTATGTTTATAGAAAGGAGCGCGTAATGGCAGATTTGAAAGACGTCACACGCGACAGTTGGATTATGAGTACCTTTCCTGAGTGGGGAACTTGGCTCAACGAAGAGATTGACAATGCCGTAGTAGAGCCAGGCCAGGTTGAGATGTGGTGGCTCGGCTGCGTTGGTATTTGGTTTAAGACTCCTGGTGGAGCAAACGTTGCTGTTGACTTCTGGGCAGGCAATGGTAAGCGCACCCACGGTGACGGCCTTATGAAGCCTGGTCACCAGATGGCAAACATGGCTGGCGTTCGTAAGATGCAGCCAAACCTGCGCAACGTCCCCTTTGTTATTGATCCATTTGCTATCAAGAACCTTGACGCTGTTGTGGTAACTCACATTCACCAGGACCACATGTCCAAGGAGCTTGCGGCTCACGTTGTTAACAACAACATGACCACTATTGACGAGAATGGCAAAGAGATTCCTGTTCCCTTTATTGGTCCTAAGGATGCAGTTGACATTTGGGTTGGCTGGGGCGTTCCACGCGAGCAGTGCATCGTTGTTAAGCCAGGCGACCGCGTCAAGGTCAAGGACATGGAGATTGTTGCATACGATTCCTTTGACCGCACCATCATCGTTACCACTACTGATACTTCTGAGAACCGTCCAGACCTCTGGGGCAAGTGCCCAATGGACATGGATGAGAAGGCAGTTAACTACCTCTTTGTCACCCCTGGTGGAAACATTTATCATTCTGGCGATTCTCATTACTCCATTTACTTTGCTAAGCACGGCAAAGACATCGCTAAGGAGTTTGGTGGCGTAGACGTCTGCTTTGGCGCTTATGGCTGCAACCCAATTGGTATCCAGGACAAGATGGAAGCAACCGATATGCTTCGCATGGCTGAGGCTCTTCAGTCCAAGGTTGTTATCCCAATTCACCACGATGTTTGGACTAACTTCCAGGCTGACGTCCAGGAGATTAAGGTTCTTTGGGACATGCGTAAGGATCGCCTTGACTACAAGTTCCACCCATTCTTCTGGGAGGTTGGTGGTCACTACACCTATCCACAGGATAAGGACCGCTTTGCTTACCATCATGATCGTGGCTTCCATGATTGCTTCGATCACGAGCCAAACGTTCCATTCCGTAGCGTTCTCTAAGGAGCAGTTTCTATGATGCTTAAAGAGCTTCGTGATGAAGTGTATGAAGCAAACATGGACCTGCCTAAGCATGGCCTGGTAGTTTTTACCTGGGGTAATGCTTCTGGACTTGACCGTGAGCGTGGCTTGTTTGTTATCAAGCCATCAGGCGTTTCCTATGAGAAGCTGAGCCCAGAGAACTTGGTTGTCTGCGACCTAGACGGCAACGTTGTTGAGGGTGAGATGAACCCATCTTCCGACACCCCAACGCATGCATGCTTGTATCGTGCATGGGGCGATAAGATCGGTGGAATTGTCCACACTCACTCAACCCACGCTGTTTCTTGGGCACAGGCAGGACGCTCTATTCCTTGCTATGGCACCACACACGCAGATTATTTCTACGGAGATATTCCTTGTGTTCGCAGTCTTACCAAGGACGAGGTAGAAAGCGCCTATGAGCTTGAGACCGGAAACGTTATTGTTGAGGGCTTTGCTAACTTGGACCCAATTGCGGTTCCAGGAACGCTCCTTCACAACCACGGTCCTTTCTCTTGGGGTAAAGACGCAATGGCTGCTGTGTATCACGCTGTAGTCATTGAGGAGGTTGCTAAGATGGCAACACTCACCGAGCTCAATAACCCTAAGGTTCAGGAGGCACCACAGTACCTTCAGGACAAGCACTACATGCGCAAGCATGGTCCAAATGCCTACTACGGACAGGGTAATCACTAAAGCCTGTTCAGTGAGTAGAATCTGTTTCAGTCAGGCGGTCTTTTATAAGGCCGCCTGTTTTTAAAAGGAGAAGATATGTCCAAGTATCAGCTAGGACTTTACGAGAAGGCCACTCCAACTGATCTTTCTTGGGAAGAGCGCCTTAGCGTAGCAGGAGAGTCTGGCTTTGATTATGTTGAGATCTCCGTTGATGAGTCTGACGCTCGTCTTTCTCGCCTTGAGTGGACTGGTGAGGAGCGTGCAGCAGTTCGTCAGGCAATGGTAAACTCCGGCGTTCGCCTGGGTTCTATGTGCCTTTCTGGTCATCGTAAGTATCCTTTTGGCTCTCGTGATCAGGCTACTCGCGAGCGCAGCCTTGAGATTATGCAGAAGGCGCTTGACCTTGCAGGTGACCTGGGACTTCATACCATTCAGCTTGCTGGCTATGACGTGTACTATGAGGACGGCGCAGAGGATACGCGCAAGTACTTTGAGGAGAATCTGGCTAAGGCTGTAGAAATGGCTGCTAAGGCAGGCATTGTTATGGGCTTTGAGACCATGGAGACTCCTTTTATGGATACGGTTGAGAAGGCCATGCATTACGTAAGCCTTATCAACAGCCCTTACCTTGGCGTGTATCCCGACGCTGGTAATCTCACCAATGCATCGTTTATTTACGGCAACACGGTTGCTGACGATATTGCTCTTGGTGCAGGCCATATCTTTGCAGCTCACCTCAAAGAGACTGTTGCTGGTGCTTATCGTGAGATTCCATTCTCTACCGGCACCACTGACTACGAGGGAGCTCTGTCGCAGCTTGTTCCTCAGGGCGTCAGGCGCTTTGTTGCAGAGATGTGGTACACCGGCAACGAGAACTGGAAAGAAGATCTTGTCTTTGCTTCCACCTACGTTCGCAGCAAAATTGATAAGGCGTTTGAGGGGTAAACGGCCTTTTTGCACTTGTTTTGGGTTTCTCGCCACAGACGGTACATAAGAATCTGTACAATGTGGATGAGCTCTTTCTTAGTACGACGTACGTTTCCAAACTCGTTTAGGTTTGTACAGGAAAGGATTACACATGAAGTTCTTTATTGACACGGCAGATATCGATGAGATTTCTGAGGCTTTAAGCTGGGGCTGTTTAGCAGGTGTTACTACCAACCCATCGCTGTATGCAAAGATTGGCGGTAAGTTAGCTGACTTTGAATCTCATATGGTTAAGATTGCTCAGCTTTGCGAGGGACTTCCTGTATCTGCTGAGTCAACGGCAACAACAACTGAGGGCATGATTGAAGAGGGCCGTCACCTGGCTTCTCTTGCTCCAAATATTGTTGTTAAGCTTCCTATCTGTGCAGAGAGCCTTGCTGCTACCCATCAGCTTGCTTCTGAGGGAATCCGCGTCAACATGACACTGATTTTCTCGGCACCTCAGGCTCTTCTCGCGGCAAATGCTGGCGCTCGTTACATTTCTCCATTTGTTGGTCGCTTTGATGACATTGGTGAGGACGGCATTGAGCAGCTGGGAACTGTAGTTTCGTGCATTGAGAACTATGCATGGGATAAAAACGTTGATCACACCGTAGAGATTATTACGGCTTCTGTTCGCACACCTAATCACGTGACGCAGGCAGCTCTGCTTGGTGCTGATATTGCAACCGTTCCATTTGGAGCTTTGAAAAAGTGCCTTAAGCACCCTTTGACCGACGCTGGCCTCAAGTCTTTTGAGGCAGACTGGGAAAAGGTTAAGGCTCAGCAATAATAGTGATGAAGTACGCCCAGCCTAGGTTGGGCGTACTTGTTTTACGTGCCTGTTCATGCATCGTTTAGGCACTTATTTTGAGAGGATGAGAATGGGAACATCTGCATTACCCGAGCGCAACCTCACTGATGATGAGCTTATGCTTGCAGTCAATACACTGAGGCGCGATGTCATTGACATGCTTGAGAAGAGCAAGTCAGGTCATCCCGGCGGCTCTCTTAGTGCGGCAGACATTGTGGCTACACTGTTCTTCTCGGGAGTTATGAAGTACAACCACAACAACCCAGAGGACCACACCGAGGATAGATTCTTCCTGTCCAAGGGTCATGTTGCACCTGTGCTGTACGCTGCGTACCACCTGCTTGACTGGCTCCATGACGAGGATATGGTTACCCTTCGTCAGCTTGGTAGCCGTCTGCAGGGTCATCCAGACTGCCATGCATGCCCGGGTATTGAGGTTTGCTCTGGCTCTCTTGGTCAGGGTCTCTCGGTAGCAGCAGGATGCGCTCTGGGACTTTCTATGGACGCTCTGGCAAGCGGCGAGCGCGCCAAGAAGGTATTTGTCCTTCTGGGCGACGGCGAGCTGCAGGAGGGCTCTAACTGGGAGGCATGCATGTTTGCTGCTCACCAGAAGCTGGATAACCTTATTGCCATTGTGGACCTCAACAACTTGCAGATTGACGGCCACGTAACAGACGTGTGCTCTCTTGGCGATATTGATGAGAAGTTCCGTTCCTTTGGCTGGAACGTGCTGCGCGTTAACGGTCACGAGGTCACTGAGGTGCGCCAGGCTCTTCTCGCCGCACGAGATGGTCGCGAGGCAGGAAACACCGCGCCTACCGTGGTCATTTGCCAGACTGTCAAGGGCAAAGGCGTCTCGTTTATGGAGGACAAGGCTTCCTGGCACGGAAACGCTCCTTCGGCCGAGCAGGCTGACCTTGCGCGAGAAGAACTTGATGCAGCAAGAGAGCTTCTTTTGATTGATCTTCAAGGTGAAGGTAAGGAGGTTGCCAATGTCTAGAGCAACTCGTGAGGCATATGGTCAGACTCTTGTTGAGCTGGTAAACGAGGGTCACGATATTGTGGCCGTTGACGCAGACCTTGCCGGCTCCACTAAACTTGTCGATCTCCAGAAGGCCTTCCCACAGCGCATGGTTGACGTGGGTATTGCCGAGCAGAACATGGTAGGCGTTGCATCTGGACTGGCACTTACGGGACGCACCGTGTTTACCGGCTCGTTTGCCGTGTTTGCAACCGGTCGCGCTTACGATCAGATTAGAAACACCGTCTGCGACTCCGGCCTCAACGTGAAGATTTGCCCTACGCACGCAGGTATTACAGTAGGAGAGGACGGCGCCACTCACCAGTCCCTTGAGGACATTGGCATGATGCGCGCCCTCCCTCAGATGCGTGTGCTTGTTCCTGCAGATTACAACGCTACTAAGGCAGCGCTCAGACTTGCCGCCGAGGCAGACGGCCCCTTCTACGTGCGCATGGGTCGCCACAAGGTTACCGACATCTACGACGAGTCCTTCAAGGGCGGCCTGCCATTTGCTAACATCCTGCGTGAGGGTACCGACGTTACCATTGCTGCCTGCGGTGTTGAGGTTGCTCAGGCACTTGCAGCTGCAGATTTGCTGGCAGAGGAGAAGATCTCTGCCGAGGTCATTGACGTGTTCTCCATTAAGCCTTTGGATGAGGAAGTTATTTTGGCATCTGCCGAGAAGACCCGTCATGTGGTAACTGTTGAGGAGCACAACGTGGCAACAGGCCTTGGAGCTGCAGTTGCCGAGCTTCTGGCAGAGCAGTTGCCAACGCCAATGCGCTTTGCTGGTATGCGCACCTTTGGTACCTCCGCTCCTGGCGACGTGCTGCTTTCGCACTTTGGCCTGGACGCTGAGGGTATTGCCGCTCGCGTCAGGGAGTTCCTGCTTTCGTAGGCGCGTGTAACGACGGTAACGCCGCAGGTCAGTCGCGCGTGCGGGCGCAGCGACGGTAACATCGCAGGTCAAACGCGCGTGCGGACAGGTCGCAAGTGATTTCAACCCGGTATTCATTTCGTGTGGATATCGGGTTTCTTGTGCGAAAGCGCTGCTAGTGGACGGGGTTTCTCGCCAGGTGGGTGGTGCGAGCCCGGAATGAGCCTGCTGCGCGCCTGGTTTTCTCGCCATGTCTAAGCTGTTTTACTCAGACATTATGCAGTTTTCAGGCTCAAAAATTCAGGGCCGAAACGCCTATCTTTCACGCGCCTGATTTCTGCAAAGAATCTGTAATTTTTGCCTAAAAATGTAAAAGAAACTGTGGATTTGCCTGATTTTGTCAAAGAATCTGTATCTAAAATACAGATTCTTTGTACTTTTCAGGCGCGCAATAGCAGAAGGACTTGTGCAACGAGAAACTCGCGCACCCGCATGCGCACCTGGCGAGAAACCCGTGTGCTTGGGAGTGGATTCGAGGCATTTTTCGGTATGAAAAAACCTGGCACCGTTTGGTACCAGGCTTTTATTTGTTGCATGTTAGCTCGTTCTGTGAGCTGAAGTCATGTTAGCTCGCTGTGCGAGCCAAAGCTATGCCAGCCTAAACCGGCGGACTAGCCGAGGTGCTTGGTGATGGAAGCAGCTGCTACCTTACCAGCGCCCATTGCAAGAATGACGGTTGCAGCACCGGTTACGATGTCGCCACCAGCCCAGATGCGAGGATCGGAAGTACGGCCCTCTTCGTCGGCCTCAATGTAGCCCCACTTGTTGAGCTTAATGTCGCCGATCATCTTTGCGAATGGGTTAGCGTTAGTGCCGATTGCAGAAATTGCAACATCGCAAGGAATGTCCTCGATAGCACCCTCGATAGGCACTGGACGACGACGTCCGTCAGCGTCAGGCTCGCCGAGCTCCATCTTCTGGACGCGAACTGCGCAAACTGCGCCGTCCTCGCCAGCGACAAACTCGAGAGGGGAGACGAGAGGAAGAACCTCAACGCCCTCAGCCTTTGCGTGGTGCAGCTCTGCACGACGAGCAGGCATCTCTTCCTCAGTACGACGGTAAGCAATGATTGCACGCTCTGCGCCAAGACGCTTAGCAGTACGGACAGCGTCCATAGCAACGTTGCCGCCACCAAAGACAACGACGTTCTTGCCGTGCTTGGTTGGGGTGTCGTACTCAGGGAACTTGTTAGCCTTCATAAGGTTAACGCGGGTGAGGTACTCGTTTGCAAAGAAGACGTTAGGCAGGTTCTCACCAGGGATGTTGAGAAGCTTTGGAAGGCCAGCGCCGGTTGCAATGTAGATTGCGTCAAAGCCCTGCTCAAAGAGCTCGTCTGCATCGGTGATACGACCGACAACAGAGTTGAACTCAAACTTAACGCCCAGCTCCTGAAGGCCGTCAATCTCGCGCTTAACAACAGCCTTTGGAAGACGGAACTCAGGAATACCGTAAACCAGAACGCCGCCGCCGGTGAAGAATGCCTCAAAGACGGTAACGTCAAAGCCGTTACGAGCAAGCTCGCCAGCGCAAGCAATACCAGAAGGACCGGAGCCTACAACTGCAACCTTCTTGCCGTTCTTTGGAGCGATAGCAGGCTTGGAAGCAAGCTCAGGCTGGTCACCAAGGAAGCGCTCGAGCTGACCAATAGCAACTGGTTCGCTGCGCTTACCCATGATGCAGACGCCCTCGCACTGGTTCTCCTGTGGGCAAACACGACCACAAACTGCAGGAAGCATGGAGGACTCGCGGATGATGTCAAGACCGCGACCAAACTCCTCTGCACGGATAGCCTCGATGAAGCGAGGAATGTTGATGTTTACAGGGCAGCCCTGAACACACAGTGGATTCTTACAATCCAGGCAGCGGTTTGCCTCTGCAATTGCCATCTCTTTAGTGAAACCCTTGTCGACAGGGCGGAAGTCTTGTGCGCGCTCTGCAGCTGGCTCTTCGTTGTCAGCTGTACGAGGTGCCTTGACGTTTGGAATGTAGCGACCGTTTACTTGTGGCATGCGCACCTCGTCTCCTCGTAAGCCTTGATGGACTGGCCTTCCTCGGTGAGGTAGGCTGCCTGACGTGCGCGAAGGTCGTTCCAATCAACCTTGGTTGCGTCAAAGTCAGGACCGTCAACGCAAGCAAACTTGGTCTCGCCGCCAACCTCAACACGGCAGCAACCGCACATACCAGTGCCGTCAACCATGATTGGGTTCAGAGAAGCGATGATAGGTGTGTCGTACTTCTCGGCAGTGAGAGTGGAGAATTTCATCATTGGAACTGGGCCAACGCAGAATACGCGGTCGACCTGCTTGTCCTGTAGAAGACGCTCGAGAGGTGCAGTTACAACGCCCTTCTCGCCAAGAGAACCGTCGTCTGTGGTGATGTGGATGTGATCGTCGTCCAGAATGGAACGGAACTGATCCTCAAGCAGCAGCAGCTCTTTGGTACGAGCGCCCATGATTGCGTGAACCTCACGGCCAGCTGCTACGAGCTGACGAGCAACAGGGAAGGCGATAGCCAGGCCAACGCCGCCGCCGATAACTGCCCATTTACCCTCGCCCATCTCGGTAGGCTCACCCAGAGGACCAGTGACGTCCTGCAGGAAATCACCAACCTCGTAGGTAGAAAGCATCCTGGTGGTCTTGCCGATTACCATGAAGATAAACTCGACCCAACCCTCCTCAGGATTCCAATCCGCAAAGGTAAATGGAACGCGCTCGCCACACTCATTTGCGCGGACCATCAGGAACTGACCAGCATGTGCGTGCTTGGCCATCTGTGGTGCCTCGATGCGGAACTTGAAGACCTTCTCGGAGAACTGAGTCTTTTCGAGGATCTTATACATTCAGCGGTACTCCTCTCCTAACACAACAAAACTGCGAGTGAGTTGACGCGCCGCACCTCAGAGTGCCTTCTTGGTAAGAAGACAGTGACAGGTGACGCATGCATCTCACGCATACGAGTCTGGGTAACCCGTATTCGCAAACAACATATCTATTGTACTATTTGCGCATGATTCAAGACATGAGTAATTCATGAATGAGCATAAATATTTCGTAGTTTGTTTTGCCTGCTAGCTCCGGAGAGCGAGAAGTTCGGTGTGCTCGCGACGTGCGGCACGGGGCGACGGCACGGGGCGAAGTGCGGCGGAGCGCGGCGACCGCTAGCTGCGGAGGAGTTGCTCCACCTGTTCGGCGGCTGTTTGGGCAGT
This sequence comes from uncultured Atopobium sp., assembly GCA_937997345.1. Lineage (GTDB taxonomy): Bacteria > Actinomycetota > Coriobacteriia > Coriobacteriales > Atopobiaceae > Lancefieldella. The sequence goes on along the minus strand of CALKTD010000005.1, from coordinate 325 downwards.
GACCAGGAAGTCTTCCAGGTTGTTTCCCTTGAGTTCGCGCAAAACGTAGTCTGCTACCGGCATCTTTCCAGGAGGGCGATCGATACCAAACTGCAGGCGCATAAAATCCCTGGTCTGGAGCTTGTCGGCGATGGAGCGCAGGCCGTTATGCGAGTTGAGTCCGCCGCCTTCTTTGAAGTTGAGTTGGCCCTCTGCGAGGTCAACCTCGTCGTGAATCGAACGGTCATTGTGACGCAGATTGTCTACTTGTCCGCTTCTAATCTCAAACTTCAATTCGTTATTAGCGGCAAGAATAGTATTGGTGGCAGTAAAGAATAGAAAGAAC
>CALKTD010000004.1 GCA_937997345.1 uncultured Atopobium sp. | reverse complement strand
CCCAAGATGAGTTTTCCTTTCGGTAAGACCCCTTGTAGACTACGAGGTTGATAGGATGCAGATGTAAGTGCTGTAAGGCATTCAGTCGAGCATTACTAATCGGTCGAGCTCTTCTTTTCTTTAATATATTTTGAACTGATGCGTGATTTTTGAAGCCTTTGAATTTAACGTCACACTGTGCGGCCCTCAGGGCACGTGAGAAAACCCTTTGAAACAAGAATACCCCTTGTTGGTCAGCGACCATGGCAGGGGAGGCACACCTGGTCCCATTCCGAACCCAGAAGTTAAGCCCCCGAGCGCCGATGGTACTGCGGAGTAAGTCCGTGGGAGAGCAGGACGTCGCTGACCAACAAGGGGCATTTTTATGTCGAGAGGATCTCACTTTTGTGGGGTCCTCTTTTTTGGTAAAAAATTATTCGAGAATAGAATAAAAATTTTTACTAAAAATCCATATTTATTACGAAATTTATAATTATTGTGTATCACAATATTTACATAATTTTCTTAATTAAATACCGTTCGCGGAAGATAATTTTTACTATTTGATGTTATCTAGTTTCAACATTCGTGCATTTCTGTGTGTATTTTGTCACTAATCTGTCCTGAATTTGACCATGTTTCACCTACCGTTCACCTAAACCTTCTCACTTTCTGACAAATTTGGCTTGATTATTTATCCCACACCAAATTTTGAGACAAGAAATGTTAGGGCGCATGTAGCGCTTGAGTGTTTGAATAGTAAGGAGAGCTTTATGGAGTCAGAAAACAGAGAGGCTGCTGGAACAGAGTCGCTGCTCAGTGGGTCTTCTCGCCAGGTGATGGGCGACTATAGCAGGATAGTTCCACCACAACACTTCTTTAGAACAATGGAAAAGACCAATAGGCCGCTCGCGCTGTGTGCGGAACCTTGCATGGGCAAGACTATGTTTTTGCGTGAGTTGGCAGATTATGCACAGTCAAACGGCTGGACTGTGTACGAGATCTCTCTTTCTAGTCTTTCGTCTAAAGAGGCAACTCAGATTCTTACTAAGAAAAGTACTTCTATCTGCAATGCCAAGAAATCTAAGGCGGTTAAAAGGCTAATTCTTATTGATGACTTTCCTCCGTCTGACGAGTATTTTGTTGCTCGCCAGGTTAAATCAATTGCGCGTCTTCGCATGGCTGGTTGTCTTGTTGCGTTTTCTTTATCTCCTGAAGCTCGTCAGTTAATCGATGAAGTCCCCAGCGTCTATGTTTTGGGAAAGGATGAGCTGCTTACGTTTATGCCTGGCATAGATAACTCTGAACAATCAATTTTGACTAATATGAGATTGACTCGCGGTATTCCAACGTTAGTTTACTCTTTGCCAGTTACATTTTGCGAGCATGGAGATGCGGATGTACCTATTACGTATCTAACTAGTCTTGCTTGCGTTGCATCGTATATGCTTAGGAGCTCGCTTGGTATTGAGGAGCTTAGGCTCAGGCTGGGGATGATGCTGCTCGGCGTTGGATCATTTGATGATTTAAACCGTATGTGCGGACAAATTGACCTTGAGTATTTGGCCAAGATTGAGCAAGATGCTCCTTTCTTTGGCGTACATGTAGAAACTAGGCGTTTCTCGTGTATTCATGCTACAAGATTTGATGTGTTGAACTTTAATAAACAGGAGCTTGTTGCTCTAGCGAGTAAGCATGAAAAGCTTGTTCTGAAAGCTATAGCTTTGCTGATTGATAGGGAAGATTTCTCTAAGGCTGCATTTGTAAGCTCTCTGGTTAGAGAAGAGATTATCTGGGAAATTGTTCTTTCTCATGCAACAGAATTTGTAGATGCTGGATATATTGAGCTGGTAGATAATGCGCTCACCGCCACACATTCTGACTGTACGCTCGATAACTCAAGTAAAAAAGCTGCTAAGGGAATGGTGGATTCGCTGTCTACTGCTAAGGGGCCGATGAATACTAAAGATGCTGATAGGGCATTCAAAAATCTCACTTCATTTAACGGATTTCTTAAGCAAACGGCATATATGACTTTACTGAAGTTAATTTTGCAAAAGCCTCTGCCACCTTTGAAGGAAGACCTTGAGCTAGGTCCGCTAGAGAAGAAAATTGCTCTACACAAACGCGCAACTGATTTAGCTGTGCAAGGAAATTTTAAGTATGCCCTTCAGCTGCTGCTTCTTGAGCAGCAGCATGAGAAGGCTGCATCAATAACCTCGTCAATTCAAGTTGTTGACGTCGAATTGCTTTACGCATTGCTGGGTGTATATCAAAAGGAATTTGATACGCGCGCTTCAGGAGCGCTCTCCTTCTTACAAGAAGGTGAGGCCGGAGGCTTAAAGGGGTCTGTAAGACTACTTAAATGCGTTCGCTACCTTTTTGAAAAAAGCTCTTCTGTGGGAGACTTATACGATACCGAGCAGCTCATCAGCCAAGCAGAACTGCAGGGTAATCGTATGATTCAAGTGCCCGCGCTTCTTATTGGAGCGCTTCTCAGTCTCAGAAGCAGGGCATACCCCAAAGCTCAGCTCCAGGCGAGAAGAGCGGTGCTGCTGAGTAGGGAATGGGACTCACTCTATGTGGCGCAAGTCGGAAAGATAATTGAAGATATTGCAGGATTTTTCTTGGGAGTTAAACCTACGGAGAAGAGCCTTGAGGCAATTACACTTCCATCGCTAAAAGCAGCATATAGAACAATATACAAAGCTCTCTTTAAGAGCGTAAATGGGCATACTCCTGTCTTGCTGGATGCTGTTGAGTATGGAGTTCCTGAAAATGCCATGTGGCTTATGAGAGCACTTTTGTCTGATGAGTCTGAGTTTCAGCAGTGCTTAGAACAAGAAATGCCAGAAGAATGGCTCCATTACCTATGTTCAAACGAGGGAAAACGAGACGCAACAAAATGGAGAGTGTCCCGGCAAGGAGAGGGGGATTCTTGGACTGAAGACTTTGCGGTGAAGAGCGCGCAGGTAAAGAAGGTAAATAATGTTCATCCTGGAGTTTACCTTGCTCTTCTCGGCAGATTTAGTTTGTCGGTTCGAGGAGAAGAGATTGCCGGCAGAAAAATTGCCTATCGATCGGCAAAGGCGTTGCTTGTGTATTTGGCGCTTGCCCATAATCACATGAGCTTTAGGTCGCAGATTGCACAGCAGATTTGGCCGGAGGCTGATCAGGGACATTGGCAAGAGCGTCTGTATCAAGCAACTCGAGTTATTCGTAAAGAAGTGCAGGAGATTCAGACAGATTGTGAGCCTTTGGAAGCATCTCGAATTGAAAAGACGCTTGGTTTTAATCCCCAGCAGGTAACCGTAGATATTGATATTTTTACGCGCTTAGCAAAGAGTGTGGCGTCATCGAACAGCGATGAAGACATAGTGCATCTAGCTAAGCAGGCGGAAGAGTTGTATCAAGGTGATTTGTATCTTCCTGAGGATGAATGCTTTAGGTTTGCAGATCCCATTCGTGTTGCCCTGAGAGATCAATACATAGATACCATGGTAACGGCTTCGGCGGCTGCTTTGAGAATTACCCACTATACGCTTGCGGTACATTTTGCAGAGCTCGCCTACCTTGTTGATGATATGCGAGAGGACACACTTATGGCGCTCATTCAGGCACTGAGAAAATGTGGTCGGGCGCAGGATGCGCAGCATTACTACGATTTGTACGTGCAGAAATACGTTATGAAGCGTAGAAAAATGCCGTCTAAACAGCTCAGGATGATTGCAGGTGCAGAAAAGGGAAAAGAATCAATAGAAACTAGTGGTGGAGAAATAACGAAATTGGGATTTTACGACGCCATGTAGTGTGATTCAAGCAGTTAGACGGGGTATGATATATAAGTTGAATACTGTGTCTATCAACCGAAGATAGATGCCCGACGTCAAGGAAAAAGCTATGCCTAATTTCCTCTCTAAGATTCTGTCCTTTGGCGCTGACAAGGACCTCAAAGCATATCAGTGTATTGTCGAGAAGATCAATGCGCTTGAGCCAACAATGCAGGAAATGAGCGATGAAGAGCTTCAGGCTCAGACCGAGAAGTTCAAGGCTCGCTATGCTGAAGGAGAAAGTCTAGACGATCTTCTCCCAGAGGCTTTTGCGACGGTACGTGAGGCGTCAGTAAGAACTATTGGTCAGCGTCACTTTGATGTCCAGCTCATCGGTGGTATCGCGCTTCACAAGGGCACTATCGCAGAGATGAAGACCGGTGAAGGTAAGACGCTTGTCTCCACTCTTGCTGGTTACCTTAACGCACTGAGCGGCGAAGGCGTTCACATCGTTACGGTCAATGACTACCTGGCTAAACGAGACAGTGAGTGGATGGGTACCATCTACAAGTTCTTGGGCATCAGTGTTGGCCTTCTGCAGAACGGCATGCGACTGAGCCTTAAAAAGCCTGCATATGAGGCAGATATTACCTACGGTACAAACTCAGAGTTTGGCTTTGACTACCTGCGCGACAACATGGTTACTCGCCCAGAGATGCGTGTTCAGCGTGGACATCACTACGCCATCGTCGACGAGGTTGACTCCATCCTTATCGATGAGGCTCGTACTCCTCTGATTATTTCTGGTGCTGGTACTAAATCTGCAGGTACCTACAAAGATTTTGCAAAGGCAGTTCGTGGATTAACTCCAGATGTTGACTTTGAGATGGATGAGGCAAAGCACACCATTGCAACAACAGAGATTGGTCTCGAGAAGGTCGAGCGCGCTCTCAACATTGACGATATCTACAACGATGAGACTGGCCAGCTAGTCAATCATCTTCAGCAGGCGCTGAAGGCTGAGTATATGTTCCATCGTGACCAGCAGTACGTTGTCATTGATGGAGAAGTAAAGATTGTTGATGAGTTTACTGGTCGTATCATGGAAGGCCGTCGTTATTCTGAGGGTCTTCACCAGGCAATTGAGGCAAAAGAGAACGTTCAGGTACGTGAAGAAAACCAGACTTTGGCAACGATCACCCTCCAGAACTACTTCCTCATGTACGACAAGCTCTCCGGTATGACCGGTACTGCAATGACTGAGGACGCAGAGTTCCGTGAGGTTTATCACGTTCCTGTTCAGGTTATTCCACCTAACCGTCCGGTTAAGCGTGAAGACCTCGATGACCTGGTCTATCGTACTATTGACGCTAAGTTTGAAGCTGTCGTAAGAGACGTTGAAGAGCGTCATCAGAATGGTCAGCCAGTACTTGTTGGTACCGTTTCCATTGACAACTCCGAGCGTATTTCTCGCATTCTGTCTAAACGCGGCATTAAACATAACGTTCTGAACGCTAAGTTCCATGAGCGTGAGGCACAGATTATTGCTCAGGCTGGTCGTGAGGGTGCAGTTACTATTGCAACCAACATGGCAGGTCGCGGTACCGATATTCTTTTGGGTGGCAACCCAGATGTCATGGCTGAAGATATCCTTCGTAACCAGGGAATTGAGCCAGCTGAGGCTACTCAGGAGCAAAAAGAAGCTGCACGCAAAGAAGCAAAGGAAATCTGCGCTACTGAGCGTGATGCAGTAACTGCTGCGGGCGGTTTGTGCGTTATTGGTACCGAGCGTCATGAGAGTCGTCGTATTGACAATCAGCTTCGTGGTCGTTCTGGTCGTCAGGGAGACCCTGGTCAGACCCAGTTCTACCTTTCTCTTGAAGATGATTTGATGCGCCGCTTTGGTGGAGATCGCATGGATGGCGTTGCAGCAATGATGCAGCGCTATGAGCTTCCTGACGATATGCCAATTAAGGCAAAGATTGTTACCAAGCTTGTCGAGGGCGCCCAGCGCAAGGTTGAGGAAGTCAACTTTGCAATGCGTAAGAACGTCCTTGATTACGACGATGTTATGAACAAACAGCGTCAGGTCATTTACGCAGAGAGAAACAAGATTCTTGACGGCAAGGATCTTATGGAGCTCATCGAGACAGTCACTGCTTCTACTACTCAGCGCATTTGCGAGGAGTTCTGTTACGGAGATGCTGACGAGTGGGATCTTGAGGGTCTTGAGAAGTGGCTCACTGAACTTACTGGTAAGACTGATCTTCCAGAGTTTACTGAGGATACCAAGTTTGAGCAACTTGAAGAGGATGTCACCGCATTTGTCCAAAAGACTTTTGACGAGAAGACCCAGAAGCTTGGCGAAGAAGTTATGCGTGAGCTTGCTGCTCAGGTAATGCTTCGCGTCATTGATACTCGTTGGATGGCATACCTCCAGGAGATGGATTACCTAAAGACCGGCATTGGTCTTCGTGGTTTTGGTCAGCGCGATCCTCTGGTTGAGTACAAGACCGAGGCATATGAGGCATTTACGCTGCTGGTAAACACCATGTATGAGGACTTCCTCCGCACTATTCTCCGTCTTGAGCTGGTTAATCGTCCACGTCAGAATACTGAGGCAGAGGCCTTCCAGAATGCTCACTATTCTGGTGGAGAAGAGACCGACGGCGATCAAAAGGCACTTAAGCAAGGCAAGAGCATGCTTAAGAATGTCGCAGCTATTGGAAAGAGTCCACAGGGAACCGGCGCCAGCCAGTCTTCTGTATCAACCTACCGTAAGTCTGACGATCCAAATCCTTACGTCAACGTTGGTCGCAATGACCCTTGCCCATGTGGAAGTGGCAAAAAGTTTAAGAACTGCCACGGCCGAAACAGGTAAGAATGGCTGATACAGAGGTTGTATCGCTCCAAGCTTTAGCGGAGCGTCTCTCTGAGGTAGAAGGATATCTTCACCTCACTGAGAAGCGTCAGCAAATTTCAGAACTTGAGGCAGAAAGTGCTCGTCCCAATTTTTGGGACGACGCTGAAGCTGCGCAAAAAATAATGACTCAACTAGCATCATTTCGCGATGATGTTGCTGGTATTGATAAAGCTAAAGAGAAACTTGGTGATGCTGAGGCCGCTTTTGAGCTTGGAACAGAGCTTGGAGACCAAGCATCACTCGACGAATCTCAAGCGCTTGCGGCATCTCTTGAAAAAGACTTGTCGGAGCTTGAGCTTTCAAGCTGGTTTACTGATGAACTTGATCATGGTGATGCAATTGTTACTATTAAGCCTGGTCAGGGTGGTCTTGAGTCTCAAGACTGGTGCGAGATGCTTTTTCGCATGTATCTCAAATATTGCAATCGTCGTGGTTGGAAAGTTGATATCAACGACGCCCCCGTTGCAGAGGTTATTGGTCTTGACCGCGCAACCTTTACGGTAAGTGGCAAAAATGCTTATGGCATGCTTCGTGCAGAACAGGGCGTGCATCGTCTGGTAAGAATTTCTCCTACTGACGATAAGAAACGCAGGCAGACGTCATTTGCTGGTGTAGAAGTTTTACCTGTTCTTCCTGAAGATATTGAAGTTGCTATTGATCCTAATGACCTGCGTATTGATGTCTATCATGCATCTGGTCCAGGAGGTCAGGGAGTTAACACTACAGACTCGGCAGTTCGTATTACACATATTCCAACAGGAACGGTAGTAACCTGCCAAAACGAACGCAGCCAGCTTCAGAACAAAGCTGCAGCAATGAATATCTTGCGCAGTCGTTTGTATGAGATTGAAAAGGAGAAACGCGAAGCTGAGCTGGATGAGCTTCGCGGTCCAAAGAGAGAAATCTCGTTTGGCAATCAAATTAGGAGTTATGTTCTTTATCCTTATCAGCTCATTAAGGACTTAAGAACAGGTGCAGAAACAGGAAACGTAGAGTCCGTTCTTTCAGACGGCGATCTTGATCAGTTCATCATTGCGTACCATCGCTGGGTTGTTGGCGGAAAGGATTAGTGTGCAAAAATCTACTTGGCAAAAGACCTTTAAAGATTCGTTCTTTATCGTCCTTGGCTGTGCAATTTTTGCAGTTGGCCTTGATGTATTTGAAGTTCCTAACGGACTCGCCGCTGGTGGTATTACTGGTTTTGCAACGGTAATTAGAGCTGTTGCATTACCTTTTGGATTTGATTTGCCTGTTGGCATGCAAACAATCGCCATGAATATCATTTTGATGGCTTTTGTTGCAAGAAGTGGAAATAGAAAATATTTGCTTAAGAGCGTCGTAGGCTTCTTGATTTCCAGTATTTTTGTCGATTTATTTGCACCGTTTTTACCAGTTCTTGGCGCCAATGATCTTATGCTTGCTGCTCTATGGGGCAGTATTATCTGCGGTTTTGGCCTTGGCCTTGTATTTAGGGCGGGCGGAAATACCGGCGGTACAGATATCATTGCTCAGGCGGTTTCCAAGCGTTTTTCTATTCCGTCAGGTACCGCAATCATCATCGTTGATATTGTCATTATTATTGTGGCTATTCCGGTCTTCTCGTTAGAAAACGGTCTGTATTCTGCTCTGGCAATCTTTGTTACAGGAAAAATGATTGACTTTGTCATCGACGGACCAAGATCCGAGCGTTGCGTTTATATTATTTCTTCTGAGCACGATGCCATCGCTCACGAGATT
>CALKTD010000003.1 GCA_937997345.1 uncultured Atopobium sp. | reverse complement strand
TTTCTTATATAAGTCTATTCATGTTTAAGCATATTAGATGAAGTTTATGCATAGAAATGTATATCGGGCATTGAGGCTCTCTAATTGTCAGACAGTGAGTCCTAGTTGTCCGGTTATCTTGATTAAAAGCTTGCCAATTCTTCAGCGAGGCCTACCAAGGCTGCACTATTTTGTACGCCAGTCTAAAAGCCGACATTAACACGCTACAAAAAAGCTGGTAATCCGAAAGGATTACCAGCTCAAGGTCAGCATGTTTCTCGCCACATGAGAAAGTCACGTGTGAGCAGCGCTTTCGCGCCCGGAGGCCGCCGCGCGGACCTGCGCTCACCGCGACGCCGCGCTCGTTGCGCTCTTAGTGGGTTGCATCCTCGAAGAACTCCCATGCCTGAGCGTCGGTTGCGCCCTCGTGGACGATCATACGAACAGCCTCAGCCATCTGTAGAGGATGGGTGCTCTGGAAGATATTACGGCCCATATCAACGCCGCGTGCACCCTTGCGAATAACGTCGTATGCAAGATGCAGAGCGTCGCGCTCAGCAAGCTTCTTACCACCAGCAACAACAATTGGAACTGGGCAAGCTGCAACAACTTCCTCGAAGTCCTCGCAGTCGTAAGTCTTAACAATCTGGCAGCCCATCTCAGCGATGATACGGGTTGCAAGCTTGAAGAAGCGACCAGTGCGCTCCATGTCCTTACCAACTGCGCAAACGCCAAGAGTAGGAATGCTGTAGCGGAAGCCAGCGTTAATGACCTGGCTGAGGTTATCGATGCTGGAGAGCTGGCCATCAGCGCCAATGAAGGTCTGAACAGCCATGCAGTCTGCATTCATACGAATTGCGTCCTCAATATCAACAGCAACAACCTCGTGAGAGAGATCGGACTGCAGCATAGAAGAACCAGAAGAAACGCGAAGAGCGATACCCTTAGAAACCTCAGGAGAAACGCAGGTCCTGATTGCGCCACGGGTACCCATGAAGCAGTCAACATAAGGAGCAAGTTGTGGAAGCAGCAGGTCAAGACGCTCAAGACCAGCGGTTGAACCCATGAAGTAACCGTGGTCAAATGCGAACATTACAGTGTTGCCGCTCTTTGGATCAAAGATGTTGGAGAGGTGCTTCTGCATACCCCAGTCGAGGTTGTTTGCACCCTTTACATAAAATCCCTGATTGTTAGCAAAAGGAGTGTCTACGTGATAATCCTTAGCTACTTTCAATCCGTCCAGATCTGCCATGAAAATCCTTTCAATAAAACCTTAAAGCTCGCAGAGAAGATGTAGCTTTTTGGGCGGCGTACACCCTAGGAGGGCCACTTCTCCTCTGCGGCTGAATTACCTCATAAGCTGGCGAGAAGATCGGTCTTCTCGCCAGCCGTGAACTTACGCCTTGATTAGAAGGAGTAGTTGTTCATGTTCTCCTTGGTGAAGACAAGGCGCTCAGGAAGCAGGACAACGCCGTTGTTCTTGTCGCCAGTCTTTGCGCCCTCAGCGATGGAGTCGTTAGCCTCAACCTTGACATCGCCGATGCTTGGGATGGAGATGGTGTCGCCAACCTTAACCTCGTTACCAGCTGCAAGGAATGCTGCAACGTAGCAGCCCATAGCGCCCTGAACTGCGCAGTCCCAGAGGCCCCAGTTGTAGATGGTGCCGTGCTCGCAGTAGGACTTGATGGACTGTGGAGAAGCAAAACCGGTGATGGTGATCTTCTTCGCGTCGTAGCCCTTGTTCTCTGCAGCCTGAAGCTGACCAGGAAGAGCGGTGGAGTCGTTGCAGATGATCAGGTCAATCTCTGGGTAAGCGTCAAGAATTGCCTCACCAATGGTAATTGCCTGCTCAGCGTCCTGGTTGGAGTAGTAGTTCTCATGGACGTTCTTCCACTTAGGATACTTCTCCTTGATGATCTTCTGTGCAGCTACCTGCCAGGAGTTCTGGTCGGTAACGGTTGCCTGAGAGTAGTGCCAGACGTAGGTAATCTCGTCCTTCTCTGGGTCCTTGCCGCGCTCCTTGAGGCCGGCAACTCCCATGTCAACAAGCATCTGGCCAAGAATCTCTGGGGTGCCCTGAGAAACCATGAGGGTACGATCCTCTGGGTTAGCGTCGGAGTCCCAAGTGGTAACTACGATACCAGCAGCGGTTGCCTTCTTCAATGCGTCGGAAACGCCCTTTGCGTCAACGGTGGAGATGCTGATTGCGTCTACGCCGTTAGCAACTGCCTGGTTGATGACGGAAACCTGAGCGGAAACAGAAGCGGTTGCGTCGCCGATGTAGTCAACGGTGAAGCCCCACTCCTTTGACTTGTCCTGTGCACCCTTGTTTGCGGACTCGAAAAATGCGTTGCCGGTGACCTTAGGAATAAATGCTACGGTCTTACCTTTGACGTCTTTGCCACCCTCGGACTTCTTGGTCTCTTCCTTCTTCTCGCCACCGCTATTGCAGCCTGCCAGAGCGAGGCCAGCGCTAACTGCGGTGATACCAGCGGCACCAATAAAACCACGACGAGTAATCTCTTGCATAGGTAACCTCCCTTGTCTGTGCCTAAGGCACAATTTCCCCAAAGCTTATGCCTTGGCTTTACTGCTGCTAGAAAGCAGCGATTTCAAAAACGTACCAATATTTGTTCCGCTTGCTGCCGATCGAGCAACGATGACAACAACCAGCAGGACACCAACAGGAATATCCAGGTACTGTGGGCTTACCTTGAAGCACAGTGGCAAGCCAAAGCGCAAGAATGCAATAACAAACGAAGCAAGTGCGGTACCAACAATGGAGCCCTTACCACCAGTGGAGAGCGTACCACCCAAAACAACTGCGGTGATGATATCCATGGTAAGGTCGGCACCAAGGTCGGACTTTGCGGTGCCCAGGTAAGCGGTCAGAACAACACCTGCAATGACTGCAGAAACTGCGGTGAGCATGTAGGTAGACATGATGACTGCTCGACTGTTAATGCCAGAGAACTCAGCTGCGCTTTGGTTAACGCCAACCAGGGTGATGCGACGACCATACTTGGTCTTGTGCAGCAGAATGAATGCGATAACCAACATCAGGATGTAGATAAGAAGCTGGAATGGGATGACGCCAAAGAGCTGGAAGTTAGATACAAACTTGAAGTCCTCGGGGAAACCACCAATTCCCTGGTAGCTCTCGGTCTTGGAGAGCGTAGAGATGAGCAGCGCCAGACCAGAGTACAGGAAGCTGCCGCCTAGGGTAACAACCATGGCTTGCACTCGACAGTACGCAATCAAGAAGCCCGAAAGTGCGCCGCAAGCAACAACCAGAACAAAGGCAACGCCCACAGCGCCCCAGATAGGAAGACCAAAGTCCTGCCAACCAACACCGATGGTGATGGACGTTAGACCAACCAAAGATGCAACCTGAATGTCAATGCCGCCAGTAACCATAACAAGCGTTACAAAGAGCGAGATCATAAAGACTGGCAGATTATCGTTAATGCTGGTAAATAGCAGTGCTGGACGAAGAAACTTGCCGTTCGCTGCACCAAAAACCACAAACTCAAGTACCAAAAGGCCAATAAGAATCATGTTCCAGCTTGTCTGGCCCTTGGATAAGAATCCCTTAAGTGTCTTCATCATTAGCGAACACCGCCCTTCTTACCCAAAGGGCTCATAGCTGCCTCACCAAAGTCTGCAATCTGCTCTGCAAGAACCTCTGAGGTTGCCTTTGGAGAAACGCGTGCGTTCAGACGAGCGTGCCTGTTCTGAACAATGGAGCGGTGCTGAAGCAAAGCGTCAACAACAACAATGACAATCAGGATGACACCGGTAATTGCGTTGTCGTAATTTGACGAGAAGCCCATAAAGACCAAGAGGTAGCTGATGGATGCCATGATGACGGAACCGACAGCTGCGCCAAGGACAGAGCCAACGCCACCAAGCAAGCTAACGCCACCAAGAACGCAGGCTGCAATAGCCTTCATCTCGTAGCCGTTACCACTCATTGGGGTAACAAAACCAATACGGCTGCAGAAGATGATGCCGCCAATAGCTGCCATAACGCCACAAATGACGTATGCCAGAATCTTGGTCTGAAGAGCTGGAATACCAACCAGAGTTGCGCCGTTAGCGTTATCGCCAACTGCTGCAAACCAGCGGCCGCGACGGGTCTGGGTTAGTGCAAAGTGAATCAGAATAACCAGTGCAATGACTGCACAATAGTAAACGGTGAAGTCACCAATACCAGTTACTGCCGAGAAGTCCTTGAACTCCTTAGGGAGGTTCTCAACCCACTGACCATTGGTGTAGACGTAGACAATACCGCGGAGAACGCCGTTGGTACCCAGCGTAAAGATGAGTGATGGGGCCTTCATAACGGCAACGCCCCAGGCGTTTACCAGACCAATTGCTACACCAATAAGAATACCTACTAGGCAAGCAACGGGAAGTGGAGTTCCATCTCTCAACATGCTACCAACTACTACAGCAACAAGACCCAAGTTAGAACCAACAGAAACGTCAATCTCACCAATGAACAGGGTGAAAGCCACGCCAACAGCGACCAATGTGTAGACAACGGACGTGTTAAAGCAGGCAGCAATTGTTGCTGGCGTCAAGAATGCAGGATTCATTGCACCAACAATAATAAAGAGAGCAATCAGGAATGCGAGGCTGCTCAGTCCCCTAGCCTTGAGAAGGCGCTTTACAAGATCCATACGTCACCTCCTACAATCCAAATGCAGCGGACATGAGGTTGTCCTGCGTAATTTCTTCTTTTTTGAACTCGTGATTAATGCGTCCCTGGTACATGGTGAACGCACGGTCAGCAAGCTCAATAATCTCTTCCATATCAGAAGAAATCAGAAGAATAGAAACTCCTTGCTTACGAAGCTCCTGCAAAACGGCGTACACATCACCACGAGCAGCAGCGTCAATACCACGAGTTGGCTCGTCCAAAATAACAACCTTTGGAGCAACCGAGAATGCACGGCCAATAACAATCTTCTGCTGGTTACCACCAGAGAGGCCGCCTACCTCCTGATCAAGGCCAGTGACCTTGGTGCGGAAGTTATCAACGTAGTTCTGAGAAACCCTATCTTCTTCTTTGCGGTTAAGCAGCAACTTACCAAGAGAAGAGTTAGCAAGCAGAGAGCTTGTGGTGTTCTCGGCAACGTCGCGAATTCTAAACAGACCGTCGTTGAAGCGGTCTTCTGGAACATAGCTCAGACCTGCAGCAATAACGTCTTTGGTGGACTTACCAGTAATGTCTTTGCCGTCAACAAATACCTTGCCGCCCAACACCTTATCCATACCGTAAATGGTGGTAGCCATCTCTGATCTACCAGCACCAACGATACCTGCAAGACCAACAATCTCGCCTGGATAAATGTTGAGGTTTACGTCAGCAAAACCATAACCCGTGAACTCAGCAAGCTCAAAGATAGGTTCTGCGTCGTAATCAATGTTTGCACTCTCGGCAATCTCTTTCTTAATCTCAGCTGCGTCTGGTGGAAGAAGTCCACGCACAAGATCTTCTCGCGTAAAGTCCTCTACCTTGCCGCGCATAGCCATAACGCCGTCGCGCAGAATACCGATGCTGGTAGAAATCTCAAAGACCTCTGCCAGGCGGTGCGTGATGTAGATAATGCCAATGTTCTTCTGCTTGAGCTCCTGGACCACCTTGAAGAGGCTCTGTACCTCGTCAAAGGTAAGTGCAGAAGTTGGCTCGTCTAGAATAAGAATCTCGGAGTGGCGCATAAGACCACGGAGAATCTCAACCATGCCCTGCTCAGCAATAGAAAGTGTCATTGCTTTGCGGTCTAGGTCAAGCTCCCAGCCAATCTCTTTCATAGTGTCTTCGAGCATCTTGTTGAGTTCAGCTTTTGGAGCCTCAAAGCCAATGGTGATGTTCTCTCTAACAGTCATGTTAGGGAACAGCATTGGCTCCTGAGGAACCATATAAATACTGTGTGCAAGTGCGGCCTTAGGATTGGAGATATCAACCTTTTGACGATCGATAGAAATTTCTCCCTCATCGGCAGAGTAAATACCCATGATAATCTTCATGAGGGTAGATTTACCGGAACCATTGCCACCAATAAGAGAGATGACCTCTCCTGGCGCCAAATCTAAGTCAATGCCTTTTAATACCTCGTTGGAACCAAATGACTTCTTGATTCCGCGGACGGAAAGAAGTGTGTCACACTGCTCGCACACATCTTTTCCTTCAGGCGACTTTGGGTCAGTGGCATCGATATCGATGTCAAAAGATTCACCCATAGTACCTCCTACCAAAAATAACAAACGGCCGTACAAAATCTCACACTTTGAAGATATCTATAAATAGGCATTCTTCAAAGCACCGTCACGGCAAACGGTATTATTACTGCCGTGAATGGTATTTTTGATTGTATCATGAACAATAGTCCGCAATACCTCTATACGCAATTATGGTATTTGTAGTATATCTTCCTGTTAATAGGGAGAATAATTACTATAATGAAGTCTAGTATGTTAGATACAAATGTTTTATCATTAAACAAAAGTATCAACTGGAGGACGGATGGACGAGCAGACATATGCACTAGCTACCAAGGCTGCGTGGTATTACTACATGGAAGATAACACCCAGGCTCAGATTGCTGAGGTCATGGGCGTTTCTCGTGCAAAAGTTATCCGTCTACTTGAAGAGGCTCGCGCGCAGGGCATTGTTCAGTTCAGCTTCAGAAAAAACGACAGCCAGCGCGTTTCCGCAGAACAGCTCCTTATTGACCGCTTTGGCCTCAAGGACGCTTTTGTGGTCCCAACTCCCCTGGACAGCTCTGCCATTAATCAATCCATTGCCCAGGGCGCAGCTCACTACGTCTCCGATCACCTGCGCGAGGACGGCTACCTCAACATTGGCTACGGCGATACCGTCAGCCGCATGCTGGGATTTCTTGCCAAGAACCGTGAGGAGTCGCTCAACGTTGTAAGCCTTACAGGCGGCGTGAGCTACTACCTGCCAACCGTTGGCACCACCGCCTACTCCATGCACCTGTTCCTGACACCGTCTCCACTTGTTGTGTCTTCTCGCCAAGTGCGCGATGCACTTCTTGACGAGAAAAGTCTGCAAGACGTGTCCACTATGACGGAATATGCAGACATGAGTGTGGTCGGCATCGGCGCCGCAGTTGAGGGCGCTACCGTTTTGCGCAACGGCATCCTTAACGAGGGCGAGCTGACCGTACTTAAGATGCAGGGAGCCGTCGGTGACATCCTCAATCACTTTATGGATAAAGACGGCAATCTTATTCAGACAGAAATTGAAGATCGCGTCATTAGTACCGATCTAGACAAGCTTCGCCAGCTTAAGAACGTTGTTGGCGTTGCTGGTGGCAAAGATAAAGTTACGGCAATTAAGGCAGTGCTTAACGGCGGCTATCTGAACGTTTTGATTACGGATTCAGACACCGCTGCTGAACTGCTTCTTTCGTAAACAAGGAGGATCTGATGAGCAAGTATCTTCTTGCACTAGACGCGGGAACAGGAAGTATTCGCGCCGTTCTCTTTAGTGTTGACGGTGAGCAGGTTGGGGTTGCTCAGCGCGAGTGGGAGCATCATGAGGACCCTCGTTGGCCTGGCAGCATGGACTTTGATTGGGTTGCTGACTGGCAGCTTGCTCTGGACTGCATCAAAGAGGTTCTGACAAAGACCTCCATTGATCCTAAAGAAATCGCTGGTATTTCCACCACCTGCATGCGTGAGGGCATTCTCCTGTATGACCAGGACGGCAACGAGATTTGGGCGTGCGCTAACGTTGACGCTCGAAGTGTTGACGAGGTCAAGCAGCTCATTGATATGGACCCAGAGCTTGAGAAGAAGATTTACCAGAAGAGTGGCCAGACCTATGCACTAGGCGCTCTACCTCGTCTTCTTTGGGTTAAGAACAAGATGCCAGAGATCTACAACAAGGCGGCCAAGATTGGCATGTTCAACGACTGGCTTGCCTACAAGCTCACCGGCGTTCTGGCAGTTGAGCCATCAAACGGCAGTACCACCGGCATCATGAGCCTAGAAGAACGCGCCTGGGATCCAGAGATTGCAAAGGAGTGCGGTCTTCGCGACGATCTGTTTGGCCAGGTCATCGAGTGCGGAGAAGTTCTTGGCGCTGTAACTGCAGATGCCGCAGCAGAGACCGGTCTTGCTGAGGGTACACCTGTTGTTGTCGGCGGCGGTGATTGCCAGCTGGGCATGATTGGCGTTGGCGCTTGCGAGCCTGGTCAGGCTGGCGTTTTTGGTGGTAGCTTCTGGCAGTACGAGTTCAACACCGATAAGAGCACTCCAGACCCAGATTATCGCGTCCGTGTAAACTGCCACGCTATTCCACAGATTTGGCAGTACGAGGCCCTGGCATTCAAGCCCGGTTTGGTTATGCGCTGGTATCGCGACGGCTTCTGCCAGGCAGAAAAGGCCGAGGCAAAAGAGCGCGGCATTGACGTGTACGATGTCATGAACGAGCACGCTGCCAAGATTCCTGCTGGTAGCCACGGTATGCTTTGCTGCTTCAGTGACGTTATGAACTACATCCACTGGACCCACGCAAGCCCAACGTTCACCAACTTTGAGCTTGATCCAGAGCGTTTCAACAAGTACACCTTCTATCGTGCAATTTTGGAGAACACCGCCCTTCTTGTCCGTGGCCACATTGACCTGGTCAAAGAGGCTACCGGCAATGAGCCAGACGAGCTCATCTTTGCAGGCGGCGCTTCCAAGAGCCCTCTTTGGGCACAGATTGTTGCCGACGTTACCGGCAAGAACGTTCGCATTCCAGAGGTCAAAGAGGCAACTGCTCTGGGTGCCGCTGTTCTTGCGGGATACGGCGTAGGCATCTACCCAAGTATCGCCGATGGCGCAAAGCGCGTTGTTAAATGGGATAAGACATTCTCCCCTAACCCCGACAACAAGGCTGTTTACGACCAGCTCTATGTCCAGTGGAAGGATGTTTACAAGAGTCAGCTTGAGCTTGCAGAAGAGGGCAAGGTCAAGAGCATGTGGAGAGCACCTGGCCTGTAAGCACCGGGACTCCGCCGCGCCGCGGAGAGCGGCACACGCGGCAGGTCGCTGCGACACACCGCACGAAACCGCCGCAAGGCACGCAAGAAGAACGTTTGGTCGCATTACAAGTTGCGCCTGAAAGGAAAGCAAGATGTTTATTGTCAACGAGAACGATTTTGAGTATAGGTGCGGAGATCACGGCCCTAAGTACCTGATGAAGGGTCCTCGCATGAACTACGCCATGGTCCAGTTCCAGCCAGGGCAGGATTTCCAGGCACACTACCACAACATCATGGAGGAGAACTTCCACATCCTCCAGGGCAAGGTTGACATTGTGGTTGACGGCGAGGTTCACACCCTCTCGGCTGGCGACTTCATCCACATTGAGCCCGGCGAGGTCCACTACGTCAACAACCCTTACGACGAGCCAATCGTCATGGTCTCAACCCTTGCTCCTTTCCAAGAAGTCGACAAGGTTGAGGTAGAGAACCCTACCTACTAAGATCAACATCTGGCGAGAAAACCGGCACTTGACGAGAAGATCGTTCAAGTGCAGCGTTCTTCTCGCCAGCGCAAATGAGAAGAGGGCTGCCTGGCGGTGGCCCTCTTTTTTGGACAGCACGATATCAGACCACAATTAGATAACACAGCCCATATGTTTTTAACACCAACAAATAGGATGTTTTGTTTCTATAGATGCTACAAGGAGGTTCCTAATTTTATTTAGCCTCCAAAAATGACCGGTTTCTTTGAAGTCTAAAGTTGACTTTTGAACAGAAAAGTTTCTTAAAACAGAATTGTCTAATTCACTGTCAATTGGACCTGGTAAAGACATATTAAAGTTTGATGCATAGTTATTTGGGTCATCACAAAAAACAATTACCTTCTGCGTTTGTTTGTAATCATCAGCTGGAGCCTGGCAAAAATGGTCAACATAAAAAGGTTGTGGAAGCTCATGTAGATAGAAATACACTTTGTCTTCTACGAATCCATAATCAACATAACCGTCTCTATACATACAAAAATCATCATCAATCGCACAAGAAGAAATAACTTTATGCGTTTCCTCATCAATGAGCTGATATCCCGGAATCTTTGAATGCTCTTCTATAAATCTATCAAGTTCATCAAGGGTAGGCTGTGCCCTTTCAACAGGATAGAGACCATCATTGCTATCAGGAAGCATATTATTTAATAACGGATACTTTGACTCACCCTCATCTGAGCTTAAAACGGCGCCAATACATAATAAGCCGCAAAAATTACCAACATTTTCAGAACAAATTTCTCCATACTTATGCTCACAGGCACTATCCATCCAATCGCGAAAATCACTTTCTAGATCTCCATAGCGTTCCCAAAACAACTTAGAGCCAAGCTCTTTACGCTTTTGATCTAAAAACTTTGAACAAATATGATCTTCATCATCAATGTAAAGATCTTCCAAGGGTATTGGACCGGGTTTAAGTTTTCCCTCTTCAAAACACCTGCAACGAACAAATGCATCAAGACCCATTACAACTCCTTTCTCTGTTGCAACGAATCTAGATGCTTCCAAAATTTCACGTGTCCAACAAAGTGGACACTAAGACTATTGCCACTCCGAGGGACTCATCTAATTCGCCCAATCAAAAAGAAAATCGTTTATAGTGGCCTTCTTTTACGCTGATTTTAGGTCAGGTAAGCAGCATTTCTATTAATCTGTTGTCTTTATGCTTAGAGATATGTGCGGATGCAGAAATGACAATGTGATAGCAGAGCGGGTAGCCACGAAAAATGCCACCGGAAGCCCGGCGGCATTTTCAGTTCATATGGGAAAGAAAGAAACACAAGATTTAGCCGGTCGTTGAAACCGACTGGGTATTTGCCAAACTTACTTGTTGGACTGCTTAATCATCCAAATGGTCTTGGAGAGAAGAGCAATATGCTCGTCCATTGCTGCGGAAACAAGGAAGTTGTCCTCAGCGTCTGCATCCTTCTTGATCTCTGCTGCGAATGCACGGATTGCCTCGTAGTCAGCAAGAATGGCCTGGTAAATCTCCTGGGGATTCTTGAATCCCTCTGCAGCCTCGGAAAGAGTTGCGTTCTTGAGGAAAGAATCCATGGAGCCCAGTGGAGAGCCGTCGTTCATCAGAATGAGCTCGGCAACCTCATCAAGCTGGTCGTACATTGCGCCGTAAACCTCGTCGAGGTCAGTGTGGACGTTATAGAATGAAGGGCCGCTGACGTACCAATGGAAGTTGTGAATCTTGTGGGCCTCAACAGCGTAGTTAGCGAGAAGAACATTGAGCTTATCGTTTAGCATAGGTAAAACCTTTCTATCTGGTTCCTACTAAATAGGAATGATTACTATTTAATACTTATATTCCCCTCTTTGGATGGGATATACAAACTTTCTAAAATTTTTTTGAGTTGCAATGTTTGAAGTCGCAACCCCACAATAACCTGCATGATTTTTGCTATTGCAGTCGACCTGCACTCGTCTTTTTGACAAAACGGTTAAATCACACGGGTTTCTCGCCAAAGGGTTAAAGAAAGAAGGCAAAATCAGCGCAATCAAATTTTTAGCGCTCTCTTCCAAGGAGACCACATGACTAAGATTCCCGAGGGCTACCGTACAAGCCTTTCGCTTTACGATACTCAGAAAGCAATTGAGCAGGTCAAGAACGTATTTCTGACTAAACTGTGCGCCGCGCTAAAGCTATCGCGCGTCACTGCTCCGCTGATTGTTGACCCGCTTACCGGCATGAACGACAACCTCAATGGCGTTGAGCATCCGGTTGCTTTTGACCTGCCAAACGTAGGCAAGAACGCCGAGGTAGTTCAGTCGCTCGCAAAATGGAAGCGCTATGCACTCTGGCGCTACAACTTCGCCGTTGGTCGCGGTCTGGTCTGCGATATGAACGCTATCCGTCGCGACGAACAGCCCGATAACCTGCACTCCATTTACGTGGACCAGTGGGACTGGGAACGCATCATCACGCAGGACGAGCGCAATACCGATACGCTGGAAGACGCCGTTTGTCGCATTGTTGAGGCAATCTGTGGCACACTCGACGAGCTCAAGTGGCACTATCCACAGCTCAACACGCAGCTCAGCCGCGAAGTTACCTTTGTGACCTCTCAGGAGCTGGAGGATCTCTACCCCACTCAAACGCCCAAGCAGCGAGAAAATCTGTTTGTTCGCGAGCATCCAACCACCTTTATTGTGGGTATTGGCGGCGCTCTAAACTCCGGACAGCCTCACGACTTCAGGTCTCCCGACTACGACGACTGGTCACTCAACGGTGACCTGTTGTTCTGGGATGAGACCCTGGACTCTGCGATTGAGATTAGCAGTATGGGCATTCGTGTTGACGCTGAGGTGCTTAAATCACAGCTAGCAATCGCTGGATGCGAGGACCGCCTTGAGCTGCCATTCCACAAGATGCTCATTAACGGCGAGCTGCCCTTTACCATTGGCGGCGGCATTGGCCAGAGCCGTCTTTGCATGCTGCTGCTAGAAAAAGCGCACGTCGGAGAGGTGCAGGCATCTATCTGGGACAAGCAGACTGAAGACCGCTGTGCAGAAGCAGGCGTTTCTCTGCTCTAAACCTAACTCAAAGTGTACAGCCTAGAGCACGTAGCGTTTGATTGTTTACACAGGCATTCAGTGTGAACAAATAGAGTGCTGTTCAATAAGTTGTGCCCTGCTTCCAAAAAATTTTGGTGTTTCTCCTGTTAGCGCTACAATAGAAGTTCAGTTTAACCAATAGCCGCTGATCACTACTGGCGATTTAAGGAGCGACTCTATGAATTGCCCCAACTGCGGAGCTGAAATTGGCACTCACGCAACGTTCTGTTCCAACTGCGGACAGAAACTTTCTGACGCCGTGAACGTCGAGGACTCTCCTGAAAATACTCCGATTGAATCTAACGTCTCCGCTGAAGACGCTGTTCCCGAAGAAAGCGCTTCGTCAACCGAGGTCGCAACCACTGTTGAAGGCGCAGCAAACAACCTGGATGAAACCGTCATCGCAGACTCATCTGCAGATGATGCAACTGCAGCAGAAACGTCACTCTTGGAAGTCCAGGATGACGACACCTACATTGCCGCAGATGAAGCTCCTACCACAATTTCTGGTGCTGATCCCGCCGTTGCGGCTGAGGAGGAGCCCACAACCTTCATTAATGACCCAGATCGCATCAATGTCTTCACCTCTGACGACGTCGATTCAACTGCTATTTCTCACTTTGATCCTTCGCAGTTCGCCGTTGTTTCAAGCGGACCTAGTTCCGTTGAGCGCAAGCAAACCAAGGACGGCTCGGACACACTCCGCAAAGTTGCATTTGGCCTGCTTGCGGCTGTTCTGGTTGTGGGTGCACTGGCCATTGTTTGGGTCATTCAGTCCCACCAAGACGACGCAGCCAAGCGCAGCGCCGTCCAGCAACGCATTGCAACCTATCAGGAGCAGATTGAGAGCGTTGGCGTTGATCCTCGCGGTGACAGCAGTCGTGTTGAACTTCTTAACCAGTACGAGAAACTCAATGAAATTGAAGAACAGATTCAGACTGATCAGAAGAATGGACAGTTCCATATGCCTAATGGCAGTGACGATACAGGAATCAACGTTCTGAATAGCTCAATCTCTGATCGACAGAAAAGCATTCGCGACTGGTTTGAGGCCGACTACAAGCGCAGACTAACCGCAAACAGCTTCAACGACACAGATACCGCAAATACTATGGATCAAAAGTCTGTGGCAAATAAGCTTGTTGAACTACAGGCTCTTCTCGGAGATATTGAGCACGAGAAGGTTATCTGGGGCGACGATACAGGCAATAATTCAGCCTATGATTCATACCACTCTCGCGTATCTGACCAGATAAAGAAGGGTGAAACTCTTAAATCTGGCGTGGCCGAGAAGACCAAAAAAGAGCAAGAACAAAAAGAGAAGGATAAGAAGTCAGAAGAAGAACGCAAAAAGGCCCAGAAGTGGATAGGTACCTACAGCGGTACCGGCACTGACGGCAAGTCAATGGAAGTTGTCATCCAGAAGGACGGAACGGTCATTTGGCGCATCGGTGGTCAGCCTGAGGTTCGCGGTACCTGGACCGGTGACGAGAACAAGCTTGAGCTTAGCTTCAATGGCCAGGTCAGCGGCAAGAGCGAGCCCTTCACCCTCTCCTCTACCAACGGCGGCAGAACCGTTACCATCAGCTCTCAGAGCAACACTTGGGCAACGGACACCCTTTCTAGGAAGTAAGACATACTAGAAAAAACGCATGTTACAGATACAAAATAAGGCGAGAAGACCCATTGATCTTCTCGCCTTTTGTTTACAAAGTGAACGCCGTTCTACACGGTAGTCGTTCTTCTTGCCAAACTCCTACGCACCAAGTGCGCGCTGTCCAAGCACCAAAGCACCTAGAATGCCCTGGTTGCCCTCGCAACCTCCAGGGACAACGTAATTCTGTATATCCTCTATCTCTGGAGTGTTGATGTAGCCGTTAAGGAACGCAACAAGTTTCCGCTGGATAAGCGGGAACAGCTGCTTCTGCTCCATGACGCCTCCGCCCAAAATAATGCGCTGAGGTGAATAGCACATCACGTACGTGCAGAGAGCTTTTGCAAGGTAGGCAGCCTCAAGCTCCCATACCTCGTCTTTCTCGGTAAGTTCAACAGCCGGGAGTCCCCAGCGCTCTTGAATAGCAGGACCTGATGCCAACCCTTCAAGGCAGTTCTGGTGATAGGGGCACTTGGTCTGCTGCCACGGATCGTTTGCCTCACGCTCAACAAGGATATGACCAGCCTCGGGATGGAGCATACCGTGCTGGAGTTTTCCTTCAAGCAGCACGCCGGCGCCAATTCCGGTTCCTACTGTCAGGTAGACAACGTTATCAAGGCCGCGAGCTGCACCAAAAACTGCTTCTCCTAAACAAGCTGCATTAACGTCGGTATCGTATCCAACAAAGACGTTCAGTCCATCCTTCAACGCCTGCAACAGATTGAAGTTGCGCCAACCGTGCTTAGGAGTCGAGAGAATCTTTCCGTAGCTAGGCAGGTCAGGATTGACTCCCGTAGGGCCAAATGCGCCAACACCTAGAGCCTGAATAGAGCGAGCTTTGAACCAGTCCACAATCTTTGGCAAAACAGACTCTGGCGCTGCCGTGGGAAAAACCTCACGCTCACAAATTTTTCCGTCTGGTGTACCCGTGGCAAGAACAATCTTTGTTCCGCCAAACTCAATACCGCCAAGAAGCGTCTCTGCACACATGTTTTTCTCGCCAACTACTTGTTAAGAAGCTTCTCGTACACGTCAATAAAGTCCTCAGCAATAATGCGAAAAGACTCGGCCTGCATAAGCTGGTCCTCAGCGTGGAGCAAGATGAGCGAAAACTCAACATTGCTGTTATCAATTGCGGACTGCTGCAGCATGTTCAGATGCGTGCTATGGCCCTCATTAAAAATCTCTGTACCAGCAAGAATATCTGCACGCGCGCCTTCAATATCGCCCGTTTTTGCCTTCTGGATAGCGCCAATATACATTGACTTTGCCGTTCCAACGGTAGCAATAATCTCAAAGGCTGCTTCTTGCGTAGCAGTCATGCCGTCATCTAAATCCATTTTTACCCCATACTCTTTTCCTGAGCATCTGAGAACTCAGGAAATCTTTTGCCGCTTATTTAATAAGCTCAAGTGCGTCGTCAAGAATTTTTGCAGCGTTCATCCTGCCGTAATCAACCATAGGAATAACTGCTACAGGAGTAGATCCTGCTGCAGCCTCAACGTCTGCCTTTGCATACGCAATCTGAGGTCCAAGCAAAAAGACGTCTGCACCATCGATAAGCTCAAGTGCCTTATTAAGAGGATTTGCAATAATCTCTGCATCCAAACCACGAGAAGCAGCCTCTTTCTGGAGCTTTTGAACAAGCAGGCTAGTGGACATTCCGGCGTTGCAAGCAAGTAAGATTTTCATGTGATCTCCTTTTGATGAGCCAGCCACCGAATATGATGGCTGGCTTCAAGTGATACTCAGATTATAAGCTTACAAACTACTCTGCATCCTGAGCGTTCTCTGCAAGGGCCTCAGCCTGCTTGGCCTGTGCGCGCTCGGAAATTCTCATAAATGGCAGATAAATTGCCATAGCAAGAAGAACCTCGATGACCTGCCAGATAACGGCACGAATGTCACCACCGGTTGCCAGCCAACCACTCAGGAAGACTGGGGTTGTCCAAGGAACCATAGCAACGCAAGGGCTAATCCAACCAATGTTGGTGAGCAGGTAGGTTAGGCCGATGAACAAATCTGGAACAAGAACAAATGGAATCATCAAAGGAAGGTTAAAGACGATTGGGTAACCGTAAATAACTGGCTCGTTGATGTTGAAGATACCTGGAAGAAGAGAAAGTGCTGCAACATCTTTGGAAGCCTTGTTCTTAGAGAAGACAAAGGTGTCAAGAAGCAGCATCAGAGTACAACCAGAACCGCCGATTAGCGCAAAGGTGTTGATAATCTGCATGTTCATGTAGTGGTCCTGAGGAATTGGCTGACCAGCTGCAAAAGTTGCCATGTTATCAACAATAAGCATGGTCAGAATTGGCTCGATCAGAACACCAGAGATGGTGGACTGGTGAATGCCAAGGCAGAAAAGCAGGTTTGCAAAGGTGTAGATGATGATGACTGCAAATGGACCAGCATTCATAAGGCCCTTCAGTGGGGCAGAAATGCTTGTTGCAATGATGGTCATAAGGTCAGTACCAGCACAAACTGCAAGAAGAGCAGAAGCAATGCCAAAGACGGTCAGGGTCAACATCATTGGAATCATGGTGTTAAAAGAATCTGCAACCGCTGGTGGAACGCCCTCACCAAGGCTGACCTTCAGCTGCTTAACGCTGGAGAGCTTAATGAAGATGGTGGTAGAAAGCAGGCCAATGATGATTGCACCAAAGAGGCCGTTAGTACCGGTGAAGGAAGTGGAGAAAGCACCAGTTACATCAACGCCAGTAACTGCATAGCCGGTTGGCAGAAGCTTAGCAACATCAGCTACAGGAAGTGCAACTGCTGCAGCAGCTGCATCAGCGGCGTTTGCTGCATGAAGAACAGCACCTGCAGTAGCAACAATGCTCTGAGGCATCATGATGATAAGTGCAGCAATACCAATAACAACGCAAGAGATTGCGTTTTCAAAACGCTTGTTACGAGCGAGGCAATAACCAATAATGCCTGCAAGAATAACTGCCGAGAAACTCAGAGTGCCCTGAGCAATTGCTGCTCCCCAAACCTTGAAATTAGCCAAGGTAACTGGATCATTTGCAAAGATGAGTGGGAACAGAACGTTGTTGATCAGTACTGCAATACCAGCCAAAATGTAAATTGGGCTGACAGTTGCAAATGCATCGCGCAGGCTCCTCAAATGAACTTGATTACCTACTTTTGCAGAAACTTCTGCAAATTTATCTAGAAACGATGCTTGGCCATTATCTTTTGCCATGAACAAACTCCTTTCACGAGTTTCTAGTCAACTATATGTGTAGTGGCAACTTGCTTAAGCCACTCAGCTGATTTCTTAAGACGACGGTTGTAGTTATCTTCCAGATCAACCTCAACAAAGCCATAACGGTTCTTGAAGGCATTTGCCCAGGACCAGTTATCGATGATGGCCCAGTAGTGATAACCACGGCATTTTGCGCCGTCCTGAATTGCACGAGCAATCCACTCAAGATGACGACGGACAAAATCAACACGATAATCATCTTGAATTACGCCGTTTTCGTCTTTCTTAAGATCTTCTCGCTCTACGCCCATGCCATTCTCGGAAACAAACCACTCAAGCTCTGGATACTCATCGCGAACCTTCATGGCAAAGTCATAAAGACCCTGTGGGTAAATCTCCCAGCCACGGGATACATTCATCTCTGCTTGTGGCCAGATATATGGATCGGCAAAGTTTGGAATGCCATTCTCGTCAGTATCTTTTGCAGGAGCTTGAATACGCTCTGGGTGGTAATAATTGCAGCCCAGCCAATCCACAACGCCGTCGGCAAGAATAAGTTTGTCCTCAGGGCGAATAGGCAGGTCAACACCACGGGCCTGCAGCGTATCAATGACATCCTGTGGAAGTTCTCCCTTAGTTACCAGGTCAAGCCACCAGCGAATGTTGACGCCGTCGGTCATGCGTAGCGCCTCAAGATCTGCCTCAGATGGATTCTCTTTGGTATATGGTGGTGCAAAGCAGTTGATGAGGCCAATACGAGAGTCCTCAAGCATAAACCCTGCTGCTTTTGCACGGCGATACTCGCGTACGCCAAGCGCGTGAGCAAGTGAAATGTTGTACTGAACAGCACGAGCACGCGAATAATTCTTAACAAAGGGATACCAGCCACCAAGTGTGTAGCGGACCTCTGGCTCAACAATTGGCTCGTTAAAGGTAAACCAATAACGAATCTCTTTTCCAAACGTTTCAAAAGCAATACGTGCGTAATGCGCGTATGCCTCAACAACCTCACGAGACTCCCAGCCACCGCGATTGAAGAGGTATTCAGGCATGTCAAAATGATAGAGGTTTACAAAAATCTCAATACCAACCTTCTTAGCAACAGCAAAAAGATGGTGATAGTACTTCTCGCCCTCTGGATTAAGGTTGCCGTTAATGTCTAATAAACGGCTCCACTGAATAGAAGTGCGAATGGAATCCAAGCCAAGAGACTTGAGAAGCTGAAGATCGTCTTCCATTCTTTCTGTAAAGTCATTTCCAGCGTAGGAACCAACGCGGTTGTGGAATGCATGAATGTCCAGGTTAGACCAGGTGTCCCAAAGGTTTGGCAGCTTTCCTCCGTCTTGCCATTTACCCTCGGTCTGTGGACCAGACATTGCCCCACCAAAGAAGAAATTCTCAGGCAACTGATACGACATGTCTATCCTTTCTCAAAAGTATCTAAACCTGACATGTCAACTTTATGAAACAGATATGTTAGGTTTTCTATGTAGTATACTAATGCAAATCAGATAGAATGCAAAGTAAAAATTTTGCTACCTGAGGAGGTGTCATGAATAAGTACGACTTGGTTGTTCAGGATCTTAAAACTGATATTGCTATAGGCACGTATCCTGCTTATTCTCGCCTGCCTTCTGTTGCTCAGCTCTGCGAGCAATATGAAGTGAGCAAAATTACCATTAATAAGGCACTAGAAGTTCTTGAGCAGCAAGGACTTATCTTCAGACGAAAAGGCTCCGGCACATTTGTCAAAAAGCTGGAAGAAGGAACACAAATTAAGCCAAGTAAAGAAGTCTCCGGTCAAATGGAAGGCTTCATGGCTGAACACGTTGCCCGAGGCGAGCGCGTTAAATCAAAGGTCTATACCTTTGAAGTTGAGCGTCCCTCTGAATACATTGCTAAAGCTCTTGATATTACTACCGAAGATTTTGTATACAGAATTGTGCGCGTCAGGCTTGTAGAAGGGATTGCGCAAGTCATCGAGTATACCTACATGCCCATTAGCCTAGTTCCCAATCTTAAAATGACCCATCTAGAGCACTCGATTTACAACTATATTGAAAGTGAAATTGGACTTAGAATTGCTAATGCACATCGTGTTATTAGGGCAGTCATGCCTACTGAGGTTGAGGCTTCGAGGCTAGAAATTAGCACAAGCGATCCCCTCTTAGAGGTTGAGCAAATCGGCTATATCGACGACGGTCGTGCGTTTGAATATTCCGTCGCGCGACATGCACATGGCTATGAGTTCATGACTATTTCTATGCACTAAACCTCTGACGCAGCGACACAAAATATGGCGAGAAGACCAATCGATCTTCTCGCCATATTTTGTGTAAATGAATGAACTTACGGAACGCAACACATGGCGCAACGCAGCTTGGTTGCCGCTCGACGACTACTCGCCCAGGATGACGTGCCTGAACTTGCCGTCCTCGTAGATTCCGCAGCTGTGAGTGCCGTCTTTTGGAATGCCTACAGAACCTGGATTAAATACGGTGACCTCTGGGTGGTCAGCGCTCTGCATGTTGACTTTTCTGTGCGTATGTCCGTACACAAACGCGTCGAGACTTGGCATCTGAGGCCACTTGTCAACGCTGTTGTGAATGCCAGGGCCAAAGACGTGACCATGGGTAAAGAAAATAGTGAACTGCTTGCCTGTCTTTGGGTCCTTATCAAACAAGATGTTGTAATCAGCCATGCAAGGAAAGTCCAGAACCATCTGATCTACCTCTGCCTCGCAATTTCCGCGGACCGCAATGACCTTATCGGAAATGCTGTTCAACATCTCAATAACGCGCTTTGGTGCGTAGTCTGCAGGAAGATCGTTGCGAGGGCCGTGATAGAGCAGATCTCCAAGAAGCAAAACGTACTTTGGCTGCTCCTCCTCTATGACCTGCATGAGCTTCTCGCAATAGTCGGCAGCCCCGTGAATATCTGAAGCAATTACAACCTTCATCAACGTATCCTCTCTATACGTGTTTCTACACGTAGCTTCATACGCGTGTATCAATCAATTATTTTATTGTATTAATGGCGTCCAGCTAGTTATAAGCGCCGGCAATTCGGTTACCGTGCAAATGCCTGCTTAGAACCTACCAGTCATCCTTGCGTCAGGATCAGCCTCGGAAACACGCTGACAAAGATCTGCAATAGCCGCAGGTATCTCGTCTGTGTTGTACGGCGTCATCTGATACACCCAGTTAATCCAGTTGCGATACAGCAAGTTGGCATGAGCGCGCCAGGTAAACAGTGGCTGCTTTTCTGGATCATTATCAGGGAAGTAATTCTCTGGCAGGCGAATAGGCAGACCCTTATGGAAGTCGCGCCAATACTCCTCTGCAAGCGTGTCGCGATCATATTCAAAATGACCGGTTACAAAAATCTCGTGGAAATCTCTTGTAGCGAGAAGTGCAGGACCGCTGGTAAAGCCCTCAGAAAGTACGGCAAGCTCGTGGTGGTCTACCAGAGCTGATGTCTCAATCGCAGCATGACGAGAATGCGGCATGTAATGTACCTCATCAAATCCATTGGTGAGGAAGCAATACTCATCGCATAAACGCTGTGGGAAAATACCAAAGAGCTTAGCTCCCAGCATTTTCTTAGGAATATCGTGCAGATAATACAGGCCAGCTAGTGCGCCCCAACACAGGTACATGGTAGAAAAGACATGCTCCTGAGACCAATCAACAATGCGACAAAACTCATCCCAGTAGTCAACGTCCTCGTATTTAAGGTCCTCAATAGGAGCGCCCGTGATAATCAGACCGTCGTAATTTTTATCTTTGAAGTCATCAAAAGTTGAATAAAACGTTACCAGATGGTCAGCAGCAGTATTTTTAGATTCGTGCGAAGAGATGCGCATAAAATCGCACGTAACCTGAATAGGAGACTTTGAAATTAGACGGAGAATCTGCGTTTCAGTCTGAATTTTCTTGGGCATTAAATTCAAAATTGCCAGACGAAGCGGGCGAATCTCCTGGCGTTCTGCAACTTCTTCCTCAAGCGCAAAAATACGCTCTTCTTGCAGTGTCTTCTTAGCTGGTAAACCATCTGGAATATTAATAGGCATGGTAACTTCCTTTGGCTAATCGTTGCACATAAGTATACTTGTTTATATGGAAATAACTTTTGCCGAGCTCGGGCTAAACGAGCAAATTCTGGCAGGCGTAGCAACGCTTGGGTTTAACGCACCTACTCCCGTGCAGGCTGCGGCAATTCCCGCCGTCCTGGCGGGCAAGGACGTTGTTGCGTCAGCGCAAACGGGAACGGGTAAAACTGCAGCGTTTATGTTGCCTACGCTGCAGCGCATTGCTGTCGAGAAACCCGGTAGGGCCGAGAAACCCAACGCAGCCGCCAAGCACAACGCCAAGCGAGGCGACACCAAACGCAACGCATATCCTCGCGCGCTCATCATCACGCCAACGCGAGAGCTAGCTGCTCAAATTGATGCTGTTGCCAAGAGTGTTTGCGCATCCACCGGTCAGCAGGCCGTCATTGTTACCGGTGGCGCTCGCTACAAACACCAGATAACCGCGCTGCAAAAAGGTTGCGATGTGCTGGTGGCAACACCTGGCCGCCTGATAGATCTTCTCGACAAGAAGCATACGAGCCTAGAGAACATCCAGGCACTGGTGCTCGACGAAGCAGATCGCATGCTTGACATGGGATTTTGGCCAAGCGTTCATTGCATTATGGAGCAGCTACCCAAGGCGCACCAAACGCTGCTTTTCTCGGCAACGCTCCCTGCATCAATCACATCGACCATTGATGCGCTGCTTAAAGATCCAGAGCGCATTGAGATTGCAAGAACCGGACAGACTGCGGCAACAATCGAGCAACATTTATGCTCGGTCACTCAGGGACAAAAACCTCAGCTCTTAAAGGCGCTTATTGACTCGTTTGATCCTGCGCCAGAGCGTGTGTTGGTGTTCTGTAGGACAAAGTCGCGCGTTGACAGTATTTACAAAAACCTTAAAGCCGCAGGTCTCAAGGTTGACATTATGCATGCAGACCGTCCGCAAAAGGCTCGCGCAAGAGCACTGGAGCGATTCCGCAGCGGCGCTATTCAGGTTCTTGTTGCAACCGATGTCATGAGCCGCGGCATTGATATCCAGGGCATTGACGCAGTCATTAACTTTGATGTGCCGCTTGACCCTGAGGATTATGTTCACCGCATTGGCCGAACAGGCCGTGCAGGAGCCGCAGGTCAGGCATTCACTTTTATGGGACCAGATGAGGTCACGCCGCTCAGAGAAATTGAGTATTTTACAAAATCGCTCATTCCTACATGGGATCTACCTGGCTTTTCTTATGACTCGGGTCGCATTATGCTTCAAGAGTCCCGCTCTACCGCCAAGACCACGCGTTCGATGTTCTCGGGATCAAGGTCAAAAGGTAAGGGATTTGGTTTTGGTGGCAGATATGGCCGACACACGTAATCTATAATCAGACGCAGAAAGCATTTCCTCTTATGGCACTCTGCAATTTGATTCTCTAACTTTTGAACATAGATGCTGGGCGCTCACAGACACCCAGCTTTTTGTAAGCACTTCTCGCGAGAAGGACCATCATGAAGCAACTCCGCCCATATCCGCAGGTTATTATCACCAAGAAAGCAGCTCGCGCGCTTGCGGGCGGACATTCTTGGGTCTTTGAGGGCGAAGTCATCCGTGTAGAGCCATCTCCAGAAAGTGGCGAGTGTGTTCAAAATGGTTGCATTGTTGATGTCTTTGAAGAGAACGGTACCTACCAGGGAACCGGACTTCTGTCAGAAAAGAGCAAGATTCGCGTCAGAATTGTGACAAGAAACGCCAACGATAGGCTCAATGAAGCGTTTTGGAGTCGTAAGATTAGCTGGGCGTGGGAGCACCGTAAGACCACTATGGTAAACCGCGCTCTACCAGGGACTGAGCCCGACACCAATTGTTGCCGCGTCATCTTCTCTGAGGCCGACGGTTTTCCTGGCTTAATCGTTGACCGCTACGAGAATGTGCTTGTGGGGCAGGTAGGAACCGTTGGTATGGAGCATCTACGTGATGTTATCTACCCGCTGCTACTTGAAATTTTCTCTGCAGACGGCCAGGTAATCGACGGTATTTACGAAAGAAATGACTCCCCCTCTCGCCTTAAAGAGGGACTTCTGCAATATAAAGGCTGGTGGACAGGCTCTTCACTGGACGAGAATAGCTTGATTGCAGAAAGCCTCCTTTCCCTGCCTTCAACTCATGTTCTTGCAACCGAAAACGGACTCAAATTCAACCTTGACCTAGAGAACAGCCAGAAAACCGGCTTTTTCTTAGATCAAAAATATAACCGTCGAGCAGTCCGCCAGCTTGCACGAGACCGCCGTGTACTGGATTGTTTCTGCCACGTTGGCCCGTTTGGCCTGAACGCCGCAGCTGGTGGAGCAGAATTTGTCCGTTGTGTAGACGTCAGCCAAACTGCCATTGACCTTGCGCGCCAAAATGCAGAGCTCAACGGCTTGGCAGACCACATGGACTTTACCTGTGCAAATGTTCTTGAATACCTGCCAGAGCTAGCCAACAACCGTGGCCAGCTCAAGGCAGAAGGAGGTCCGTTTGACCTCATCATTCTGGATCCGCCTGCATTTACCAAGACACGCGACAAAGTTCGCAGCGCCTTGCGTGGTTATAAGGAAATCAATGCAGCAGCCATGAAGCTACTGCCCCGAGGTGGCTACCTGGCAACTTGTTCTTGTTCTCACTTCATGACCAGAGATCTTCTCGCCCAGGCAATTGCCGAGGCAGCTCACCATACTAGTGTGCAGCTTAAACAAATTGAAGAGCGCCAGCAAGCTCCTGACCACCCAATTCTTTGGGGTGTTCCCGAGAGTCATTATCTTGATTTCTTCATTTTTCAGGTAGTTTAAAACCCAAATCTTATTTGCTTTTGCGGCACTCTTTAAAGAACGCTTTGAGCTGGGCAGATACCTCGTCTGCTAATACTCCGCCTGAGACTGCAAACTCGTGATTAAGTCTTGGATCACCGCTCACGTCAAACAACGTGCCCGTTGCGCCGCCCTTGGGATCAAACGCGCCAAACACGCAGCGATCAATACGAGCATTGACCATCAATCCTGCACACATCAAGCAAGGTTCCAGCGTCACGTAAACCGTACAGCCCGAAAGCCTCCAGCGGCCAAGCTTTTTTGAAGCCTCTTGCATGGCGAGAAACTCAGCGTGTGCAGAAGGGTCGTTATCTATCTCACGGCGATTATGTGCAACGGCAATAACCTCTCCATCGCACACTACAACTGCGCCGATAGGCACTTCTCCTATCTGAGCTGCAAGTTCTGCCTGTTCAAGAGCAAGTTTCATGTACTTCTGATCAAGAGCAGCCTGTGGGGTCAAAGGCTCTTGCGCTTCGTCGCTCATAGCTGCTCCTCACTTGTCTGCTTGTTGCCGTAAATCTTACGGAGTTCTGTCACGAACTCGTCACGAACCTGACACTAATTTGTCTTCATTTAATTATGAAGCAAAACCTAACTCGCTAAATCCCCTACTCGCAAAAAACTGAATTATGCGGTAGGATATTACCGCTTTGGAGAGGTGGCAGAGTGGTTGAATGCGGCGGTCTTGAAAACCGTTGAGCGGTGTCCCCGTTCCGAGGGTTCGAATCCCTCCCTCTCCGCCATTTTTGGCAGTCCTCAAGTTTGCACCTTTCTTATATTGTTCAGCTTTACTTTCAGAACACGCCTTCCATCTCACGTCATTTCTAGCTCAACGTTCTTCTTGCCAGTGTGTGGACGAGCATTCCATTTACCAAAAGACTCGTTAGCAAGTTAAAAGCTTTAATCAAAAACGCCTTAGATTTTTAGTTTTGGGTATAATTAACCTGTCCAAATGAATGACTGACACAGGAT
Source organism: uncultured Atopobium sp. (assembly GCA_937997345.1). Lineage (GTDB taxonomy): Bacteria > Actinomycetota > Coriobacteriia > Coriobacteriales > Atopobiaceae > Lancefieldella. The sequence goes on along the minus strand of CALKTD010000003.1, from coordinate 10,405 downwards.
TGTCAGTGATTGAAAGGATTTAGCATGATTATTGCCGCAGTTGTAGTTATTGTCCTTCTGGTTTTCTGGGCCATTAGCATTTACAACAACATCATCCGCGCAAGCAACAGGTGCGATAACGCTTGGGCAGCTATCGATACGCAGCTTCAGCGTCGTAACGATTTGATCCCTAACCTGGTCAACACTGTTAAGGGTTACGCAACTCACGAGTCTAAGACTTTTGAGGCAGTCACCTCTGCTCGTGCTGCAGTCGCAAACGCTCGCACTCCTGAAGAGAAGATGCAGGCTTCCGGCACTCTTTCCAACGCTCTGACCAACCTGTTTGCTGTTGTTGAGAACTACCCAGAGCTCAAGGCTAACCAGAACTTCCTGGAGCTCCAGGCAGAGCTTACTGACACCGAGAACCGCCTCAGCTACGCTCGTTTGAGCTACAACGACGTTGTTATGAACTACAACAACATCATCGCTGTTTTCCCAAACAACCTTCTTGCTGGTGGACGTTCCCCACGTACAAGCTTCCAGGTTACCGACGAGTCTGCTCGTCAGGCACCAAACGTACAGTTCTAAGAGCTGTTTCGTTTACACTTTGTACCAGTTCAGCCCGGTATCTGTATTCACGCAGGTACCGGGCTTTTTATGTGCGCGTTACCTCGCGGATTGAGTTGGCCGTTCGCTTGCCGCACATTGTCCGCGCGCTGGCGCGTCGCCTGTACGCCGCTCGCGCGTCTGCGGTAGCCAAATCTGAGCAGCTAGATTATGTGAAGAGTCTTTACAGCCTCGCAGGAAAATCGTTAAAATAGCTATATCTGTGAATTGTCCTCGCAAACACAATTCACGTTCTATTGGATAAAGAGAAAGGTCAGCATGAAACCTCGACCTCACAGTCGCTGACCTCTTGCGGTGTGCCGATTTGCACCGTGAGAGGTGAAATCGCAATGCAGTCCCCGTGGCAAATACGCGGAGTTTCTCGCCAAAACCACGCTTTAGTCTTCGGACGCATGTAAGGAGCACACATGATTTATCTTTCCCAGTTAATGGGTAATCCGGTTCTAGATTCAGAAGGCGAGAAGATCGGTTCTGTTTCTGACCTTGGAATTGCTACCGGAGAAGTTTTTCCTCGCATTACTTCCCTTGCTTTTATGGGCCCTGGCCGCACACCAATGATGATTTCTTGGCGCAAGTATGTTGATACCTACGATGAGGACGTCATTAGGCTTAAGGTGCCTTCAACTGAGATTCGTTTCTCGTACCTGCAGCCTAACGAGGTTCTTCTCGCCAGAGATATTCTGAACAAGCAGATTGTTGATACGCGTGGCATTCGTGTTGTCCGCGTAAATGACCTCAAGCTCTCCGATACCAGCTCGACGCAGCTTCGCCTTCTGGGCGCAGAGGTTGGCGCACGCGGTCTGCTGCGCAGCCTTTCTCCCCAGCTAGAGCACCTGGTCACCCGTATTGCGCGTGCTATGGGTCACCCCATGCAAGAGCGCATCATTGCGTGGAGTTACATGGACCTGGTTGAGCGCGACCTCTCTAACGTTAAGCTCTCCGTTTCCCACAAGACGCTGGACGAGCTGCACCCTGCTGATGTTGCTGACATTATTGAACGTCTGGACTCTCGCCTGCGTAGCCAGGTGTTTGCCCAGCTTGATGACGAACAGCGAGCCGGCGCAATGGCAGAGTTCAACGACGACGCTATGGCAGTTGAGCTCATCGGTGGCCTGAACGAAAAAGAAGCATCTCGTATCCTGTCCGAGATGGACCCAGACGATGCAGCCGAGCTTGTCTCCGAGCTGAGCTACGATCGTGCCGAGAAACTCCTGCGCTTGATGGGCGTTAAGGAGCAGCGCGCCATTAGGCAGCTGCTGGGATATCGCGAGTACACCGCTGGCCGTATTATGACGTCCGAGGCGCTTTCTGTTCCTGAGGACCAGACCGTTGCGTACGCCTTTGATCGCCTGCGTAACCTGGACGAGGACTTTGAAACCGTCCGCTACCTCTACCTTACTGACGAGGATGGCCGCCTATCTGGAACCGTTACGCTGAACCGCCTGATTGTCTCCGAACCAGAAACCCGTCTGGAGGAGATTGCTAATAAGAACCTGGTCACCGCCTCACCAGAGGACGACCAGGAGGACGTTGCTCGTAACATTGCAAAATACAACCTGCTGGCTATGCCTGTTGTTTCTGACGATAACCGCCTGTTGGGTATTGTCACCGTCGATGACGCTCTTGATGTTCTAGAAGAGGAGCACGCCGAGGATCTTCAGATTGCTGGCGGCGGCAGAGGCGATTCCGATTCTGGCGACCGTGGTCGCAACATTATTTGGTTCCTTCATCGCAACCTTTGGCTTCTGTTCTGGATCGCTTCCGTTGTAGGTGCCGCCTTTGCTATAACAGCTGCAACATCTGATCCAACCATGGGCATCTTTGCAGGTCTTTGCACTATTACAATGCCAATCTCGCTAAACTTGAGCGAGAATACCGTCAACTATGTAACAAACTTCTTCCTGACGGACGATCCTGGTAGCGAGAAGTCTCCTTCAATCTTGGGCTTTGCCTTCCGCTCGCTTCTGCTGGGCCTTCTGGTTAGCGGCCTCATTTGCATCCTTGGTGCGGCAGCTCATGCTCTGCTAGAGGCGCTCTTCCACCCGTATGATCCAAACGCAGGTATGTTCTATGCCGCACTCTTTGACCGGACTATCATTCAGATTTTTGGCGCAGCAGCAGGTTCCACGCTCATTTCCTTCCTGTTGACTCCAATTTTCTTGGCTGTGCTCCGCCACCGTGACGAGAAAAACCAGGAAACTTCAGGTCTCACGCTTACCCTGATTTCCATGAGCCTTTCGGTGGTGACATTCTTCATCCTCTCTTACGCTCTCTCACTTGTGAGTGTAATGTAAATGGCGCAAGAGAACGCAGAGGTGAAGAGCACAGTTGTAGAGCAGGACGTTGCTGCAGAGCAGAGCGCCACTGCAGAGCAAGACGCGGCTGGCCAGCTTTCTGCGAGCGACGGAAGCGTTGTCGAGCAGGGCAAACACGCGCCTAAGCAAAAGGCTCCGGTCAACAAAAACAGCCTCAAGTACATCTTGATGGCAATGGGTCCCGGTCTTCTCGCCGCATTTGCTGGCAACGACGCCGGTGGCATTGCAACCTACTCCAGTGCGGGCGCTACGTTTGGCTACTCGCAGCTATGGACCGTGCCGCTTATGTGCTTCCTGCTGATCGTGGTTCAAGAAACCGCAGCTCGAATGGGCTGTGTTACCGGTAAAGGCATTGCATCGCTGGTGCGCGAGCGCTTTGGTATTCGCCTGTCCACGCTGGCAATGGGCGCGCTGCTGCTCTCCAACATTGCTGTTACCTTCTCCGAATTCGCAGGTATTGCGTCCAGTATGGAGCTCTTTGGCATCCCAACGTACGTCTCGGTGCCTATCAGCGCCCTGATGGTGTGGCTTCTGACCGTTGGTGGATCGTACCGTCGCATCGAGAAGATTCTGCTGGCAATTAGCTGCATCTTTGTCACGTACGTGGTAGCTGGCATACTGGCTCAGCCAGACTGGGGAGAAGCTCTGCGCGTTACCATCATTCCTCAGCCTTCTGCCGACCCATCCTACATTTCCCTGCTGGTCGCAAATATTGGTACTACCATCAGTCCGTACATGATCTTCCTGGTTGCATCAAATGTTGTCGAGAAGAACCTTGATACCAGCGACATTCCTGCACAGCGTGCAGATAATGTTGCCGGCGCAATCCTGGCCGAGGTCATTACCTGGTTCATTATGCTGACCACCGGTGCAGTCCTCTTCCCACGCGGAATCTCTGTTGACTCTGCTGCCGACGCTGCTCGCGCACTTGAGCCACTTGCGGGTCAGTATGCTAGTACCCTCTTTGCGCTGGGCATGGTTGGCGCGTCCTTCCTTGCAGCATGCGTTCTACCAGGCATTACCGCAAGCGCTATCTGCGAGGCATTTGGTTGGGAGCGCGGAGCCGACCGTAGCTGGCAGGAGGCCCCTGTCTACCACGGCATTATTACAACCGTCCTGGTCATTTCTGCGCTGGTTGTTCTGATCCCAGGCATGAGCCTCTTTGGCATCATGATGGCTGCCCAGGTCATCAACGGTATTCTGCTGCCGATTCTGCTTGTCTTTATGGTTATCATCGCAGCCGACAAACACATCATGGGCAAGTACGCCAACGGTCGCATCTGGAACGCACTGACCTGGTTTACCATCATCACTGTCATCATCCTGACCATTGTGATGTTTATTCTGCAGGCCATGGGTTTGTAGCAAGCGTCACGCAACTGCAACACAAAAGGGCGAGAAGATCGGTCTTCTCGCCCTTTGTTTTATGTATTTATCTGCGGCTTATTACTTGCTTGCCTTGTCAAACTCGTCCTTGAAGTCAGAGAACATCTTGCCCATGCGGCCAAGCTGCATGCCAAAACCCTTAGCTGCCTTGTTAGCGGTGGCCTGTGTAGATGATTTGCTTGCAGGCTTAGCGGTAGGCTTACTAGCAGCGGCTTTGTCCGAAGCAGCCTTTTCTGCAGCAGCGACCTGCTCCTCCGCAGATGGCTTCTCGAGGCGAACATCCTTTGCAGCAACGGGAGCTGGACGCTCGGAATCGTCTTCTGCGTCGGGCTCGGTAGCGTCTTCGATAGCTCGTTTTGCCTTGGCCAGCGTCTTACCCAGGGCAAACGCGCCTTTCTCGGTAGCCTCTGCAACAGCCTTTCCAGCCTTAGCTGTAGCCTCGGAAGCCTTTGCAGCAGCGGCCGCATAACCCTCGCCAGCCTTTGCAGCCAGACCACCAGTGAGCTGGGCATCTGCCGCCTCATCAGAGAGTACCATTGCACCGTTGGAGTAGCCCAGCAGCCACTCAGGTTTGATGGCAAACGAACCTACCAGCGCCTCAGATCCAGCGCCGTCACCCACAAGAAATGCCGATACCACGCCGGTAACCTGGTCAAACTCTGCGCCGCTTACGTAACCTAAGGTTTTGCCACTCTTAGTGCGAGCTTCCATGCCGTGCCATAGAATGCAGGTATCAAAGTCCAAGTTCAGACGTTTGATTGCAGCTTTATCAACGTTATTCTCGGGATCTTTTACGCAAAGCCCCTGCTCAATGGTCTCCAGAGACTCCAGCGTGACAAACGCGTCATCCTGCTTAATCATGCCAGCAATATCGGGCTTCTGAATCATCACGCCCACTACCTGCGAAGGCTGGCCCTGTTTGAAGGGTGCAAAAACCACGTTGTGGATTTTTCCTAATTTGGAAAACCGCTCTTCTCCCGCGTGCTTGCCCTTTGTAGTAGGCTTTTTGGGGAGAAGGACCTTTGCGCCTAAGAGCTCGGTTGTTTTCACGTGAAACCTCTCTATAAAAAACGGGACGTCATAAGGCGTCCCGTCACATTGCTTGTAAGTGAGGCTTATGCCTCCTGGTAGCCCTCGCCAGCGTTCTCCTGCTCGTGGGACTCAACGTTCTCAATGCGAACAGCCTGAGCCTCAGCAGATGTAGCAGTTGGTTCTGGAACAACAAAAGAATCTGCAACAACATCAGCAGCATCTGCGACAGTGTTAGAAGCAGAGGTCACAGCGTCAGAAAGTGACTCACGAAGCTGATCCATGCGCTCACGTGCAAGGTCAACCTTTGCGCGGAGCTCGTCGGTCTTTGCGTCAACAGTAGGCTTGACCTCGTCAATCTTAGTGCTCACAACCTTAGATGTGCGCTCATAAGAATCAAGCGCGGAATCCCATGCGTCATTGACAGCATCTGCAGCCAAAGCGCGAGTCTCCTCGCCGGAACGTGGAGCTAGGAAAAGACCAGCTACAGCGCCAGCAGCAGCACCAAAAATAGCGCCTAGAAAGAAACCAGCAGACTTCTTGCTCATAAGTACCTCCTGTTAAACAGCAAAACGCTGTACGTAATCATACCGCAATAAGGGCGTTTATCGAACGGGCTTTGAACGAGGAACGTTAATCATGTTCCAGTCGTCTGGGACGTCAGTGACCTCAGAGTCGTCGGTGGCGTCCTCGACAGCTGTTGCATCGGCGAGCTCGTCGGCGGCGTCGGCGGGCGCGTCCTCGTTGGCTACGTCGATGCCTGCGACCTCGGCGTTGTTCTCCTCAGCGTCAGCAACCTCAGCCTCAACTGCATCAGCAGCAGCTGCATCAGCGACGTCCTCGGAGGAGTTGTCGGCAGCGTAATCCTCTGCTTCTACGCTCTCTGCCTGGGGCGCAGCGTCCACCTCAGGTTCTGCGGAGTCTGCGAGCTCATCAGTCTTCTCGCCGTCAAGGCCCTGAATGAGTGCAACGAGGCCGGAAACGATAGCGTTGATGTCCGGATCGGCGTCCTCCTGGTTGCCATATGCCCAGTTGAGGAGCCATACAGCGCTGGAAAGCGAGGCTGCAACCAGCACGTCGTCTGGACATGCGAGGATGATCTCGTAGAGGCCGCGGCGAGAATCTACCAGGGAAGTCTTGCCGGAAGAGACGTCTCCCGCAAGGTTGGTCAGGGCCAGGAGCTCGACGGTTACGTGCTCAAGCAGGTGCGCTACCTCGGTGTCTTTGGCAACAAGGCCAAAGCGAGCGTCGGCGTCACCCAAGCACAGGTGCTCGGAAAGACCTGGCAAAAGCTCAAGTACGCGCTCGGTTGCCTCAGCATTTTCCGAGGTCAAACGTGGCGCTTTTACCGAAAACTCAACGGTAGCGGTCAAGTTTTTAGGTCCTACCACAACTTTTTTGATAGAAATCAACTGCGCCATTTCAACCTCTTTCTATTGGTTCACTCTATTGTAATCATTCTTTTAGTTATTCATTTTCTGATGTGTTGGGGTTTTCGCCAGCTGGCTCAGATTCACCGTCTACCTGTGGTTCTAGTGCAATTACACGAAGCAAAGAAAGGCGACGGCGACGCATCGACTGCACACGGAACACGTAGCCATCCTTCTCAAACACCTCGCCCGGACGCGGCAGATGACCAGCTAAATCCAACACAAAGCCCGCGATAGTCTCATACTCCTCGGACTCCCCCACCGGCCATCCAAGTTCATCCGCATCATTGAGCGAGAAACGACCATCTACCAGCCACTCTCTATCAGAGAGCTGCGTCAGGTACTTGTTGTCCGGATCAAACTCATCCTCAATCTCGCCGACAATCTCCTCAACGATGTCCTCAACGGTAATGACACCCGCAGTTCCGCCGTACTCGTCAACAACAATGACCATCTGATCGCGGCTTGTCTGCATCTCAGTGAGCAGGGGAATGATGTCTTTGGTATCGGGTACGTAGTCAGCAGAACGTACGAAGCGCGCGATCTTCTCGTCACTAGCGTGCTGGTCAAGCGCTGGCTCCAACAAATCTTTGATGTGAGCAATGCCCACGATGCGGTCGATATTCTCGTGGTAGATAGGGATGCGCGAGAAACCTGTTTGGCGCATGACGCGCAGGACCTCGCTGATAGTTGCGGTGTCTTCCATGGCGGTCATATCAACGCGCGGGACCATAACCTCGCGGACAACGGTGTCACCCATCTCAATGACCTCGTGAATCATGGATTTTTCTTCTTCAGAGAGGTCCTCGGAATCCTTGACAATGTAGCGGAGCTCTTCCTCGGTGACCTCTTGATGGTCGTTGGTAGTGTCAATGCCCATGAGCGTGGTAACCGCATTTGCCGAGGCAGACGTGATGAACACGAGTGGACGCGCAATCTGCATGAACGCCTTCATGGGACCGACGACTGCTTTGGCCACTGCCTCAGAGTTTGCTAGGCCGATGCTCTTTGGAACCAGCTCGCCGATGACCACGGAGAAGAAGGAAACAATCAGCGTAATAACCACGACAGCCAAAGGAAGTGCCAGGTCAGCGTGGACTCCGATGCTAACCAGCCAAGCGCCAAATGGCTCAGAAAGACTTGTTGCTGCAAATGCCGAAGATGCAAAGCCTACCAAGGTAATTGCAACCTGAATTGTTGCAAGAAAATATCCACGATCAGTAGTAATATCAATGACGGCAAGGGCTCTTGGATCGCCCTCGTCTACGTCTGCCTCAAGCGCCGCGCGATGAGAGCTGACAATAGCCATCTCGGCCGCAGAAAAGAAGCCGTTTACCAGGGTAAGCAGCAGAGTTATTCCAATACTTAACGCAATGTCCATCGAATGTATGGGCACCTACCTCTTCGAAGTAACTTTTTGTACAGACCATTGTACTCTAACGTGCTCTACCTTGTGGTCTGCAAGAATTTGACACAGTCTCGCCATGAAATGTCAGTCGCGAGACGCGATGGCGCGGACAACTTCGCGAGGTGATAGCGTCAACTAAGCGCGAGTTACACGGTGTGGCCGACGGACACACGGCGTGATAGCGTCAACTATACAAGCAGCACGCTTTTCCCGCGACGCAAATCGCTTTTCTACGGTTCAAACCGCAATTTTAATGTCATGCTTCTCTATTTTTCTGCGTTAATTCTGACTAACAAGCAGTTCTCAATATTTGATGCAGAATTCTGAATAACTCGCCCAATTAATTCATTGTCATGAATACGTAAATTTCACGCCTAAAATTATGTACCCAAAACGGTAAAAAATGCGTTTAGTTGGAGTTGAAAATTAAAAAATTGCCAAAATAACTCCAACTAAGACGATTTTTTACCGCACTGAAAATTTTTATCAGGACAAACGCTATATACAGAAACTTGTATTCTCCAACTAAACGCATTTTTTACCACTTCGAGGTCACTTCGGAGTCATTTCGGAGTCACTCCGGGGTCACTTCAGGGTCATTTGCATCATTCTTACCCGCTTAACTCCCCCCCTACAGCAAAAGACCCCCACATTCAGTATGAATGTGGGGGTCTTGCTCAATATACCGCTAGATTAGAGCTGCTTGCCAGCCTCGACCAGGTCCTTGACCTGCGCACGAACGGCATCCAGGTCCTCGTCGGAAGGAAGCCAACCGATAGCGTGAACAGGCAGTGGCATAGTAAACTCTGCTGCCTCAAGCTCGGCCTGGACCATCTTTGGTCCAAGTGGAGCCCAGCCGTAAGAGCCAAACGCAAAGCCAATACGGTGGTCATTCTTTGGAGAAAGACCGCTCATATAGGTCAGGAAGGAAGAAACGGTAGGCAGGAACTTAGAGTTCAGCGTAGGCGAACCAACGCAGACATACTTGGAATCCAAGAAGTGATACATGACGTTGGAGATGTGAGTCTCTTTGAGGTCGATGAGCTGGGCAGGAATGCCTTCAGCCAGAAAACCGTCCAGGAGAGCATGAGCCATCTTGTCGGTTGAACCCCACATGGAGTCGTACACAACCAGGGCTTTCTCCTCAAGCTTGCCGGTAGTCCACTCCTCGTACTTGGAGATGATGTCGGCAATGTGGGAGCGCCATGCAACACCGTGAGCTGGGGCGATAATATCGATGTTCTCCAGACCAATGCCCTTAACTGCGGTAACAGCAGAGTCAGCCTGACGACCGTAAGGCAGAACGATGTTTGCATAGTACTTGCGAGCCTGCTTCATAACCTCGCAGTAGTCGGACTCGTCCTCAAAGCGGGTGCTTGATGCGTAGTGCTGACCAAATGCATCGTTGGAGAAGAGAATCTTATCGTAGCCAGAGTACGTGACCATGTTGTCTGGCCAATGGACCATTGGGGTCTGCACAAAGGTCAGGGTGCGCTTACCAATGTTGAGCGTATCGCCCGTCTTTACGCCGTTGACGTTGATATTCTCGCCATAGAAAGCCTTGAGCTCCTTAACGCCCTGAGGTGCGCTTGCGTAGACCTCGGCGTTTGGCGCGAGCTCCAGAATGCGAGGAACGCTGCCGGAGTGGTCCATCTCAATGTGGTTGCAGATCAGAACGTCAATCTTTGCTGGATCGATGATGCTCTTAATGCGCTCGACCAGCTCCTCGGAGAATGGGCGCTTGACGGTGTCAATGAGCGTGACCTTCTCGTCCAGGATAAGGTATGCATTGTAGGTGATGCCCTGCTCAGTGGTGTAGCCGTGGAACTCGCGAGCGTTCCAGTCAAGGGCGCCTACAAAGTAGACATCGGGTTTGATTTCGACAGAACTAAGCATGTGTCCTCCAAAGACCACAGTGCGAAAATTTGACACTACAAGAATATCATTTGCCGGCTGGTGAGTGTATGTTCACGTAAACTTTCCAGAAGTTGTCCGAATCTAAATTCTTTTTTGCTGGAATCTAGATTTTCACTTTGCTGGAATCTAAATATTTTCCTTGCTGTTATGTTCTTTTGACAGTGTTACCATAAATTACATAGGTCTAAAACGTATCCGGAGAGGGGAACCTATGAAAATGCTACGCGCAATGCGTGAGCCACTGAAGTACGTTCAGGGCAAAAATGCTTGTCTCGAGTTCGAAAAAGAGATGGGCTACATGGGAAAACGCTTCC
>CALKTD010000002.1 GCA_937997345.1 uncultured Atopobium sp. | reverse complement strand
GGTGTGTTTTGAACTGCCTCCTATTTCTCGTGTCCAAGAAATGGGAGGCAGTTCAGATACAGAGGCTTTTTGCAAGCAATTATTTACTACGCTGCACCTAGGAAGTAAATTTCTTCCACAAACGCAGACCATAACTGTTGGGAAGTCCTGCCTCAATACGAACAGCCAAGTACCATCCCGTGGCGTTATAAACCAACTCAAAGATATCTTGGCTGGTTACGGCAGGAATACCCTGCGTTAATGCCGTAAAGATAATTCTTGCTACGTCAAACAGAACGATAACGGTAACCGCAAGAATATACGGTCTAATAAATCGGGCATCATTTGAACCCTTTAAAGCTAAAAGACCTGCAACAAGAGAAAATACTGCACCAACTGTCACCAAGAAAATGGTAAGAATACCCTGTTGCTCAAGAAATTGATTAACAGTTGCCAAGAACGGTTGATTTACAACTCTAGAAAGATCATGCAGTCCAAGCAGAATCAGAACTAGAAAAAGTGCAATTCCGCTCAATGCAATAGAGACCAGCGCAAAGAAGTGGAGAACTCGCTGATGACGAGAGCGCCAATACGTAGTTCCTACAATACCCTGGTCATGCTCCTTCTTTACTTTATCCGCAAGATTAGAGCAAATTACCACGTAAACAATAGTATTAAGCTGAACAAAGGGATCAAGAATAATCAACTCTCCTCTACCCCAAGCCCATAAAATTCCTAGCAGAATAATCAGACCAATCAAATAGCAAAGAAATCTGTAAGGTTCAACTTTTGATGAATCCTTGGCTGCGCGTAATCCACATATCGAGGTGACAACTTGCAACACACCAATAAACAATACAAATACATAGCCGAGAAGTACGTTATTGCTAAATGTAAAATACACGCCACTAAACTCAAGCTTCTCCAAAGGAACCGCAGGTTGTAAGCCTGTAATAGTAGCAAAAAGAGACGCTAATGTTATCAAAACATCTGCCGCGCCCAAGATAATCAATACAATTGAGACAATGTGCAAGATATGTTGTGCTGGCGTTCTAGGAACAGTAGCCTTAACTCGATCAGAAGTAGAACGGTTCAGCGGTTCTTCCTCGTCAACTACAAGGATTTTCTCGGCACGCTCTGCTACTTCAGAAACGTTTTTTGCCAGCTCAGAGGATACCTCAGTGACCTTTTTAGAGAGCTCTTCTACCTTTGAATTTTCAGCCAACTTGGCAATCTCAGCACCGATTTCTTTTTTCTGTTCCACTGACACAAAAATCCTCACACTTGTCCAAAATGTTCAAATAAATCATAGCATCAGTTACTTTGCTGTGTTACTATTTACAACTGTCCGTGTACCTGCAAGTATGTAAGGAGGCTTGTTCGATGCTTTTTTAATCTTCTCGTGAGCGTGTCACATGTCCACACCACGAGTTTGTCTGACATGTTCCACCATTAATCGAGGAGAAGTATGGAATCGAATAAGCTTTTTGCGGAAACACCACCATTTAAATTATTTTTACGAGCAGCCCTTCCAGGTGCTATTGCTATGCTTGCGTCGATGCTTTACGACACTGCAGATGGAATCCTTGTTGGACGCTATCTGGGTCAGGAATCCTTTGGCGCAGTAACCATTGCCATTCCACTGGTTATTCTCTGCTTTGCCGTTGCCGACCTTATTGGCGTTGGAGCCTCTGCGGTCATCGCAGTTGAACACGGCAAGAAGAACCATCAAACGGCTAATAATATCTTCACCATCGCGTTTATCATGCTTATTACCACTGGCGTTATCAGTGGCATTTTCTTCTTCTTTTGTGCACCAAACGTTCTGGCACTTATGGGCGCTCAAGGAAAGATTGCCGAACAAGGAGTCGTCTACCTGCGTGTATGGACACTGTTCTTGCCGATTATGTGCATCTCATACGCCGTTGATAACTTCCTTAAAATCTGTGGAAAAATTAGACGCTCTACCAGCATTGCCTTTATTTCCGCAATTCTGGGAACCGTACTTGAATACTACTTCTTAGGTGTTTTAGGGTTATCCGTTGAGTATGCTGCGCTGGGTTACTGCATCTCTATTGCATTCTCATCGCTCTATGGCGTCTGGCCCTTTATTGGTAACAAGCAGATTCTCAAATTTGTAAAACCACATTTTAACTGGACGCACATAAGAGAGATTTTTGTAAACGGCTTCCCTATCTTTATGCAGAATATCTCAAGCAGGATTTATTCTCTGTTAATGAACGCCGCCCTGCTGAGCCTTGGCGGAGATATTGCCATTGCTTCTTATGGCGTGCTTCTCTATTCTGGCGGCCTTATCCAACCGCTTATTTATGGACAGGCTGACGCCATGCAGCCAGCTATTGGCTATAACTGGGGTGCAAAGAAAAAAGATCGAGTACTTGCTATCGAGAAGTACATCTTCTCCACAGGTATCATCATTGGCATCTTTGCGTTCTGTGTCTCGTTCTTCTTCTCGGAGTTCTTGGTCAAACTCTACCTGCCTGAAGGAACGCAAGATCTGCTCAACATGGCTATTCCTGCCATGCGTATTCATGCATTTGTCTTCATTTTTAGCTGGATTACTATGTGTACCGAGAGTCTTGCTATTGCCCTGAAGCAGACAAAGATTTCCAATCTCTTGAGCATCTTTATGGCACTTATCTTCCCTATCAGCTCACTTTTGATGTTGAAGCCATTTGGCCTAGACGCACTTTGGTACGTGTCAGTTGTGTCCAACATACTCTCAGCGCTGCTCTCTATTGGCTGCCTCATCCACATCTATCGCAAGCACTTCAAGTGCATAGATACAAACGGTTCTAATGCCGTAGACGATGCACAGGAAGAGGACTCCGAACTCACCGATGCAGAGTTTACAGCATCCGAGTTCTCCAGCCCAGAAGATCGCCTGGACCCAGAATCCATCTCCCGAGCTCAATAGCCCGCGCGCTCTCAGCTCCGCGCAACAACGTACTCCTCACAAAAAACATGGCGAGAAGATCTTCTGATTCCAAGATCTTCTCGCCATAAACATAAGCGGTTATAGAACGTCTACCTACAGTGCAGCAAGCGCCTGCTCGACGTCGTTGATAAGGTCCTCGGTGCCCTCAATACCGCAGCTCAAGCGTACGGTACCTGGGGTGATGCCTGCTGCTACAAGCTCCTCATCGGTAAGCTGACGGTGCGTTGAAGAAGCTGGATGCAAACAGCAAGAACGAGCGTCTGCAACGTGTGTTGCAATGGAGAAGACCTTGAGGTTGCCCAAGAACTTCTCGGCAGCCTCGCGACCACCAGCAACGTCAACAGTGATAACACCGCAGGAGCCGTTTGGCAGGTACTTCTGAGCCAGCTCGTAGTACTTATCGCCTGGAAGACCAGGGTAGCTTACGTGCGCAACCTTAGGGTTGTTAACAAGCGCCTCGGCAACTGCCTGGCCATTCTTGCAATGCTGAGCCATACGAACATGCAGGGACTCAAGGCCAAGGTTGAGATAGAAAGCGCTCTGTGGCGACTGAATAGAACCAAAGTCACGCATAAGCTGAACGGTTGCCTTAGTAATAAAAGCGCCGCCGTTACCAAAGGTATCTGCATACACAAGGTTGTGATAGGAAGGGTCAGGCTGTGTCAGGCCTGGGAACTTATCTGCGTGAGCAGCCCAGTCAAAGTTGCCACCGTCAACAATAGCGCCGCCAACAGCAGAGCCGTGACCATCCATATACTTAGTAGTGGAATGGGTCACAATATCTGCTCCCCACTCAAGAGGACGGCAGTTCACAGGCGTGGCAAACGTATTGTCAACAATCAGTGGCACGCCATGGTCATGAGCAGCCTTTGCCCAACGCTCAATATCAAGGACGACCAGCGCAGGGTTTGCAACAGTCTCGCCAAAGACGCACTTGGTATTTGGCCTGAATGCTGCGTTAACCTCCTCGTCAGTTGCATCTGGCGAGATAAACGTGCACTCCACGCCCATCTTCTTAAGGGTGATAGCAAACAGGTTAAAAGTGCCGCCATAAATGGTGGAAAGCGCAATAAAGTGATCTCCGGCCTCAGCAATGTTAAAGACGGCAAAGAAGTTTGCTGCCTGACCAGAAGAAGTCAGCATTGCAGCAGTACCGCCCTCAAGAGCACAAATCTTTGAAGCTACATTATCCAGCGTTGGATTCTGAACGCGAGAATAGAAATAGCCCGCAGCTTTGAGGTCGAACAACTCTCCAAGCTGCATCGACTCGTCATATTTGAACGTGGTTGATTGAATGATAGGCACTTGCCTAGGCTCACCGCAACCAGGCTGATAACCGCCCTGCACGCAGCGAGTCTCGATGCTCTCAGACATAGCATCCTCCCTCATAATCATCATCCACGCCGCGCAAACGTCAATGCGCTCCAAACGTGGACTATGTGATTATCTAAGGATACTAGTCTCTCTACCCTCAATAACACGCTCAATCAAAACTTTTTCATGTTCTGAAACAATTGCGAGGTCTGAGGTAACATCTCTGAAGTCCATGGAGTCTTTCCACTCTTTGACCAGGGAAATGTTGCGCTGAGCTGTGCAAACAATACTAAGCTCAGAGTCAATGTCCTGCATAATCTGAGTATAATTTGCGCGTTTCTCGCCCAACATGTCACTGAGGTGGAAGAGAATATGCTCAACTTCACGAACTTCTCGCCTTGCATGGTGTACCTCAGAGAAGCTGGTCATATCCAGGCCAAAAAGGCGCGCATCAATGGTCTCAAGCATGTAATCAAAGCGGCTGCTGACATCCTCAAACGAGAGGCCATCTTGTAGCACTGCGTCTGACCAAGCGGGCTCAAAGAGCTCATCAAGAGCGCAGCGCAGACTACGGCGAACCGCCTTCTTGCGCAGAGCCTCACAGACGCGATCACGCTCAGTCTCGCGAGCTGCTTCTACAGCGCTGACCAGCTTGGAGCCTTGAGAGAGCTCTCCGGACTCCATCAAATCTGCAACGGTATCAGAGAAGCCGTCGATCTCACGAAGACGCGTAGTTGCACCAAGCATCAACCTGTAAACAGGCTCAGCAATCTTAACTGCTTCCTCATTAAGAAGTGGCGAGAAGAACTTGGTAAGCAGCTGAGTTCCCCTGAGCGCAAACCTAAATGCTGAAATTACCGCAGGATCTTCTGGATGGGCGCGGAACTCTGCATATGCGTCCTCCAAGTTGGTTGCTGCATGAGCGCATGCCTCATCCAAAGCGTCAAGCGTCTCCCAGGGCTGGGTGGAAGGACCGCTGACCAGCCAAAGAAGCTTACCGTGAGGCTCGCGAACATCTCCAAGCTGCTTCCAGACGCACTCATGCTGATGACCAAGTGAACCGCGTACGTCAATAGCGCACACAGCGCCCTTTGTCAGTGGGAGTTCAAATCCCAGCAGAGTCTCTGCAACATAACCCAAAAATGGGGCGTGACCAACAAGAATCAGTGTTTCTGCATCAGCGTGCTCAAGCTCTGCCTGAAGTGCAGGAAGATCTTGATCGTAAAGGGAGTCATGAATCTCCAGACCTTCTGCATCCAGCGCCTCTGCCACAATCTCTGCGGTCTCAAGTGCGCGAAGAGCAGGACTTGTCCAAATCTCAGCCTCTTCACCCTCTGGTCCCAACAGACCAAAAATATGAGGATAATTGGCAGATAAAGCTCTCTGACCAGCACGTGTGAGCTCTCGACTCATGTCTTCAGAGCCACGTTCAGATACACCATGTCGTACAAGAACCAAAGTCTTTACCATGTTTACCTCCGCTGGTCATCTGCAGAAAACTGCTTCTTATAGCGTAATAGGACGCTCGCGCAATTTTGCACGAACGTCCTATTTTTACTGCCAACGGGCAAATATATCGGTATATGGCGAGAAAAACTTTTTATATCACATCTCTGCTATGCATTTTTTGCATAACGGTTATGCATAACATGCAAGCAAAAATCCAGCTTGAAAGACTTGGCAACTGTAGCGATTAAGTTAGCGCACCAATCGCGCTCCGCCACACCGCCTGTGACCTGCAATCTTAGAAGTCAGCGTTGCCAACGGTACGAGGGTGAGGAATAACGTCGCGAATGTTATCCATACCGGTGAGGTACATAACAAGGCGCTCAAAGCCAAGACCAAAGCCAGAGTGTGTGCAAGAGCCGTAACGACGAAGATCCAAGTAATACTTGTAATCGTCGGGGTTCATGCCAAGTTCAACAATGCGCTTCTCCAAAAGCTCAAGACGGTCTTCTCGCTGTGAGCCACCAATAATCTCGCCGATGCCTGGAACAAGGCAGTCAGCTGCGGCAACAGTCTTGCCGTCATCGTTAAGACGCATGTAGAAGGCCTTGATTTCTGCGGGATAATCAGTAACAAAGATTGGCTTTCCAAAGTGCTGTTCAGTGAGATAGCGCTCGTGCTCAGTCTGAAGGTCAATACCCCACTCAACAGGGTACTCAAACTTCTGACCAGCCTTTATCGCCTCCTGCAGAATCTCAATAGCCTCCGTATAAGAAACACGAGAGAACTGGGAGGTTGCAACGTGGTTAAGGCGCTCAAGCAGACCCTTATCCACAAACTTATTGAGCATTTCAAGCTCATCTGGGCAGTGCTCAAGTACGTATGCAATAACGTAGCGAAGCATCTCTTCTGCAACATCCATGTCCTGCGCAAGGTCACAGAAAGCCATCTCTGGCTCAATCATCCAGAACTCTGCAGCGTGACGACGCGTGTTGGAGTTCTCTGCACGGAACGTTGGACCAAAGGTGTACACATCACCAAAGGCCATAGCAAAGTTCTCCGCCTGAAGCTGACCAGAAACAGTGAGGTGAGAAGACTGACCAAAGAAATCCTTTGAGTAGTCAACATCGCCATTCTCGGTACGTGGAACGTTGTTCAAATCAAGCGTGGTAACACGGAACATCTCTCCTGCACCCTCAGCATCAGATGCGGTAATGATTGGAGTGTTCACGTAGACAAAACCACGATCCTGGAAGAACTGGTGGATGGCAAAAGCAGCCACAGAACGAATACGGAAGACCGCACGGAACATGTTAGTGCGAGGACGAAGGTGCTGTTGCGTACGAAGATACTCAAGAGACTGACGCTTCTTCTGCATTGGATAGTCAGGGCTGGATGGTCCCTCAATCACAATGCTCTGAGCCTGTAGCTCAATAGGCTGTGGGCGATCAGGAGTAAGCTCAAGAACACCCTGAATATTCAGAGCGGCGCCAACGCCACAGGAAGCAACCTCCTCGTAATTGCCAAGGTTCTCACGATTCATAACAACCTGTAGGTCTTTGAAGCAGCTACCATCATTAAGTGTGACGAAGCCAAAATTCTTCATATCCCTTACTGAACGTACCCAGCCGGCCACGGTAACTTTTTGGCCACCAAGTTGCTCTGCATCTGCGTACAATGCAGAAATCGTGATGCGCTCCACGGGCATACCCTCCTTGTAACTCACTCTGCAGGCTTTTCCTGCGCTCTGCAGGAATATCTTACGAGACGAACAAATATTTATTTAGAATACCGCATAACCACATGGCAAACGCTCACTTTTTGCACAATCATACTTGTATCAAACCTGATACAATAAAAAAATAATCAATCGAAAAGGGGTTTGCATATTGCAGACCCTTTTTTGATTGTTCTTAAAAAGCTGAAACTCCTAGAGCCACAAGGGTTTTAGAGGTGTCTGTAATAGCGATTTTAAAGAAAAGTCGTGATAGATTGCCCACGCAAGAGACTGAAAACGCGTCAGAATGCTCATCTCAGCACCCAAAAACCCAGTAATATCAAGGATTTGCGACTTTTCTTTCAAAAAATACACTTATTTTTAAAGAAAAAGTATAAAATCTGTATCAATGCAAGGGCTACAAGGGTTTAGAGCTTCTGTATAAAGTGTATCAGGATTGCACGACAATAAAAAAAGCAAGGTCAAAAATGCTCTTGCTTTTTTGTGTCGTTTTCTAAGGCTCTAAAACGTATTTTAAGAGCCTTAAAGGTGGGGGTGGTATATTTACCCTAGAAAGATACTTCACTTTGTTTTCTATGTTCCATGTACCCCAATATTGTTGCCACACTTAGGACATTTTCCTACAAGGGGTCCCGAGCGCTTAGTGGGAATTTGTACCC
>CALKTD010000001.1 GCA_937997345.1 uncultured Atopobium sp. | reverse complement strand
TTGGTCTTCCAACTACCCTCGAGGAGGTTGGCATCACCACTGACGAGCAGATCAAGAAGATCGCTGAGGCTGCTTGCGTTCCTGGCGAGACCATCCACAACCTTGCTGGCGACGTCACTCCTGACGAGCTCTATGCAGCTATCGTTCAGGCTGACGCTATGGGCCGCGCTCTTAAAGCTTAAACTTCTAGCTGGCAGTGACAACGCAACAGCGTGCCGCAACGGCGCAAGCTGGCGACGCCCTACAGGTCGCAACGGCACATACGCTTGATACAGAAGAGGGACCGCAGATGCGGCCCCTCTTTTTTGTTGCAGTTTTGATGTGATTAGTAGAAGTACAGACGATGTCGCAACGATGACACTGCAGCGCAGGCGCGGCTCGTACGGGTAAAGCTGCAGCAACAGCTGCGTTTCAGCACCGTCTACAGACCCAACACCTGCTTAACATCTGCGGCAATAAGTTCGGGCTCCAGATGACTTTCTCGCATAAGGTCCGCGATGTTGACGCGGTCGTAGAAAGCCTTCTTAACGCCGTAGTTCAGCACGCGTGCGGAAGAAGTTCCCAGGTAGCTAGCGATATTCTGTCCCCAGCCGCCCTCGATGATGCCATCCTCAATGGTCAAGATGACGTCGTGGTCTTTTGCCAGGTTGTCGAGCAGATTCTGATCAACTCCAGAAGCAAAGTATGGCTTAACCAGCGTGGCTTCAATTTCCAAGGTGGAGCTGAGGGCCTCAACGGTTTTCTCGCCAAGGTCGTAGAAATCGCCCAGGGCAAGAACGGCCACCCTGGAGCCCTTGCGCGTGACCTCGTAGGTGTTGAGATCGTCGAAGTTTGTGCGGACGGGACCCTCGGCGTGGACCACAGGACCGGAAGGAATTGCGATGTAGACAGGGTGTTTGTCCTGTTCAAGTGCCCAATTGAGCATGGCGATGTACTCCTCGGCGTTGGACGGCGCGAGGTAGACCATGTTAGGAATGTTTGCGATCATGGAAATGCTGCTGAGGCCCTGGTGGGTGGCGGCCATCAAGCCCCTAATGGAGCCGGAACCCACGATAACCGCAGGATTCTGGTTAAGCGCCAGGTCCTGAGTTAGCTGGTCGTAGGTGCGCTGGATGAAGGTTGCACTTGAACCCCAAATCACATGCGCGCCCGCGTGAGCCGCGCCAGAAGCCATTGCAACTGCAGTTTCTTCGGCAATGCCCACGTCAAGGTAGTGCTTACCCAGCTCTTCTCGACGTTCCTGCGTAAGACCAAGCAGGCCAGGAACAGCCGACATAAGTACCAAGAACTTTGGGTCAGTCTTTGCGCGCTTGAGGGCATACTCTGCAAAAATGCTGGCATACGACTTAGAAGAACCGGATGCAGGGCTCTGACCAGTCTGGATATCAAACGGCATGTGCCAGTGCCACTTCTCCTTGTTTGCCTCCGCTGGAGCGTAACCTTTACCCTTGAGCGTATTGATGTGGACTACGACCGGATGGGTCGAGTCTTTTACCTGCTCAAATGCGGCGATAAGAGCCTCGATGTCGTTGCCGTCATTGACATACAGGTAGTCCAGACCCATCGACTTGAAGAGGTTATTCTTGGCAGCTCCGTTAGTGCGGCGCAGCTCAGCAAACTGGTCGTACATGCCGCCGTGGTTCTCGGCGATGGACATCTGGTTGTCGTTGAAGACGATGATAAAGTTGCTGTTCAGCTCGCCGGCAACGTTCAAGCCCTCAAGCGCCTCGCCGCCCGACATGGATCCGTCGCCGATAACTGCGATGATATTCTCTTTGCCGCCCATGATATCGCGAGCCTTTGCCAGGCCAAGCGCCAAGCTGATGGACGTGGAGGTGTGGCCGATTTTGAAGAGGTCATGCGGGGTCTCGGCGGGATCAGTGTAAGGAGACACCGAGTCGTAAAGCGCGGGATCCAGGTATGCCTGCTTGCGGCCAGTGAGCATCTTGTGCGGATACGTCTGGTGCGAGACGTCGTAAACGATATGGTCAACGGGCGAGTTGAACACAGTATGGAGCGCAATAGTTGCCTCGACGATGCCAAAGTTTGGGCCAAAGTGGCCGCCGTGATTTGACTCCATGACCAGCAAGTTGTCGCGAATCTCCTGTGCAAGCACCTTGCGAGCCTCCGCGCTCAACTTCTTTACGTCTTCTGGTCCATTGATTTGCTCTAGGTACATGTGCGACCTTTCTTGGATTGATTTGTGTCAAATACGTACCCAGATGGGCAATACATGATACCGACGGGCGCAAAATAAGCCACATGAGTAAGTGGGACACGTTAGAAGCTTGTATCCGCGGTCAACCATATCGTACGGGCAACATCATTAATTGCTTGTACTGTTTTGATGATGGCTGAGCACACCTATGTCGGATAATCTGTCAAAAAGACGCATACATGACGCTGAAAATACCTAAAACATGCAGAATATCGTCATTAGGTGTGTAG